>JBGSKY010000229.1:0-25734 GCA_041740995.1 Pirellulaceae bacterium
CAGGGACGTCAAGTGTCGCACTCATACTGTTCGCAAACTCCGAAAATCAACCAAAAAAAGTCTGACCAATCCCGTCGGACTCGTCAGACCCATTGAACTCAGTGGCAAATCACTAAATCGTCGATGACGTCACATACTTGCCAGTCTTCTCATCATAACTGACGCGTGTGAAGTCATACGGGTCGCCGACAGCCGGCGTTTCGCTAAAGTTATCATGCGGTGGTGGTGATGAACAAGCCCACTCTAGCGTAACACCGCCCCAAGGATTCGCAGGAGCCTTGCGACCGGCAAGAAGGCTGTGAATCAACACACCCAATGCGACGAAAAGCCCCACTCCCAAAAGGAATGCTCCGTAGGTACTCATCCGGTGCAGTTCTTCAAACTCGGGTTGGTAAGTCGCATAACGTCGCGGCATACCTCGGCTGCCGAGAACGAATTGAGGCAAGAACGTCATATTGAAACCAATGAAGACGATTATCGCCGAAATTTGACCACCAAGCTCGTTATACATCTTGCCGATCATCTTTGGCCACCAATGGAAGATTCCTCCCA
The DNA here is from genome assembly GCA_041740995.1 of Pirellulaceae bacterium. Taxonomy (GTDB): domain Bacteria; phylum Planctomycetota; class Planctomycetia; order Pirellulales; family Pirellulaceae; genus JBGSKY01. The sequence continues at coordinate 553 of JBGSKY010000229.1, forward strand.
GGAACGCTACGAGTGTTCCGCCCATCATCACGTAGTGAAAGTGAGCGACCACGAAGTAAGTATCGTGGAAATGCCGGTCAGTCGACAACGCTCCCAAAGGTAGTCCAGTCAAACCACCGATTGTGAACAGGACAATAAACGAGAGTGCGTAAAGCATCGGAGTCGTCAATGTCACCGTACCGCCATACATCGTCGCCAACCAGTTGAAGACCTTAATTGCGGATGGGATCGAGACTGTAAAAGTCAGCGCGCTGAAGACGATAGCTGTGACGTCGGCCATGCCGCTGGTAAACATATGGTGGCCCCAAACCAGGAAGCCGAAAAGAGCAAGTGCAATCGATGAATAAGCGATAAAACGGTAACCGAAGATACCCTTATGGCTGTGTACGCTCATCAACTCGCTAATGATTCCCATCGCTGGAAGAATCATGATGTAAACGGCTGGGTGCGAATAGAACCAGAAAAAGTGCTGATAGGTGACCGGATCACCATTGTACTTTGGATTGAAAATACCAAGTCCAAAAAGTCGCTCAGCGGTCAGCAACAGAACGGTAATTCCAAGAACTGGAGTTGCGAGAACTTGGATGATTGCAGTCGCGTAAACGGCCCACAGAAACAACGGCATGCGGAACCAAGTCATCCCTGGCGGACGCATCGTGTTGATCGTCACAATAAAGTTCAAACCAGTGAAAATCGAACTGAAGCCTAGCACAAACACGCCCATCGTTGCGAGGATCACATAACCCTGCGTGTTGAGCGAATAGGGCGTGTAGAATGTCCAACCAGTATCGAGCTCGGTGGTGATCAAAGTTACAACGAAGAAAATCGCACCCAAAACCCACAGATAAAAACTGCCGAGATTCAGCCGTGGAAATGCGACGTCCTTGGCTCCAAGCATGATCGGCAACAGAAAGTTACCGAGAGCCGCTGGAATGCTTGGAATGATAAAGAGGAAAACCATCACCGCACCATGCAGTGTAAACACCCGGTTGTATTGAACCGGAGTAAGCAATGCGCCAGTGTGGCTGAACAGGTGAGCTCGGATGATTAACGCAAGAACACCACCGATCAGGAATGAAAGCATGATCCCGACGAGATACATGATTCCGATTCGCTTGTGATCCAATGTCAACAACCAGCTCAACGCACCGTGAGTGTGCGTTAGGTAATTGCCCTGTGGTTCATCAGGCCTGGCGGCGACACCAGGGGGATTAATTACAACTGTACTCATATTATTTCTCTTGTTTATTTCATCTTTGCTTGCGATTGGGTTTTCAAGTTCGACTAATCCTGCAACGTTTTCATAAACGAAATGATTGCGTCGATCTTCTTGTCATTTAACTGACCGCGATAAGAATTCATCTTAGCTTTTTCGTAGCCAGCATGAATTTTCGCCTGAGGATCAAGGATGGATTCACGAACATAGTTCTCGTCAAATTTTACAGTCGCTCCACCAGTCAACGGCACATCTTTGCCCCAGGAGCCCTTCCATGTCGGACCAGTATTGTTCGCTCCATCAATGCTGTGGCAAGCTTTACAGCCAACGCGTTCATAGAGCCATTGACCGTACAATTCAGGCTCTTCAGGCGGTCGGGCGGCTTTCTCTAGCCAAGCTTGATAATCCTCTTCTGAATGCACAAATACCTTCACATTCATCATGCTGTGCTTCTCACCGCAATACTCGGTACAGAACAAATCGTATTCACCAACTTTAGTCGGTGTGAACCACATATAAGTGTAACGACCAGGCACAACGTCCTGTTTCGTGCGAAAGGCTCGTATGAAAAAGCTGTGGATCACATCTTCCGAACGCATCGTTAACTTAACTGGCCTACCGACAGGAAAATGCAAGTCGTCAGCGCTAATCGCACCGTTCTCATACCCAAATTGCCACGCCCATTGCCGAGCCGTAACGCTAATGTCTTCCGTGTCGATCGGCGGTTTCATCATGTCCAGATAGCCAACAACTCCTTGCCCAAAGATCCAAACAACAATGAACGTCGGTATGACTGTCCAGGTGATCTCTAGAAAGTTGTTGTGCAATGCATGCGGCGAGCCCTGATAGCCAGGTCGCTTGCGAAAGGCGATCATGAACCAAATAATCGCAATCACAATCCCAACGAAAAAGAACATCGAGATCCAAAACAGCGCGTAAAACAACCAATCCACTTCGGCTGCGAAAGTCGAAGCTTGTTCCGGGAAAAAGTAATCCCCGCCTCCAGTTGCTGCGAAAATATTCATCATCAATTTCTAATTTGCAGGTTTTTAGCTAATAACTTCAAAAGCAATATTTGAGAGGAGACAACCCCTCCAAGTTCCCATACAGTTCGAACCGCTCTGGGATCGGCTTTAAATAATAAACATTATGAACTGCCAAGCCAATCGCGTTACCGCCAAACTCGAGCACTCCATTTTTGACCGCAGTCAAGCAGACACACCCAACAAGCCATAACTGAGCTTTGACACATTCCGAAAAACAGTCTGCGGTTTTTCGACTCACGCAAAGTCACTTGACCATCTCTACAAACTCACGGTGTTCGACCACTCGAATCCAATGACTCGCGTTGCTCAGCCTTGCCATGCTTGGTGTTTCGTCTGCTAAGCCAAAATGGAAGCGAGAAAGCGAGACCAAAGATGACAAAAAGTGCTGCCGTCAGTGACAGAAGCTTTCGAGCGCTCGCCGAATATCGATTTGCACTTTCATCGAAATGATAGCACCACAAGAGCAACTGGTCGCCTATCGTTCCAAGTTTACCTTGAGAAGTCTCGATGATCGCGAGACGCAATGTCGCACCGTCCACTGCCAAGTCATATAAATAACGTGTCATCAGTCCAGTCGGCGCGACTCCAATCGCAACCGCAGCATGGCTGTACTGACCACTTTTGGCGTCGTAGGTATATCGGAAACCAGTTGCCTTGGCGACCTTGGTAATCGATTCCAACGAACCGCGTAAAAAATACCATCCAGAGCGATCATGTTGCTCATCCAGCAATCCCGCGTAACGCTCCTTCGTCTTTGCAAGCCGTTCGTCGGTCTCGCTCGGATCGATGCTGATAGAAATCAGCCGGAAGTCCTTGCCGAGCTTGAGCTCAGGCATGTCGTTGAGAGACTTGGTCAGGTTGCTGAGTTGGGCAATGCACAAGCCGGGACAATTACTGTAGTTAAGCGTAACGAAAACCGGAACCGTCCCGTCGATGATTGAACTTAACGCAACCGTCCGACCTTTCTCATCGACAAAGCTAACATCTGTCGGCAGATATTCGCCAATGTGCGGCTCGACCTGAATGCCTTTTGCATTTTCTGGGACACCGTATTGCACTTGTCCGCTAGCCGCAGTCAACGCAACAAAAAAAGTCCAGATCGTAAATACCGTTGTACGGAACATGTTCAACAGACTGGCAAACGCCAAAAGCTTTGTATAACCCGCCACCTCAAGAGTCAGCGTTTTAAGTGAACGTCACATTTGTATTCGCAGCACATCTTTATACGTCAGATGTCTTGCGACAAACATTTAACGAACCGCTAATCGAAAATCAGCTCAGGTACCTGATGCCGAGCTCTTTAGCTCTTCTAAAACAACTTCCTGAGCACGCCCGATTGGAATGTGCAATTCTTTTTCGGGCTTTGCACTTTCCTCTACAGCCGCTTTCTCTACCCACTGGTAACCGTCGAGTGTCTTGCGTTGTTCACGGATCAGATTGTCGCTGGTCGAATATTCGTACGCAGACAACGCCTTGGTCTCGGCATGTTCAGCCCAATAGTAAGTTAAAGCCTGCGTTGCTTGAATAATAGCCAGCAGGAACAAGCAAGAGACGACCGTCGCAAATGCGACCATCGGAGTGTTAATATCGTCGTAACGTGCCATCTTAGATCTATTTCAATGTTGCCAAAAGACTTATAGAAGTGGGTTTGCGTAAGATAGAGCTTCGTGCAATCGCGGATCACCCTTAGCAACCAACGACACATTCGACGATCGCAACAATACAATGCCCAAAAAGATCATGAACATCCCCAAGCCACCAACAGCGTGACCAATCATCATCGGAGCATTAAAACTGCTAATGGTCGGCATTACCAAAAATGTCAAATCCATCCAATGCACAATCAAGGCCCATGTCATCCAGAACGTTAAGCCAAAGTAGTTTCTTCGGACGTGACGGCTGAGCATACCCAACAAAGGGATTGCAAAGTGCAAAGCAATCAACGCATAGCTGAAGATGTACCAATCATTCTCCCATCGAAACCGATACCAAACGGTCTCTTCAGGAATATTACCGTACCAATAGAGCAGAAGTTGGGAAAATGCGATGTACGACCAAAACATGATAAATCCAAATTGGAATTTTGCCATGTCGTGGTAATGTTCAATGTTGACCGACTTGCGGAGCTTGCCGGCTTTTTGCAGCATCATAAATGCGATGATCATGAACGCAAAGACTCCGAACATGCTGCCGGAAAAATAGTAGACTCCGAAGATCGTGCTGTACCAATCCGCATCGACGCTCATAATCCAGTCCCAAGCCGCAAACGAAACTGTTAGGGCAAATAGCATTACTGCAGGCCCGGACCATTTCTGTCGAGCAAGAGTTGATTCAATATCCTTGGTTTCGTCTTGTCGCACTGAAAGTCGATAGTACCAAAGCGTGATCATCGACCAGATACCGAAGTAGAGCAACGAGCGAATGGTAAAGAACATCATGTTCAAATAACCGCTCTTTCCAGCGATCAAGCCTTCCGGCTTTGCGGTGTTCCATTCGTAAATAGCAACTCCGCCTGGCAAAACAAGGGTCAGTAGAATTGGAATAAACAGCAGTGCAACCCAAGGAATCGTCACCGACAATAACTCAGCCATCCGGCGAATCGACGCGCTCCAACCAGCCCGTGTTAGGAACGAAATTAACGTGAGAAACATTCCACCGATCCCGAAACTCAGGATGTACATGAAATTCGCGAGATACGATCGGCAGAAAACTGCAAATTGCTGCCCGTCTTCGCCAGCATTACTCGCGTAAAAAACGCCCCACGAGATTATTACCAGGACCACACCAACGGCAGCCAATGGCAGCGCTAACGCCTGCCAGCGGGCGGGCAACAAATAGTCTTCTGGTTTTGATTCCGCAATGTCCATGGGATCCAAGTCGTATGTCAAAAGTTTCGCCCGTGCACGAGTGTTATCGGACAGCGAAAACGTTAAATGGGACGGATATTAAATTTACGAGTTAAAACGAACAGCATAGCCTCAGGAAACTGCTTCAATCAATTCGTTGGGGTTGCCGTGGTTGTCTGAATCGAACCACGTTGCTCCTTCGGAACATCCTCGATCTTCGCATTTTTCGCCCGCTGCAAAGCCCGAACGTACATGACAACTGCCCAGCGTTCCTCAGGAGTTAGAACCGCTCCGTAGCTGCCCATCTTGCCTTTGCCGTTGCTGATTGTGTAGTAAATCTGACCAACCGGCTGGGTTTGCACTTTGGCATCGTGCAGTGAAGTTGGCTGCAGCCAATAGCCTTGATTCAATGCTGCCGCGCGTCGCGCCGCCAAGCCATCACCGTCTCCAGCGTAACCATGGCAGGCGGTACAATAAGTTTCAAACTTTAACTTGCCCAACGCCATTGCTTTAGCGGTCGGCTCAATGGGCAAATTCGTCAAAAACGGCAGCTCGGGCGGCAATGCGGCCGGCGCCATCGATGCAGAATCTGGCGCTGCGGCGCTTGCTGGCGGAGTGGTATCGACCGGCTTTTCCGGTTCCGCCTCAGTTGATGTTTCAGTCGGTTTTTCAGAAGCCATTTCGGCCGGCTTTTCCGCATCGCTAGGCTTAGCCTCTTCAGCTTCCGGCTCGGCCTCAGTTTCCTCCGCAGCCGGTTTAGCTTCTTCCGATTCGGAGGCCGGTTTGCTTTCGGCCGTCGGCTTTTCTTCTACTGCCGGAGTTTCCGCCGCTGGGGTTTCCGCAGGCTCAATTTCCGCAGGCTCAGTTTCCGTCTCGCCCACTTCTTCTTGCAAGGCTACGAAGCGTTGATTGCCGACTCCGTTAACCGCAATCTTTGTCGGATCGTAGCCCAAAATGTAAGGATCAATCGTCGGCAGTTGGCCACGCGCAAATGTGCCGAGGACTTGCGGTCGTTCTGAACGTCCGTCCGCGAAAATTGTGGTCGATGATTGTGGCTTCTTTTTCGGCTGAAAATCCATGTCAAAGAAAACATGGAAGCGTGGTTGCGGCGAGCGTCCCGAACGAATGTTTAGCACGATGGCCGCTGGAATCATCGCTGCTGCGAGCAACACCACAAGCCCAAGCCAAATCACACGTGGGATTTCAGTTGGAGTCGAATCTTCGATGACTTCTTCCATCCCATCCGGGGATGTGCTGGCAAGCAGCTCACGAACCGACTCACGATTAAAGTATTTGTCGCGAGCGTCAACGAACAGAAAGAATCGATCGCTAGTTGCGCGATCAAAACTTGGGTTTGAAAAGACTGGGTTGCTGAATCGAAATAAACCGTTAAGGGCCAACATTCCGAAAAACGTACTAAAAGCGCTGAACAGAATTGTCAGTTCAAAGCCTACTGGAATAAACGCCGGAATCGATAGCATCGGCTTGCCCGAAATGATGTACGGGTAATCAATTGCGTTCATCCAAATCTGCATGATGAACGCCGTTGCCGTTCCTGTTAGACCGCAGCAAAGGACGATAAACGGCAAAATCGTTGGCTTGATCCCCAGCGCCTCATCAATTCCATGAACTGGAAACGGAGTGAAAGCATCGGTTTTTGTATATCCGCCATCGCGAACTTTCCGCGCAGCGACCAACATCGCGTCTTCATCGACAAATTCTGCCATCCAGCCGTGGAAGCGAGGTGGTTTCGCAGCTTTTTTTGTTGGAGCGTGATCTGCCATAATTCTTACAGTTGTATTCAAAAAACAAACGCGTTAAACCGAACTAACTCAGTCAACAACCCGCTATCATCCAAGCCCCCGCGAGACTCAGTTTCTGACGTCTCGGAAGAAGCCTCAAAACTAGTGCCCGTGCGAGCTGTCTTTCTCACCATGCCCGTGGGCAGCATGTTTCTGGATCGCGATAATTCCGCGAACTTCCGACATTGCAACGACCGGTAAAAATCGACAGAACAAAAGGAACAGCGTCATGAACAGCCCAAAGCTTCCAAAGAACATCAACCCGTCAAACAACGTTGGGCTGAAGTAACCCCAAGAGCTAGGTAAAAAGTCTCGACTAAGGCTGGTCACCGTAATCACGAATCGCTCGAACCACATCCCGATGTTCACGAAAATGGAAATGATCCACATCAAAATCGGCGTCGTTCGCAATTTCTTAAACCAGAAAAGCTGGGGCGAAATCACGTTGCAACTCACCATTATCCAGTAGGCCCACCAATATGGACCGAAGGCTCGGTTGATAAATGCAAACGTCTCATAATCATTCCCGGAATACCAAGCCATAAAGAATTCGGTCGCATACGCCAGACCAACCAACGATCCCGTTGCCAAAATGATCTTGTTCATATTCTCAAGATGACGCAGCGTAATTACATTCTCGAGCTTATAGATTTTCCGAACGGGAACTAGCAAAGTTACCACCATCCCGAATCCGCTGAAGATTGCTCCGGCGACGAAATATGGCGGAAAAATTGTTGTATGCCATCCAGGCAATTGGCTGACAGCAAAGTCAAAACTAACAACCGTATGAACTGACAAAACCAGTGGTGTCGCCAAGGCTGCAAGCAAGGTGTAAGCCTTTTCGTATCGCATCCAATGCCGCGATGAACCGGTCCATCCAAGAGAGAAAACACCGTAGATCATTCGTCGGAACTTGGTCGTACTGCGGTCTCGGTAAGTTGCCAAGTCCGGGATCAGACCCATGTACCAGAAGACCAGCGAAACCGATGCGTAAGTTCCGACTGCGAATACGTCCCACAAAAGTGGGCTACGAAATTGCGGCCACATCCACAGGTTGAGCGATGGATATGGTGTCAACCAAAACGCAAGCCAAGCACGTCCCACGTGAATGCCAGGAAAAATACCGGCGCAGATAACTGCAAAGATGGTCATTGCCTCTGCGGCCCGGTTGATGCTCGTTCGCCAGTTCTGTCGGAACAGGAATAGAATCGCAGAAATCAGCGTGCCCGCGTGACCAATACCAACCCAAAACACGAAGTTGACAATCGGCCAAGCCCAGAAAACTGGTGACATGTTACCCCAGATCCCAACACCAGTCAGAATCAAGTATCCGATCAGGGAAAAGAACATGATCGCTGTTAGCAGCGAAAAACCGAACAGCACATACCAGATCGGTGGCTGAGGTCGCTCGGCAACTTGGCACACCAATTCGGTAATCGAAGTGTAAGTTTGATTGCCGGTAATCAGCGGCGCACGAGTGCCTGGCATTTCGACAGTGTTGTCGATTTCTCGCGGATTGAACGATGTTGCAATCGAAGCCATGTTACTTAGTGATCAAAATCTGGAAAACAAATCTTACCTTGCACCGCAGCCAAAAGTTGGCCGCTACGAATGCGCTTCTTCGTGCTCACCGGCATGCTCTTCATGGTCGTGCCCATGCTCATCACCATGATGCTCTTCACCGTGTTCGCTATGGCTGTGATTCCATGTTGGATTTAATTGTTCGCTAGTCATCAAACGGACAGGAACATTTCGCAGACGAGCGAGATATTGAGTTCGCGGTTTGATGTTCAGCTCTTCGAGCACTGCATAGCTACGCGGGTCATTGTGATTGGCATAAACGCGCGATGTCTTGTCATTCAAGTCACCAAACACGATCGCTTGGCTCGCACAGGCTTCCTGGCAAGCGGTTCTCACGTCGCCGTCGGCTATCGGAACACCACCCTTGTTTCGAGCCATAATCTTCGCATTTTGAACTCGCTGAACGCAGTAAGTACATTTCTCCATCACGCCACGCCCACGGACGGTTACGTCAGGATTCAAAACCAAGGATTGCAGTTTCGTGTTGGCTGTCTCACGTTTGTCTTGCCAGCCGTAAAAATAGCCGTACTTCTGGTTGTAGTTGAAGTAATTAAACCGCCTGACTTTGTATGGACAGTTATTGGCACAATAACGAGTTCCGACGCATCGGTTGTAGGCCATCGCGTTGATTCCGTCTTCGGTGTGAACCGTCGCGGCTACAGGGCAAACTTGTTCGCAAGGTGCCGTTTCGCAGTGAGCACACGCCATCGGCTGTGTCACAATTCGCGGGTCAACGGGATTGGTGGAATCGCCTTTGGCAGCAGTCGCCTCGCGATCCGCGGTGAAATATCGATCGATCCGCAGCCAGTGCATTTCTCGACCGCGAGAAACTTGCTCTTTGCCAACAATCGGAACATTGTTTTCTGCTTGGCAAGCAATCACGCAAGCGTTGCAGCCGGAGCATTTATTCAAATCAATCGACATACCCCAAGCATGATTCTCTCGAACTTCCGGCTCTTTCCAGAGCGAGTCGATTTTCAAGCCATGATGGGAAACTTTGGCGAACTGATGATCTTTTTCGTAACTGGCCAACGTGCCTTCTCGGACGATGACTTGAGCCCGTCGCGGAATCTCTCCCATCCCAAGCTGGTCTTCAATCGCAAAGTGATCTTGGGTTGTGGCCAGCTTGTAAGGTTCAGTCGTACCGCTGACTTCGATGCCATTCAAAATGAAAGCTTGGTTCCAACGTCGCAGGCCTTGGATTGAGTGCCCAACGTCGAATTGACCGCTAACACCACCGACCGAACCAGCGCGGCTGCGTCCATAACCCAATGCGACCACGATCGTTCCTTCAGCCTGTCCGGGAACAATGAAGATCGGTAGTTTCGTCATCGCATCGCCTTGGCGAATCACCACCATCTCAGCGGTCGCCCGCGACTGGCCAACGCCCAAAGCCCGTGCTGTGCTGACGCTCATCAAAGCGGCATTATCCCAAGTCAGTTTCGTGATTGGCTGCGGGCATTCTTGCATCCAACCATTGTTGGCCAAGCGACCATCGTAAACGGTATCAGATGGCAAGACGACGACTTCTAAACGACTTAAGTCGACATTGTCCGGGTCACTGAACAAGACTTCGTTCTTGGCAACAGTCGGCTCAGAGCCATTTTCTCCCTCGGCTGCAATTGCTGACGCTGGCAGCGGCTTCAAATCCTCAGCCGCAGTGTTGATCGTGGCCGACGAAACCTGATACTGGCTATCTTTCAAAAAGCCGTCGTGCAGGGCTTCTTGCCAGAGCCGCTCAGTAAATGATCCGCCAGCTAACTTTTGGAGCGTACCGGAAACAATTTTCGCAGGATCCAGCTCTTCAAAGCCCGCCAAAATCGAAAGCAGCTCGATCGACGATCTCGCGCCAGTCACCGGTTCAATCATCGGCTGGCAAACACCATACGTTCCATCGGCGCTTCGAACGTCTGACCACGCTTCTAATGGGTGTGTCAGCGGGAGTGACCAAGTTGAATAAACGGCTGTTTCGTCATCATAATCTGCTGCGTAAACGACAGTTTTGATGGCCAACAAAGCAGCCGGTAAATCGATATCTCCCGCGACCGTGTAGACCGGATTCGGAGCAAAAATCCACGCAGTATTGAATTGACCATTGGCCGCTTGGCGAGCGAATTCGTCCAGCTTGATACTCTTCAACCCGGCTAGCTCGTTTGGCGCATCAAGCAAAAACAGGGTTTTGCCGACGTTTTCAAGTTTCGCATTGATCCGCATTGCGATTTGGTGAGCCGCAGGATCTTGTTGGTAGCCAACCGTAACCAACGATTTGCCTTTATTGGCCAGCAAATCGGTCGCGATGACTTGCAGTACACGTTCAAGCCGTTCGCTTGGCGAGAGTTTGCTGTAATTCAACTCCTCGGCCGATGCCTCAAACGGTGTACCTGCATCAATCGCGGCTTCAAGCCGCTTCAAAAATGCAACCATTTGTGATGACTGCAAGGCGTATCGGAAATCGGCTGCTGATCCGGTCGTGCTAAATTGCGACTCGATGCAATAAAGTCGATTCATGTTACCACCGTTCGGATCGCGATTGATCGAGAACTGACGGGCATTGATAACCGAAGCGGATTCAGAACCGAAAAGGTCAGCATCGATGGCAACAATCACAGTCGCTTTGTCCAAGCGATGATTGACTGTGACGTTTGAAACACCCAGCGATTCAAGACCTTTTACCGCGTTGCGACCGTAAACCGACTCGTACGGAACGAGCGTCGCCTTGGGAAATTTCGCCGCGACTTCAGCTAGCAAACGATTGAAGGTCGGCGTCGGAGCCGGTTCGTAAACAATTGCTAACCCTTCACCGCCATTGCCGCCTAGTGTTTCCAATTGTGAGCGGGCGGCGATGTCGAAGTCGGTCCAGTTGACCGGGCCTTTCTTCTGGGCCACCGATTCAGCCACCGTGACCATTTTGCCAGCCGGAAGCGACCGATCATCGCGCTGAACAAGCCATCCCAATCGATCGGGATCGTAAAGCGACAGCACTGCAGCCTGCGTAGCCGCGTCAGAGCCAGCTTGAGCGAATTTTTCATCCTTACCGTCCGCATAACCAGAATTTGCTGAGGTCGCAAACATCGGATGCATCGCGTTGCCGTCGACTTTGATCGGACGACCATCTAGCGATTTGACGAGACCATTGACGACCTTCCCAGCCCAAACGAAATTCGTCGCGAAGCTTTGTGGCAAACCGGCCACGCGACCGCTTGGCGGAACGACGAAACCAGCGAATTCCTCGCGATAATATCGACATCCAGAGGCACCGGCGAAGGCGACCGAGGCGCCCATCAGTTGCATCCAGCGGCGACGCGAAACCCCTTCCGGGAACTCCGAAGCAGCGACAGGGAATTCTCGCTCGAGGAACTCATTGAATTCCGGCGTGCCTTCCAACTGGTCGACGCTGCGGAAGAATTGCTTTTCAGATGCGGTTACAGGCAATTTCATCGATGGCACGTTGCGCAATTGACGTTAGGGTGCAGGTGATTTTTCTCCTTGAGGTACGCCCCAAGGCCAGCTTGATCGTTTGCGAACTTTCCAAGCTCCTCGTCTTCGGGATCGATGTCCGCTGCTGTCCAACCCAGCTTTGTGACGAACTCGACAGGGCGAAGATTTGGCTCAGGATTGCGGTGGCAGTCGATGCACCAAGCCATCGATTGATCTTTAGCTTGGTAAACGACTTCCATTTTGTCCACGCGATCGTGACAAGTAACGCAACTCACGCCGCTGTTCACGTGAGCAGAGTGATTGAAATAGACAAAGTCAGGTAGTCGATGGATGCGAACCCACTTGATCGACTCGCCTGTCCGCCAGCTATCACGCACGGCTTGTAGCTTCGGACTTTCCGAGTGGACTGCTGATAGGACGGGAGCACCTTCAGGTGACATCGGCGAGTGGCAGTTAATGCAAGTCTTCGTCGCAGGGACTGTCGAGTGAGCCCATTTGTCGACACTGACGTGGCAGTAACGACAATCCATCTTCATTTCTCCAGCATGAAGAGCATGGCTGAATGGTACCGGTTGAACTGGCTCGTAACCAATGTTCAGCGTAACCGGGCTGGTCACGCCCATAAACATCGGCCCGGCATATAACAGGCCACCGCCAAGAATCAATAAGCCTAGCAAGGCCATGAACTTGTTGATCCAGCGAGGAAATATGAACCGCTGCATTGTCAAGTTTACCGAAAACAGTAAGAAAAATTGGTTGTCTACAACGCGAGGGCTCCCTGCCGCCCCCGTTGGACGCACAGAATAGCAGAACCGCTGGACCAATCAAAGCCACCTTCAACAAAGGTTTTCGCAACAACGATTACTCGTCGTGCAAGCTTGGCTTTGCCGGGTCCACTGGCCGACACGTTTTTCACACGCACAGTATGTCGGCCACAGTCATTCCCGCACAATAGAAGATGAACTTCTCGCGACATTTGGTCGCACGAAGAAACATCGCATGACGATTCATATCGTGCCTTCTGGGCAAGATGAAACATGCTCGGTGCAAGCGCCAGTGGAAACGCGTTTAATGCCAAGTGCCAGAAGTCGACAATTTGAGCACGCTCGCCTTCGGTTTGGCTTCAAAGAAACGATTCATTCAATCGTTTGCAAGTTCACGCCGGAGCGTCGGATTGGTCGTCACCAAGTTGATCGCTGGACTGTGAAATTGGCGATTTAGCAATCGAGGATAGATGAGGCTCGGCAAGCAACGAGTCGGTCTGACGATCCAATCGCAATTGCATTTCGTGAAGAACTCGATATTCACCAATCTTGAGCATCACGTTTGGGGTCGTAATGGCTGCGAACAAGCGAAGGATTTCCGTTCGCTCCATTTCAATCAACCGCTGCGACACCGATAGCTCAGATGCGATCCGCTTGGTTGGCAACCCTGCGACCACAAAGTCGAGCACTCGCCGTTGTCGTTCGGTCAATTTCTCGATCGCCTGTCCGACTTCGATTCTTCGCATCTCCGTCTGCTGAAGATACGTATCCGCCTCGATCGCTTGGCGAACGTACCGCAACAACGTTTCAGCCGACGAGGGTTTAGCAATAATTGTCAGCGCACCGCGTTCCATCAGCCTGACCGCTGTCGTGACTTCCCGGCAGTTGCCGTGCATTATCAGCGGCAGCTTTTGACCGCCGCTTAACAACTCAAGCTGAAATGCCTCGCCCCCTTGTTCGCTGTCCAAGTATTCCGCGACGACGCAACACGGACGCGCGACAGGCAGCCGAGCGATAAATTCCGCCGGTGTCGGAAAGTAGCTGATATCGAAACCCGCTGCGTTCAAGACCTCGGCGTAAAATGCGACGCTGCTGGCATCGCGGTCAACAATAAAAACAGTCGGACGAGTTCGGTTGGCGTCGTTCACAGATCGAAGATCTCCCGCAATGCAAAGTGACAGTTCGGCGGCTTGACTTCTGATCAAGGCCTCTATCAACAAAGCAGCCATTGCGGGTTGCGGATTACAGCAAAATAAAAAAACTTTTAGCCTTCTCGGGCGCGGGAAAAGTTGGAGCTCAATTCCGACTAATAGAAGACAAAGCTGGGGTGAATAACAGCCCGAAGTTATCTTCTTGATTTGAAAGGAACTTGGAGCTGAGCTTGCGGTCTATCCGTTTGTTGTCTCCGTTCTGTTTTTGGACTTTCAAGAACTGGTCGCACGAGTGAGCCAGATGCGCTCATTTACGGCGTTCGATCTCCCGCTTTTCCTCACGTCATGGTTTTACCTCGGATACCGAAAGGAAAGTGAAATCTTGCCAATTCTGCCTCGGTACTCCAATGCGAAACGGCGGTGGTGACGAACATGCGAAAGTTGCGGTCAAGTCAGCTCCAAACCCGAGCCCGTTCTGCTGGTTTTTCAGAGAGGCTTGTTTACCGAGCGGCCGTTAGTGGAACTTGTTAAAGTTCCCTGCGAGGTTACGATCTTTGCCAGGATTTAGCGCAAGAAAGCCAAGGCAAATACTTATTTCGCGATTATGTTAAAACTAAGAGCCTTTCCGAAAAGGGGGCTGGCCCTCTCCGTTGCTCCAATGGGTCAGGCCCCTTTTCGGATAGGTTCTAAGCTCGCTATCTCGCTGCGACTGAATTTGCTCCCAACAATCGACGTGTTGCGCGTTGCCATGGATAATTTGACTCGACAAAGCATGATCGAAGCGCTCCAGCGGGGGGGGAACGCTGAAGCGTGGCAACGTTTCGCGTCGATCTATCGTGAGCTGATTCTTCGATGGCTGCGCTCCCAAGGCTGTCAACTTAACGACGCCGAAGACGTGTGTCAGGAAACACTCGCCGCAGTGCTCTCGGAGATCAAGAACTTTGAGCACAACGGACGACCAGGCGCTTTTCGCCGTTGGTTGCGGCAAATCATGTCGTTCCGCTTGCGGCGAATGTGGCAAAAGAAATCGGACGAACAACGACGACTGAGCAGCTTAAATCTGTCGGCCGTCGCGGATCAAATGGAAGACGATCAAAGCCCGATGAGCAAGCTCTGGGATCAAGAACATGACGCATTCGTTCTTGACCGCTTACTCAATGACCTGAGTGATCAATTTAGCCCCAATA
The DNA here is from genome assembly GCA_041740995.1 of Pirellulaceae bacterium. GTDB lineage: Bacteria > Planctomycetota > Planctomycetia > Pirellulales > Pirellulaceae > JBGSKY01. Next base: position 15,584 of record JBGSKY010000229.1, read on the forward strand.
GCATCGCCGCGTTTCGTCGAATTGCGATCGAGCAAGAGCCAGCCGAGCAGGTCGCTGCGGATCTCAAGATGACGCTCGGAGCGGTCCGCGTGGCTCAGCATCGTGTCTTAAAAGCTCTGAAGTCTAACGCGCGAGAGTTAGTCGATTGACCCAACCAGACGAACACATCAATTCGATGCTCTTGCAAGCGTGGCTCGACGATCGATTAGACAACGAGAGCACTAAATCGCTGGAGCACCATTTGATTGGCTGCGACCTTTGCGCTCGAATGCTGGACAACTTTCCCAACGCTCCCAATTCAATGAGAGAGGTTTTCTATTGGATCCGTCAACAAACACAAACGACGCAAAACTACGAAGCAAACTTGGGTTCTACGCTTGAATTGCCATCGCAATTTCCGTTGGAACCTTTGGGTATCAGTTCAGAGACCAGTGACAAGTCGGCTCGCTGGCAGAAATCTCACTTGTTAGCTCACGGTGGCATCGGCGAAGTTTGGGTTGCAATCGATAACTTGTTTGATCGTCCGGTTGCGCTAAAGAATCTGCGTCCCAAAGTTGCACACTTGCCTTCGGTTCAACGCCGCTTTCTCCGCGAAGCTCAGATTACTGCTCAACTTAACCATCCCGGTACAGTGACCATTTTTGACTTGGAGGACAACGGACCGAACAGCTATTACGTGATGTCGCTGGTGCAGGGCCAGACACTGCGTCAATTGATCGACCAATTTCATACCGCCGGTTGGCTTCGTGACGATGCAACTGCCGATTTGTTTTCGTTGTTAGGTTACTTCGTTTCAGTTGCTCAAACGATCGGCTATGCCAACACTCATGGCATTCTGCACCGAGACATCAAGAGCGAGAACGTAATTGTCGGTCAGTTTGGACAAGTCACGATGATCGATTGGGGGCTGGCCAAATACATCGATGAACCTTCGTTGCCGGAAGATCGTGAAGAGACAATCGTTGCCTACAGTAAATCATCTTCAACAACTCAAGTTGGGACGCGTTTGGGCACGCCGGCCTTCATGGCCCCAGAACAAGTGCGTGGCAATCCGCAAGATTTGTCAGCGCGGACTGATGTGTACGGATTGGCCGCCATGCTTTACGAAATCGTGACAGGTGTTCCACCGTTTCAAGGCCGTACTTCGGAAGAGATATTTGCTGCCGTTTTATCAACCAGCCCATTAAGGTTTGCTGAGCACGGCATCAACGCGTTCGATCGCCTAGAGCAGATTTGTCAGCAGGGTTTGAAGAAGCAACCATTGCATCGCCAAACTTCTGCGGGGGAGATCGGCGAACAAGTGCAGCTTTGGACAACCGAACAAGTTGCTGGTCAACAATTGATTGCTGGACGCGATAACTTTTTTGCGTTGACTAAAGACTTGATGGCACTGATCGAAGACGGCGGCACACTGCGATGGGCCAATCCGACATGGGAATCAATGTTGGGCTGGTCGATTGAGGAGCTGCGAGCGTTGATCCCATACTCTATTGTCCATCCTGAAGATCGTGAAATTGTCCGCGACGGACTGACGCGACTATTTGCGGGCTTTGAAGTCGAACGAATTGAGCCTAGGATATTGTGCAAAGACGGCAGTTGCCGGCGCGTCCAATGGACCGCTTCAAAAATCCCGAACGACACATGCATTTATCTAGTCGGGCGCGAAGTTCGTTGAGCAGTCTGGAATTGATCCATTCAAACATTCGATTGTTGAATGAACGAGATGATTAATTAAATTTTGAGCACACAATGTTGGAATCCGTGTATTTTGATGTCGAATATCACAACCGATAACCCAGTCGAGCTGCGAGACGCCAAGACATTGCAACCGATAATTCCGGAAGTCATCGCTGAATCTGCGCTGCCCAATGCGAATGTCAAACGCGTTCAACGCACCAAACCGATGTGGCAGCGACCGAGTTACTGGATTCGCCGCATGCACTTGTACTTTGGTTTGTTTCTTTTTCCTTGGGTGATTCTCTATGGTGTGACGGCGTATCTTTTCAACCATCCGGTCGCGATGCCTGATCAGCCGATGATCGCGTTAACCGCTAGCGAGCTGAGCGTCCTGCCGTTGCGTCAGCAGCTCTCGCCCGCAGCGACTGCGACATCTGTCATCGACCGGCTCAACAAAATGTCGTTCGAAGATTTTCGACCACTGCAATTGGACAATTCGCTACCGGCCCGATACGCCGATGGTTTTATCTTTGGCAACATTGTCGTCGACGGCCAGCAGTATAACGTGCTGCTTGGTCGCGAAGGCAAGCTGGCAACGCTCCGCCAGCAGCAGCCCAAAGCCAAACCGCTTGCACCTTCAGCTTTCGAAATTGACGGTAAACCTGAGTTTCTGAAAAATGGAAAGGGCAACGAGGGCAATCGCGAAACGCCATCGGACTCTACCGGCAATACGGCAGCGTTGATGCTTGAAAGCGGGCTTGGCGAGCTGGCTGAACAATCGATCGTCGCGATGACGAGCTTGCCCTCAGTTCAGCGATTTTTGCCCAGCCGCTCAGGAGAAAAAACGTCGCAAATTCAGTCCAAAGTGAGCAGTGTCCCAGATCTGATTTTTCAAGCGAAAGATAGTCAGGAAGTTTGGAATGTTCGCTACAACGCATTGGCCGGATCGATTCATGCAACTAAAGCCAGTCAGGCCTCGCCGCCGGACCTAACTTGGCGTCAATATTTGCTACGTTTACATCTGACTCACGGATATCCGGAATCGACATCAGCCAAGTTTGGGTGGGCGATCATTGTCGATGCGATGGCGTTCATAATGATCTTTTGGGGCCTGTCGGGTTTAGTTATGTGGTGGCAAATTAAAGCGACTCGGCGAATCGGTTTTATTGTCCTGGGATTGAGTTTCGGAGTTGCGGCGATGCTGGCCGTCAGCATGTATTTTCGCTTAGTCGCTTAGCTCGAATGCCGATCTATCGACTTAAGTTGACTCATCTGAGAATTCCGTTTTGGTGGACGGCTCGCGATCTACCGCTCCAAAGCATTTCGGGAATCGGTTTTGAGACCGTAAACAAAGTGCTTCGTCGGCAGAGCTTCAAAAAAATCTTCCAACTGCTCGCACGGCCGTTTCTCTGACCTAAGCTTGCGCGACGACTTAAAAATCTCGACGTCGGATAAGCCTTTTGGTATGTGGCTGGCGACCATTGAGATGTTTCGTCTTTTTGGACAACTAAACGACTGTGATGCAAACTTTAACTCCATCGATTCACACGCTGAGCAACGTCGCAGTGCCCCCGGCCGACGTTGCTGTCAGTCGCGCAATCGCAATTGGCAATTGCATCTCACGCAATTTAAGTTGGGCAGATTGCCTGCAGGTTGCGAAAACGGCGACGCAAAATAGCAAAATCAATATTTCGGCCATTCATCCAGCCAGTCGCAAGGTCGCGGCCCTGGTCGCTTTGCTGAAACCTCATCAAAAACCGCAGGGCAAAGACGCGGCGATCGCGGTTGCCAGGATCGATTCAACGGTCCGGACAATCCTCACAATCATCAAACGCAGCAACACGAGCATCGATGGTTTTTTGACCCGCTCATTGACTCGGCGGGTTCTAGCGCCGCTTTACTTTCCTCGTCAGGACGCGACTTGGCAAGAGTTGCTCGACAAGGTGCAAATCGGTGCGCTGGAATGCTTGGCCTTATGCGAACTGAATTCGCAATGCGACTACGAACTGCTGCCGTACCTTGATGCAATGGTTTCGCAGAATCGAACCATTCATGAGATTATTCAAAACGATTTCAAGATCAAACTTGATTCCGCGGTCGCGACGATCAACGGCCAAATCAATTTGACATGCCAACCCATGAAGCCCAACGACGCGGAACAACGAGCTTGGTGGTCGTTGCTTTGGCAGTGGACCAACGGCGATACGACGTTGGATATTCCCAGTTCAGTCCAGCCACCGTCGATCTCTTGGAAGAATCTACGTTTGCTCGACCAAGAAATCGTGATGTTGTTAGCGGACAATCCGCTGATTAGTGATCGATCAAGTATTGGAATCGATCAAGACGAGCACTCCAGTAACGTTCAGCGACGTGAATTCGAAAACGAAGCGGGCTTTCAATCCTTTGCTACCCAGCAACAAGTTGACGAGACTCAGGCAATCGAAATTCGAACGGCCCAAGACCCAACATTGATGGAATCGTTATCGAAAAAATTGGACGAATGTCGAGCGATCGAAGGCAACCTTTCTGTGCTGCAGATCCGAGCTGTGCCGATCAATACGACCAACGGCAAACTGGTAACGACCGATCAGGCGGGACAGGTCAATCGAAGCGTGCTTCGACTGCTCTTGCAAAAAATGCCAAACCAAATTGAAACATCGTTTGTAAATGCCGATTCAGATCTATCGATTCTCGTGACTGAACTTGAACGCTCGGAGCTAGTAAAGCTGTGTCGCGATTGCTTGATCGACGTGGAGTTTCCAGCGGTGAACTCATCGCGGACTTCATCGACGTTTGGCATCGTTTGTGGGTCAGCGACTGTGAGTAACCCCAATCGCAAATTCACGATCCAGCAACTTCTGGCTGCGGCTGAACGTTGCCTGCAAGGCGCGGTTCTCCAGGGTCGAGGCGGCATCAAGAGCCTCGACGTCTACTAGTCGTCGTAGCGGTAGAGCTTTGGGTTCGGTTTGCCGGTTATACCGCTTCTAACGCTCGCACTTCATCTGCGACGGACGCTTCGCCGCTTGCGTTGCAAATCGATTCAAGAAACTGTCGATAGCTTTTACAGCTGCTTTCCGTTTGTGGTCTAAATAGAAAATTTCATGTCGATCTTTGATCACGATGACTTTGAAGCGTTGATCGCCAAGAGCGATGAGATTGATGTCGAGCTTGACGAATCATCCGATCGGCTCGGACTTTTACGCATTGACCAGGCATCAGCTTCGCATCGAGTTGAGACTGATTCTAAATCGCCGACCGTGGCCGAACGTCATGCCGCCGAGCTTGCAATTCTGAGCAACGCAGAACGGTTGCTGCGGCTAAAGATTAGAGAGCTGCAACTGTCACACGAACTTGAGCATCACCGCTCAAATGCCAGAAGTTTCCAGCGATAAGGAACCGGATTCTCGAGCCTTGCGGCTTGGAATGATTGTTTAGAAAGGGACGCCGCCGAGCATCGTCGAGTCAAACAAGCGGAGCATGTGTAGTACCGCTTGCATCGTCTCCTCGCCTTTGTTTCCGACTGTACCGCCCGCACGAGCCTCCGCTTGCTCGATTGTGTTGACCGTCAGAAGTCCGAAGCCAATTGGTTTTTCAGATTCTAGTGACATGTTCATTAACGCCGTCGAAACCGCTCGATTGATGTGTTGATCATGTGTGGTTTCGCCGCGAATGACACAGCCAAATGCCAATACGGCATCGTAGCTCATGTACCCGAGTGCTCGCTTGCAAGCCAAGGGCAATTCCCACGCACCTGGCACCCAAAAGGTGTCGATATTCGATTCTTGAATTCCACCCGCACGTGCCGTTTCGCAAGCACCAAGCCAAAGCTTTTCCGTAATGTGGAAATTGTATGTCGAGACGACAATTGCTATCCTTCGATTCTGCAACGAAACCTTGGCAAGTTCCATGGCAATCTTTTCGGAATCAGACGGCTGACCGTCAGATGCGGTGTTAATTTTCGCAATCACGATTTTAGGCTTCGACGTCTTTCAAGCTTAACAAGAACTCGGCGTTCGATTTTGATTTTTGCAAGCGGCCGGTCAACGCGCTCATCGCTTGATCCTCGGGCAGTTGGCCGAGCATTCGGCGCAACAAATTCACTCGATTCAACTCATCGGATGTCAGCAACATTTCTTCGCGACGCGTTCCGCTGGCGTTGATGTTCACCGCCGGCCAGATTCGGCGATCGACCAGTTTTCTATCGAGCACAATTTCCATGTTGCCAGTCCCTTTGAACTCTTCAAAGATCACTTCATCCATTCGCGAGCCGGTATCGACTAAGGCAGTTGCCAGAATAGTTAGCGAGCCACCTTCTTCAACCTTTCGGGCATATCCAAAATATGCTTTGGGGCGTTGCAAGGCGTTGGCGTCGATGCCACCGCTAAGCAGCTTGCCACCGGGCACCGATTCGCTGTTAAACGCCCGAGCCAATCGAGTGATTGAATCGAGAAAGACAACGACATTGGTTCCATGTTCGACCAGTCGTCGCGCTTTTTCCATCACCATGGTCGCAACTTGGATATGTCGCGACGCTGGCTCGTCAAACGTGCTGGCGATTACTTCACAGTTAGGACCGTGGACTTCGCGTTGCATGTCTGTGACCTCTTCGGGTCGTTCGTCGATCAGTAACATCATGACGTAAGCGTCTGGATAGTTCTTCAAGACAGCCCGAGCAAGTTTCTGCATCAGGATCGTTTTGCCAGCTCGCGGCGGTGACACAATCAGTCCGCGCTGTCCGAAACCGATTGGGCAGAGCAGATCAATGACCCGTGTTTCGATGACACCCGGATCAGTCTCCAAAATCATTCGTTCGTTAGGGTGCAACGGCGTTAATTGCTCGAATGCCTTGCGTGAACGCCGTTGATTTGGATCTTCGTGATTAATCGCTTCTACGCGGAGCAATGCGAAATAGCGCTCGTTCTCTTTGGGCGGTCGAATTTGACCTGAAACCGTAACGCCAGTTTCCAAATTGAATCGCCGAATCTGCGACGGCGAGACATAGATATCATCAGGACAAGATAGATATTGCGTTTGAGGGCTGCGCAAAAAACCGAAGCCATCAGGCAATATTTCTAAAGTGCCTTCCCCGAACATTAGACCGTTGCGCCGGACTTGATCGCGAATGATTGCAAACACGACTTGCTGTTTGGTCAACTCCGCAGTCGCTACAAGATTTAAACCGCTAGCTATCGTGATTAACTCTGGAAGCGAAAGTCGTTGCAAGTCGAGCAGCTTGTAGGCGGCGGTCGCTTCGTTGCTACCGGTTTCTGCTTGACCATTTAGATTTGAATCGTCGCCTGACTTTGCGAAATGCGGTTCGCCGCGCGAGTCATGTTTGGAGTCGATTTCGCTGGAGCCGTTTTTGCTGACCGGCGTTTTGGTCGTCCGATCTCTCGCGATTCGTTCGGCTAAAGAGGCAGGGCTTTCCTCTGCGTCGAGATCTCGCAAACGTCGCAAGACCATCGCCGACTCGCGGGGCGAAAGTCCTGGTTTGGCCGTGGGGCTTAGATTGCTGTTGGGGCGTTTGGCTTGATCAGGACGGTCCGGCGGTTCGTCTTGGCTGGACGCGTGGAGGTTTCGATTCATAGTAGTGCGAGATGAGTGGAGCACGTTTTTTTGAGCTTGGAAGCAAGCGCATTTAAAGTGGGCAGGATGAACGCGTCGGAATCAAAAAAAGCAAAGGAAAATTTTTGAAACAGCCGAGCGTCAGCTTCGAACCAAACAGTGTTGATCAAAGCCTAACGGAAGAGGAGGCGAGCAATTTGGAAAGGAGATAAGGTATCGATCTGAAAAGATTTTAGACCTGCTGGAAAACGGCAGAGCGAGTCACTTTTTAGATGAGTGTTGGTCGAAATAGTCCGGAGATGTCATGTCGTTCAGCTCGCAATTCGAATGAGCCCAATCGGCTCGGATGCGATGCCTGTGACGACATATCCAGCGACTATTTCGCTTACCAAGCTATCATAGACCGATCAGCAGGTTTGAAGCAACTCGAAAGTTCTTAATCGCAATGCCCAAAGATCACAATTTCAACCAATACGACGTAATCATTGTTGGCGGCGGGATATCCGGACTGGTCGCTGCCAATGAGCTGCATCAACGAAAAAAACGCATCCTTGTTGTCGAAGCGAATGATCGCGTTGGCGGCAGAATTCAGACCGACGATTGGCAGGGATTCAAATTCGATCATGGATTTCAGGTCTATTTGACAGCGTATCCAACGGCCAGCTCTCAACTGTCGCTACCGGAGCTTCGCCTTGGTTTGTTTTCGAGCGGCGCCTTGGTTAGGATCAACGGGAAATTTCATCGCCTTAGCGACCCTTGGCGCGATCCGTTAAACATTCTTCAAACGGCCATTTCGCCGATCGGATCAGTCGTCGATAAACTTCGAATCGCGGCGCTAAGGGCTTCGGTGATCAACGTGCCAAGCGACTTGCTACTGCAGCAATTTGGTGATCTAACGACACGCAAATTTTTAGAAAATTTCGGATTCTCGAATAAAATTATTGATCGATTTTTCCGCCCGTTTTTCGGTGGAATTTTTTTGGATGGTTCGCTAGAAAGTTCTGCCAGTCTGTTTCGCTATCTGTTCCAAATGTTCTCGCTCGGCAGTGCCGCGCTGCCGGCTGGCGGCATGGTTGCAATCCCAAATCAGGTAGCCGCTCGGCTTCCCAGCAACGCTTTGATGCTGGGCCGAACGGTCACTGCAATCGATGGCGATTCAGTCACACTGGACAGCGGCGATCAATTATTTGCATCCCGGTTGATCGTGGCAATTGAGCAATCTGCGGCTGCGCGATTGTTGCAGGCCGATCCGCCGCCAGCCTCGCGTGCAACCGTTTGTTACTATTTCGGAGCTGATAAACCGCCGATTAACGAGCCCATTTTAATGCTCGGTGGCGATGCCAACGAAGGACCGATTAACTCGGTCGCTGTCTTGTCGCTGGCCCAAACAACTTACGCTCCGCCGGGCAAACATCTGATCAGCGTTAGTTGCTTGAAGCGGTGCGATGAAAGTGTCGAGCAATTGCTGCCGACGATCATCGAACAGCTTTCCAGGTGGTATGGCAGCGACGTGCAAAGTTGGAATTTTTTGAGAGCTTATTATGTCCCGGTCGCGCTGCCGGACCAGTCGCCGACGGCGCGCCAGCACAAGCTCGCTGGTCGAAAATCAATCATCCTTGCAGGTGATTACCGCGTAACGGGCAGCATCGAAGGGGCAATCCAAAGCGGCCTGAGTGCGGCCAGGAGCATCGCTTGAGCTGCAAAGAAATCGTGCTTTGCCGCCTCGACTTCACACTCGGATTTGATTTCAGAGTACAATGGGGCGACTTAGATTGACCCCAATATTCCGTTTGATGGCTCGCATCGCAGAGTCTTAATATTATGCCAATTGTCCCAATCCTGCTGCTTGCTTTCGGCGTCTTCGTTTTGGGGTTAGTAATCGTCTTTCTTGGACTGATTTGGCAATTCTTTTGGCTTTGGATTCAGGCCCGGCTCACACGGGCGAACGTAACATTGTGGGACTTGATCGGGATGCGATTTCGCCGCGTCGACGCGGTGCAGATTGTTCGCGCCAAAATCACCGCGACGCAGGCCGGTTTGAATGATCCGGAGATGACGACCAAGGCGTTGGAGGCACATTACCTAGCTCGCGGAAACGTGCCGCAGGTCATCCGAGCATTGATCGCCGCCAAAAAGAGTAAGAAGATTTCGCTCACATTCGTCGAGGCTGCTGCGATCGATTTGGCCGGACGTAACGTGCTTGAAGCGGTTCAAACGAGCGTCTATCCCAAGGTTATCGATTGTCCGCCGAAGGGTTCGGCCTCCCCTACCCTCGATGCGATCGCCAAAGACGGGATTCAGATGCGGGTTAAAGTTCGGGTTACGGTTCGCGCAAATTTGCAACGCTTGATTGGTGGTGCAACCGAAGAAACCATTGTTGCCCGAGTTGGACAAGGGATCGTGTCAGCCATTGGTTCAGCGCCGCACAAGCAAGTGCTTGAAAATCCGGACATGATTTCCAAGACAGTGCTAGCGTCCAATCTTGACGACCAAACCGCCTTCGAAATCGTTTCGATCGATATTGCCGATATCGATGTCGGTGAAAATATTGGTGCTCGCTTGCAAGCCGACCGAGCCGAAGCCGATACGCGTGTCGCTCGGGCCAATGCCGAACGTCGCCGCGCTGAAGCGGTCGCGGCTGAACAAGAAATGATCGCTCGAATTGAAGAAAGCCGAGCAGCCGTGGTGGAAGCCGAATCGGAAGTGCCGCGTGCGTTTGTTACCGCATTCCAAAATAAAACGCTGCGTATCGAAGACTACTACAAGCTGAAAAACATCATGGCCGACACGGAAATGCGGCAATCGATCGCTGGCACCAATCCGAACGTTCGACAAGCAGCCACTCGCCCAGTAGCATAAACGCTTTGACAACAGTTACAGAGACTTTTGGAATCCAGTGGTCTTCGAAA
>JBGSKY010000230.1:0-7322 GCA_041740995.1 Pirellulaceae bacterium
TTCGCCCCCGGCAAGGTGGACGATTAAGTCCGGTGGGGCGGAAAAATCGGCCAACGTATCGAGATTGTCATACGTAACGTCGCCGTTAACCCATCGGTCGATCGCCGGCAGGTCTGCGTCGCCCGACCACGCGCCATGGCCGAGCCCGATCACGTGCGCACCACGTCGCTTTGCCGCTGCCGCAACGTGCCTTCCAATGGCACCTCGTGCTCCAGTTATCAGTACAATCATAGGCCGTTAGGTCTCTCTATGTCGTAGTAACACGACCCGCTCCGTATCACCGTTTCGCGTGCTATCTGAAATTCTTCAAACTCCGTTTCGCCACATCTACGATCTGCCCTAAACGACCGCCATTCTGCTTCCAGATTGCAAGTTTTATGGCATCGAAGTCTTGCTGCGACGTTTCCGTCGTCGGGAACGACCACCGGTCGAATTCCGGTGTCCACACAGAATCTGCCGGCGCACCAAATGCCCGAAACCAACCTCGACCATGGGAACCCGAACCGTCGAAACCACAGTTGCGAACCAGAGACCGGGGCGGAAATACGCCTACACCATTTGCTGTGAAAACGCTGAGATAAAATCTGATGCCCCAGGAGTCGCGACTTCCCGAAAGTTGGTCTTCCAGCATCGATGCATAATCGTATATGCCACCGAGATTGAAGGACTTTCGGCTTTGCGGGGAGTCCAGTACGCGCCTCGCTGAAGTTGCCGCTTCGTCGAAGTTCAACCAAGCCCGCCGCCAGGTCGCCCAGCCCCAAGTGGTCGTTAGCGGAAGCACCACTGCAGAGTTGCGGTCCTTGAATTCGGGAACGTCGAAAACATGCCCGGAGACCTGCATGACATCAGGTTCATCTGCATAGTAACAGAGCGCTTGATCCATATAGTTCAGAAACCCTGGAGCCAAATCGAGATCGTCTTCGATGACGATTACTCGACCATGTTCGCGCGTTACCAAGTCGACGCCGTCAATGATTGACCGAGCTAGACCTTTATTTACTGACGCCTCATGATAGATCGCTTTGCCCGAAAGCATCTCTCGCACGACGCGCCGCGACATCGCTACCCTGTGAATTTGAGCCTCGGTTTTAGCGCCATCGCAAAACACATGCACAGGCCTACCTTGAAATCCCCTACAAGCCATAAGGTAGGCTAGCGTCCGACGGAGATGGTCTGGCCGGTCAAAAACAAAAATCGCAACTGGAGCCTTCATTGAAGATAAGCCTTGAAGTCTTGCTTCGCGAGTGCCGATTTAATTGCTGCCCCCACCGTTATCGTTTGGAGAAAGCTTTGGACAAAAGAGTGCAAAACTTAATAGCCGCGTGAGGAACGGAGCTTTTTCGGCTTCAAGTTCTTGAGGGCATGACGAGGCGGCCCGATCATTAGACCTATCGCTAACCAAACAACCGGATCGAAGAACATCAATTTACTAGTAGCAAATGCTATCAACAAAATTCCAAGCGCCGGACTCCCACTTCTCAACACACCCAACGCGATTGCAAGACAAATCAAAGTTGTCGGAACAATTCCAAGATAATACATCATGTTCGGCAGGGTGCCCAAGTCTTGAGGCGAAACGCAGTTTTGGCAAAACCTTTGCGGCAAAGCATGACCCAAAAGCATATCGGAACCGAAAGCCGCGAACCACGCTTCCGCTGCCTCAAATTTGTACACTGACGATCCGCTGTCCCCGGCTAAAGAGAATCTGCGGTCAAAGTACTGTCCAATATCTGAAGCCGCAAACGACGACGTTAACAGTGGCAAAACAAACGCTATAGCAAGACCGGCAACGCAAAGAATAACAATTCGGAAAAGCGCCGGCGTTTGACGTCCTCGTCCTCCGACGAACTCGACCACCGCAGCAGCAAAGAAAAATGCGGCACCAACGACTGCCCATGCTGACAAGGTCACAAGGGTAGATAATACGATCACAAGATTAAATGTATCAAAAATGCGTCGTCGCAGGGATGAACGCATCATAACAAACGCATACCCATAGGTTGCATAATTGCCAGGCTCGATTTGGAAGCCCGTCAGCCTCGCAAAGCTCCACATCTCGCCCGCACGTGACGCGCTGTAAGGGAATACGTATGAATGCAAATCTATGAACTGCCGACTGACCGCAAATATGGCGAACGCCAGCAATAGGCCAGCCAAATGAAAGACAAGGTAGCTCTTTAATTGCCAATCCAATAGATCTACCGTATGCTGACGAATACCCTTCGCTACAATCAACCCGCAAGCCATGAACGCGGCGCCCATAATTGCATAAAAGCTCATCTCAAAAGCATTCATAAGCAAAAAATAAGCGACGAGCGAGAATATGATCGCAATGTGTCCAAACGAAATTCTCAATCCGGCACGGATCGAGAAAACAATACAAAAGATTAGAGCGGCCGCAGTTCGGATGGCGTAGGGAATTCCACTGTTTGCGACGTCCTGAGCGTTCTCGGTCTGAGTAGCCCAAACTACGACAAGAACCGGCAAAAATAGCCTGTCCACCAAATTGAATTTGTGAGTTTGCGCCGGACGAGCGAAAGGGCTCGATATTTGTGCTTTTTCGGCCATTCGCATTAAACCGAGAGAGATCCAAGGGTCTCAATCAAGAGTGAATAATTTGTACTGTCATGAAATCGTTCGCGGTACACTGCCTTGGGTTTGCTTATGGCAATGTTTCCATTTGGTTTCATTTCCTTGAGTACTCGGCCAGCCAGTACAGACGGTTCCAAAGCTTCGGAGGCCTCGATTAGTAGCCCGCTACGTCCCGTTATGACTGCCTCGGAAGTTGCGTCAACGTCTGTCGCCAAAACGGGGATACCGAAAGACAGAGCCTCCATAATCGAGACCGGAACCCCTTCCTGCGAACTCAAATTCACAAACAGATCGACTGGAGTGCCTTTGTAGAAGTCGTAAACGTCTTGGTTGGAGACCCAGCCGTGGATGTTTACGGATAGCTCGACACCTGCTGACTGGAGTTCTGCTTCTACGCCAGACCTATCCCCTTCACCAAAATGGTGCCACGTTACCGGTCTCGTTCTCGATATTTCCCGGACGAGCGCAGCAATCAATTCCACGCGTTTTCTAGGAATGATGTACGAGCAGCTTACGAAGATCAGTCGGCCACTACCATCCTTCTTTTGTTCAACTCCATTATCGGGAACTCCCAAACGAAGCGTTGCAGAGTTGGCCGCGTTCAAGATCCAGGGCCAATTGCTTTCGAAGTACTTCTTACCTTCTTCGGATATGAATGCATTGAATGAGCAGGCCGCGACTTCATTCCTCCATGGAAAATACTTCGCATTTCGATAGAAGAAACCTCCGTTTTCAAGACCGTGTAGATAAAGATCAACGCGATGGTATCGAACTAGGGTCGGCACATTTGCCTTTGCAAGGGTTGGGAGCGCCAAGGCAGGCGTGTGCCCCCAATAGCTGTAGCCGATGTAGTTTTTCGGAGCGGCCACCGCTTCCAGCACCGCGGGATGGGCCTCTAAAGCCGAGCGATAGCTCGCCCAATTGAAAATGCGATAAAAAACCGCAGGATGGAACCGGTGTTCTTTGATCACAGCTCGGCACCATGCAGGCAGTATAATGCGCCATGTCGCTGGCTTCGAATATTGTTTGAAGAAATACCGAAACTTTGAAACCGTAGTGGACCACAGAGGCGCACAAACCTTCACGTTTGGTGGCATGCGGCGATGTTCGCCGATACCATTCATCGGAACTATCAACACTTGCTTGAATGCGCTGCTCAAATACGGGATTTCAGATTCGAGAAACGCTTCCCCCTTTCCGAAAGGGAAGCTTATGGTAAACAGAATCAGTGATCGATCACGGCCAGATTTTTGAAGGTCATTTTCGCACAGTAGGGTTTCAGGCATTTTTTTGACTTCTCAGTCTACGGAATGGTTACGAACACCGACCAAGCTCGAAATCATCAGATAACCGTAGTCCGTCACCCAACTGGATTGGAGTTGGCATACATTGCTAGATTGATTGCCGATACAAAGCACAGCACTCCAATGCTGGTCATGAAGTGACGTCTGAAGGGTAACCCAGAAGCGACGCAGTTCGCTGTTGACGATGCGAGAGCAGCGGAAGTAGTTGCAACAACTGCAGCCCCAACAACGCTGTCCTCTGCTCCAATGAGGTGCAATACACTAGCAAGCAGCGGGAGAACAATTAATGCGCCTGCATTACAAAGAGCATTCCACTTAAACAACGATGTCGCTGGGCCAAGATAATACAATGGAAAAACTGAGATAGCACACCAGGTTGGAATCGACAGCAGAAAGAAGATACGATTGAAATCGCTTTCTTTGTGCCCGATCAATATTGCGGCAACCAGATCAGGCATCAAAAGCAATATAGGTGATAGCAAAAGACTTCCGAATGCGCATCTCTTGTGCCACTGCCAGATGAACTCTTTAGCGTCTAATGATGATCTCTCAGCCAGGTGAGTAATCGCCGGTACTAGTGGATACAACATTTGGAACACCACGGATCTTCCTTGGCCAAGCACACGTTGCGCGACCTCATAGGCTCCCAAAAGCAACAGTCCACCAACATTGCCGAGCGCGATCCGCACGGCCGGCTCAAAGAGCGCCTGGCTCCAACTGACCGACTGGAGACGCGCCCCATAGCTAAAAATTTCTTTTAGCTTTTTGGTTGCTTGGCGCAAATCGGGAACTGAGAAAAGCGGCAGATGTCGCGCCAGAAAGTATACAGCGCAAAATGTGGTCACGACGGCCATCGCAATCTGACCGGCAGCTAAGCCAACGATCCCGAGGCTCTCGACCAGCAGAACAGACACCACCAAATAGCTCAAAGTGCCGAGGATGACCGCACTTGATCGAAGAAACGATTTCTGAAGCCCGTCCAAGGCTGTCGAAAGATTTAAACTAAGCGACTGCACAATCGTAGAAAACATAACTATCGGCAATATACTCAAGACTGCATCAGTTTGATCGCTTGGAATAAAAAGGCTCGCTGCGTAGGGACTTACAAGTGCTAAGACCACCGCCGACACGCCCATTAGGCTTGAAGATGCAAGCATGTTCAACTGAATGTATGCCGCAGTATCCGACTGCTTTCCGCCCGACGCGACCGACCGCGCAACTAAGTAGGACGACGACAATCCCGCAAAATCGGCCAATCGCAATGGGGCGCAAATCGCTGTTACGAGAGCCCATAGCCCAAGTGCTTCCAAGCCATTGGATCCAATTAAAATACGTATAATAACAAGCTGAGAGGTCGCAGTTACAAAAGCCTGCCCTAACCCGAAAAGCATCCCACGTCTGAGACTGAAGGATGCTGTGTTTTGGGTCATTGTGCTACTTATCAAAAATTCTACATTCAATTTCGATCGGCTCGACGCCCATGCTTCGTTAGTTCACCTGGGCGAAATTCAATTCAAGTAAGTCCGAAAGCGAAACCAAAGCATGCGCCGCGACTCTTAGAACCGAAGTATTAGCCCTCATTCAGGCGCAAACAGAGCGACTGTTGCAGTGAACGGAGCATTCCAAAACGTAAGAATCCCGGGTAGGGACTTCACTAATACAGAGTCGTCTCTGCGAGTTCGTCCTAGGATGCTTCCCTTAAGTGTCGCGGCTAGGAATTTGGTTTTTTGAATCACGCTCCACCCCTTCAATCGATCTTTCAGCTTTTCACCAACCGCATGTTCTTCACTTACCAATCGATGATTAGGAAATTTCTCCCCAATCTCTAACGCATCCGGCCGAAATCCATTGTCGATTGGATCGGGATGGTACGGGTAGTTACGCGGACAGGTAATTAGAAGCTGAGCGTTTCGGCCTAGTACATTGAGTGCGGCGCAAAACTCCGCGATGTCAGCCACATGTTCCAAGATGTTGCTACACAACACAACGTCCGGACTTAGCGATTGAAGCCGAATTTGAAAGGCTGGATCTGTGATGTCGCCGCACAAGTCGACGCCCTTTTCGTGTTTCAAGTCGATGTGAAAAATACGATGACCCTGTATTTCCAAGGGCTGGAAAACTAACTGCGCAATATGAGGCTGCACGACTGTTCGAAAGTGCGCCGTTGATGATCCGATGTTTAAGATGGTCGCTTTATGCGGCAGCTGCGAAATACTCGATTGGAGCATTTCGGCGACAACTTCTGCTTCCCGAACCAACATACCTATTAACTCTCTTACTACATTCGAACGTTCAAGCGCAGTGACGGACATCCCCGATGTTTCGGAAGTTTGCTGCGCGCCGAAGATCAAATAGCCGTTGCTTTGCAACACAACCGAGCACCTGGCGGACAATCACTTAATTGCTTCAAATGCGATCGCTTTCTCAAACCGTCCAGAATCTTCAACCAGAGCGAAAGCAGGTTGTTCCGAATCGCCGAACTCGGCTTCACGGATTTGTCGAAAACCCGCGTTTGATAAGGCCTCTTCCATACTCAACCGGTCCCACATCCAAAGATGGTCTGAGTTTCCTGCCCCAGCAATCAGCTTATCCTTGAACTTCTTTGGACGCCTCACCATGCCGAGGTAGGCATTCCTCATAAACTCGTGACTTGCCTCTTTATCTCCGTTTTCGATCGCTGAGACATACTCGCGAGCGAGTTCGTGAAGGTCTGGAACGATCAATCTGAAACGTCCTCCATTTCGAAGGATCCTTAACGTCTCTCGGAGGGCAAGGTAAAAATCATCCAACGCCAGATGCTCAAGTACGTGGCTCGCATAAACTGCATCGCATGCGCCGCTTCCTATTGGGAGCCCCTTCGTGACGTCGCCGTATCGAATGGACTTTGGAAATACAATCCGCCCTCGTGTCGCCAGCTCACCTACTATCGGAATCTTCTGAAGTCTGAGTGTTGGAGATGCGTCGAAATTTATCCAGCCATCCGGCGCACTCAAGCCGCAACCGTATTGGACAAAAAGACCACCGGTTTCAGCATAGTGGCTATCTGGGGAGCCTTTTGATTGATCTGTCATTTGCGATCCTAAATCAGGTGCAATCAATTTGTTGAAGGAAACCCGGAGAGCGTTTGTTGTCTGTCAGCTGGACCAAACGCGGAAAATCACTTGAGTGACAAAAGACAAAGAGTGCGCGAACTATGCTCTCCATACGGATCGGCCAAAGTATCTAGTGCGTCGCTCGCGCGCGTTGTCATTTTAGTTTTCGCCACCCTTCCCCCCCTCGCCCGATAACACCGAACCTCATGATTGGTCCCGGGCGCCAAGCGCCCATGGACCGAGGCTCAGGGCTGCGGGCGAACACCACAAACCTTGTGCAGGGCTTTTCCTGACTGGTCCCGCGCATTCCTGATGGGCTCCGATCGCCTGGGTC
>JBGSKY010000231.1:0-2189 GCA_041740995.1 Pirellulaceae bacterium
AACACACTGCGGCATTGTTGCTTCCCTTTAGCCTGACCTGCGTTACGTTCACTAGCAACTCTCCTACTGACATCAGACGCATCATTTCAATGCACGATCGTCTAACTCGTCTTCATTTTTACAGATGCTTGTATCATCGTCCAGTCAACAAGCACCGCACACAACTTCAGCAACTCGTCATAAAGTTCGGCGACCCTGAAAATCGACTTCAGGTTTCAGAAGCCAGCCGCTCGCTTTGTTTCAAAGCTCATTTCGCAACTGATAACGCCAGGACGACGGGTTTGCTCGGCAGTGCAATTTGTCATCGCGAGCCAATGCACTTCGAATCACACGTAGTGCTGATACAAATTGTCTCGTTACCCATCAGAAGAGTGTTACCGCTACAACTTCCGCGCAGCAGTAAGCTAAAGAACTACTTCAGGGTTGGTGTACATTGCTCCTGCAATGCTTCTCACAGCATTTCGACTGGCTTACAGCATGGCCGCTTTGCAGAAAGCAGTTTCTGCGGCCCCATCAAAATTTGACAATAGCCCTCACAGACGAAGGCGTTCGAGTAGGTTTGGCATATGGTGGCACGGCGATTGGCGGAAGTGATGGGTAACTCGGTGTAAGCTTTCGAAATGGATCAGAAAATTTGCTGGACCGGAGTCTCCAACTGTTCGATTCACTGAATGTGCCTAGGTTTTAAAGCTTTAATTGCGGATATAGCCTCCGCTTCGATCCCAGGCAATACACTGTCACTCCGAGCCTATTTCGATCCAAAACAACTCTTGAATCGACTTCTGCATCGATCGCTGACTGCAGAAGTTCATGGGTCCTCTTCGAACGGTTTCAGCGAATCGCACGGATTAAAAACATATATTATTATTTGTTTCTCGAAAATTTTAAAATAACGTCTTTACCGAGATGAATCGCTTCTGATATCAGAATCTGGGCGGCTTGAAGCTTTGCCAAAAATTGGCACAATTCTGCTAACGTCTCCTCTGTTTGATGTATATCCAACGGGCTTCGCTTCGTATTGCGATCGGAGCAGTTCTTCAAAATAGTTAGAGCGTCGGTCAATATTGATGCATGCTTCCCGTCCAAACCTATATTTTGACGCAGAATTTGATTGATTTCACCATCCTGAACAGTCGATGCTGGAATGGAAACATCGCCTTTTCTGCGAATCTCAGACTTTAACCTATCTACAGACCAGAGTTGTTCGGAACACTGCTTTAGCAACGACTGCTGAAGCGACTCGCTCACCACCCCAGCAATTAACAGTAGATGCTCAACACCGAAAACTTCAGGTTCACCGTTCACGTCAGCGTAGCTTCCGCGTTCTGTCTGCTGCGCCAGTGGCCACTCCATTTGACGATAGCGGAAATTCCTCGTTGAAAATTGCATCGTCCGCTTGATGCTTCTCCAAGTCAGGAGATGAACTCGCGCGATTTGACCTGCCGTTTCCTGATTTTTGTTGGCAAGGCGATACAATAAATCGTCTATGGCACGTTCACCGTAACGCCGCTTCAACGCCTGAGCGCGTTTACTAATTAAGTAAATCCCAAACGCTCTTTTCGCTGGGTTCGACTCCGTATATTTCTGCTGCCAAACACTTAGCACGTCCGACAGATCTCTTTTGGAGTTCATTGACTTTTATACCTTGGCGATTCTTCCTGCAAATTCAGAAAAGCATCTTGAGTCTCCAGGCAAATTAGATTGCACGAACACGATGTTCAACGACGACCAAGACGCAACCAAATTAAACCCGCCAGATATGCTTCCAATAGGACTGCTTTTCCTAATTCAAACTTAAAGCCGCCCTATGAATTGTTCTCAAACGACTAGAAACTCAACCGAGAGACAGCCTACCTGTCCTATCTCCGCTTACGCCGCACGAACACTAAGCCTGTGCCACAAAGACCCAGACTTGCCACCGCGATCATCGAAGAGGGTGCGGGAACCGGTGCGTAGTTGTACGTAATCGTCACCGAGCCGATGGCCGAAATCGGGTCGCCCTGAAACTGCAGGCCGCCCTGCCCGCCGAAGTCGAGAGTTTGTCCCGCAACGACGTTGATATCGTAGGTGCTAAGGCCGATGTATCCCGACCCAAACGCAAAGGCGCCGATGAAGCCACTGTCAGAGTCCGAAACTGACCCAGGGGACAGTAAGCCATAATCGACTCCCGTCTGGCTAAAGGTACCAGT
>JBGSKY010000232.1:0-29690 GCA_041740995.1 Pirellulaceae bacterium
GCAACTTCATCGTGTGATTCGGTATAGACAACTCGTTGAAAAACGTCTGAGTTGTATTTCGCCAAGATTGCGTTTTTGACTGAATCCATCGAGCGATTTTGGTCATCGATTTCGATCAACACGGCACGAATTGGATGAACAAACTGTGCGTCCCATTGAGTGCTAAAGTGTGCCCCGCCAAACAGCGAATCCTTGGTCATCTCTGGATTATTCCGAAGATCTTCAGCAATAGTAATCTTTCCAGGGAACCGTTGATTGATTTCGCGATTGATCCATTGTGCAAGCGTGAAGCCTTCTGGAATCGCGCGACCTTCGTCGCCATCGACGCTGCGCATGTAAAGCGTCATGTCATAACGCAAGCCGTCCGCGTGATATTCTTCCAACCACATCATCGCGTTGTCAAAAATATATTGCCGAACTTCGCCACGTCCGTAATCTGGTCGCGTATCGCCCCATGGCGTGGACGACCGCCAATCGTTGTAGAAATAGATTCCGCCCTTGTCATTTTCGCTCCAGCCATCGAATTGCCAGAGGTCCAAATCTGACGGACCAAAATGGTTATAAACGACATCAATGATGACGGCGATATTGTGCTGATGGGCTGCTTTGATAAACCGTCGCAAACCGTCTGGGCCGCCGTAGGTAGTTTCCACGGCAAACGGATGCGCTGGATTGTATCCCCATGAAAGATCGCCCGCAAATTCGGACAGTGGCATCAGTTCAATAGCGTTGATTCCAAGCTTCGCTAGGTAAGGTAGCTTTGCGGCGGCTTCATCCAGCGTCCCGACGCCATCACCGCTACGATTGAAAGTTCCGACATGCAATTCGTAAATTACTAACTCGTTCCAACTGGGCATCTTAAAGTTGTCATCGCCCCAGTCAAAACTCAGGTCGGCGATGACACTGTTACCGACCGAATTAGTGACTTGTCTGGCTCGTGGATCGATACGATTAAGTTTTTGGTCGCCGTTGACAATGACGAAACGGTATTCATCACCGACCTTTGCGTTTGAGATATCAACAAACCAATTTCCATGTTCTTCGGCTTCGCAAAGATTCGCGGTTTCCGACCAATCGTTAAAAGTTCCAGCCACCGCGACTGAATCTGCGTGTGGCGCCCAAACCCGAAACTTGACTCCGCTGGAGTGCTGGATCGCTCCCAACCCCACGACCTCAGTTGCTTTTTCGACGATTAACATGAACTTCCCTTGTGGAAAATGATCCGAAATAAAAAGTTGCATTTCTAAAAAGCGCCGCGGCTGGGGAGGGCGAGCCACGCGTTCGTTCGCAATGATAGCTGACAAGCAAAATCGAGCAAAATTCGATTTCCGCGGTCAAATGCGGCAAACGTTAAGTCAGCCCCGCGATGGAAGCAACTTGTGCGCCAACCTACGAGCAGCCCGAACATCGCGCAGCGAGAGAGCCGAATCGAACTGATATTTAGAAACGGCGGAGTTGAACGGCTAGAGTAAACTTTCAAGCAAGAGTCGCAGCTTGCGTAATTCTTGCCGTGAATCCATACCATCCATTGGCATAATGTCGCAGCACAACGCGCGATCATAGCCTTCTTGCTGAAGCAGCGTGATCAGCCGACCGTACTCGATTTCGCCCTGCCCAATACGGACTTGTAACTGGTCACGTTTCGAATCGCGAAGATGAACATTGAAAACATAGCTCATCAGTTTTTCATAGTTTCGATTGCGATTATTGCTGCAATGATATTGGCTTGGGTCGAGTGCCAGACCAATCCCAGGAGCGTAGTCGCAAAGATTCTTGACTGTGTCGGGGTCCTCGCTCAGATTACCAATCTTGCTGCGCATGGCCACGCGAACGCCTTCAAGTTCACCAATGGCGACGAGCCGTTGTAGGCGTTCGATTTCTTCGTTGAACGGCGTTCCCTGTTCAGCACTTGCGACGTTGATCGTGACAACTTTGGTCGCTTTGGCTAAGTAACAAATCTTTTTGAATCGTTCGTAGAATTCTTCACCGGCGGCGTTTATTCGAACATCGTAAGCTGAAATATCCAGGCGGTGCGTATCGCGAATCAATCGCATCGATTCGTCGAAGTGATCGACAATTCGTTCGGATGTCATCTGCTGACCGTCGTCATGGATGGCGACTTCGATAGCGGTAAATTCCAGGTCCATCAACAATTCGATGACTTCTGGAAACGGCACTTCAGGAAAACATGCGGTCGTAGCGGCAACAAACACTTTTTCGATAACTCCTACTTTTGACCGAGTCCGGTCGTTCTAGTAACAAGGCGACATTATCCAGCAACTGCCCAGCCGCACAACTCGGGATTGACGTTCTGTGGCTTGAAAAAGCGATTGCATTCGTCGTCAGCCGCGGCGTCGCTCTAAAAGTGCGAGCATGATCATCGATAGCAAGCATCGCAGCTCGAAATCTTCATCCAGCTCGCTGAGTTTTAAAACTTGAAACTTGCCTTCAAAAACCGCTGGTTTCTTGACTAAACGAAAGATGTCTTGACCGGTCGGAAGGGTGACTTTGTAGCTTGGATTGAGCACCATGACTGCAAACATGCCGACCAGCGGAATCTCGCCCAGCAATGACTCGACGACCTTCTTCATCGGACTTTCTTCGCGAATCGAAGCCTCCAAGCCATCTTCGCCGAAAACTTCGTAAGTCGCAGCCCAAAAAGATTTGGCCCCACGACGTCGGACGTTTCCCCAAGGGGTTCCATCGGCTTGCGTGAAATGATAGCTGGCCGACCAATCAATCACTCGATCGGCATTGATTTCAAACAGCTTTGTCTTCTGTGACTTATCGGCAAAAACTTCGACTTTTTCTTTTAACCGAAACATCTTCTGGCGGATGTAGAAAATGCTGGTCCCTTGCGCGTCGCTCAGTTGTATTTCTGAAGTTAAAGACAGCAGTCGAAACGTTAAGCTGAGTGGATACTGCACGGAAGCCCCGACCTGAATACTGACGCTAATGTTGCTGGTAAACAAATTGCTGCGCAATCGCCGAAATGAAACTCGGCGAACTCGGTCTGCTCGGCGAATTTCGTCTGCAAACTGAGCGATGAGTATACCAAATCGATTCCGACGCTGGTATCAGCACGAACGTCTGGGCAAAATGAATTCCCATCGTTTGAAGCTTCTAGGAAACTAGAAGCAAAAAGAAAAATCCTCCGACCGCTGGCGGCATGAATCGGAGCCGCTGCGAGAATGGTGAAGATCGAACGTGCACTTGCACAAGCCCTTGGTGATCTTGACCAACGCAAATTATGGTCCCTCTGCCTGAAAGACGGCCGGAGGCATGCGTGAGCTTTTTCAAGCTCACAATTCCACTATAAGTACGCTGCAAAGTTGCCGATAGTGCGAATCGGCATATTTCTTTTTTACGTAATGCCATCTTAACTTGCCACTCTACGCCGTTGGCTATTATGTTCGCCGTAGTACACGATGCGGAGTTCCGCTGAGCAGTTCGTCGTTGGCGATTTTGTTGTTCAAAATTTCTTCAGTACTTTCTGGATCGACCGCTCGACAGCTTGCTGAAAGCGTATCGATTAAGTCGTCGAAAACATCTTCCCAATCTTCCGGCTGGCTGCCAATCGGTGGCACCGAAGCGATCTCGTCGCACAGCATGACAAACCGCAAGACGTGTCGGAAAATGATACCTTCCTGTTTTTGAAGCCCACGTGCTTGGATGTACTTGAAGAACTCGCCATTGAATTGCAGCAACTCGCCCACCACCCAAACCCCGCGAACAAAAACTTCGCGGACTCCCGGCACGTCGTAGTGAAACAACCGTCTGACTTTTTCACCAAGCGGCAGCGGCCAGGGCGGTGGGATGCGGCGACCAAATTGCTCCTGTGCCAAACGCTCATCTTCATCGTCATCGTTCTCCGACCAACGACCAGTAATTTCCGCCGGCGTGATTAGCCCCAATTCCAACAAGCGACCATGCAAGTGATCAGTTGCCAGCGGACCAAACGGGAGTTCCTCCGGCGGCGGAACGCGGACCAGCGACGCGACATTGGCGGGCAACTCTAACATGCTTTCCAATGCCAACACGCGTTCGGTTCGATCGGCGAACATCAATTTATCCGCCATGTAGACGCCAAAAAGTGGGTTGACGCTACGCAGTCGCATAAGCAATTCCAAGTCGTCGGTTGGCTGAGCGGTTTTCGGTCGATAGTCGATCACTTCATAGCGAATCTCCGCCTCGCTATCAAGCATCGACGACGAAGCTTGTGGGAGTTCCTCGTCATCATCTTCCTCCAAGTCTGCTGCGGCTTCGTCCGTGTTTGTTTGCGTGTTAACCTCGACGCCGCGACCGAGCCGCAGGCGTGACAGGTCGGTACCGGCAAACAATCCATCCGCTGTGATTTTGATTGACGGGCCACCTGCCGCTGCGGCTTTGGGCTCCGGTGCAACCTTTTGTACTGGCGTCGGCGGCGGATCGAGCTGAACGTATTTGTTAGACCAAAGTGTGATCAGCATTTGATTGAGGCGCTTTTGGGCGGCTTCGATATCGGCCGATGCCATCAGCCGCCGTCCGACCAAATCTCGTAGAGGTTGAATCTCAGGCGACTGCAGCAACATATATGCAAGCAACCGCCATGGAAGCTCGCCCTTGCTAACCAGTTTGGCTGAAGGTGCGGTCCGTAACTGTTCGAATTGCGCAGCGCTCCAATACGTTTCGCCGTCACGACGTTTTGGCATCTTCTTTTTGAGCTGCTTCTTCGCGCGAATCAACTGTGGATCTTTGGTGTCCTCAGGAATCATGTCGTATTTGACTTTCCATCGCAGATGCTTCACATCGTCTTCGTGAGCAAGGGCGTAGACAAAGCCTTCGGTATCAAATTGCGGACGCCCTGCACGTCCAAAGATCTGATGCGCTGAACTGGCCTCGATCAATTTTTTCTTGAACTTCGGACCGGTCATGATGGTGGGTAAAACGACCGATCGCGCTGGCAAATTAATTCCCGCTGCTAACGTTTCGGTGCAGACTGTGACGCTCAACAGCTTTTCTTGAAACAGTGTCTCAACGATTCGTCGGTTGCTGGGCAAAATTCCGGCGTGATGAACCCCAATACCGCGTTGCAAGATCGCTTTCAATTTTGGACCTGCCCCGCGCGATAAATCGTATGTGGCCAAGCGTTCGGCCAGGATTGCTTGACGCTCTTTGTCAACCAAACGTTTTCCCTTGAGCATCTCGGCAACTTGCCAACATTGGTCGCGGTTAAAACAAAACAAGAGCGACGGTGTACGTCGTTTCACTTCATCGCCTTCGTACATCAACTCCAATTGTTCGTCGAGCAACTGGTCGTCGATCCAATGGAATGCCAGCGGGACTTTTCGTTCCGTGCCTTGTACGAGCTCGAGATTGCGACCGTGGGCTCGACGTAACCATGAGAGAAATTCCATGCTGTTGCCAACGGTCGCCGAAAGTAGCAAAGTGCGAATATGAGCAGGAAGAAAACCCAGCGTCATCTCCCACACAATCCCGCGATCGTTGTCGTTGAAGCAATGAAATTCATCCATCACAACAGCGAGACAATTGCTCAAATCGAAAGCGTCTGGATGCAGCAAGCGGTTCAGCAAAATCTCCGCCACGACCACAAGCACGGGTGCGTCGGGATTGACGCGACGATTACCGGTCACCAGACCGACGCTATCGGCCGGATAGCCCCAACGCTGGACAGTGGCCGTCAGTTCGTCTAGCTTCTGGTCAGTCAACGCGATGAGAGGCGTTGTGTAATAGCAATGTTTGCCGGTTCGCAACGCTTCGTAAACGGCGGCTTCCGCAATCAGTGTTTTGCCAGTACCAGTCGGCGCACAAACGAGTACGCCTTGGTCGCTGGTGAAATAGGCCAGCAACGCTTCTTCCTGAACCGGATAAGGCGGGAAAGCCAGATTTTCAAAATATTCGGAAGCGATTTGGTCGCGATCAATCGGCTTGGATGCGGCACCAGTAGACGGATTATTCATTCGACCAGTCTACAAAGCCCAAGGTGTTTCGACCAGCAACCAACCAACTATAGGCGTTCTTACGAATGAATTTTAAAACGCTTCGTTGGACTGGAATCTGGCGTCGTGGCGTGACAGAATTTTCTTATGGACTAAATTATAGAGGCTTCAGATTGCTCCCTTTTGAAACGTGATATGCCTCTCCAGCGGCTCATACTTGTACTTCCCTGCTACTCGCTCGAAGATTTACCTCGCAGTTTGGATGCGGAAACGGCAGCGGATTTTCACGCTTGTTGGACTGCCCTGTGGCATCCAAGCTTTCTTCTAAACCTCGTTGGCCTGCCCGAATGGAAACGCAGCGACAGCTCTTCGTTAGACGTTTCTGCCGCGTTGATTCTTCTGCCAAAGGCATCCGAAGAGCATCTCGATACAACGATTCGCGAGCGGCTGGTCGTATCGGATAACATTCTGATTCATTCGGCTGGCACTCGCCAAGCCAACGTCGATCAGATAGCGAGCGTGCTGGAAGTCCAAACCGTTGATCGTGTCTTGGAGCCGCAGCGCGAGGAAGAACAAGGCGATGGAGCGAAGCGGTCACCAATTACGGCCAGCAGCTTCTACGCGCTCGGTTTCGCCTACCAGCAATTGCACATCTTGACGCGAAAAGTCCATTACAGCACCAATCTTGATGTTGCATTGTTTCATGAACAACTGCTCAAAGCGGCTCAGGCTTTTGTCGACTCGCAGGCTGACGAGACCGAAAAGTGGTTGCAGTCTTGTTTTGATCAAATCTCGCAAGAACGCGATCGCTATTTTTCGCAGCAAGCCCACTTGATTGATTTGACCTTGCTGGCCGATACAACTCTCGGCATCTCGCTTGACGCTCAATTGCAAAGAGTTTATCCGCAAAACATCCTCGCCAGCGCTGATATGCTTCGCCGGTTGCATCACTCCAACGAGCGATTATTTTCGCAACTGGCCGAGCGCGTCACGGCAGCAAACGTTTCGATCATCGGCGGTTTGGATCGCGAAGGACCGCATCCCTGGTTACCGGTCGGAACGTTGATTAGAGATTTGTATCGAGGTCTGATGGTCTACCAAACATTGGGGTTTGCTGCACCAGCGGCTTTTGCTCGACTGACCGGCGGCATCTTTTCTAACGACTCGCAATTCTTCACGTTGGCAGGCTACAAATTTGGAGTCCTTTCCGCTTGGCTTAATGGAACTGTGCCCAGGAGCGAGCAAGCAAAAGTTCGCTGGCAGTCTGCTGATGGTTCAACACTCGATACGCTCGCGGCCTTTGTGGTGGATGCGAATTCCGCATTGAGTGTGTTATCAATCGCGGTCGATCTGGCTAAACAGTTCGATTACCATCAAGTTCCGACAGTGTTGTTGGCACATTGGCCGAATCAATATTGCGAAGCCTTCGAAGATTTGACTCAAGCAAGCCAACGGACTTCGGCCCTGGGCAAATGGACAACGCTAGGAAACT
Organism: Pirellulaceae bacterium; assembly: GCA_041740995.1. Classification (GTDB taxonomy): domain Bacteria; phylum Planctomycetota; class Planctomycetia; order Pirellulales; family Pirellulaceae; genus JBGSKY01. Next base: position 7,432 of record JBGSKY010000232.1, read on the forward strand.
ATTTTGAGCAGACCGGCCAAGCTTACAGCAACACGGTCTTGCCAACATCGCAATTTCGATTCCCAATACCGTCGCGACGCGATCGGTTCATCGATTTCAGCAGCGCTGTCCGCGTTCATCGACACTCGATTACACAGGCCGAATCGGCTGCCAGCTTATCCGCGTTTAATTTTCAAATCGCAGATTGGCTCGGCCAGCGAAAATCGATGCAAACCGCGTTGACTCAAGCGGACGAAGCCAACCAAGACTTGCAAGCCTGCGATGCGGCGGCCTCAATCGCTCTGAGCCAGTTCGTCGATCCGATCGCTTGTGCGGCCAGTGGCTGGAAAGCAAACGAGATGGGGATTCGAGTCAATCAAACGGGCACAACACAGCAAGCCGCCGATCTACTGGCCACGCTTCTGTCAGGTGCTCCGGTCCCGACAGCAGTTCAGCCGACGAGCGAAAATTCTGACAAACCAGTTGGTCAGCAAGCTCGCTGGTTGGATGTGAAACCGTCAGTGACGACGATGCTGATCAATCTCGCCGCCGCGCCACAACGGTATTTTTTAAGAACGGGCTCGACGGCGATTCACTGCGGCGATTCTGAAAGGGTTTACGCCGCCGAAAATTCGGCCAGTGGCGAGAAACTTTTACAAAGCGAATTATTCGAAGTGCCTGCTGGTAGCAAAATCGGCGGTCATGAGGTCATAGTCGATGTGCCAGCGATGGGCGCATTGCAAATCAGTGCTGCCACCTCTGGAACGTCGAAGATTGGTGGAGCCGGAACGAAGCGATCTATGATCGCTCTGTCGGCCAAATCGTTGTCCAACGAATTTATTGACGTTCAAATTGATCCAGCTTCCGGACAATTGCGTTCGCTGCTGGTCGCTAGAAAACGCGGCAGCCGGATGAGTGGACAACTCAGCATTGCCAACCCCGGACGAGAAACAGTTGCCGACTCCAATGACTCCGGTGCAGCTTCTGGTTATGCTTCGACTCAGGACGTACGTTTAAGCATCGAACATAATTCCTCACTTTCAGCAATCGTGAAAGCCCAAGGAATTTTTGTCTGGAACAAGTCGATCATCGCCAGCTTTACGATCTTGTACGAATTGTGGCGAGGTTCACGAAGCTTGCAAATTACGCCCAGCATCAAGTGGGCCAGCGAGCCATCGAGTGATCAAACATCTTTATGGGACGCGGCACCAGTTTGGCGATCAGCTTGGTCAAGTGAAGCCGCTTCGCTTCGACTTTGGCAACATGAGATTCCAATCAAGGCTGCGTCGGCGAGCATCTTTTGCGATGACATGCTTGAGGTCGACGACGCCGAACATAAACTGCATTTGCTCTGGTCTGGCCCGTGCTTTCACCGTCGTCAGGAGGGCAGATATCTCGACACGCATTTGGGTAGCGGGACCGGCAATCGTATCCTCGTCGGACTGGATTTACCGGAGCCATTGCAAGCGTATCAAGCTTGGACGCAGCCAATCATCATTGGGAATTCGCCGATGCCTCTTTCGGCCAACCAACATTCCGCTTCTTTTCTCAGCGGCTCTCGTCGTGGACTGAGTATCCGGTGGTTGCCCGAAAATCAAATCGAGATTGGACGAGATGGCCAAGCTGTCGACGCGACTTCTCCAAAACGTGCTCTTTTGTGGATCCAAGAAAACAACGGGAAGTCCGGCACTGCAGCGTTGAGCTTTTTCCGAGATGTTGCAGCGGCCGAAAAGGTCGACTTGCGCGGCCAGACGCTGGAAAAGCTGGACGTGTTGGAATCGACGGTTCAGCTTCCACTCAAATCGAGCGAAAGCGTGCTGCTTCGGGTACACTGGTCCTAACTTAATTGCCGCGTTGGAGATGGAGATTGAGAGTAGCCAAACTCGCCAAGACTTTTGTTTCTCGTAGGCAATCGCAACACCCCGACGGTCTGGGCGACCTACGCTACCGCTTATCCTTCCGGCATTCGATACTATAAAGCCATTTCGGCCCCACCAAGCAAAAGAAAAAATCGTGAGCGGAAGCGCTTCTTCGGGATCAAATTCCAACGCCGAACGAATTGATATTACCAATCGTTCGATGGGGAAGTATCGCATCTTGCATCGGCTCGGTGTTGGTGGGATGTCGGACGTTTATTTAGCGTTCCACGAAAGTTTGGAACGACATGTCGCGTTCAAAGTCATGCGTAGTGACTTGACAAATTCACCAGAACACTTGAAACGCTTTTTACAGGAAGCACGTGCCGCCGCTTCGATGGTCCATCCCAATATCGTGCAAGTTTACGATGTGGGCGAAATTCAAGGCTGCCAATACATTGCTCAAGAATATATCGCTGGCAGTAATCTTCGAGCGTACATCCAACGCCAAGGAGCGTTGAGCGTTGAAGAGACGATTTCAATTTTATTGCAGGTGTCTGCCGCGCTGGGGAAATCCGCGAGCATCGGAATCGTGCATCGCGATATCAAGCCGGACAACATCTTGCTCAACAGTGACGGTGAAGTGAAGGTCGCCGATTTTGGATTGGCTCGCGCGTTCAGTAGCAAAAATAATCTAACCGAAGTCGGCATCGCACTGGGAACACCAACGTATATGAGTCCCGAACAAGTCCAGGGGCAGACGGTTGATAGCCGAAGCGATCTCTACTCGCTGGGCGTCACCGCGTATCACATGCTGACCGGGCGACCACCTTTCGAAGGCGATACGGCTCTATCTTTGGCGGTCCAACATGTTCAAAACAAGGTTCCGCCAATCACTGATCTTCGCCCCGATTTGCCGCAGGGGTTGGTCACTTGCATCGAACGACTGTTGCAAAAGAAACCGGAAGACCGTTACGCGTCTCCAAACGAATTGAACCGAGTTCTTCGCAAACTAGCTGACGAATTACCCAAGCCTTTGTTAGTCGATCAACCGGTTCCGTTGCCCAACGTATCAATGGATCAAACTGAGGTGCTCAGCGAACCAACAGCGGCACTGCAACGAGCGACCATCAATCAAAAGATATTTCAAGAACGACAGCGAGGCAACTTGCTCAAGTCGCTGATGACGGTCGTTGGACTTGGCCTTGTCGGTTGGTTGTCGTACGCAGCCCTAGCTTGGTCGCAGCCACCCCCGCTTTTGCCCGAACCAACGCCGATGTCGGCTGGTGTAGAGCGGCAACAGACTATTCAGGGGCAATATGTAGTGGCCATGTTGAAAGATTTGCCGGCCTATTGGAACGCAATTGAAAAGTATTTTCCGCCGCAAGATTCGGCCAATGAAACTTACAACATCAAGTCTTGGCTGCACTTGGCCTGGTATGATTTGCGACGCGGTGAAACGAAATCGGCTGGTCAGTCATTGGGGAAAATTTTGCAATGCAAGAACGTCGATCCAGTGTTGATGGTCTTGGTCCATGCCACTGCTGCTTGGCGCGCTTCGTTGATCGGAGAAAAGGCCGAGATGGAAACTCAAAAATCATTGGCTAGGTCCAAATTTGCTGCTCTTCCCGACGAACAGAAAGCGCTCATCGAGCACTCGGTGCCGCAAGAGGTCGAAGTTATGATCGAGGGATTTTAGCCGTCATCCATCCGTGCCTTGCTGACGCGCAATTCGGTCGAAGCCAAATTTTATGCGGTCTGATTACGATTTCATTTTGGTCGGTGGCGGTTGCAGCGCTTGTGTTTTGGCCTCACAGCTTTTGCATCTAACCAAGGCTCGAGTTGCAATCATCGAAGCTGGCGAACGTCCGCTGGGCAAGCGAGTTACAACACCCGCTTTGTATCCTTTCCTTTGGTCCTCATCGAAAGATTGGGGTTGGCAAACCGAGCCTCAAGCTTCGCTACGAAATCGTCGAATTGCTTGGCCACGCGGTCGCATGTTGGGTGGCAGTGCCAGCATGAACGCAATGATCTTTTCGTTGGGACATCCACGAGATGCCGATCACTATCCATCGCAATGGAATTGGAACGCAGCAGTAACCGCACTGCGCGAGATCGTACCACCACATTGGTTGAACTCGCCGCCAATCAGCGCCGCGTCCGAACTGTTTCTGCAAGCCTGTCAGAAACACGGTCTTAGCGAATTCTTGGATGATGCAGTCGTCTTAAATCAAAGCTGTGGCGCATTCGCACGAACGCATCGCAACGGGCGACGTTTTTCGGCCTACGACGCGTTTTTAAAACCTCAACTTGACCATCCACGACTCACCGTCATTTCGGATTCGTTGGCTGAACGGATTTTGTGGAACGACCAGCGCGCAAGTGGCGTCGCTGTCTATTCGAGCACTTCACAATCGAGTTTTGAACTACATGCTTCGAAGGCCGTCTGTCTTTGCAGCGGAACTATTGGGACTCCTATACTCTTGATGAAAAGCGGCATTGGCCCAAAGTCGAGCTTGACAAATTTAGACGTTCCGCAAGTGAGCGTGAATGAAGCCGTCGGACGAAACTTGAAAGATCATTTAGTCTTCCCAGTCGTCGCCGCAGTCAACCAAGAATATAGCTTACCAGCCGTTGGCGATCGCGATTCGCGTCAACAATACGCGACTTCGCGGAGTGGTCCGCTTGCGTCAAACCTCGCCGAAGCGGGTGCGTTTTTTGCAGCGAATTCCGATAGTCCGACGCCAACAGTTCAACTGCATTTTACGCCGACGAGTTATCTGCAATACCCGCTGAGCAAGAGCCACCGCGCCGCCATATCGATCGGTGTTACGCCGCTACATCCGACGTCTTTTGGCTCCATTGAATACAACGCTGCGCGAAAATGCTGGACGATTGACCCACATTATCTGGACACTTCAGCAGACCTGATGACTTTCGTTGACGGTATTCAATTTGCCGAGCGATTATTCGATACCGAACCGCTGCGAAGCATCGTCAATCGGCAATTGATGCCCAAACCATCAAACGATAATCCAACAGCGATTGAACAGGCGATTGGTTCGTTTGCTCAATCGATTTATCATCCAACTGGCACATGTAAGATGGGAGCAACTGGCGAAGCGGTGGTCGACGCAACCTGCCGAGTCTTGCAGGCTTCACAGCTCTACATCGCTGATGCTTCGATCATTCCCGAACCAACGACTGGCAATCCGCAAGGCACCGTTATGTCGATTGCAGCCCGAGTTGCACAAATTCTAGCTGGGCTGTGATCCAACATGCTCAACTTGCCATGGTGAACTAGTTGATGATGCCGCCACCCCCACCGTTGTTGCTGAACAGAACCGCTGGAGCGATGCCGTAGATCCCGTCGGTGAAGACCAAGCGAACCCAGTTGTCGAACAACTTGATCGGTTGCGGAGGTACAATAATCAAGTCGCCGTCCCGAAGCCATATTTCGTCCGCCGGATTAGGTCGCTTGGCCAGCATCGCACCGCGAAGATCAAGCATGGTGGCGATTAAACGCCAGTCTTCAGCTCGACGAAAAATAACAACTTGACGTTGGTTTCCACCCAATCGATAACCTTCGGCTAGTGCAATCGCTTGTGAGACGGTTGTCGGTCCCAGCAACTCGACACGACCTGGTCGCACGACTTCGCCCGTGATGAAGACGAAGTGCGGTGCTTGTCTTGCCAGTCGAGGTTCAATCTCGATTCCGTAGTAGTCTTTGTTTGCGTATTGCAAGTTGACTTCACGCTTTACTTCTTCGAGCGTCATACCGATGACGCGAACGCTGCCGATGACTGGCAATTGGATCCTACCGTCAGGATTAACGATTGCACTAATGTTTTGACCGCCCGAACTGGCAAAATTGGTGACCGCAAGATTCAAATCTTGAAGCTTGGTGTTTGTCTTTACGGGTAAAACGTCAATGGCCGGGTTCTTTAGATACTTAACGTAATCTTTTTCAAGTTTCTTGCGTAGCTCTTCAATTGTCATCCCAGCGACATGCAATGCGCCAATGTATGGCAGCACTAAAGTCCCGTCAGGTTGAATCACCGCCCCGCGCTGAATATCACCCAGTCGTAAGTTGTCATCAGTCACCGATTGAATCGCCAATTCGTCACCGACCATCAAACGGTACGGGTCGGAACGCTCGCGGTGGATGTTCACAAATACAAATTGCAGTTCGTCGCCAACACGCACGCGGTATTGAAGCATCGAGGGCAGACGGACTGGACCGACCCATTCGCCATGACCCAGCGGATCGAAATTTATCGGCTCGGCATCGCGCCATCGTTGCTCGGTTCCGCCGCTTTTTGCGCAATCGATACCTCGAATGCAGTTGTCGCAATTACAGCCTCGTACTCCAATCGGCTGCTGTGATGGTGGAACAAATTGAGCTGGTTGAAACGGGTCGATGCACTGCGGACCGCATGATTGATAACCACCCGCGGCACCATAGCCAGCGCGGCCCGTTGATGTGCATGTCGTGCAACTCGCTTGATCGACGGGGCTTTCGTCAACGACAAACCAGTTTTGAACAACCGTTGAATTGCCGGTCGGAGTTTGCGCCCGAAGATCGCTGCTGCACGTCAGAACCACTACGAACAAGCCAGCGAAAATCACGAGTGATGTAATCGAACAATGTTGGACTGAAAGCTTTGGTTGATTCATGAGAGTATTGCTTTGCACCTGAGTCATCAACAAGTTGTCTTTGTAATTAGTTGCTTTTGCCGTCTTAGCGGAACGGCGCAAGCCGTCCGGTTCTTCGCCGAACGTTAAGAAACGGAAGGCCTGCGCCCTACCGCTACTAAACAATTCGGCAACTCATTGAGTGATGTTCGCTAACGAAACAAACGTTGAAATAGTGATGGACGTTCAGCTTTGGTTGCACTTGTTGCCGGCGTTACCGATTGCTGGTACTGGGCCGCTGCGACATTCGATTGCGCGGTGTTGTTCGCAGCGACAGGATTTAACGAAGGCTGTATCGGCGACGACAATGGCTGGCTTAGATTCGGGCTGAGCTGGGCAAATTGCGTCGGTGAAAGCGATACGACTTCCGGAATACGCACACCATCGACCAGCGTTCCAGCAGCGGTCTCCAGTGCAACCGCTTGTTCTATAGCATATTGCTCGCTGCGTTTATCACCGACTCGGCGGCTGAACTCTGCATAATTTTTCCAAGCGTCTGGGGTCGGACGGACGGCCAACGCGGTTCGCAAAGCTTGTCCAGCTTCGATGCTGCGATCCATTTTTAGCAAGGAAAAACCTAGCTGATTGGCCGCGTCGGCATGATCCTGTCGGATTTCAAGGGCGGTTTGGTAGCAACCGATGGCTTGCTCTCGCAGCATCATGCCGCGATCGGTATCGGCTTCCGATTCGCTGTCGTAGGTTCGCCCCAAAGCGTACAGCAGATCGGCGGCCCACGGATGTCCTTGAGATGCAGCTAACAATTCGGCCCGAGCATACGCTCTATAATGCTGCGCCGCGACGACTGGCGAAACATCTTGCAAGTCGGATTGGTGCAGGGCTGGCGTTTGGTGACCGGCAATAATCGACGATCCAGATTGCATCAGCGACGCGTTGGATCGAATTCGATGCAGGTCGCGTTCTTCGCCAAATGCGACCATCGCGCGATCGAACGCTGCTTCGCTGTACGCGTCGCCGCTGCGTGAGTCCATCGCTCGGAAAAGGGTCCGCAATCCTAAGACCGCTTCTTCGCGAGCACTTTGAATCGCGCCGCGCCGCAAAAGATGATCACACGTCTCTAGACGCGCGTGTAGCTCTTCGCCGACCGCCGTCCATCCACGAGGATTCTCGATAACCTGTGGCGTATCGAGCTTTATTTTATTGGACTGACTCAGCAGTTGGGCGCTGATCTGCTTTGCTGCCTTGGTTCGCATCTCTTCCCGCATTGTTTGAGCGGATGGAGCCGGTGTGGCGATCGAAGCAAGCTGAGTCGGGCTGGCCGTGGCCGTGGCCGATGCGATTGCGGTTGGACTGGAAGCTAAATCATTGGCTTGGTTATTGGCCGTGTTCGATTGAGCCGGTAACGCAGGTTGCCGTGCTGGCGGAGCATAATACGACTGCGCGCTGTCGTCGGGAATTGCGACACCTTGAACAGGGACACCTTGAACAGGAACCGAATTCCACTGGCTCATTCGCAAGTCTTGCTGCGTTGCTTGGAATTGGGGCGTTCGGCCAACTGAGTTTGAATCGTAAGCTGGCACATTGGCTCGACCGTCATGAGCGTCAAGCTGTCCGACGTTGGTGCTCGCCGAGGCGGTGCGAAATGGTTGCCCGGGAGTTAAGCTTTGAGTTAGCGGGGAGTTCAAATTAAACGGAACATCGTTGCGATTGCTTGGACGTGCGTTCGACTCAGGCATCAACGAGTTATTTGCAGCCGGCTGTTCGATGAAGCGGCCAGATTGCAGCGCAGTTCCGTTCTTTTCCGACTGCGGAAACGAACCGCGTGTATTAGAAGCCGATCCGTCAATGGACGAAGCGACTGGACTGGCCCACGGCGAGCTTGGTACGGGGTCCGTTGGGTACGATGCAACGCGGATAGGCTGCGGCATGCCGAACTGGATTAACGTGGTCGCGTCGAGCGTCGAGTTAGACGACGCTGGCTCGACGCTATTGTGCGGCCAAGTGGAAGGACCGTTATAGTAAGTTCGCTCTGGATCAGCATACATGGCTCGCTGTTCGATTGGCAACTGCGCCGATGCAGGTTGTACTGCCGGCAGCGTGATCGTCCGAGCGGTCGGAATCGATTGCCATTGCATGGCGTTCGTGCTGACCGGTCTCGGAGTTTCGCTTTGGCCGTAGCAAACTTCGAGTCCAGGTAGAGCTACACAAGTTAGCCCTAACAATAGACTCGACGTTTGCAAAGTGCGCGTTTTGATCATGAGATATCGTCGGAACAACGGTATGCGTCGCAGCTCACAACCCACCATTGGGTCTATGAATGATCGACACATCTCTCACAATCGGAACGCGAGCGGGCAGAACCGCATCACCAAGCCAGAAAAACCGGCTCCAAAATCGTTACCGGCGAATCATTCGGAACAACCGTCAAAGCTTGCCAGCGGGGCACAAGAATCTCGCGTCGCGCCAGCTAAAGACGCAGATTCAGCATCGCTGACGATCAAATGTCAGCGTTCTGCGTTTATAAAAGTATCGGGAAAGGGCTGCGATTGGACCGCAATCTCTTAAACGTTTGCCATGTCGGCAGGTTGTTTGGCACCCTTGCGATAATATCCCAGCTTTTCCAATGCTTGGTAAACTTCTTCCAAGGTCTTCTCGCCAAAATTGGAAATGGTCAGCAAGACTTCTGGACGACTTGCCAAGAGATCGCGAACAGTGAAGATCCCTTTTTCTTCCAAGCAGTTTGTTGTTCGGACTTGTAAGCCAATTTCAGCGGTGCTCAAATCAAGTCGCTCACGCATCAAACGTGCTTGTTCATCCGCTTTGCTAATTGGAATTCGCGTCATCTTTAGCTCCCTTCGTTTCAATCCCTTGAGTTGCAACTAATGCCAAGCGATATCCAACTTTTTCGCTCACATCATGCTCTGAGGAATATACCGCTTCCCAGTTTTGCGAAAAGCATTCGGCGAAGCATCAGCGAAGTTTTTTGTGATTTGTGTGACACTATTGCTAGCACTCTAACGTTATGGTTTAGATCGGTCTCAAGCCGATGACACGATTACAGAGGCTGCTTTGCCGTTTATCGGCAAGTTATCCAATTGCGTTAGGCACTGCGTACATCGCCGGTAAAGAAAGACCTTGGTACAGCATAACTGATGCTGATGCGGTCGTCCGAGATGCGATCGTTGCTGAACAGACAACCAACGGCGAAATCTCGAATTTATTGCAGTCTAAATCGGTAAAGACGGACCCGTTTTGGGCAACGGATTGGCCGTCAGCTCAAGTCTTTGAGGGCAACCTAGATTCTCTCATCAAGCGTCATCACTTGGCTTTGTACAACACTCGTGGAGTGCTTGAATTGGGTTGCGGCAGTGGGCTAGTCAGCGTCGCGTGCGGGCTGCGCGGTGTGAAAGTGATCGGGACAGATTTTTCGAGGCATGCGCTTCTGCTTGCCAGTTTGAACGCGGTGGCCAACGATTGCGTTGTTCCTTTTCGCTATCTCGACTGGCACGATTTGAAATGGGGCCAGTCGTGTTTTTCGATGATTGTTGCAACGGATATCGTTTACGATTTGGCGAATCATGCAGCGATCGAAAAGACCCTTCGGCATTTGCTGGAAATCAAAGGAACGGCTCTCATCGCTGAACCATTTCGTCGGAGCGGAGACATCTTTATAGATCACTTGTTGGTTAATGGCTGGTCAGTTGATGCCGAGCCACTAAACCAACCGACGCCGAATGCAAATTCCCCAGTGCGATTGCTCACCATAAGCCGCAAATCGTAGCTTTGGTGGCAAGAATTTTTTCGCAAATTCATTCAGAATAATCGGATCAGGGGGCTCGTTTGCGAAGCTTGCGTTGTAACGAGCGACGATGGATGCCCAACCGACGAGCGGCTTCGGAAATATTGTTTTCACAGTCGGCCAGGACACGGTGAATGTGCTCCCATTCGGCCTGAGCTAGCGTTGGAGCGGCAATCGTTTCCTGCGTGTCGACAAAATTGCACTCTTCGACGCTACGTGAAAAAGCGATCAAGATATCATCCGCGTCGGCTGGCTTTGGCAAGAAATTTACTGCACCCAGTTTCACTGCATCGATCGCTGTGGCAATGGATCCGAATCCGGAAAGAATCAAGACTTTGACGTCGCTCCGAATCGCTTTTAACTGCGAAATGATTGTCAGTCCCGATCGCCCAGGCATTCGTAAATCTACAACGGCAAGTTCCGTTGGACTCTTACGAAATACTTCTAACGCTTCGTCACACGTTCCAGCGACACTGACGACGAATCCGCGTTCTTGAAACGCTTCAGCCAATCGATCACGCAGGATAAAGCTATCGTCGACTAACAGGATGCTCGTCGCATTTTCTGCTGCGTCCAGCCCAATGGCTTCTTGGCTGGCAAATGAAGTTCTTGCAGACATGAGTTCATCTCGAAAAGGGTTCGGCTTAATAGGCCATCAATTCTAAACCGAACGCGGCCCTGCGTCATAACAGCGCCCCAATTTTTCGAAAAACATAACTCCGGTCAGAAACTGTCGCTTGGTCACTCGTGGAAGTTACCAACTGACCGTCAAAGTCATCGATTCTGGCGACTCAGACCAGTGATTTAAAGAACTGCAGCATACCGGTGCAGAAATCGCAAATACCATCGGTCAGCGTGCTGCTTGTCCCCAGTTCGTCGCCCCAGCCGGGCATAATCATAATTGCGACCAAACCGCCGACCATTAGAACGATCGTTAAGAGCGGATCGGAATTGACTCGCTGTTCCGACACTGGTCGAATGCGATCAGGATGTTGATGCGTCTTCGTCATTTTGCTCGACGCCAACTCACCGTGGACTTGACGCAGAACAAGCAGCGTTTCGCCATCAGTGCCGACGTGCCGAGCACAAATCTTCGACTTTAGCGTTTCGCCTTGATGGGTCAGCGTAACTGATCGCCCATTGCCAAATTTTCTAGCGACGCTCGCGGGGAGCGCAACCGTGATGTCAGCCCACGATACATCACGAACTTGCACAAGCAATTCTCGCCGGCCAATTCGCAGCTTGGCGGCTGCCTGGTGCGATGGCATTCGAATTTGATATGGTGTGCTGCGGTCATTCGTTTCTGGCATGGGTAGCCTCCCACTGCAAGCTTGAATCTTTTTCTCGCCTTCGCGGAAAATAAGTCCGTCGATTGACAATTATTGTTGCTCGCAGCGACAAAGTCTTCCGATTGCGATGACTCTTTTGACAACGCGGTTGTTGACGATCGATCCGATCGAAACGGTTTTACTCCGAATGCTCGACTTGTTGCTTATGTGGGTCGATTCAATTATTAGCGGTCGCGCTTACCTCTGTCGGAATCTTCGGAATCGACAGCCTGTAGCTGCCGCTGTCCGAATTTCTTCATCGAGCGAAAATGTTGCAAGCTTCCTCAACCACCACCGCAACGCCATACTATTCCAGGATGGTTTCGTTTCGTTGTTTAGCGTGGGTTGTAATGCAATTGGTCGTCGTGCAATTGGTAGTCTCGGCCAATGCAAACGCGCAGCTTTCAGGTGTTTGCAATGGCGCAGACGCCGAATCGCTTGCCAAGCTGATTGAAGCAATTCGAGTATCGCAAACGGCTGCTTCACAAGAAAGTCTTTCAAACGGACTAACATCTCAGCATTCGGCGACGTCTAGATTTCATCCTGCAACCTATCAAATCACACCTTCAAATAACGACGAAAACCTACTTGCACCCAACAATGCAAACTTGGGCGATGATTTGCTGTTGGATTCGAACGAGATCAGTCCTAACGACGATCCGCTGTCTGGCATGGGACCAAACGCCGCTCGTGAGGCTCAGCGGAATGCATCCCGTGAACAAGAAAAGTCTTATCTTGATTCCAAAGGCATCGACCCTCATGCAGAGGCTTTTGCCAATACGCTTTATCCTTCGGCGATCACTTGTGCCAAGTGCCACAAAGAGATTTACGACGAATGGCGAGTCTCGGCGCATGCCTACGCAACGATCTCTCCAATGTTTCAACGCTTTGAAGAAGCTATCAGCGATTTAACACGCGGAACCGTTGGCGTGTTCTGCTTGCGCTGTCATGCCCCGGTCGCGACGCAGCTGAAAGTTCCTCGATACGCTTCCCCGTTGGAAGGTCCGCATGTCTTGCGTGAAGGCGTAACTTGTGTTGCCTGTCATCGAGTCGTCGAACGTTACGGGCGCGTCAATGGCGAACGCCGAATTGAGCCAGGCTCTGTTTACGATCCGATCGTCGGAAATGTTGGTGGAGACGGCGTTCAAACTGTGGCTGCCAATCCGGATCAATACAAAGTCCGAACGAGTCCGCTGGACAAACGTCCGGCTCAGGATCTACATCGAGCCGCAATACAATTCGAACAGCTTAGCGACAGTTCGTACTGTGCAAGCTGCCATCAAGTCGTTGTGCAGCCTGGCATCGCGCTGGAAATTGTTTACCAGCAGTATCGTGCTGGTCCAGCTTGTGCCAAAGGTATTTCGTGCCAAGATTGTCACATGGGAATCGTCCCTGGAAAGCCGCTTGGCTATGCCAGTGGATCGATCGCGGACCTGAGCGGCAAGTCGGTTCGAACCGATCGCAAACGCGCCAATCATATGTTCCATGGGCCAAGCTACTCGCTATCGCACCCCGCAATCTTTCCGCACAACGAGAAGCTACTTCGCTGGAAGCCAGCCGATCTCATTGGGTTCGATTGGCGCAACGGTTGGGGCTCGGAGGCTTTCGAACGTCAGATCGCAGCAGCACCTGCCTCTTATCGATTTCCAGCACCGTGGCAGAACGCACAAGAACGTCGCGACGCTTACAAGTTAGTGCAGGAGAACCTTGCTTTGATCGACGTCAAACGACAAAGCTCCGTTGCAACGTTGGAGCTGAGTTCTGAACTTAAAGGACCTAACTTCCTGTCGCCACCGCACGTTGGCCAAGACCTAAAATTTAGCTTCGTCGTCGCCAACACCAGCGAAGGTCACAACATGCCCAGCGGTTCGCTGGGCGCTCAACCGCAGCTTTGGCTAAATGTTGTCGTCATCGCACCCAACGGCGCAAGAATTTTCGAATCGGGTGACGTGGACAGCTATGGCGATCTCCGCGACGTTCAATCGATCGACGTGCAGCAACGTCGCCTTCCGCCTGATCTACAACTTGCAAACTATCAGACCAAATTTTTAATTACCAACGTCAAAGGGACCGATCGCGAAGTTTACTTTCCAGTGCCAGTCGACATCGATCCGCTGCCATTTTTCCGGCCAGGGCCAGTCCCCTATACCGTCCTCAATCACACGCCATTTGCACGGATGGAAGCTCACAGCATCGCACCTTTGGACTATCGCATCGAAAAATTTCACGTCCCCGGCGGCTTGATCAATCAAAGCGGCAAGTATCGCATAAGTGCTCGGCTTCGCAGCCGTGTTGAGCCGCCCTACTTTGCTCGCTTTGTTGGGCTGCCAGCCGAATCGATTCGCTTGTTGAACGAGCGGATCATTGATTTTCATGGCCAGTCGTTTGAGTTTATGGTTCCTTAGAGCCGCTCGCATCGCTGCAAAAGATGCCTGTCGTCGCCTCCTCAAAAAACATCGTGACCAAGTCGATTTACTACACCGAAGCAACCTATCAAAAGCATCGACGCTGGCTAGCTTCGTTGCGCCAGGTTCGTTTCGTTGCAGCGTCGACAGCCGTGCTTCTGAGCATCGCACTGGGCTCGCTACACGCACAATCACCACGCGGTCAACGGTCGCTTTTGACGACAGAACCAGAGAAAACCGCCACCGCCCGCTCAGTTGTTTTGCCGCCCAGGCATGTGCTCTATCTTCCAGCGGTCGAGCAATCGTCGGACCGCGGTGAATTGCAACCCAAGTCGTTGCCGAGCCAATCGCCTTGGCGAGTCATCTCGGCTCAGAATGAACCCAACCCATTCGAATTGCTCGATAATTCGACGCCACCCAAATCGATAGAACAAACCGATGCGCTGGAGCGTGTTGTACCGGTGCCAATCGATCCGAACGAACGTTTCGACGCGCAGTGGATGCAACGCAGCGGAGGCGAACGTTTGCCGCGCCCCAATCGATCTTATGACTTGAACGGTAATTCATCGTCGCCGATTGAAAATCTGCCGCGAGTACCTCCGCGACGTCCGCTGGAGCCCAATCGCAGACCGCCGGCTGATCCTGTTTCACCAATCGAACCCGTGATACCGCCGCACGTTGATCCACTAAAATCAATTCCTAAGGACGAGAGCCTGGATGCTCGAGAGATTGCCGAAGAAACTTCGGACGATGACGCAAACGAGCTTGAGAATCGTGCGAAGACTGAACAGTATGAACGCTCGCTATTGGATCGATCGCTTGCGCCTCGACGACAGGATTGGCAAGGTTTCGATTCGCTGTTGCCGAACATGTCGACGAGGCTCAACGCAATTGCGGCCGGCTACAGCGACCCAATTATCCTGGGGCAATCGCGAGAAATTCCTCATGATTTACCAATGACTTATCAGAGTGATGCGTCTTCATTTAGCTCGCTGCTCAGCGGCAGCATTAATCCGGCATGTGGGGCATGTTATGGATCTACGACCAACGCCGAATCTCGCCATCGTTTACTGCAAAGGATCCACGAACGTTTGCAAATTAGGCAACACTGGAATATCGACGCTTGTGAACCACAAACACAATGCCGCCCCAGTGGCTCCGATGTACCAATGCCAGCGACGATTGGTTGCGGACCAAACGATTTTTCAATGCAAACTCGATCTGAAAATTATTATGCGAGCGACTTTGCGCCGGTGCCGGTTCCGCAACCGCCACCTGATCCCAGCGACCAGTTGAAGACCTACTACGGCAAAACTTGCACTCCAACGCAAAGGCCGTGGGTCGAGTTGTGGCGGCCGTTTTATGGAGACGGCATCTATTCACCGGCGGTTCCAATTTTTAGCGACGTCAATCTTTTGACGCCGCAATTTTTAGTTTATGGTGACTATAGAGCTGGCGTTGGTGTACATCGGAATAATGGTCAAGATGTTCGTTCGGTAGCCAATCGACTGAACCTCGATTTGGATCTGCGGCTGACCGGAACTGAGCGGATTCATGCCTTCACAGGGCCGCTTGACCACAATGGAAGATTTACGCGATTAGACTTCAGCGATTCCAAGAACATCGAATTCGAGGAAGAGCTCGACGCGCAGCTCGACAATTTGTTTTTTGAAGGCGACTTGGGCGCGATGTACGGCGGCTTGACTGGCCAAGACGCGCCGTTCGATTTAGCCTTTTCAGCCGGACTGATGCCGCTCCTCTATCAAAACGGAGTTTGGCTCGATGACACGCTTGCTGGGCTAGCCGTGGCCAAGTCTTGGCAGCACTCCAAGGCGCTGAACTGGTCCAATTATGACATGACTTTTTTCGCTCTCTTTGATCAGCTGACTTCACCTGCGTTCGACAACAATAATGGCGTTGCCGACGCATATGGAACCGCTTGGTTCGTCGAAGCCTATGATGGCTACATCGAAGCCGACTACGCATTTGTATTGAACAATTTCGACAGTGATCTGTCCTACCACAACACCGCGGTGGCATATTCACGCCGCTATTTCGAACGGCTATCGAACTCCATTCGGCTGATTAACAACAGTGGCCAAAACGGTTCGTCGGTCGATCGCACAGCCGATGGAACGTTATTGCTGCTGGAAAACTCATGGGTTTCATACGATGCTCAAACGATCATTCCTTATGCCAACTTTTTTTATGGCACTGGTCGGCCCCAGTCGGTTGCCCGCGCGCTAGGTGCGGGTGGTGTCTTGCGAAACACGGGCATCAATTTCGAATCGGATAACCTGACCGCATATCCAACGCTGGATTCCAGCGGCGCCAACAGCTATGGCGGCGCTTGGGGTATCAACATTCTGTCTGCCGACTTTCGCCAACAAACCGTTTTGGAGTTCGCCGCCCTTGATACTTACGGCGACCCTCAATTGAGCAATGCCGCTGGGCCACAGTACGCATTCGGTGGTCGCTATCAGAGGGCGTTGACGAACTGGACGCTTATCCGCTTGGACGCAATGGTCGGTCTAAAAGACAACGACTCAGACATCTTCGGAACGCGCGCCGAATGGCGATGGAAATTTTAAAAACCAGACCTTCAACTTCGCAAAGACCGCTTCTAAGTCGCTGAATCTGCTTCAAAGACACATCGATATGTAGCGCCAGCAGCAATGGCGCCGACGATTGGTGCCAGCCAAAATAGCCAGAGCTGTGCCAGTGCCCAGCCGCCTACAAATACCGCGGGACCAGTCGAACGCGCTGGATTGACCGAAAGATTGGTTACCGGAATGCCAATCAAGTGGATCAACGTTAGCCCCAAACCAATGGCGATCGGTGCAAGTCCGGCTGGTGCACGCCGATCTGTAGAGCCAAGAATGATGAAGAGGAACATGAACGTTAAAACAATCTCAGCAATCAGACAGGCGAGCATCGAATATTGCCCCGGTGAATGTTCGCCGTACCCATTTGCCGCGAAACCGCCGGCCAAGGAAAAGTCAGCTTTGCCCGAAGCAATCACGTACAAAATCGCCGCTCCAGCCACGCCGCCAGCGACTTGAGAAACAATGTAGGGAACCAAATCGCTGCCCTTAAATCGTCCGCCGGCAAACAATCCTAAACTGACCGCTGGGTTTAAATGACAACCCGAAATATGCCCGATCGCATACGCCATCGTCAGAACCGTCAGCCCAAAAGCGAAAGATACACCCAGCAAGCTGATTCCGATGTTGAAGTCAGTCCCTTGCAATTTCGCACCAAAAATTGCAGCCAATACTGCACTGCCGCAACCGCCGAAAACGAGCCAAAATGTGCCGATAAATTCTGCAACACAGCGTTTCCACAAAACCATAATCTAACCTCACGCTTCGATAACCGCCGAATTCGAATAACTAGACTATTGTCTAGCAAGCGGCAGCATAGCGTTTTGCTGAAAATCTCGAAGAGGGTTACTCCTTCGACTTTCTAGAAAGCTCACAAATCTATCACAACACCCGTCACGACCAGAAACGATAGAAGTTTCGAGTTGCCTGGGCTGTTTTCGCAGATAGCTTCAACAAGCTATCGCGGCTTCGATGTTGATTGCTTTTCAAGCTTGCCAGCAGTTGGCGATACGCTGGCAAATTCTTGAGAGTTCGTATTCGTTAGACGCTGTAGAGCTTGGAAACCTCGTCCCAGTTGACGACATCCCACCAAGCCGAAACATAGTCGGGGCGACGATTTTGGTAGTTCAAGTAGTAAGCGTGCTCCCAAACATCCAAACCAAGGATCGGCCGTTTGCCCATCGAAATCGGGCTATCTTGGTTTGCGGTTGCAACAATGCTCAACTTAGAGCCGTCAACCACCAGCCAAGCCCATCCGCTGCCGAATTGCGTGGCAGCTGCCTTGGAAAACGCAGCTTTGAACTCATCCATTGAGCCCCATGACGCTTGAATCGCTTTGGATAACTCTAGCGAAGGCGCCGAAGAGGTCTTTGGTGCTTGCATGACTGCCCAGAAAAGCGTGTGATTTGCATGCCCACCGCCGTTATTTCGAATTGCAGTCTTTACGTCCGCAGGAACCTGCAATTTGTCCAAGCTTATCAACAAATCGACGACAGTCATGCCAGACAGTGAAGATTGGTCTTTGACCGCCGCATTTAGCTTATCAACGTAGCCCTGGTGGTGCTTGGCATGATGAATGGTCATCGTCTTTTCGTCGATGACTGGACTGAGAGCATCGTAAGCATACGGAAGTGCTGGCAATGTGAATGGGGCACTGGCGGTCTCAGCCGACAAACGCCCAGTCAAACTACTCGCCAATCCAACCGTAGCAGCGATTGCGGTTGATGTTCGAAGAAAGCTGCGTCGATCGACGGCAGGCACAACTTGCGGATTCAATGTTGGATCTTGCATTATAAATCTCGGCTGATGAAGGTCTGGTTTGAGGCAACGGTCGCGACGGGCTTGCAAATTGAATGATAGCGCCGTACAGGACCGATCGAACGAAAAAAATCTCTCGAATTGACATGGAGTGCAAATGCCAGTCCAACCCAAATTCGGGTCGCACTGCACGGCAATCACACAACGCCTCTGGATGATCAATGTCAATCCGCAGCCGCTAGCTTACCATGTTTCGCTGCACTTTACCTGCGATTGGCCAATGAGGGACGCATGGAAGCAAGTTTTGCTGGCAAATTTCTACCCATTTACAGCTCGATAGCGGATCGTCGCTTGCGGCGCAAATCAACAGAATCTGGCCGTTGCGGACGGAGACTGGGTGCTTCTGGGGGGCTTGGCAAGCTTGGCTATTTATTCCCGCGTGCAGCCGACGGTTGATGACAACTTGCATTTGAGGTCGATGCAAAGTCTCGATAGCTCGTTGTGTTGGCGGCCAGTGCGGTCCCGTGGCGATTTTTATTCGCTTCGCAGCTCATGCACGCCAGACAGACGACTGAGCCATTCTTTGAGCGCAGCCAAACACCCTGTAGATCAGAAGACGCATGAACTCAAACCGCGACCAGGGACGTTCTGACCGATGGCAATTTTCCAAATCATTCGGAATCGCGATCAGCTTGGCTAGTGTGCTGTGCGGTCCCACCGCTCGAACCAGCCATGCAATTGACCCAGCAACCGCTGCCAACCACGCAGAATTGCTGCCAATATTGCCACTTGGCACAGAGTTGACGAGCCAAAGAGGCTCAGATCGCCATTCGCCAATTGTCCGCGCGATCCAGCTTTCTGAATCAGCAGTGGTCAACATTCAGGGCAACAAAACGATCACGACCGCTGCTTCTTCAGGGACGGTCAAACAAGAGGTCAGCGGAATGGGAACCGGCGTGATCATCGATCCACGCGGCTACATCATTACGAACCTGCACGTCGTTCAGGACGTGCCTCGAATCGAAGTTACCTTGGCTACCGGTAAGTCAGAAATTGCAAAGCTGCTGAACTACGACTTGGATACCGACTTGGCCTTGATCAAGATCGACACGTCGGAACAACTGCCGGTAATTCCATTTGGCACCAGCCATGATCTGCTTCGCGGGGAAACGGTCGTCGCAATCGGAAACCCATTTGGCTATCAAAACACAGTTACAATGGGAATTGTATCCGCTCTGCACCGCGACGTGCCGGTAAACGGTTCGCAGCAGTACCGAGACTTGATTCAAACCAGCGCCGATATCAATCCGGGCAACTCTGGTGGGCCGCTTTTAAACATCAACGGCGAAGTAATCGGTATCAATGTGGCCGTCCGCGTCGGAGCCCAGGGAATCGGTTTCGCAATTCCGATCGACCAAGCCATGGATGTAATGGCTGACTTGATCGCTGCCAATCGAAGCGAAACAATCTCGCATGGCGTGGTCCTCGAACGAAGCATTGACGCCGACGGGATGCGTTGGCGAGTCCGCGACATGGAAGGCAAAGTTCAACAAGCTAGTAGTCGACGCAGCCAAGACCTAACCGACTTTGGCGCCGATCGTAGCGGACTGCAACGCGGCGATATCCTGATAGCGGTAGACGGTCATCGTGCACCGCCGCGATTGGCCTTGGAGCTAGCAATGGTCGATCGTCGAGCGGGCGACAGCATCGCTGTCGAAATTCAACGTGACGGTTTACCAGCGCGAGCTGCGGTTCGCCTGGAAAATACCGAGAGCAAGAGTCGCAGCATCGCCACCGCCGTTGACAACGACCTAGCGTGGAAGCAGCTTGGCGTCCGGCTAACCGAAGTCGATGCCGAATCAGTCCGCACACCGGCGGAGGCATATCAAGGCGGCATGAAAGTCCTCGAAGTCCGGCCTGGTTCGCCAGCCGCGCTACAGAAGATCAGCAAAGGCGATATCATCGTTGGAATTTTGAGCTGGCAAACACCCAATGAGAAATCGCTGAATTGGGTCCTAACCCACAACGACTTCCGCAAGGCGCCGAGCACAAAATTTTACGTGGTCCGCAACAATCGCACGTTCTATGTTGCCATGGACTTGGCTCAGAGCAACAAGCTTCAATAGCATCTCGCCCGCGGTGTAATCGCCGCCTGACGAGCTGGCGCAATTTAAGGCAAGGTTGTTTGAACGCCAAGCTAATCGAGCGGCTTCAATCGACGCCCGCCTTCTCAGCAGAGGCTCAATTGTCCGAGCGAGCGTCAAGGGGTTGCCCGCCGTAAGAATGATTCCAACATTGCCGCCAAGTCTGCAGAAACAATCGGTAGCCGCAGGCCAGGAACCTCTGCTGCTGTCTTATCAACTACTCAGCCTGAGAAACTGGTTCGCTGATCTTTGGGATGGAGTCTTGCAGTGTATCGGCGTTGATCACCGTGCTGTGATACGAGGTCGCGTCCATCAACGTGAAACCCAAAAAGAGCGACACAAAGATCAGCGAACCGAAAAAGAAAATGACGTTCATCAGCTTGTCCCACAGCATGTGCATGAAAAACAAGATTACTAGACCGGCCTTAATCGTTGCGATGAACAGCGATAGAACGATTTCGAGATTGCCAAAATCGAAAGTCGATTGATAGACCGTCAGCCCAGTCAGCAGTAGCAACGCGATGAAGACGCTGAAAAGCATCGTCAACGAAGCTGGGTGAGCAAACTCGCCCTCCTGGTGTCCATGTCCAGCGGCGTGTGTATCTTCGGCGTGAGCAGCCATATTAAGTTATCAGATAAAGCAGTGGGAACAGGTAAATCCAGATGAAGTCAACCAAGTGCCAATAAAGCCCAACGTTGTCGACCGGACCAAAATATTGCGAGTGGAATTCATGCCGTGCGGCTTTCACAATCAACCATGTGATCACGGCCATCCCAGCCAAAATGTGAATTGCGTGAACCCCGGTCATCGCGTAGTAGATACTGAAGAAGATCCCAGCCTTGCTCTTCTGATTGACGTCTGAAAATGGTATCTCAGCCGCGACTGGATCAACTTTCACCTCGCTAGGAAACGCTTGGCTAGAGTACATGTTGGGTAATTCAACCGGATCACTACTAATGACATTGCGGTCCGCGGTCATCGCCAAATCTGCTGTATTTGAGGCATGACCTTCCCCAGTGGCGTGTTCACCATCGGCTTCATGCGAGCTCATCGCATGGCCTTCTCCATGAGCGGCAGTATGTGAAGATTCATCGTGCGCCTCCATAGCGGTCAAAACTTGTCCAAGGTACACACCGCCGAAAAAACAAAGAGCAGCGGTTAGCAGTGGACCAGCAATATTCCGCTGGACAGAATTTTTTAAAAGCAATGTGTATCCGTACCAAGCGGCGAATGCGACTGCCAGAACGCCGGCTGGCAAACAAAGCCAAAAAAGTGCATCAGTATGGTGGCCACCACCTGGAACCTGCGAAATATACATTTCCGCTGGCAGAAGTCCGAGGTCCCATTTGTGTGTGTATTCGACCGATTTCACACCAAGAAATATCGCAGCACACGAAAGCGTTGCACCTAACATCGCGGTCAGTGTGCGATGTTGCGAAAGTTGAGCCGCTCGAACCGCCCACGCCATTGTCAATGAGCTGAACAACAACACACCGGTGTTGATTGCACCAAGAAACTTGTTCAGGAAAGTGCTGGCGAACTCGAAAACTTCAGGATGCAAGTTACGGTAAAGTGCATATGCGCAAAACATCCCGCTGAAAAACAATACTTCGGTGACTAAGAAAAGCCACATACCGAGCTTGCCAGAGTCGTACTGTTGTTCGGCAGACTCGAAGTGGTGCGCCACCCACGCCGGATGTTCGTGACCAGCGTGTTCGGAACTGCCATGCTCG
>JBGSKY010000233.1:0-35947 GCA_041740995.1 Pirellulaceae bacterium
GGTGATTCCCTACGCAATGTCGGACTATGCCAGCACGTTTGCCACTGTGCCTTTAGCGGAATTGCTCGGTGCAATGAAGCGGGTTTAATGCGATGAGATGGTCATCGAGTCCAGCAACTCCGACAACGAAAACTCCGCTAGACCGGTCACTGCATCGGCGGCTCCGTAGTAGACAAGCAGCTTATTTGCATCCGCCACCGCTCCCGTCGGGAAAACGACGTTCGGCACAAACCCAACCGTTTCGTATTTGGTCGTTGGCTGCATGATTGGCTCGTGCGATCGAGCGATCACTCGCGTCGGATCTTCACGGTCCAATAACAGAGCGCCGGCGGAATAGCGACCGACGATGCCATCAACTCTTGACGTTTCACTTCCGTGATAAAGCGTTAGCCAGCCTTCGTCCAGCAGAACCGGCGGTGTTCCGCTGCCCACACGGTCACCTTCCCACGACTGGACGCCTGCGACAAGCGGTTGATGGCGGCCCCAGTGAATGAGGTCCGGCGATCGAGCTATCCAGATCTGCGGGGGGCGAAAGTGAGATCGAGGATTCGGACGATGCAACGCGACATAGTCGCCAGCGATACGTGCGGGGAAAAGCACAACGTCTTTGTTCTCGCTGGGAAAAATGATTCCGTGCCGTTGGAACTTTACGAAGTCCTTCGTCGACAGCAACGCTGTGGCGGCACCCGCCCGGGAAACTGCGACATAACTTATCCAGTAAGTCTCATCGATCTTTGTAATCCGAGCATCCTCGATACCGTATTCTTCCCAAGATCCTTCAGGCAGCAGAGCGTCTACGAATTGCCATGTCAAATCGGTTGATCTCGATTGACGAAAGATTTGAAAATGTGATACGGATGTCAATCGAAGATCGCCGCGACTTTTGACCGAGACGACACGGGCGTCTGTTCGATGCACGTCTTCATCACCAACCCAATCGACGGCTGCTTGACTATCATCTGTCCAACGAGGAAGCCCAATCCATCCGAAACGCTTTTCGGTTGGACGTTCCGCGACGCGTGCCAACATGAACAAATCGTCGCCGACGATCGTGACGGCAGGATTAAAAACCCCGACAACTTCCCATCCGTCTTGTGAAGGATTGATGTCGCAGGGTTGAAGTAATAATGAATTTGAAAGCCTAGTAATCATAAACTATGCCACAGTATCAACTGCAAACGACTTCACCTGATACGCCAGCGAAGACTTCTCAAGAATCAGTTGATGCGAGACCGCTACGTTTTCTAGATCCATTTGAATCGATTCCAATACCGATTGGAACGTTGCGGCATAAAGCGTCGGTTGCTGCGAGGAAACCGCATCAAGGACGACTAGTTTTAACGAATCAACATTTATTGCAACTTGATTCAACAGATATCCTTTAACCAGCGGATAGGGCGTCAACGCTAATGTGCTAGCCGCTAGAAAAGCGTCATACTGTGGCTTGTCTGAAAAGCCAAAGATAACCGTTAACCCGCCATCCAACGATGCTTGACAAAGAGATGGGCAAGTCGGATGTGAGCCATCCCTCAAGACGTAATGCGGTGTCTTAGCAAAACCGTCCACCATAAACGCCTCCTTGGCGAACAAGAGACCTGCTGCAGTTTGTCTGTCAGAGAGAATCTTTGACGAGAGCAATAAAGCGGATTGCGAATAGAAGTGGTCTAACGACCGAAGCTTCGTTAGGAGGTCTTGTCACCCTTGTGATCGTTTCGCGCAGGCCAACATTGCAACCTACCACAATTCAGAACCAAAGCAATCGCAAAGGATCTTGCGAGGTGCTCCGGCGACAGTTTCTAAGCCGAACTAACGCCTGTTTGTACGTCATCGTCGCTGACTGAACCTTCGTTCTGGTTCGCGTTGTTTGCCCAGACATAAACGCCTGTGCTTTCCGCTTCGCCGCGAATGGTTGCAAAAGCGACGTCGGCTGCATCGCGACCCGTTCCGATGCGAACAAAACCGCCCACCGGTGCCAATCGCGTGGCGTCGAATAAAAACCAACGTTTATCCATGTAGGCTTCAAAGAATCCGTGAAAATCCGGCGGTTGCAGATTTACGGCATATCCGGACACATACCTAGCGGGAATTCCCATCGCTCGGCATAGGCTGATAGCGACGTGTGCATAATCGCGGCAGACACCGGCACGTTGCAGAAGGACGTCGCACGCGGTTGTTGTCGGTCCCGTACTACCAGGCAAATAAGCCAGTTGCTCATATGTCCAATTGCAAATCGCCGTGACGCGAGAATAGCCCGGAAGCAACTGGCCGAATTCCTCAAAAGCAAAACGATACAGTTTATCTGATTCGCAATATCGGCTTGGATTGAGATAGGAAATAACGTCGGCCGAGAGTTGTTCGTAACTTGTTTCGCAAACGTTGGTTGAATCAACAACATCCGAGCGAAGCTCAACTGTGGCGCGATAACTTATTGTCAATTCACCCACTGGCGCATTAATTCGAACGATCCGATTGCCCAGCGGCCCGACGTCACATTCTTCCGCCGTTTGGAACGGCGAAACTTCCAACGCTTCCAACGATACGGTTTGATGAGTATTTCTGCAAACCGAGAGATTCAAGAGAAATACTGCCGGCGATCGGACGTTATAGTTCAATTGGCAGCCAACATTGATGATTGTCATGAATCGGTTTCTTTGAGTTAGGTTTCGGTACAGCCCTTATCGTAGACTAAGCGGTCCAATCCGCGTAAATTTTTTCAAACAGTCTTATCCGCGTCGGCATCCCGTTATTCAAAGACTTGTTCGGGCGATCTAAGTCAATCGGTAGCATTGAGCTGCCGCCTTCTGATTCGGCTTCCAAGTCGTTCGGAAATTGAACCGACTTTCATAGCAAGCGATTTATTCTTGGACCTTTTCACGCGAGGCAAGTTGGATCGAGCCATTGCTACAGCCTACTATTTATCGCAAGATTCAATGAATTGACATCAAGGCCGGACACAAAAAAAACATGATCACAGGCGAAGTTACAACTCTGCTCTTGTAGATCGAAGTCAGGCTTCTAAAGCGTTTAAACTATGCAGCGATCTTCAAGCATCAGGAGCAACAGAATTTGGGAGATCGGACCCTTCGCATTGCGTGGCTGAGTTCTGTGGACATACCGAGGACGTCGCGAAAGAGCATTACTGGCAGATCGGAGAGAGTGACGTAGATTCGGCGATCGCGAAACTAGCAAGCCAAAAGTTAGCCCAAAAGGCTTTCTGTAACGGTGCAGAAACGTCCTTTGCAGTCCCAGAGGGTTCGCGCACATAAACGAAAAAACCCCAGCAATTGCTGGGGTTTGACGCGACTTGGAATCTTCCGTTTCCCTTAAAATGGGCGATATTGGACTCGAACCAACGACCCCCACGATGTCAACGTGGTGCTCTAACCAACTGAGCTAACCGCCCGGATAACTCGCTCGACGAATCGAGCGTAGAAGTTTCTCCCAAACTACGCACTTCGTCAAGGTTAGCGGCGGAATTTCTGTGCGACTGCCAGCGAATGTCAATCGGTTGTGCCGATATTTCAAGTCAATGCTTCGCGAAGTTAGAAAAGGTTGACAAACTCGCTACCGGTGGACCGCACGTAAACTGTCCAGAGTTTCGAAAGCCGCATTAGCCGATTAGGCTCAGAGCAAAATAATCTCTCCATTTAACGGCGAGGCAGCTTTGCAGTAAAGTGATTTAGTTATCGCGTTGATCTTTAGTCGAGCAAATAGATGCCGGACCGCTATTTTTCGATTAGTTGCCTTAGAATGGGATAGAGCTTAAACTAGAAACCGGCTCGGCACAAACTTTTTGCGTTGCGCGGCCCCTCCTACCCCCACCTACCACCGATACAGTTGATCGTTGTTGAAAGTAAATTGAGCAGAACGCATCAATGCTTTTTGACATAATAATCGGCTAGCGGATCGAGCTAGTGCGAGCCGCATGAATGACTGGGAACCTTTTTGAAAGATGCCATCGTTGCCGAACTTTGGTTGCTTCAATATGCTTCCACTCGTTCCTATGTGTTGGCCGCCTTCGATTGGAAATTGCTATGAATTTGCAAAGTAAACTTCGCGATTTGAATATACACCTTCGTTCACCGTTCTCAATCGCTTTGATTGTTGCACTTGCGATCTGGGGGGCGTTATGTTTCAAGAAAGTAACGCTGGCTGAAGAACTTTCCTCGATGACACAAACTGCGGATTTTACCTTTTTTGAACAACGCGTCAGACCGCTTCTGATTGAACGCTGTTACGAATGTCATTCAAGCGAAAGCGGAAACGCTGAAGGGCAATTGTTGCTTGATAGCAAACCGTCGATGCGTACCGGTGGAACGCGCGGTGATGTACTTGCTAAGGAAGCGAACGCAACCGAAGCATTGCTAATTAGAGCGGTACTTTACGCGGAGCCGGAATTGCAAATGCCTCCCGACGGTAAATTACCTGATTCTGAAATTGCGATCTTGCGAGAATGGATTGATACTGGCGCGGCAGATCCAAGAGTTGAAAAAGCCCCTGAAGCGGCAAGCTTGGAGAAGTTCGATCCGACGCAGCACTGGGCCTTCCAAAAACCTAAAAGAGCGGAGCTTGCACTCGCGCTTGATTCCACAGACGCAATTGATCCGATCGATCAACTTATCAATCGTCAGCTCTCAAATCTCGCTGGAACGACCAATTTGATTGCGTCCAATCCAAGGGCGTCGGATGAAGTGATGATTCGTCGCTTGTACAACGATCTGCTAGGACTTCCGCCAACGATGCAGGCGATCGAGCAGTTTAAGAACGATAGCCAAGCGAAAAAATACGAACGTCTTGTTGATTCGTTGTTGAGCGAGGATGCTTTCGCGGAGCGAATGACACGGCACTGGATGGACGTAATGCGTTACTCTGATACCAAGGGTTATGTCTTTACTGAAAGTCGCGAGTATCCGATGGCGTTTACCTACCGCGACTGGCTAATATTGGCTTTCAAAAACGACTTGCCATACGACAAATTTTTAAGGTATCAGTTGGCTGCGGATGTGATTGAACCGGCCAATGAGAATGGAAACCAAGCAGCGTTGGGAATGCTGACCTTGGGTCGTAGATTTTTGAACAACCGCCACGATATTGCTGATGATCGAATTGATTTGGTGACACGTGGATTGATGGGACTATCGGTCGCTTGTGCTCGATGTCACGATCACAAATTCGATCCTGTGACTATGGGCGATTATTATTCACTGCATTCCGTCTTTATAAATTCTAAAGAGTCCAATGATGCTACGAAGCATCTTTACTTGAGTGATGATGAAAATATAAAGCCAGCAGTCATTTTCAAGCGGGGAAACTCAAACAGCCGAGGCGCGGAAGTTGATAAGCGGTTCGTCAAATTTATCAGCTTGAGTAAAGAATATGAATTAAAAAATGGAAGTGGGCGAATTGACTTAGCGGACGCGATTACAGATCCCGAAAATCCGTTGACTGCCCGTACCTATGTAAATCGAGTATGGGGATGGATGCTCAATAAGTCGATCGTTTCAACGCCCAGCGATTTAGGAGTCCGTTCACCTGAGCCGTTGCACCGCGAAGTCCTTGATGAACTAGCTGTCAGTTTTATTGCAGATGGTTGGTCAACCAAAAAGCTGGTTCGACGCATCGTGTTGACGCAAGCATATCAACGTTCGAGTGACCATAGCGAAACTTGGGCATCGCTCGATCCGACGAATGAATTTCTTTGGCGAGGTGAACGCAGGCGATTAGACTTTGAGGCATTGCGCGACGGGATGCTCGCTTCAACCGGCTTACTTGATCGAAAAATTGGCGGTAAAAGCGAAACACTTTTTGGCGAGCGGTATTCAACGCGACGTACTTTGTACGCTTACATTGATCGTCAAAACTTGCCGAACGTTTTCCGTGCATTTGATTTTGCAAATCCCGACACCCACGTGCCGCAGCGTTTGCAGACCACAGTACCGCAGCAAGGGCTGTTTTTGCTGAACAACGATTTCATCATCGATCTTTCGATCCGAATGTCGTCCGACCTTCAATCGACCTTGGACGCAAATGTTGACGATGAATCGATCACTGCAGATGCGTATCGACGACTGATCGTTCAAGCTTTTGAGCGTATTCTGCGTCGTCGACCGCATGAAGAAGAAAGAGCTCTGGCAAAGAACTTCTTAATGAGTGAGCAATCTTCGGCTCTCGACTTGCCGGAGGCTCGTTGGCACTATGGCTATGGGAGTTGGAGTCGAGAAGAATTGAGACTTCTTGATTTCAATCCGCTACCGTTTTTCGAAGACGGGCGTTGGAAAGGAAGTAAAGCGTTGCCGGATCCTGAAATCGGCTGGTGTTTTCTGTCCAGCGACGGCGGGCATCCGGGCGAAGCTGGAAAAAAAGCGATCGTGCGTAAATGGGTCGCGCCCCGTGATGGCGTGATAAATTTACGCAGCTCTGTTCAACACAAGAACAAAAAAAGTGACGGCGTTATTCACGTCGTTTTTTTGAACGCCGAAGCGATAAGCCCAATGTTGGAAATTGTTGACAACGAGAAAAGTTTCGTCCAAGAAGCGGTCATCGTTAAAGCAAACGACGAAATCGCTTTCCTGGTCGACGCGATTCAAACGATCGATAGCGACAGCTTCAAGTCCAATGCTCAGATCGAGTACAGCGACAACAATCAACGGTTTGATTCAGTGCAGAATTTTTCAGGTCCAAAGAAAGAACCGCCAAACAAGCTAGCTCAACTGATCCAGGGTCTATTGATTTGCAACGAATTTTGTTTCATCGATTGATCAACAAGAAATTGAATTGTCTGACTTCATGAGTCGACTCTCATAATTTAAATACTGAATGAAAAAATATAATGTCATCATTTAAATATGAATTGAATCAGTGCAACCGCCGATCGGCATTGCAACGAGTCGGCATGGGCTTGGGCGCATTGTCGGCTGGAATGATGATGCAGCCTTCGTCAAATGCAGGCGAGATTGCATTCAATCCTATGCTGGAGAAGCAACCGCATTTCCCCACAAAGGCGAAGCATCTGATTCACATTTTCGCTAACGGCGGACCGTCGCATGTCGATCTTTTTGATCCCAAGCCATCGTTACAAAAGTATGCTGGTCAAGCGATGCCGGGCGAAACGCCGCGAACTGAGCGACCAACTGGGACTCTTTTTCCATCGCCATTTCAATTCAAGCCACGTGGTCAATCCGGTATCGAAATTAGCGAGTTATTTGACAAGCTGGCAGAGCACGCAGATGACCTCTGTGTGATTCGTTCGATGCATGCGGACGTACCTAATCACGAACCATCATTGATGTTGATGAACACGGGCGAAAGTCGGCTAGTTCGTCCGAGCGTTGGTTCGTGGCTAACTTACGGTCTCGGCACCGAAAATCAAAATCTTCCAGCGTTCATTGCGATGTGCCCTCGTGGGTATCCGATACAAGAATCGCAAAACTGGCAAGCCGGATTTTTGCCGGGTATATTCCAAGGGACTTATGTCGATACGCAGCATGAGAACATTGAACGGCTGATAGAAAACTCCCGGAATAAATATATTTCGTTAGCCGACCAGCGTAGACAATTAGATTTTGTACAGTCATTAAATGCGATGCATCAAGCCAATCGAGTTGAGGATGAACTGATTGACGCGAAGGTTCGTTCGATGGAGTTGGCTTTCCGAATGCAAACGGAAGCAGCAGAGGCGTTCGACGTAAACCTTGAACCAAAGAGTATTCGCGAGTTGTATGGCAATAGCGTTCATGGACGACAAATGTTGATCGCTCGCCGATTGGTTGAACGTGGGGTACGTTGTGTTCATGTTTGGCATGGCGAGGGTCAGCCATGGGACAATCACGATCATCTCGAAGCTGAGCATCGCAAACTCGCAGGAGAAAGTGATCAACCGATAGCTGCGCTGCTGACCGATCTGAAGCGTCTTGGCTTGCTAGACGAAACGCTTATAGTTTGGGGCGGTGAGTTCGGTCGAACGCCGACAGTCGAAATGCCCAAAGAGGGCTCCAATGCCGGCACGATGACTGGCCGTGATCACAATCACTACGGTTTCACCGTTTGGCTGGCTGGCGGCGGCGTCAAAGGCGGGCAAGCGTATGGGGCAACAGACGAATTTGGTTTTAAAGCGGTTGAGAATCGAATGCATGTCCACGATCTGCACGCAACGATGCTGCATTTAATGGGCTTCGATCACGAACGATTAACATATCGTTGGGCCGGTCGCGATTTTCGATTGACCGATGTGCATGGACGGGTCGTTCATGATTTAATTGCTTGATAGAATATGGGCGTGAATGCTGACTTGTAGCTGACGCACTCCGATCGATAACAATTTTTGAAAGTGTTGAATTTTGCCATCTGCACTCGCTATTGCTGCGCATCCCGATGACATCGAATTTGTAATGGCGGGGACGCTATTGCAATTGAGCAAAGTTGGTTGGGAAATTCATTATTTGAATCTGGCCAACGGCTGTTGCGGTTCAATGGAAACCGATCGTCAAGAAACAGCGAGAATTCGTCTGGAGGAAGCTCAGCGCGCCGCAAAAATTCTCGGCGCGGCATTCCATCATCCGATTTGCGATGACATGGCAATTTTTTACACACCTGAACTGCTCGCCAAAGTTGCATCCGCTGTTCGCAAGGCTGATCCTCAGATCGTGCTGACACACGCCTTGGTCGACTACATGGAGGACCATCAAAATGCGGCGAGATTGGCCGTTTCAGCAACATTCATCAAGTTTAGTCCGAACTTCATTTGCGATCCGCCAGCAAATTCAGTGATTGGGGATGTCGCGGTATATCATGCTCAGCCACACGGAAATTGTACGCCAGTGAGAGAACCCGTGATGCCGGAGATAATTATCGATTGTACTGATGTAATTGAGCAAAAAACGTCCGCCTTGGCTGCTCATGCAAGTCAAAAAAATTGGCTTGATAGTACGCAAAAGATGAATTCGTATATCCAGTCGATGATCGATAATTCAAAGCACGTTGCGGGATTGGCGGATAGAGGGTTGCAACACGGCGAAGGATGGCGAAGACACTTGCACCTGGGTTTTGGTCCCAGCGGATTTGACCCCTTGTCCGACGCGCTGGGCGAAAAGGTTTTTCGAATCGGATAAGCTTTTAGAACTACGCAAGTTCAAGTTCGACCGTCGCTGGGCCAATTTTTGAAACGACTATCTTTGATCCGAACAGTCGCGTCTGCTTTCTTGTAACTTGATTAAAGCTTTTTCTTTCCGTCAAAGGTCACATTGTGCTCAAAGTTGATGATATTCCCAATCCCTCGCCTAAACAGCTAGCTGAGCTCCCGCGTCAAATTGGATTTGTGCCAGTTCAAAACCCCAATCCGAAGTTGATTAGCAAAGAGCAATTGGAAAGCTACAATGCGAATGGTTTTTTGATGCCCTTTGATGGATTATCCAGCGCTGAAATCAGTGAGTTGCGGGCATTTTTTGATGGCGTATTGGCTGCATTTATTGAGCTCGGACGGTCAAGCTATTCGATCAACACAGCGCACTTGCGATTTGCTCGCGTCTATCAACTGGTTCGTCACCCGAAAATTATTGCTGCGGTAGCTGATCTATTAGGTGAAGATTTGGTCTGTTGGGGCTCACATTTTTTCTGCAAGATGCCGCACGATGGAAAACGGGTTCCTTGGCATCAAGACAGCACGTATTGGCCGCTCAGTCCGACGAAGACCGTTACCGTATGGCTAGCCATCGACGACGCCGATCCAGAAAATGCGAACATGAAATTCATACCTCGGTCTCATGTGCATGGCTTAATTGATTACGACGTTACCGACGAAGTTGATACGGTCTTGGATTTGGCTGTCAAGAATCCGCACAGCTACGGGACTGGCGAATTGGATGTCAAACTGCGCGCAGGTCAGTTTTCAATGCACTCTGATTTGCTACTACACGGCTCGGAGGCAAACGAGTCGGATCGTCGAAGATGTGGGCTGACTATCCGTTACGCAGCGGCCGATGTTACGACTTGGCATGACTGGCATAAAAAGGGGATAGTTGTAAAGGGTCGGAATGTTGGCAATCATTGGCTCAACGCTCCCTCACCAACGCATTGAAGGTCTTGAAAAGTTTCTGCTTTAAAATGTTGTGACAAAATTGATGGTTGGATTGATCGCTCAAAGTATTCGAAAGACTTTCCCGACTCCGACGGGCGAGTTAGTTGTGTTAAGTAATGTTTCGCTGTCGCTCGATCAAGGAGAGGCGATGGCCATTGTGGGTCCCAGCGGTTGCGGGAAATCGACCCTTCTACACTGCTTGGGGACGCTCGATTCGCCGTCGTCAGGTAGCTTGAATATTGACGGAGTAAATCCTTTCAGTCTTTCAGAAAAAGAGCTTGCATCCTTTCGAAATCAGAAACTTGGTTTTGTTTTCCAGGACCACTTTCTGCTGCCACAGCTTACCGCCATTCAAAATGTTCTCGTCCCGGCGCTTGCGAATGGACGCGTGTCGCCTGAAATTGCAACACGAGCCAATAAACTTTTGGAGTCCGTCGGAATTGCTTCTCGCAGCGGTCACTTACCCGGTCAGTTGAGCGGTGGCGAGAAAGCGCGGGTCGCGATCGCGCGGGCTTTGATCATGGAGCCAAGGATCGTTTTGGCTGATGAGCCGACTGGTAGCTTGGATCCGAAAAATGCAGAAATTATCGCTGAACTATTGCTTGAAATTCAAAGGAACCAAGCCGTCTCGCTGATCGTTGTAACGCATAGCAACGCGCTGGCGTCGATGCTTCCTAAAAAGTTAGAACTAGAAGCCAGCGTCTAGCGATTTTTCTGGGGAGGTTAGGACCAGACTTGGCCTATGTTAGACGGGTAGTTCTACGGGCGTCACGAAAACGAAAAAAGCCGTGACCCCCATCAAAAACACATCTGAAGGGTCCTCTCCCTCCCCTCAAACGTGTTCAGCAGACGGGCGTCACGGCCTTTAATTCCAATCGGAAACTGACGGCGTTTCGCAATCAGCTTTCGGTCGGATTCGTTCGCTCCTTAATTACAGTGCCATGTAAATTACCAAGCAACGTTGGAATAGAAATGCACGTCACGTGCCATTGAGTACGAGCAGAAATTGCGTGTTGCCAGCTATCCAAAAAAAAAACGGCAATGGATTGTAGAATTGCTTCGCTGCGTCCGTATGGCAGTGGAACCGACCGAAGAAACGGCAAATATAATTTTCAGATTTGGTGATGCGATGAAACCACGCGGCAAAATCAGCTTACTTGCCTACAGAATGGGCAGCATAGAAACTTTTAGAGGCAACTAGGCTTCCTCAGCAGGTCACAATCCCGACGTAAGCGACTTATAACCTATCCGAAAAGGGGTCTGACCCTCTCCGTTCCTCCAGGTCAGACCCCTTTTCGGATAGGGTCTTAGTTCGTCTCGCACACAAGATTCGAATCCCGATGCAATTGAATCTTGCTGTAAGATTGATTCAGCAAGCAGTCTTGAAGTAATTTCCCTTGTAAGCGACGATAGGGCAAAAATACCGCTTTGCCTTCGCAACCCATTAGCCAACAAGCCTTCGCAGCTCGCCGGAATGGGTCCTCAGGTAAAGCTTTTTGACACTGACTTATTGTGGGATAGTTTCGCGGTGGTAGCAAATTTGCAAGTTCGGAGGGCGATTATCAGTGTCAGCGATAAAACTGGACTGATCGATTTTGCTCAGTTTCTGGTCTCTCAAAAAGTGGAAATATACAGCACTGGCGGGACCGCAAAACACTTAGCGGACGCTGGAGTCGCCGTTCAAGACATCGCTGCTTACACTGAATTTCCAGAAATGATGGATGGTCGCGTGAAAACGTTGCATCCGAAGATTTTTGGCGGCATTTTGGCTAAACGTGACAACGCAGCGCATCTGCAATCGATGAACGAGCATTCGATGTTGCCATTCGACATGGTGATCGTAAATCTTTATCCGTTTCGAGAGACCGTTTCTAAGCCTAACGTTGTCGAGTCGGAAGCAATTGAGCAAATTGACATCGGCGGGCCGAGTTTGATTCGTGCTGCGGCTAAGAACTATGAATCGGTCGCAGTTATCGTATCGCCGTCCCAATACCCAGGCATTCAAGCGGAAATGGTGAGCGGCGGAGTATCACTGACGCTGCGAAGACAACTCGCTAAAGAGTGTTTCGAAGCGACTTCGGCCTACGATTCTGCGATTGCTGATTATCTGAATGGCGATGAGAATGCGGAATTGCTGCCAACAACACTGAAACTAGAGTGGCAGAAAGTTCAACCGCTGCGTTACGGTGAAAATCCACATCAACGAGCAGCCGTCTATCGGGGCGGACCAAGCATCGGGCCATCGATCGTGAACGGTAAACAGTTGCATGGCAAAGAGTTGTCGTACAACAATATTCTCGATTTGGATAGCGCCCTGAATATCGTTCGATGTTTCAATAACCCTGCTACGGTCGTAATCAAGCACAACAATCCGTGTGGTGCTGCATGGGCTCACAAGATTTCGTTTGCGGCGCGAAAAGCGATGGATGGTGATCCTCTGAGCGCCTTCGGTGGGATTGTTGGATGTAACACAACAGTTGATTTAGCGACTGCCGAAATTCTTTGCGAGGCAGGACGTTTCATTGAAGCGATCGTTGCGCCAAACTTCGATCCCGAAGCACTGGCATACCTGACTCAAACTCCGAAATGGAAAGATTCGGTTCGGCTGATTGCGGTAGGCCCAATGCTGCCCGGTGAGTCCGAACCGCACTATCGATTGGTATCTGGCGGTCTATTGGTTCAAGAGGCGGATAACCTTCCGTCTGTCCCGTTGAATTGGACGACGGTTACCGAATCTAAAGTTGATGATGCGTTGTGGGAAGATTTGGCATTTGCTTGGGAGATGATCCGCCACGTCAAGAGCAACGCAATTCTCTTGGCCAAAGATGCGGCCGTGGTTGGTGTCGGCGCTGGACAAATGAGTCGCGTAGACAGTGTTGAAATCGCTATTGAAAAAGCGGGACTGCATTCTCAAGGAAGCGTTATGGCGTCTGATGCATTTTTTCCATTTCCCGACAGCGTTGAATTGGCCGCTGAAGCAGGCATCATCGCTATTATTCAACCTGGCGGCTCACGAAAAGACGACTCGGTAATCGCGGTATGCAATAAATATCGGATACCGATGATCTTTACTGGCAAACGGCATTTCCGACACTAAAACAATGAGCAACATTCTCGATCGCATCATTGTGCAAAAACGGTTAGACGTTGCTCGTGATCAAGCTACCGTTTCAACGGAACAACTGCAGCAACTGCTCGCTCTCGCACCTCCGGTCCGAGATTTTCATGCGGCCATTTCTGGGCATAAAGAAATTCGCTTAATCGCCGAAGTCAAGAAAGCTTCGCCGAGCAAGGGCATTATCCGAGCCGACTTCGATCCTCTGGAAATCGCAAAAACCTATGCCGCCAACGGCGCGGCGGCTTTGAGCGTGCTCACTGATGAATCGTTTTTTCAAGGGAATTTGGATTATCTGCGAGAGATTCGCAAACATGTTGCTATTCCGATACTGCGTAAAGACTTTGTCATTGATGAGTATCAGGTTTTGCAAGCGCGAGTCGCCGGCGCCGATGCAATTTTGTTAATCGCAGAGTGCTTGGAATCAGACCAACTTGTGCAGCTTTATCAATATA
This sequence comes from Pirellulaceae bacterium, assembly GCA_041740995.1. GTDB lineage: Bacteria > Planctomycetota > Planctomycetia > Pirellulales > Pirellulaceae > JBGSKY01. Next base: position 13,643 of record JBGSKY010000233.1, read on the forward strand.
CGCGGCAGTTGGGGATGCATGCCCTAATTGAGTTGTATGACCCTGAGAATTTAGAAAAAGTATTGCGGACGGGTTGCCCGATTGTTGGAATTAACAACCGTGACTTGCGAACATTCGAAGTTGATTTGAATCATACCGTTCGATTGCGAGAGCAAATTGATTCGTCGCGATGTGTCGTCAGTGAAAGCGGAATATTTGTCAATGCGGACGTCGAATTTCTTCGACAACACAACGTAAATGCCATACTTGTTGGTGAATCTTTGATGCGACAAACAGACGTCGGGCTTGCGGTTCGAAAATTGCTCTATTCGACCTAGAACTTGCCGCTCGTCTTAGTTTTAAAAGTCTGTTTATGTGGTTTCGAAAGTCCAATCTAGCTCGCATTGCAACTGAGACACTGAATGAATTCTCTAATGATGATTGTGCATCTAGCGCGGCAGCAATCGCTTACTACACCATGTTTTCGCTTGCGCCATTGTTAGTGATTACGATCTTTGTTTCGGCGTTCGCGTTGGAACGCGCAGGGGTCAGCGAAGAGACTGTCGACGTTGAATCACGAATTGTGGCTCAAATCGGTTCGGTCATCGGCGAGCGTCCTGCGGCTCAAATTGGGCAGATGATTGCGCAAGCAAATAAGCCGACGAAAACAATTCTTTCGACCAGTATCAGCGTTTGCGTTCTGATCTTTGGAGCAACGGCAATATTTGCACAATTGCAAACCGCAATGAATCGCGCTTGGGGTGTGCAACCCGACAAGAATATTCACGGCTTACGCATTTTTCTTCGCAAGCGTCTTCTCTCGTTTGGATTGGTTCTCACAGTCGCATTTTTGTTGTTGGTATCATTACTTTTATCGGTTATCTTGCATTCGTTAGGTAACTGGCTTAACGAATACTTTCGATTGCATTTCGATTCCTGGATTCCGGCGATCATTCAGACGTCGCTCAACTTCGTAGTCATAGCAGTTGTCTTTGCGATGTTGCTGAAATACTTGCCTGACGCCCAGATTCGTTGGCGAGACGTTGCGGTAGGCTCGTTGCTGACCAGCGGCTTATTCGGCGTTGGGCGATTTGTGATCAGCACTTATCTCAGTCAGTCGAGCGTCGCCAGTGGTTTTGGCGCTGCTGGGTCTTTGGTTGTTGTCCTCGTCTGGATCTACTACACGACAATAATTTTTCTGCTCGGTGCAGAGTTCACACAAGTTTGGACGCGATTTCATGGCCGACAAATCAAGCCAATTCGCGGAGCGGTCGCCGTTACTCGCGAGACCAAAGAAGTAGCGTTTCATCCGCCGGAAGGCGAAATGATGTCCCAGTGAATTCTTTTTTGTTTGAAAGACGCTGCGAATGCAAACTCTCTTGATTGCATCGATTATGCTTAAGTTAATGTTAGTCGACAATTAGAAACCGACTTTGTCGTCGGTTGCGAGTTACCGTTTACGATGGCGAAGGCGGTTCACCATGGCAAGCGAATCGGAATTGATGACATTGCTGGTCATCGTTTGTGTTGTAATGATCTGCCTCTCTGCGTTTTTGGTGCTCTACACTAAGAACGCAGCGGCCTGCATTGTCGGCAGTCTGCTAATCATGTTGGTCGGACTGTTTTTTCTAAGTTTATGGATCATTCAAATCGGCGTCACAACATTCGTTTGTGGAATTGTCTACCAATCGAACTTCCCAAGACGGCGACGCGTTCAAACCGCAGTTGCAATATTTGTCATTGGCGTTGTTGCGATCCATGTCAACTCGATAAGTCGGATGATTCATTTCTATCATTTAAAAGCACAGCATCCTTTTGTGTCACTGCGTGATCGACTGCAACCGCTCAACTCGCAACGGTTTCTCATCGATGTCAAGCAATCAACGGATGATGAGTCGCGGCCTTATAGTTTCGGTTTTCCTGGTCCACGTCAGCGAGCAATCGGCTATCTTCATCACGCTGCAGTGATGCATTTTTTAAGCGCGACAGATTTTGGTGTACTGAGAATGGGCATGCCTGATTTGAAGAATTTGGAAAACGCCGATGGGTCTCCGATCACAATCCCACTTTCGCAGTTGAGTCAAACGCCCTCGGAGTCATCGGACACGGAACCACAGGTACTGAGCCATGATGAACTTTTAGAGCAACAAAACCTAGAATTGCAAAGTTGGTTTTTGGACGCCAGTCGGATGGGTGTCATCGAAGATGCCGATCACGTCGCGGGTTTTCTGCCTCATTCAATGAACGAAAATGAACTTGCTAGTCATCGTTACGCGATGGGACGCGAAGGAAAAATCGGTATACCAGGAGTGAAAAATGCCGCTACGTTGAAACTGGAAAAACTGCAACTTGTTGGTTTGCTCTACCACGAGGAACCCATCGCATATGTATTAGACACGATGCCCAGCCTACTCAATGCGAAGACTGCGCCGACGCGACCTTTAGACAATTTCGAGGTTCGAGGGATTGAAAGTCTACTCGGCGGTGAGGCGATCTATTGTGAGCAACAAGGCAAACACATTCGCATGATCGGCGCGATGCGAAGTGCTGAATCGTGCGTGCAGTGCCACGAGGGGCCGACCAATCAGTTGCTTGGTGCATTCACTTACACGCTTAGTTGGAACGATTCGCCAGACCTTGTCGCAACGAATCGCTGAGCTCGAATGTTATCGTTGCGAGCTATCGACGGATGGCTTGCTGGTTGCGATCTTTGCGGCTGTTCCGGAAATTCGGTCGCGATGTAATGCCGCTTCATCGATTCCGTCACCGTCAAAATCTCCGATAACGTACTCGCCGGATTCGGATTCCAATTGGAACACTCGGTCCGTCGCGTCCTCGCGGCCGTTTCGATTGCTATCGACGATTAGTTTGCCGTGACGAATTACGCCAATGTCGTCCAATCCATCGCCGTCAAAGTCACCGACGACTGGAATGTCGCCCGCTTTCCCGAACTCAAACTGCGAATCAAATTTTTCGTTCCATTTTCCGTCGCCGTTGCTGTCCAGTCGCCAGATGCCGTTTCGGAAAAGTCCGACAGTTGAAATTCCATCGCCATTGAAATCGCCAGAGATTGGTTGGTCGTCTCGAACGCCTTCGCGGAACACGTGATCGATAACGTCGCTTCGGGCCGGCGCGTTGGTGCTGCGTTGCAGCAAGCGGCGTCGCTCTTCGGCATAGAGTTCATCTTGAGGAATATTTTTCGGTTTACGGCGATTGAAATTCTCCGAATCCGGCAAGCCCACTTCATTGGCAAGTGCTTCGTCATCGCCTTCCCATTGCGGACCGAAAATGCCAATGTCGTCTTTGCCATCGCCGTCCCAATCGCCGATCACTGGCAGATCTTTTTCATCGCCCAGCTTGGCCCACATGTCGCCATCGTCCCAACGTCCATTGCCGTTGACGTCGATTAGCCATTCACCCTCAAGATAAAGTGCAAGCTCATCGACTCCATCGCCGTTAAAGTCACCAGCGAGCGGGATCGCGTCTTCAATATCGAACGCGTTTTTAGAAACCAAGCGTGTATCGTTTCGGTCGCTGGAGACGAAACGCCATTCGGCATTCTGCATCCGCGCGATTTTCCAGTGATAGATGTCCAGTACGTTTGCGACGTCGGCTAGCTGAGCTTTATTTACTAGCTTGCCAGACTGCGAGCCGCGTGGCGTGCCCGCATTGATGATGCTCAAGTGCCATGTGTAATCAGCCGATGCGAGTCCAGCAATCAACAAGTCTGGAATGTAGATCGGAGGTGCAGGCGGCGGAATCACAATCGATGGTTGCGGATATAGCTGTGGTAGGTCGCGGGCTGGCGGCAGCGGAGCCGGTGGTCGATCGATTGGTGGAATTGGATTATCTCGTCTTGCAAGAACTTCGGAAAAATTGTTCTCGCGAGAAAAATCGCCGGCTGCAATGTTGATCAAAAGAATTGCATCGTTGCGAGGATTCGTCGCTTCATCCAGAGCGAGGAACGCAAGCAAGCCAGCAGCTTCGGGATCATTGGACAGGTCTTCTGCGTTGAGGCTTAAACCTCCGCTTGATCCTGGCGTATCGAGCCCATCAACATAACCTTCGGGTTGGATTTGATAGACGTGATAAGCCCCAGCCCGCAAGCCTGTGAACTCGAAATATCCATTGGCATCGGTTTTGACTCGAATGACATCTTCAGAATAGATCCCGGATAACGCGCGGCTTGATGGGAACGGCTGACCGTTGACTGACCGAAGCTCTAAAACAACATTCGCAAGTGGCGTGTCGCTGGCGTCTCGTTGACCGTCGCGAATTGGACGAAGAACATCCGGAACAGTTCCTGTTTCATTAACGATCGTTGGCCCATCTTGAAAGACGTAACCCGAGATCGTGGCAGGTGGTACTTCGCAGAAATCTAGGTCATCGAGGAACTCGCCACCCATCAAATCGATGTTGGCAAGCAAGTCATCGATTGTTGTGGTGGCACGTCCAGCCGGAGCCGTTTGGCCACCGTTGAAATAGCCCGATGGCTGAATTTCGCGAATGCTGTATTTGCCGGGTTGCAGATTTTCAAAACGATAATTGCCTTGGCGATCGGTAGTTGTAAAAGTGATCACGCGACCGGATTGATCAAGCAATTCGACGCGCACTCCCACGATCCCCTGTTCATTTGGATCTTGGATACAATCTTGGTCAAGGTCCGCGTAGATTGTGCCACCCAAACCGGCGGGCAAGAGCTCGCAAAAGTTATATTCGACAAGGACGTCACCACCATTGATGTTGATCGCGGTGATGATGTCAGGTTGTGTTGCATCGCCACCACCGCTACCAGCTCGCTGACCGCCTTGGAAATAGCCCTCAGGTTGTGTTTCGCGTACCGCATATCTTCCCGGCGCCAGCCCTGAAAATTGATAGGATCCGTCCGCGTTTGTTCGGGCTGTCTGCAGCACAACACCTGTTTCGCTGATCAGATCGACTCGTACATTGCTGATTCCGCGTTCACCGGGTTGGACCAAACAGTCGCCATTGTTATCAATGAAAACATAGCCAGCGATCTGAGCTGGCGGGATTTCAGTGAAATCATAGTTTGTAAGATTTGCGCCACTGTCGATTTGAAAACCACGAATAAAATCCAGCTCAGATGCGTCGCCGCCAGCACTACCTGGATAAGTTCTACCGTTGAAAAAGCCATCTGGCTGCAACTCGTGAACGCTGTATCGACCGGGGCGAATATCCGTGAACAAATACTCGCCGCTTACGTTAGTGGTCGTGGTCTTGATTACATTGCCCGCTTGATCGAGCAATTGCACAACGACTCCGCCAAGCGGACGCTCGTTGGTTAAGTCAACGCGGTTGTTATCGTTAATATCGACAATGACGTGACCGCTGATCGACGCCGGTCGCACTTCACCAAAGTCATAGTTCAGGCCGGTCTTACCAGATGGGAGATTTATTTGCGAAATAGTATCGGTGGCCGAGTTGACTTGGCCAACCGGTCGACCATCAATCGTTCCAACAATGTCTTTGCCATCAAGGTAAGCAGCGGGTGTTGTCTCATGCAATCGATAAACGCCAGGACTTAAAAAACGGAAAGAGTAAAAACCGTTTTGATCGGTTGCAATGGAATCAACTTTGTTGCCCGCCGCATCATAGAGATCGATTTGTACGCCTGCCAAGAGTGGTTCGCTGGATTGTCGAATTCCGTCGTCGTTAACATCTTCAAAAACGTGTCCAGAAATCTCTGCCGGCGGTAGTTCGCAAAAATTATATTGGACACCAGTTTGACCTGGGCGAACGTTAATGCGATCAATTTCACTCGTGCCGTTTTCACGACCGACTGCGACGCCATCGATCCGGCCCACCATTGCATCGCCATCAATTACACCGGCAGGGGTAATCTCGCGGATGGTGTAGACGCCGACCGGCAAGTTATCAAACGAGTAGTAGCCTTGCGCGTTTGTTGTCTTGGTTTCAATGACGCGACTACTGCTGTCCAGCAGCAGTACTGTTACTCCAGCGAGAGGACTGTGCGCACCAGGATCGGTCGAATCGCAATCGAAGCCGGGATTTACGATGTGCACAAAACCTGACAGCGAACTTGGTGGTAACTCTCCAAAATTAAACTCGATGCCGTTTTCGTTCCCATTGAGTTGAATTAGGTCAATGACTTCGTTGACCGTGACTTGTCCGCGACGTTGCCCACCAACTGTCCCAGCGGTATCTTTGCCATCGAAATAGCCTGCTGGCTGATTGACTTCGGTTACCTTGTATCGACCCGGTGGCAAATTCGTGAAGCTGTACGAGCCATCCGTAGCTGTTCGCGTCGTTCGGGTGATAGTGCCGTTGACCGTCGATATTGATTGCAACCGAATCTCGACGCCTTCGATACCAATTTCAGTGGCACCACGGACCCCATCGTCATTGATATCAGAATAAACAAAGCCTCGGATGGTGGTAGGTTGCGCCTCTGCAAAATTCAATTGAGTGGCGTGGGTATCGCCAAGCAAAACTTCGATTTGAGTAAGCACGTCAGCATTGCCAACGACAGTGGAACCGACGCGAGAACCATTTAAAACTCCTGGAATCGCACCGACGCTGTAGTAGCCAGTCGGCTGTGTTTCGCGGACTTCATAGATTCCCGGTTCGAGTTTTAAGTTCAAACCGAACTCGTAATTACCGCTTGCATTGGTCGTCGTACGATGACCGGTTGATACAAACTGGCTGCCCTGCTTGCGGAATAGTTCCAACGAAACTCCGGGGAGTGGTTGCTCGTTGTTGTCGCGAATAAGATTTAGATTGTTATCGACGAAAACTGTCCCAGCGATGGTGATCGGTTTGGCAATCTGAGTTACTGTAAACGCTGCACCGGCCGATCTGTCACGCAGCCCACCCGCGTCATCGGCTGGAAGTTGAAGATTGGAACCGGCCAGCACTGCATCGTATCGATTCAGATATTGCGTGATGCCGTCAATGTCTTCGAAATGCGGGGCACTGAAGAACGCTTGGAATTTCGTAGTTTGAAATTCAACACCAGAAGTAATCGGATCGAAACCCGAATTGATTTCTTCGAGGTTGCGTTCGTTAGGATCAAAAAATTCAACTTCATCGACATCGATCGTGAATACTAAAACATCGCCAGCGCGAAAGTTCTGGAATTCGAGAACCATTCTTGTCGAACCGTCTTCGACTCGGGCAATAACGCGGGCACTCGGATCAGCGGCGGTTAAGCGAGTGATTTGAAACGGAAAAGCATGGTCGGCGCCCAAACCTGATTCCAATGTATCGAAAAAGTTGTCGCCGACGTTGAATCCGGGAGCGCCCTGGTCGCCGTCAATAATCAAACGGTTAAGTGTCGTGCCAGTCGCGCCACCTTTAAACGTGACATAGAACGTATCACCGTGTAAATCGCTCCCGGTGTCGTCTTCAATGTATACGCCACCGACCCATATCGGATCGACGTTGAACATTGCCCGCGCTTCCATGTGTTCAAAAACAGCCGTGCGATTGATAGCACGGTGCCTTGATTCGCTGTTCGAATGCTTCTTTGGCAAGCGTGAAAACGAAGTCGCCAGAGAGCTAGAGTCTTCTCTCAACGCCTTCTGAAACGCAGAGATGTTTTTTCTTTTTCCTGAAAATAACGAAGTGAATCGCATTTATGGCATCTCCGTATGCACAAGGCAATCGCGCAATATTCTGTTCGTCTGTTGGCTTCGAATTTTGAGCAGCAATGTAATTTAGCGACGATCCGAAACGTGAACCGAATCGTTTGGTTTCATTCAAAGGAAAGTTTGTTTCAAGACATGCTGTTAGTAAGTCGGCTCGTTGACGCCCGAGTCGAAAAACTGGCTTCTAACTGGATGAGTAATTGTGTTGGAACTTGAAGAAGAACTATTGATCATCGACATGTTCCACAAGCGAATGGTTGTATCAAATCCAGCGGTTATCAAATAATGATCATCGGCCAACATCACCGCAACCGAGCCTTCGTGACCGACCAATTGCTTTAGGATCTTTCCATCGCGTTTATCCAGAATTTGAATCGTGTTGTCGGCACCAGCGGCAACCAAACGATCGTCGTCCAAAATTTGGAGGCTTAAAAGTTTGCCGGTGTGAAGTTGGTTTTCAAAAATGATCTCACCGGTCTGCCAATTAAATTGCTGGACACATTTATCTTCGCCAACGCTGGTCAGTTTTTCGCCGCTCGCGTCCAACGACAACGAACGCACACGACCACGGTGCTTTCGATATTCATTAATCACCGATCCCTCGTCTGTATCAAATATGTGGATTGCTCCATCTCGGCCGCCAGCCATCAAAAAACGGCCATCGTGTGAGAACACAAACGAGCGCTGATCGCCGCAATCGCATTGCATTGTTCTAATCGGTTTGAAGTCGGTTGTTGAAATGAGGTTAATGTCCTGGCTGAAACCGCCAACAGCGAACTGTTGACGCGATTCATCAATGGCCAGTGCGGTCAGCGTATGATCTAAAGTCGCCACGATCAGGCTGACCGATTTAGCTGGTTCTGCTGTCGTCCATGTCCACAAAATCACCTGTCCGTCATCACCACAGCTTAGTAATCGGGACCGATCGCCCACGGGCGACAAAAACGCCATTTGTCGAACCCAATCCGAATGTGCTTTTAAAGTGGCAATCGTTTGACCCGTTTGCAAATTTAGGCACCGGATCGCATGATCATCACCGGCCGCAACAAGAATCTGATTCTCGTCGTCGATTGCGATTGCGGTGACGACCGGACTGTACTGAAACCCAGGAAGCGGTGCCAGTTGAATCATTCCTGAATCGGCGGTCGATGGTGAATCAATTGTGAGGTCCGCAGCGGCTATGGTATGCAGCGATTCAAAAGCTGCTATTGACCCAATCAGCAAGACGATGCAGAAAGCATTAGTTGAGTGCTTGTTCATTTTCTTACAGTGGTTGGCCATTGGAAATGGATCGATACTTCAGCCCTCCTCTCTTTTCGGCCTTTACAACGCGTGAGTTTAGGCAAACTTTGCGGATTAAAATGACTCTCCGGTCAAGCGGTGCGGATTCTTCTGATCGATTAAGACTTCAGTACCGAAGTGAGTGGATCGGAACAAAATCGGCCTCTCGGGCGAGCAATTTTCCAATGAATGTAGGAACGGCCCAAAAATAGCCCAATGATCCGGTCTTTTATGCGTGCATTTGTTGCAAGCAACCTCGCTGAGGTCCATAATGGAGGTTGCGTCGTTGGGCTTAGAACCTATCCGAAAAAAGGGGTCTGACCCTTTGGAGGAACGGAGAGGGTCAGACTCCTTTTCGGATAGACTCTTATTTTGCGTTCGACGTCGTCCCGCCTGCTGCACTTGCCAACCCACGGCGTTGGTTTCGAAGAGGCAGCCAATCACATTGATCGCCACCAGCCATATCGCCTCGGCAAGAACTTATGTTTTGCAAATTTTCGATCGGCCTTTCATCGTTTTGCTATCTAGTCGGATTTTGGTCGTCCTGTGCCATTCTGGCCGACGGCTTGCCGATTAAAGAGCAAACGAATTCGGTGAGTTTCGCGAGAGACATTCAACCGATTTTTGCTGACACTTGTCTCGCTTGCCACGGCCAAGATGCGTCGACTCGTAAAGCTGATTTGCGGCTCGATGACCGCCAATTCGCAATTGATTTTGGCGCAATTGTGCCAGGTGATTCGGCCAGCAGTCCGATCATCGCGAGAATCTACTCGGATGATCCAGAAATGGTTATGCCGCCTCCTGAGTCGCATAAAGTATTGACAACGGCTCAAAAAGACGCCATGAAACGATGGGTCGAAGAAGAGGCTTTGTATGAGAAGCATTGGTCATTTGAAGCACCTAAGATGCCCTCTATTCCCCAAGTCAGTGACCCGAATTGGGCCATCAATCCGATCGATAACTTTGTCTTCGAAAAATTGACTAGCCGCGGACTTACGCCTGCACCAGCGGCAGATCTTCGAAATCTTGTTCGGCGAGTTTCGCTCGACTTAACTGGCTTGCCGCCGACCCCTCAAGAAATTGACGAAGTGCAAAATGATCCGAATCCTGATCGCTATGAACGCTACGTTGATTCGATTTTGCAACGCGAGACTTGGGGTGAGCATCGCGGTCGGTACTGGCTCGATTACGCGAGATTTGGCGACACGCATGGAATTCATTTTGACAATTTTCGGGAGATGCACTCTTACCGTGACTGGGTTATCAAGGCCTTCAACGACAATATGCCGTTTGATCAATTCACGATCGAACAGCTTGCTGGTGATCTCCTGCCCAATGCAACGACGGACCAAAAAATTGCGACCGGGTTCCATCGTTGCAATATTACGACCAACGAAGGCGGCATCATCGATGAAGAGTATGTCGTCTTGTACGCTCGTGATCGCGTTGAAACGACGGGCGCGGTTTGGATGGGATTGACGGTTGGATGTGCGGTTTGTCATGACCACAAGTTCGATCCAATTTCGCAAAAAGAATTTTACGAGCTGACGGCCTTTTTTAATAACACGACACAAGCGCCTCGTGATGGAAACGTAAAGGATACGCCGCCGATCATCGTGGTTCCGACGGACATGCAACGTGCAGATTATGAAACTGCAAATAACATGCTCGCTGAAATAGCTCGAAAGAAAGAATCGTTAAAGCAATCGCAAGTCGATTCATTCAACAGTTGGATAGCATCTTCACAAGCGTTGAAGGATATCGAACAACTGCAAGATAATGCGGCAAGAAGCTCAAATGCCAAATTAGCCTTGCATCTACCCCTTCAAGAAGTCGCTTCCGAATCAATTTCATACTCGACGCCGATTGGCGAGGTTCGCTCGCTGGCACTCAGTCATACCTCAGCATCGACAGAGGGGATTACGAGCGATAACGCTTGGGTCAACCAAGAGCAACATCAAGCGATCTTGCCAAGTTTTGGTAACTTCGAATTTGATCAGTCATTCAGCGTCGCTGTGTGGTTGCGAACACCCACAGCAAAATCAACCGGTGCGATCGTTTCACGGATGGACGCCGCAAACCAATATCGGGGTTGGGACGTTTGGTTGGAAGGCAATCGGATTGGTATGCATTTCGTTAACGAGTGGCCCAAGAACGCATGTAAAGTTCTAACCGAGAAGCCGCTGCCGGCCGACAAATGGGTTCATGTCGCTTTGTCGTATGATGGGTCTCACGAGGCGAAAGGCATTCATTGTTGGATTGATGGAGAGGAAACCAAACTGAAGATTGATAAGGACGAATTGAACGCATCAATTCGAACTGAAGTGCCATTTTCAATCAATGGCCGACAAAAATCTGATTTCACGCCGGGAGTCAAGCTGCAAGACTTACGGCTTTATACGGGCACAATCAATGCAGATTTGGCAAAATCGTTAACGATTGATCGGTCGGCTTATTACTGGGCATCTAAGGCCAAAGGGAAAATTAATTCGACGCAACGCGATCAATTGTATGTGTATTATCTCGATCGATTCAGCCAAGAGTTTGGAGATCTAGTTGCACAGCAAAACGAATGGCAAAACAAACTTGATGCGATTGTGGCTAACGGTACGATCGCCCACATCATGAATGAAAGAGAAGGAATACCGACCGCGTTTTTGCTCAATCGAGGTGAATACGATCAGCGACGAGATGAGGTGCATCCAGAGACGCCTGCGGTTTTGCCGCCGATGCAAGAATCGTTGCCACGAAACCGACTTGGATTAGCGGAGTGGCTGGTCAATGACGAACATCCTTTAACAGCGCGAGTGACCGTCAATCGATGCTGGCAAGAAATTTTTGGCCGAGGTTTGGTTGCGACTGCCGGTGACTTTGGTATCACTGGCGAGCTACCGACCCATCCCGAGTTATTGGATTATCTTTCGATCGAATTTCGCAGCAATGGTTGGGACGTCAAACAGCTTTATCGACAAATGGTCACCAGTGCCACCTATCGCCAGTCTCAAGTCATCACACCGGAAAAACTAGAACTCGATCCAGATAATCGTTACCTCAGTCGTGGTGTTCGATATCGAATGGATGCCGAGATGATTCGTGATTATGCCTTGTCGGTCAGCGGACTGCTTAATCCTGTCATCGGTGGTCGTAGCGTAAGGCCATATCAGCCCAGCGGCGTTTGGGAAGCAGTTGCGATGCCTGAAAGCAATACTCGCAACTACAAGCTTGACGATGCTGCAATGATCTATCGTCGCAGCATGTACACGTTCTGGAAACGATCAGCGCCGCCCGCTTCGATGGACATCTTTAACGCTCCGTCACGAGAGACATGTACGGTCAAACGGGAACGGACCAATACTCCACTACAAGCCTTGGTCACAATGAACGATCCTCAGTTCGTGGAAGCGAACCGAGTTCTCGCTGGTGTGATTTTGATGGATGATTCGCTTGCCGATGACAATGCCAGGATTCAAGCAACGGCCTTGCGAGCTATTGGTAGAACTTTCGATGATGCTGAATTGAAGATTGTTAATCAGACTCTGAAATCGGCGCTCGATTATTATTCCAGCCATTCCGCTGATGCAGATAAACTGTTGACTACGGGCGAAACACCATTGCGGACCACGAACGCAACAACCGAACATGCGGCTTGGACTCTCGTTGTCAACCAGATCATGAATTTAGACGAGGTACTGTGCAAATGAGTTTTCTATCAAATGGCCGAACAAACGTGCATCCAGAATTTGAACGATGGGTTCGCAGCGAAACGCGACGACAATTTTTTCGACAGGGCGGGAACGCACTCGGCATTGCTGCGTTGGCGCAGTTGGGCGGATTGAATTGCTTTGGTGCCGAATCGCAATCTGCCAGCGATGCGTCATTCGAGAAATCCGCTTTGGGGCTACCGCATTTCGCACCTAAAGCTAAACGCGTTATCTATTTGCACATGGTTGGCGGTCCGTCGCAAATTGATTTGTTCGACTACAAACCTCAGATGAAGGATTGGTACGATAAAGATCTCCCAGAATCGATTCGCAATGGCCAACGGCTAACGACTATGACCAGCGGTCAAGCTCGATTTCCGATCGCGCCGAGCATGTATAAATTTGCTCAGCATGGCAAGTCGGGAATGTGGGTCAGCGAGTTGCTGCCTCAGACGGCGAAAATTGTCGACGATTTATGTTTCGTTCGTAGCATGCATACCGAAGCGATCAATCACGAGCCCGCGATAACTTATATGCAGACTGGAAACATGGTTACCGGCCGGCCATGCATTGGGTCGTGGATTTCATACGGTCTGGGTTCAATGAATAATAACTTGCCGACGTTTGTCGTTCTGGTCGCTCAGCCGACGAATACTGAGCAGATTCAAGCGATCTCGGCGCGGTTGTGGTCAAGCGGTTATTTGTCAGGCGAACACTCAGGCGTCAGTTTCCGTAGCAGCGGCGATCCGATTTTGTATATCAATAATCCAGATGGCATTCCGACAAACATGCGGCGTCAGATGCTCGACGGATTGCGTGAATTAAACGAGCGTAACTTCAGCGTGGTCGGTGATCCTGAAACGCACACCAGGATACAGCAATACGAATTGGCCTTTCGAATGCAAGCCAGTGTGCCTGATCTGACCAACATCAGCGATGAACCGCAAAGCACATACGATCTATACGGTGAAGAAGCAAAAAAATCGGGCTCATTTGCGAACACTGCATTGATGGCGCGGCGGATGATCGAGCGAGATGTTCGATTCGTCCAAGTCTATCTCAACAATTGGGATCATCATGGTAATGTTGGAAAACGACTGCCTAGCCAATGTAAGGACATTGATCAAGCAACTTATGGATTGATTACCGATCTCAAACAACGTGGCTTGCTCGATTCAACGCTCGTGATTTGGGGTGGTGAATTTGGCCGAACGATCTATTCACAAGGCGGATTGAGTGAATCAAATTACGGTCGCGATCATCATCCTCGATGCTTTACGATGTGGATGGCCGGTGGTGGTTCAAAAGGTGGAACGATTTACGGCGAGACGGATGACTTTTCCTATAACATTGTTAAAGGCCCAGTGCATGTCCGCGACTTTCACGCAACTGTCCTTAACCTTTTGGGCATTGACCACTCAAGGTTTACGTACAAACATCAAGGTCTGGACAACAAGTTGACGGGCGTTGAATCGGCGCGGGTCATTAACGATTTGATCGCTTAGCCGTCGATATTGCGATCAATTGCTAAACAAAACGCTGCAATCCTTTGTTAGAAGAAAATTTACATCGCTTTGAAGCAGCAATCCTGCAAGCTTGGCCGCTGCCCAAATGGACCGGTTTGACGGTTTTGGTCGCTTGCAGTGGTGGTGCAGATTCGACAGCTTTACTAATTGCGTTATCGCGACTTGCGCCTACGGGCACCACCCTGAAAGTTGCGCACTTCAATCATCGGCTTCGCGGCGTCCAATCCGATGCAGACGAGCAATTTGTTCGCGAGCTTTGTGTTGAATTCGATTTGCAATTTCTTGTCGGCCGAGAAAATTCGACAACTAACACAAATTCAAGACAAATTCCGCGGGACGAAGCAACGTTACGCAATGACCGTTACAAATTTCTGAAAGAGTCCGCCTTGAGCATCGGCGCTCGTTATATCGCCACCGCACATCAGGCAGACGATCAGGTCGAAACAGTCATCCATCGATGGTGTCGCGGTGCGGGACTAGCTGGTTTGTCTGGGATACGTTTTTCCCGCCCCATTGATGAAGAGATTATCGTCGTTCGGCCGCTGCTACGACTCTGGCGGTCTGACGTTCTGGCGTACCTTGGTGATCGCGAGCAAGAATTTCGAAACGATACTTCGAATTCATCGATCGACTACACTCGCAATCGAATTAGAAACACGATCATTCCAATCCTTGAAAATTCTGTTCATTCGCACGCCGCTAGAAACATCAATCAGTCGGCACAGCAGTTAGCCGAAATTCTGCATTGGATCACGGAAGAGGCAAGCAACTTCATTCGCCGCGAGGTTAAATTTCAAAATCGGACCGCTGAGTTTTCCCAGCAATCGATTCGCGAGATCGCCCGTCCGCTTGCGATTGAAGTCCTGCGGTCAATCTGGGCGACGCAAAAATGGGCAGAACGTGATATGAGTTCGACGAAGTGGAATGAGCTTTACGCGTTTTTAATTACTGACGTTTCCGGAGCGAGCGGACGCGGACGACAAACAAGTTTTCCTGGTAACATCATTGCCGCCGTTAACGAGGGTGTAGTTTGTTTGAAGTCCAGCGACGCAATTTAAAATGGTCTCAATCCTTCACGTTGCTGAAAGGTCAATTTTCCGTCAAAAGGCATTCCAATCATCTTTGACCAAATTTCACGTTGATCTGGTGTCAGCAATGCAAGGATGGAACTGACCAAGTCTTTTGACTCGATGTCGCTTAAAGTTAGATTAGGTTCGAATCCATGCGGGCCGCCTGGCGGCATCCGATCCGCAAAAGCTTGCAGAGGTCCGTCGAAGCGATTTCCTTTGCCTGGCCCTCCCCGTTCTGGCCCTCCGCGATTAGGACCGCCCCGATCTGGTCCCCCTCGATCCGGTCCGCCGCGCTCGAATCGCATTCTAAATCTTGATTCATGAAAAGCGGACTCAATTTTATTGTTGATTTCGGATTTTTGGTCGGCGGTCAACGACAGTTTGGTGACTACATCGAGCTCACGAAAAACCATCGGGCCTTGAATCTGTAGTGAGATTTGCTTGAGTCTTTCTCTTTGTTTGGTCGTCAAGATTTGTGACAGTCGAGCGTCATTCAACTTTGCCGCTTCTACGATCGTCTCATACATTGGCGGACCGTCTGGCGGAGGTGGTCGATCTTCTTGCTCTGGCTGTTCGGGACCGAAAGTGAACGGAGGTCGTGGGGGCGGTCCATTCATCGGTCGTCGTTGTAGACGCCGATTCAGTTCGTGCTGGCTTATAAAGGCTTCGATTTGCACTTGCGCATCGGCTGACAAATTCAAGTCCTTCAGCACGTCTGGCTCGGTTAGCAAGATGCTGTAGCGGTCGGTTTGCACGAGCGATAAATCAGCTAAGATTCGGCTGACGCGGTCTCTTGTGATTTCTAGCTCGTTGCGAGCATCTGGGTCTTCGCCGCGTTCTTTGATGATATCCTGATAGTATGAAAGCGCGAGGCTCAAAAGACGCTGGCGCAAACCTTCTTCAAAAGGGTTATCAGAAAGTTCGTCTTCTGCCAGGGCTATCATTTCATCAGCAGCGCTTTGGGCCAAAGCAAGTCTATTTTCGGCTTGTTGTGCTCGTGACATCTCCCGTGCAAGTGATTGTTCTACCAATCCTCTTTGACGCGCGACGGCGGCGGCGGTGATACCCGCAGCAATAAAGCCGATTATCGAAACAAGTACAACGGAGGCTACGGTTGCCGGATGACGACGCATCCACTTTCTTGTTTGATCGACTAGCGTTGCACGTTTGGCGAGGATCGGTCGTTGGTCAAGAAAACGCTTCAGGTCTTGGGCCATCGCGCCAGCGCTGGCATACCGATCCGCGGCAGATGATTCGATCGCCTTTAGCACAATCGTGTCAAGCTCTAGCGGGATAGAACGATTTAGTTGCCGCGGCGGAGTTGGCGATTCATTGAGAATTTGATTCAACAATCGTTGTCGATCTTGGCCGTCGAACAAAGATTTTCCGGTCAGCAATTCGTACAACGTCACACCCAACGAGTAGATATCCGTACGATGGTCAACCGCACCGCGTTGCCCGGAAGCCTGTTCAGGACTCATGTATCGCAAAGTTCCTAGCAAGTCACCGGTTTGTGTGACTTGTTGATTTGTGGCAACATGGGCCAAACCGAAATCTGTTATCCAAATCTTTCCAGTTCGATCCAGCAGCAAATTCGCCGGTTTGATATCGCGATGGACAACGCCGCAGGCGTGTGCGTAATCCAATGCGTCGGCCACGTCGGCAATCAGTTTTGCGATGCTTCTAAACCTGGCTTTACTCGATGCTCCAAGGCGAAATTCCGCGTGTGAAGCAAGTGTCGAATCTAGTTTCGATTCGATTGTCGCAGACTTTTTCGACGACTCTTGGATCGGTGAAATTTTGTTAGTAGGATCTTTTTCAGCGATTGTCTTGGCTGATCGATCGGCGTTCTCGATCGCTTCGGCAACGGATTGCCCGTTGATCAATTGCATCGCGTAGTAATGAGTTCCACGATCGCAGCCAACGGCATAGACGGGGACGATATTAGTATGGTGCAGTTGTGCGGCGGCCTGCGCTTCGACTCGAAAACGTTGCAGATGACGATCGTCAAGCGAAGCAGCGAAAGGAAGCACTTTTAAAGCAACCGAACGACCGAGTGATAGCTGGATTGCTTCGTAGACGACTCCCATGCCTCCTCGGCCGATTTGTCGAACGATTCGAAAATCGCCTAACGGCTGAAAATCGATCTCAGCGTTCGGCGACGGTGTTGACCTGCTCAGGCCGTGTGCAAGTTCAAGACCTTCCAAGCACCGCTGGAGCTCGGCCTTCAATACGGGCATTCTCTCCAAGTAAGCCGCCTTGTCGGGGCGATTTCCCAATTCAAGTTCAGCAAGGTACTCGCGCGATAACTGCAACAAGCGCGGATCGTCGTCAGCGTCCGGTATGAAGGATTGTGTTTGAGAGAGTTCGTCAGATTTCATAGGACGTCAACTTTGGGCAAATTCACTCTTCAATTTCGTCAGTCCGCGCAACCACAATTTTTCAACACTGTCGACGCTGCGATTCATGCGAATAGCAATTTCTGGGAATTTTAGGCCTTCCATGTGCCGCATGATCAACACGTCACGATAATCGTCGGCCAGTCGCATCAAGGCGTCTACCGCGAGTTGCGATTGCTCATGTTTTGCTACGTGCTGACTGGGCGAACTATTCGGATCAATGACCATTTTGCCAAGCGTCATTGCGGAATGATCGAGATCATTTTGAATTTGTTGTTCGAGTCTGAGGTCGCGTTGTTGTGTGCCCAAGTAATGCCGCAATACGCTTGCAATTCGAGTCGTGAGAATTGCTCGCAGCCATTGTGAAAACTCCGGCTCGCTGGTTCCATTGAATTTCGAAATCGCTCGATGGGCATCTAAAAAGATCTCTTGAACAACGTCCGCAGCATCAAGCTTTCGTTTCAAATGTTTCCCAAGCTGCAATTCAACCATCAGCGTAAGAAACGGACGATAGCTTTCGAACAAGCTTCCGAGACTTTCCTGGTCGCCCGACTTGGCAGCGGCTAATTTCGCCGCAAAAATCTTAGATGAGTCCTCGACGTTCAATCTGAACAATCCTTGAGTAAAACAAGCGTTAAGCCTTAGTAGTCTATCGCAGATTGCTCTTGGAGTTGGCCAGAGGACCAGTCCCGGCTTACGATCTGCAAGCTTGACCAAAAATTAAGCTGCTGAAGACTATCATTAGAATTTACTTGAAGCAGGCTATGGAACCCATTCAGTCTACCAGAGTTCCTAACATTTTCCGCGATTGAGCCATTCGCAAGACCGCTTGAAAAATTCGCAATTGAATTAGAACCTGTCCAAAAACGGGTCTGACCTTCTCCGCTGCTCCAAAGGGTCAGACCGCTTTTCGGAAAGGCACTTAATACGATTAAAGACTGGGTTCTAAAATCTTGCAAACATTCAATTTTCCTACCTCATCTAATAGTAAGAAAATACAGTCATTTTGATCGAAGCGGTCTTTGCTCGACAGCGTTCGAATCACAGGCCTGTTTTTCGAATGTAATCCTTAGCAACCGAATCGTTCTTGTAGCGACAAGACCGTCATTTCCTTCGTTCGCACCACTTTCATAGCGATCACGGCGGCCTCCGCAGCGGCGATCGTTGTTATGCATGGAACGCCAAATTGAACTGCCGCGGCACGGATACGTCCTTCATCGGTACGCGCCCCTTTGCCGTTGGGAGTATTGATGATCAGCGATACGTCGTTGTTCTTGAGGTAGTCGATCAAGTTCGGATTGCCTTCGCCCAATTTTCGTACTCGGGTAACCGGGTAGCCAAGTTTTTCGATGTGTGCAGCAGTACCGCTGGTCGCTAATAATTTGTATCCCATTTCAAGCAGCATTCCTGCAAAGTCTGGCATATTCCCTCGGTGTCGCGAGGAAACGCTCAGAAAGACATTTCCACTTTCAGGCAAGACTACTCCAGCGGCGATCTGGCTTTTTGCAAACGCGATTGAGAAATCTTCGCTAGTGCCCATGACTTCGCCAGTCGAACGCATTTCAGGACCGAGGACAATGTCAACGCCAGCGAATTTGCGAAACGGAAAGACACTTTCCTTTACACTGACATGCTTTGGAATAGGTTCGGACGTGACACCCAATGATTGCAGCGATCGCCCAGCCATAACTTTTGCGGCGATATTGGCCACAGGAACACCCGTCGCTTTGGCAACAAATGGAACAGTTCGGCTGGCTCGCGGATTGACTTCCAAGACGTAGACGATCGAGTTACCGTCTTCTTCTTTGACAGCAAATTGCACGTTCATCAAACCGATGACATTAAGTTTTTTTGCCATGGCAACGGTTGCCGCTCGAATTTCTTGCAGCACGCTCGCTTGAAGATAGTGCGGTGGAATCGCGCAAGCCGAATCACCGGAGTGCACGCCCGCTTCTTCGATGTGCTCCATGATTCCCATGATGACGACATCTTGCCCATCGCCGATAGCATCGACATCGACTTCGGTTGCGTCTTCCAAGAAGCGGTCGATCAAGACTGGTTGACCTTCGGCGACCACGAAAGCTTCCAACACGTAGCGATCGAATTGCGAGCTGTCGTAGCAAATTTCCATCGCTCGTCCACCGAGCACAAAGCTTGGTCGAACGAGAACTGGAAACCCAATTCGTTGAACACAGGACCGAGCTTGCTCAAGGTTTCGTGCGATACCGTTGGCGGGCTGTTTCAGGCCCAGTTCGGCCAGGAATTTTTGAAACTTTTCTCTGTCTTCGGCTGCCTCGATCGTGTCAACGCTGGTGCCGATGATCGGAACGCCAGCAGTAGCCAGAGCACGCGCCAAGTTCAGTGGCGTCTGGCCGCCAAATTGGACGATTACACCATCGGGCTGCGTGCTGTCAAAGATGTTTAGCACATCTTCAGCCGTCAACGGTTCAAAAAACAATAGATCGCTGGTGTCGTAGTCGGTTGATACCGTCTCGGGGTTGCTATTAACCATAATCGATTCGATGCCCATTTCGCGGAGGGCATACGAAGCGTGGCAGCAACAATAATCGAATTCGATGCCCTGGCCGATTCGGTTTGGACCGCCGCCAAGAATCATAATTCGTTTCTTGTTAGGATCTTTCGCGGGCAGCTCGTCTTCGTGTTCGTAAGTGCTGTAGTAATATGGCGTGTACGCTTCAAATTCCGCGGCACAGGTATCGACAGACTTATAAACAGCACGAATACCATGCTGTAACCGCCAATTTCGGACTTCGGTATCGTCACTTCCGAGCATTGTGGCAAGCTGGCGATCAGAGAATCCAAGTCGCTTGGCGGACCACATCGAGTCTTTATCCATCGCGGCAAGGGTGCCGATTTGTCGGAGTTCCTCTTCCGCCTCAACGATTTGTGATAACTGGTCCAAGAACCAGGGATCAATATTCGTCAATTGGTTTATTTCTTGAAGCGAAAATCCAGCTTTGATCGCGTATCGGAGGAACCAGACTCGTTCGGCATTGGGACGAATCAACTTGCTGCGAATCTCGTCGTCATCGGGTTGGTCTTCTCGACCCCACCGATCCTTGCTGTCGCACCCAAAGCCGAATGCGCCGACCTCGAGTCCGCGGAGAGCTTTTTGAAACGACTCTTTAAAAGTCCGGCCGATTGCCATCGTTTCCCCGACGCTTTTCATTTGCGTCGTTAGCGTTGAATCGGCTTCTTGGAATTTCTCAAAAGCAAATCGCGGAATTTTCGTGACGACATAGTCAATTGTCGGTTCGAAGCACGCCTGAGTTTTCTTGGTGATGTCGTTGGGAAGCTCGTGCAGTCGGTAGCCAATTGCCAGCTTGGCCGCGATCTTCGCGATTGGGAAGCCGGTCGCTTTACTTGCCAGCGCACTGCTGCGAGAGACGCGCGGGTTCATTTCTATAACGATCATTCGACCATTAGTTGGGTTGATCGCGAACTGGATATTCGATCCACCTGTTTCGACCCCAATTTCTCGGATTACTGCCAGCGACGCATCACGCATGCGTTGATACTCTTTGTCGGTCAGCGTTTGCGCCGGAGCAACTGTAATTGAATCGCCCGTATGCACTCCCATTGGATCGAAGTTTTCAATCGCGCAGATGATCACGACATTGTCGTCGGCATCACGCATGACTTCCATCTCATACTCTTTCCAACCAATGATCGATTCTTCGATCAAGACTTCGGTGGTCGGCGATTGGGTCAGCCCGTTGAGGACCAATGCGTCAAAATCGTCGCGGTTGTAAGCGATTGCTGACCCGCTACCGCCCATTGTGAACGAAGGCCGGACGACGCAAGGCAATCCCACCTCAGCTAGCACTTCGCGTGCTCGAACAAGATCGTGAACGACATCGCCGCGACAAACTTCAAGTCCGATTTTATTCATTGCGGCTTTGAATTCATCGCGAGCTTCGGCTTTTTGGATGACCGACGGAATCGCTCCGATCATTTCGACATTGTACTTTTTGAGTATGCCGTGTTTGTCCAGAGCCATCGCAATGTTCAACGCCGTCTGGCCACCGAGCGTCGGTAGAATCGCATCTGGTCTTTCGCGCTCGATCACCTTCGTGACGAACTCCCATGTCAACGGTTCAATATAAGTTCGCTCGGCTAGTGCCGGGTCGGTCATGATCGTCGCCGGATTGCTGTTCACCAAAACGACTTCGTAACCTTCCTCGCGGAGGGCCTTGCAAGCCTGAGTGCCCGAATAATCGAACTCACAGGCTTGACCAATAACAATGGGTCCGGAGCCGATCAGCAAGATTTTGTGAATGTCGGTACGGCGCGGCACTTCCAGCCTCTTACGAAGATTTGTTGAAAGAAAAAATACTTTTTCGCAGTGATACTCGCGATTGCTTAAGAGCGTAACACGGACAGCAAATACTGTTTAGGGGGCTGCTTCAAAGCTTCGATAATGCTGCAAAAACGCTGCGATGTTTGAGAGGCGACTACCGGCGAGGACTTTTGATATTAATCTTTCGATTGCGACTGGAATTCTGCTTTAATTCGACGTATGGTCATTTGAGTCAATTCGGCGGTGCGACGTTTTATGACGATCATTATCGCAGAAATTAGCAGTTCCGCGGCAGCGTCCCAACGCCGAATGAATAAGAGTCTATCCGAAAAGGGGTCTGACCCTTTGGAGGAACGGAGAGGGGCAGACCCCTTTTCGGATAGGTTCTAAGTGGATTTAC
>JBGSKY010000234.1:0-12809 GCA_041740995.1 Pirellulaceae bacterium
TTTTCGTTCCGCATCGACGGCGAAGCGCGCGCCGAAGGACCAACGTCCGAAGCAGCAATTCGCTCCCGTTGAGTCTTGCACCGGTTGAATCCGAAATGCGAAGCTGTGCGGCGTGGGCACGGCATTGACGGACAAATAGACTCGGTAAATCCCAGTTGATTGATTGTTCGGAAGGCATTCGAGGTCGGCGCAGGCGGGTGTTTACGAACTTGACGCGAGACAATTTGCTCTGTTATATCACGTACTTTAACGCGTAACTACTCGTGCAACTTATTTGCGATTTTCGATCAGTTTGGAATCAAGGGGCTGATCGAAAAATCGGTTTGCTGGCCAGTATCGTCTAACGACGATTCGACCAACAAATTTATCGCGATGAGATGCCTTCCGAAGGTTTACTAATTCAAATATGAACCGACTCACTACATTTTTGGCGGGCATTGTTGTCGGGGCTATCGGCATTTACGGCAGCATGCATTTCTATATTGTGCAGAGTAAAGATGGTGTTCAATTGGTCCGCAAAGTAACGCCTGTGGCCGAGTTTCCCTATGTCGACGTACGCAGTTTTACGATGGCCGATTGGCAAAAGCATGGCCAGTTGACAGTTGCTTTAACCAAGGCTGGCAAGTCAAAGATTTTTAGTGAGTCTGCATCCAGTTCGATTGGAAACACAGTCTCTTCGACGATCGACAATTGGTCCAACGATCAAAACTGGCCACAGTAAAATTCATCTGCACTCAGAATGATCTTGAGATTCTTCAAACTTTGGAAGAATGGTAGCAAGGAATTTGGTTTAGGTCGCCAATACAAGTTACCTCTTAGTGACCGATGCGGACCGCGTAAACGCGACGACCAGTCTGCATCTCCTTAGCTTTACCTACCTACCGCACGAAAACGAAAAAAGCCAGAGAAATCAACGATTTCACTGGCTTTCGATGGAGATGACAGGACTTGAACCTGCGACCCTCTGGATGCAAACCAGATGCTCTCCCAACTGAGCTACACCCCCGAAAATTTACTCTGCTTGAACAAGCTTATCAAAGTCGGTCACCGGGCGAAAGGTGTCTTCGCGGTAACTGTCGACTGATTTTGCGTTGTTAATTTTCGATTGCTGGAAAATCGAAAAACAAATTGAACCTGACCGTTCTAAACCTGTGAGCGTTTCACATACGAAAAGAACACACGGTTATCACAAAGGTTCAGCAAATAGTGCGCACGCCTGGACTCGAACCAGGGACCTCGTCGTTATCAGCGACGCGCTCTAACCAGCTGAGCTACGCGCGCATTTGCTATAATCGAAAAACAACCGGGCATTTCAATCGATGCAACGTCAAGTTGACCTTGGAAGCAACCGCTGTTTTCCGTTAGATTCCAAATCCTATCGATCCAATATGACTTGTCAACTGGCGTAACCAACGCTTACCAAGTCACACCCAACACCGAACGGGAGCTTCCGACTGCATGTTTCATATAATGCCCCATTCAAATCGAAAAGCGGCAGTAATCTTTCAATTTTCTTCGCTGGTTCTGCTCAGCTTGGTCGCCCAATCAGCACAAGCGGAAGTTGATCCGCAAATCGAAAAAGGACTATCGATTTCGCCTCGGCAAAGCGACGTATTGATCGAGAAGGTCTCCGCTGCGGATCTTGCCGCTTGCACGAAAAGAATCGAGAAACGCAATAACGCTGAAGGGCTTTTGCTGCTCGGTCCCAACAGCCAACCGCTACGTTGGTTTGCCGACACCAACGGCGACCGGTCAATCGATATGTGGTCGTACTTTAATAATGGCGTCGAGGTCTACCGAGACATCGATAGTGACTACAACGGGAAGGTCGACCAATTCCGCTGGTTCGGGACCGCTGGAACCCGCTGGGGAATCGACCGAAATGAAGACGGTCAAGTCGATCAATGGAAAAAAATCTCGGCTGAAGAAGTGACCATGGAAGTCGTTGCGGCGATCAAAGATGCTGATGAAAAAAGATTTTCTCGCATCCTGATGACGGCCGCTGAAGTCGATTCGCTCAAACTTGGCAAAGCGAAAACGGACGAATTGCGAACTCGCGTTGCGATGGCCATCGAAGAATTCAAGAAATTCGCTCAGACTCAAAAAACCGTAACGCCGCAAACACGCTGGACGAACTTCGGCGCCGATAAGCCAGGTGTTGTCCCTGCGGGCACCGACGGATCGGAAAACGATATCGTCGCGTATGAAAATGCGATGGCGATCGTGGAATCGCAGAACAGGTCAGAGCAAATTCTGATCGGCTCGCTAATTCAATTAGATTCCAACCAGTGGCGAGCAACGGATGTTCCGCGGCTGGTCAATGACGGAACCGTACTGACTTCGACGGCCCTGTTCTTTAACTCCTCGGCGTACGAAAATCGAGCGATGTCACAGGCCGGAGGCGGGCTAAGCCGGAGATCGCAGGAACTGCTAAAAGAACTGGGTGACATCGAGCAACAATTGTCGACGGCCGTCCCAGCAAAAATGCAATCTCTCAATGTAAAACGCGCTGAGATACTCGAAGGGCTGATTGCAGAGAGCAGCGATCCGGAGGAAACGGAAACGTGGATTCGACAATATGCTGACGAAATTAGCGCCGCGACTCAAGCGACCGAATTTTCGGGCGGCTTACAACGCTTGCAGGAATTTATCACGACGCAAACTTCGCTAAGCGAAGCCTCTAAGGCCTATCTTGAATATCGAATCATCACAACCGAATACAGCGTTCGCGTTTCCCAAGAGAGCGAGTCGGGGTTTGCAACCATCCAAAAAGACTTCTTGGCAAAACTTGAGCAGTTCGTTACCGACTATCCCAGCAGCGTGGACGCCGCCGATGCGATGCTGCAGCTTGGTTTGAACGCCGAACTGTCAGCCGATCCCAGCCAAGCGAAAAAATGGTATCAGCAAACGGCAGCCGCGTTTGCTGGAACTATCGATGGTAAGCGGGCCGCTGGCGCCGTCGCTCGATTGACGTTGGAAGGCGAGACGCTGAAATTTAGCGGCAAGACGCTCGACGGCAAAGTTTTCAACACCGAAGCGGCGCGTAGTGGCCCAATCGTGATGCACTATTGGGCGACTTGGTGCGACCCTTGCAAAAAGGACATGGACGAGCTGCGGACGTTGCAGGCCAAGTATGCTAAGGCTGGACTGCGGGTCGTCGGCATCAACCTCGATACCCGAGCCGAAGACGCAATCGAGTTCCTGAAAGCTAATCCAAACAAATATCCTTGGCCGCATATCTACGACAATGGAGCGTTCGAGAGTCGAATGGCAATCGATTTAGGCGTATTTTCGGTCCCGGTAACCATCGTCATGGATGGCAAGGGAACTGTCATTCGATCGACGACTCATTACACCCCAGACATTGAAACGCTGATCGAAGAAACAGTGAATCCGCCCAAGAAGTAATCGTTTTGGGTTGGGTTGGGACTTGCATAAAGGACTGTCAGGCAGATTTCGCAAGGATGCGAACACGTCTGATAGTTACTGGGACTAGACGTTTGACACAGATCGAAGCACTGCAAGGAGGCAGTTTGCGGTTATGTATATTGAAATGCTTGACATATTGGCCGATTTTTTCCCATTTTTGGTGCCAGCCATCGCCATTTTAGGTTTAGTTGCCGCTCGAACCGCCGGCTTTGAATCAGCGAAGGCATGGTCAGAAAGTTTTTTCTACGGTGCTTTGGTAATCGTCGCTCTGGGCGCACTGCGAAGCATGATCGGCAACGAAAGCGATTGGCTGATTCATACCGCTTCACTCGGCTCGCTGATTATTGGCGCGTGCATTATTGCGATCTGCTCAACCCAGAACGCCATGGCTGAATAGTCGCCGCCTCAAAGTCTGGCTGGATGACCACAACCGAGCCGCTAACAGAACGTCTCGAAAAACCCACGCAAGGTTTTTCTGTATGTTTTGCAGTACCGCGAGAAGCCAGAGAGCCTATCCGTAAAGTGGTCTGACCCTCTGCGTTCCTCCAAAGGGTCAGACCACTTTACGGATAGGTTCTAAGACTGAATCGACTTTCATTTGCCGAGCGGCTTGAAAGCGTCAACAACAAGCGAGCGATCAAAACGCAGGACATAGCTAACGTCCAAAACGATTTCAGCATCGATACAGTTACTGTAATGAGCTTGAGTTTGCTGGGGTAGCGATTTGTGGAACACACCAAACTTGTCGCAATATATCAGCCCATGCGATTGAAAACACATCAGTTCAAGGATGTAACTGAGACTGTATATCGACCATCGAGTTTTGTGTTTGTCCGGATGGCACCATCGTTCGTCCCCGGTGGAGTACCCAACTGGTTCCGGAGGAAGATACGTTCGGAGGTCGGAATCCGGCACAACAATTCGAAAACAAGCTCCTGGCTGTAACACGCGAAAACACTCTTTGAACAATTCACCAGCTTCGTCCAGAAAGAGGTGTTCGAAGAAATGCTCGGAGAACGCAAAGCTGAACGTCGCATCATCGAATGGCAGTCGATCACCTCGTTTATAAAAAAACGAACAGTAGCGATCGTCCGCAGGCTCCGAATCTTCGAAAAATTCCGGAGCGCCTAAATGAATCCAAGGACCATTTCGGAGAGCTTTTGCCGAAGGCTGCCGTAGCTGGTGTCTGGATGCGCCCAAGTGCAGTCTCATTTTTTGTTCAACATTGAGATGATCGATTCGTCGCCCCGGCGAAGGAAGTAGCACTACGGTTGACGAATGCCGCAGTGTCTTTCCAGAGAGAACTCACGTGACCGATATGTTGAGAGAGGCTCGGAGAAGAGACGTAAACCGGTGTCCCCGTATCAAACGCCCAAGCGCCAATCAATCCATCGATATTTGCGAGACCTTTGCCATTTTCCGCATATCGATGCATTGTGATTCGGACATCGGAAATCAAACGAATTACGATTTCTCTCGCAAAAATCAGTGCTTGTCCGCCCCATGTGAGAGGTTCTTCCAACTGATACCAGCCAGGCTTTTGGCTGTGGTAAGCCCGCGAGCAGAATAGCGATACAATCCCTGGTTTGTCACCGGGCCATAACATCGATTCCAGGTACGAACGCAATGACGGATTCTCGAACAGGACGACGTCATCCTGGACGATCAAAAATGCATCAGCCTCCGGTTGTCGCATTAGCATTTCAATTAACGTCAGATAGTAGCTGGGCCATGCACCAATCTGCGGCAGCCTTCGTGTTATGGGCAAATGAACCCATTGTGCCGGAATTTCTACTTCACCATCGGCAATGACCCGAGGCTCTTGCCAACCCGCTGCTCGAATGCTGGACAAACAGCGATCGAATGTCATTTGCTGTCGCGGAGCCGTGGTTACCGCGACGGCCCACTTTCGGACGCAATAGACCGTGCGACGGGATGGTCGGGGAATGAGTAATCCGATATCACCGAGCTCTATATTCAGTTGAGATTCAACTTGCTCAGATATCGGTCCGGCATCGAAATCGTGCGGGATTGCCTTCAGAGCCTTCGCCTTCAATTCAGAAGCTTGCGTTGTCGAAAAGCCGGGTAAACCACCGGCCTGTTGCACCTGCACAGATATCTGATAGATCAAGGATGCAACAACCGGATTAAATTGTTCTTGAGATGGGACAAACCATTGATTGCAATTGCGACAAACGTCCCGATCAATTGATGAAACACCTGCTGCTGACAGGCCAGTGATTGCACGAACCAAGCCGCAAGAAATGTGATGATTGTCAATTTGACGCCACTGGCATTCAGGCAACTCGGTTTCGTAGCTCATCAGTTCACCACTAACTCTTGAAGCAGTTGGTCGCGCACATTGTCCCAGTTACGGTGCAATTCAATGTACTCGCGGGCTTGACGACTTGCGTCACTGATGTCGAGGCCAAGCAATGGTCTAAGAGTGTTTACCAAATCATCTGGACGCAATTTCGCGGAAGAGAAAAACCTTCCATTCAGATCGACGATTTGCGTCCCGTCGATCGGGATTCGCTTCCATGGATTCACTTCAGTCATCGGGGCCATGTCGGTTGTAATTAGTGGCATCCCCGCTGCCTGACATTCGAGAAGCGAAAGTCCTAGCCCTTCATAATGGCTCGGATTAACACAAACATCACCTAGCTTGTATAGATCGAATTCGCTTGAACAGGAAGATGCAAGCTGAATGTTTGACGGAAGAGGATTGGGTAAAGGTGTGAGCGAGCGAATCGTGAATTGTAAATCTGGAGCCATGTCAGCGGCTTCGATTATAAGTTCCAAACCTTTCCGCGAATATCGGACAGGTTCTCCGGTCAACGTATTCGGGCGACCTCCGCCCCAGCCGTTGACAAAGAGAAAGTTTTGACAACTGGAACGAATTCGCACAGGAAACTTGGAAACTTCAACTGGCCATGGAAAGTGAACCGTTTTCCAACCATAACCATATCGCTCTGCCCAATCGGAAACCATCAATTCGGCATGTCGCGTAGGGCAGATCATCAGATCTACAAACTGCAACCATGGCAATTCCGGCTGAAGCCACTCCCACATCGGAACACACGCAACTTGTAACCCGGCATGCGCAGCCAACATAGGCAATTGCTCGATACAAGGGTGTTCGGCAAAGATCAGCCAGTCAAGAGACTTCAACCAACGTTGAATAGACTCTGGAGTTGTATCGAAGGTAAGTTTGGGGCTATGTCCTCTGAACACTGTTTTTTGTCTTGGCAAGGTGGGGTGTTGCGGACACAGCCACTCCCGGATGTCAAGATTTCGAACCAGTTGCCGATTGATCGTTCCTAGCCCCGTCACCGTGTTCCACCCGACCAAGCCGATAGCTGCACGACGATGCTTAGCTGGACGCCATGTAGGAATCGCTTTGATATCGTCTACTGCATCTGCAAAGTTTCGACCGTCAACCGCAGAATAGATGGATGATATTTCACCAACATGCTGGACGAGCGACGGTGTGTGATAAGCGATGCCCTGTCCTGTCCGCTGTAACCAACCGCCAATAACGGCATCATCCGAAAAAGATCGCAGTTGCAGTTCACGTAGAACGTGAGGATCGGAAAGAAACAATTGAAGAATATCTTTACGGAAGACGATGGCTTGTGCACCGCAAACGCGCTGGACACCTGGAGAGATAACTCTCCAGCCACTCGTATTCATCGCATGTATTTTCGGCGTAAAAAGCGAAACAATGCCGTTTCCAAGCGGCCAAAACTGCTCCTCGCACCATTGCCGAAGTCCGATCGCTGCGACGATGTCGTCTTGAAAAACTGCATACGCATCAGCACCGGGTGTCTCTTCAAGCAAAGTGGAAAGACACGCGTAGAAGTTAAGCATATTTCCGTGTCGACGCGACCTGCGAGTTACCAGTGCAGAGTCAACATCAGTCGGGATGGGTGTGTTTGGTTCGGCGAAGACCCTTATATTTTCGAACCCAGCACGTCTCAGACTAAATAGAGAAGTTTCAATTCTCGAATTTGTCCGCGGTGCCGTTAACATCGCACTTGCCCAAGTGAATTTGTCGGCGTCTGAGCTCTCTTTCGATAAATTGTGCGAGACGGGAAAGGTACGTTCTGTTTCTTCGCGAACGATTAGACTGAGCTGGTCGATCGCGCATTCAAGCAAGACTTTTGCTTGGGACCGTGTCTTGAGGTCGATATGGTTTTCTGATTTTAGAATTCTCTGAGACGCATCATAAAGCAGCGATGCGATGACTGGATTCATTTCCCCAGGTCCACGCAGTGTCTGGCAACAAGCCTCACAGATATCGCGTTCGACATGACAGTCCGCGTTCGGAAGCGAAATAGTTAATCGCTGAAGAAAAAAACAAGTGGCCGCGTTCTGGTAGCTTACAACTTGTCGCTCCTGACAGTCTTCTGGTAAACAGGCCATCACTTCAACTCTCGTTTAGTCGATTCCTTTTTGATAACCTGCCCATTGTATCGACCTGGAATCGTAGGTGGAATTGACTCAAATCCAGGTCTACTAAAGTCAGATTCAAGATGCCAAGATCCGTCGCGGTAGACATAAACGGAAAAGCCACCGCGATGTTCTGAGTCTCGGTGTAAATACTCTGATGGGATCGATTGCTGGACACTGAGAGGGCGAGTCGAAATTCGCGCCAGAAGATTTTCCAGCAGACCGATTAGATTCCTGACTTGCAACACGAGAATGATCGCGGCCACGGCAATGGTTACCTGAGCTGCTGTCATGACGATTTCCAACATGCCTTTGTTCCTGTGTTACGATTTTAAGGGTTGCTTGAATCTTAAGACGCCCAGAAAAAGTAGTAAGGTTTTGAATTTCAATACAATCGATCAATCAGAGGTATGTTTGATCCGAACGATGCGGAACCCATTAATGCTAAAGCGATCCAGTGCGTTTGAATTCTCTAAACTAACATCAATTAAACGCGATGTAGACCGGTAATTCCCGCCTCTTCTTGTGTAAGCCATCGTACCAGAATTGGCATTTGGTACATGACACCACTCACCAGTATTTCCGTAGACGTCAAACAATCCAAAGGGATTTGGACGTTTGGTTCCAGTAGTCCAAAGGTGTTCTTGTGCGTTCTCCGCCCACCACGCATAGTCAGACAAATCCGCTGAAGTGGCCCCGTAAAAACTCCCAGATAGTATTCCCGCTCTCGCGGCATATTCCCACTCCGTGTTGGTTGGTAACCGGAATCCCAATTGCTCATAGTTGATTGAATCAAGTCTCAAAGCAGGTCCAATTTCTTCGATCGGGGGATAAACGGTTTTATCGGGATCGAAGTTAGCTGACTGTTCGTTCAGCCAGCGGCAATACTTCATGGCATCATACAAGTTGATTTGATTCATTGGACAGTCATCGGAAACGGTGACTGCAGTCGCCGGCGCATTATCTCGACGATATTTTTGGTACTGTCGAACAGAAACTTCGGTGGCACTAATTTCATAGTCATAGTTGATGGATTGGTTTGCAGTGGGGCGAATCTTGATCATGCAGAGTTGATTGGAAAGGATCTGCCAATTTCCGATTTGAGTTTCCATTGACGACATTTTATGCTGTTGTGTAGCCAGATATTGATCCTCGCCAATCATTCGCAATGCGTACTCAGTTGCAGAATGAACGGCCGCGGCCGGATCCATCTCAAAGACGTTATACAAGAGACTACGAGCTTCTGCTTGCTGGGAATTTGACAAGGCTACGAATGTCTTTACGATCCCTAGAATTAACGATTGTCGCCCCAAGGGGGAGAACTGATTCAAATGCTGTCGCCATTCCGCAGCGGTAAGATCTATTTCGCCGAAATGTCTGATGATGCACGTGCGAATACGAGCATCATCTGGATCGTTTAGGTGTTTTTAAAAGGGTCGGTTTCACCAAGTCTTCGGAGATATAGAACAGCTAGCGCTTTCCTTTCAATCAACGCCTGTGATTGCCAGGAGTCATCGAGAATCGGTTCAAGGCCTGCTTCCATACGAAGTAGCGGCAATAGGTCGTCTTGTCGCCGTACCGGGATGGAATCCAATGGCCGCCTAATCCATGATGGCGCCGCGAGAAGGACTTCTGCGAGTTCCGATTTATCGATGACGAAAGGGTCCGCTCGACAGAAATGGGCAATTAGGCTGGCAGCAAGGATCCGCTGATTGCTCTCCATTTCTGAGCTAAGACAAATGCGTTGTAGCCAAGACACAAGTTTTTTCCCAGCCGGCTGTAAGTCATTTATCCATGGTTCAAGAACAAGCGGATCGTTTGATAAGAGCCGAATGGTTAGCTGGCGACTTACCGATTCCCACTCAGCGGAATCGGATTGAAAGTCGGCCAAAACAGCTAACGCTTTCATGGTCCGATCCGGCGCGAGATCCTGTCGTTGGAGCTGTTGCCACAAGCGCTGACAGACTTCTTGTTTCCGTGAACGCAATTCATTTCGGATGAAAAGACTTTCATCGTGATCACAATCCAGCAAGCGATTCACGATGATCGGCAGTCCACTCTGATCTAAAGAAATCAAACCGAGTAGGGCGCGCGTTTGAACAGCGGCGTCGGCGCTTTTCGCGAGCCGACGTAGCTCCGGCTCCCATACTGCCTGATCTGTCTTCTCCAAAATCCGGAGGATTGTCGGCACATGTTCGACCTGCACTTCACCGAGCTTATTGATTTGCAGCGAAAGTTCGGACTGCGTAATCCTTTCGCGAATTTGAACAGAGATAAATGTAGCGCTTAAACCAATTGCCGTCAGCAAGACGCTGAAGAGCGTAAGTCGCTGAAGATGGTATCGTCGCGAAGTTCTCATCATCGCACGCTGCGACGTGTTCCAAGAGTTCGCATTGGTATACCGCAAAATTCCCAGCCATTCCCAAAGCGTCGGGATCTGCTGCCTCTCGGGTCGATTCGACCACATCGCGGCGCGATCCTGAAGCCGCAGTTCCATCCGTCCACGCATTGTTTCGCGCTGTTTGCGCGTGAGCCACTCGCGCAGCGAAGGTACAAGATAATCGTGCGCGAGTTCGTAGAATCGTTCTGTTTTCTTATGAACATCATTGGAGATAACTGACGACGATTCCAGATTCTCTTTGCCCGATGGATCGGTCAGCGTAATGATTCGCAGTCGACGATCAAGAATATTAATTAAATCGTCGAAATCGCGTGGCCGGTCTTGATATCCTGCTGCTAGCAATAATTCCGACCGAGAACGCATACGTCCTTTGATGTTCGTACCAGGTTCCGGAAGAAGCAAACTTAACACACCACGAATTGCAGGTAGGTGATATCGGTGCTCCGGCGACGATGATCCCGCATCGAAGGTTTCTTCCAAGAACGAAACTCCGACTCCTTGGGCCCCACCTACTAATTTCAATGATCGAGATGTCCATTCCCGGCCCTTCATCATTTCAGCAAACAGCGATAGCCTAACAGGGATCACTTTTCCATCCTGAGATAAACCGTCAACGGCTTGCTTCAGGAAATCTTTCTCGTTCAATCCCCAATCCGATTCACGCGTTGGCAAGGCGCCAAATGCTCTGCCAAAAGCCCCTAGAACACTTCGTGCATGCCGCAAGGGGAGAAGGTCAATCGCGGCCGAGTTGTGACCATCTTGAAGCTCGCATTCAATTTCTCGCATAAATCTTAGGGTTGCCATCCAAAAATCGTCGCGAACGAGAATAAGGCATTGTATCGCTTCACCATCGCACTGTCGCAACGATTGAACCAAATCCAATGAGGCCTCCACTGGATTGGCTTGAAGCCATTGCTCGAATTGATCCAGGACAATCAAAACTTTTTTACCGGATGCGTTTGAACGGCGGCGACGAATGGCAGCAACCGTATCGCGCAGTGTCATGTTGGATGCGACTTGCGGTACATGGCGATGCAAACTGGCAAGCATTCTCGACTCAGTTTCCACAGGCGTCGCTTCGACATAAACGTGTGACACATTTGTTAGAAGTGGCAACAATCCTGCTTTCACGAAGGAGGACTTCCCACAGCCCGAAGGTCCGCAAATCAATCCTACTGAAAATGGAGAAGTGGGATTAAGGTCGTCAATTTTATTGATCCAGAAACGCAGACTTTCGGGAATACCATGCCTGTCTCTCGGGCCTGGAATCATTTCCAAAAAAAACGATGCATCGTGTGCATCGAACGAACGAAGGCCCTTGGGAACTATGAGTGGAGCGGGCGTTGATGGCTCAGACGAAACATGCGCCGTCGAGTCAGACAATGGCAGGACCCGCAAAGGCTCGACCGATTTTCGACCGACCGAATCTAAGCTTGCATGGCAAGCGCAGAGGTCTTCAGCAAAGTCACGCGCAGTCGAATAACGATCGGATGCTCGTTTTGCAATTGCCTTCAAGCAGACGCGATCGAGTTCCCTCGAAATTGTGTCGTCTAATTGTCGAGGCGGTCTTGGATCGTAATTGATAATTTGGTCCAAGAGATCTTTTCGATTTGTTCCGACGAACGGACGGCGTCCTGTTAGCAGCTCATACAAGAGTATTCCAAGGCTGAACACGTCGCTACGTCCATCAACGCGATGACCTTCGCCGCGAGCTTGCTCAGGAGACATGTAAGATGGCGTACCCGCAAAGCCATAAGAATCGCCATGACTGTGTTCTCGTAACGCCAAACCAAAGTCCGTTACGTATGCTTGGCCATCACGATCCAGTAGAATATTACCCGGCTTGATATCTCGATGAACAACTCCATGTGTGTGTGCAAAATGTATCGCATCTGCAACAGTGGCAACGAGTTCAATACTCTCAGACTTGGTAAGACTTGAATGGGATATGCGTTCTGAAAGTACGACGCCGTCAACAAATTTAGTCACAAAATAGAATGGAAAATTCTCGGATTCACCCACATCATAAACAGGAACAATATGTGGGTGATCTAGCAGGGCAATCGTTTGTGCTTCCGCCAAGTACATGGAGATCGCGTCGTTTGCGAGCATGCGGCGCGGAACCTTGATTGCGACTTCCCTATTGAGCTTTTCGTCAGATGCAAGATACACTCGCCCGAAACCGCCTTCGCCTAAAATGCGTTTTACACGATATCGGCCAATCTGCGATGGAGTGCCGCCTTGGTTAAAACGATCCGGCTGGGCAGGTGTGACTGTGGTGTGTAAGCCAAATTGCGAGCTTCGAACTTGATAGCCATCCACAGTCAGCTCTCGTGACTTTCCGGTACGATCACTCGATGAAGCGTCATCGCCTTTATGATTCGTCGGCTCGGAGCTCAATTGGTTTTTCCTTATCTCAGAGCAACTAAAATCAGGCATCAAAATCCCAGCTGGCAAACATTTGATTCCAACCGTCACTCAGCTTCCCAGAAATCCAAACTAGAAGCAACTTCCGCCGACCATGAAC
>JBGSKY010000235.1:0-29067 GCA_041740995.1 Pirellulaceae bacterium
CGTGGGCGTGAAATGCGGGACCGGAGGGCTTGCGCCCTTCCGCTATTGTTTAGCGTTAGCGGCGCGGCGCGAGCCGTCCGGTTCTTTGGCAAGTCGACTTGGGCGAGAAATGCGGGACCGGAGGGCTTGCGCCCTTCCGCTATTTTTTAGCGTTAGCGGCGCGGCGCGAGTCGTCCGGTTCTTTAACGTAATCTGCGTGCGGGGGTTTGTTCGCTAGCGAAGTTCCTATTACTATGGGGAATTCGCAGCCCGAACACCGACTCCTCTCCATTTTTGCCGTAGACGATCATCGGAAATGCAAAAAATCACGCTTCAAGTGTTGCAGGGTTCCGATCGCGGAAAAACCTTTACCGAAGTTGCAATGCCGATGACAATCGGCCGCGAAGAAGGCAATGCGGTCCAGCTGAACGATGAACGGATCAGCCGCTTTCACGTCAAAATCCAAATCGACAATGACCATCTAGTGCTGACCGATCTGGACAGCACCAACGGCACACAAGTTAACGGGCTTGACTGCCAATTGCGTATCCTGCGTATCGGCGATGTCATCTCAGTCGGGCGATCGGCGTTGCTGGTCGGCTCGCGGGAGCAAATCGCTGACCGTGTTGAATCGATGACGGCAACTGGCGATTCACCCAATGCATCCAATCAAGACGATGGCGATTTTGAAATGTCGTCTGACGCCGAAGTTAATTATGCTGTCAAGCAAATTCGCAGCGCCCGCGACGAGTTCGTTGTGCCCTCGAAACTTACGCCGTGCCAATCCGCTCAGCTTTCCGAGTTGCTTGAAAACATCAACCATCGCTTGACGACGATCATCGGCCAGACAAAAGTCATCGACGAAGTCCCAACGGTTGAAATAAACACCGTTCACTGGCAATTGATGCTCGATTTGACAGCGAATTTAGCCACGCTGGTCCGAACGATCGCGGATCCCAACGAATCGTAACGCTGTAGGTCACGTCAAGTCCCGGCCCACTCGCGTGGGCAGCAATCTTGACGTCGCTCGATCGTTTCTGCTAACAACGCCAATGGAGCTTTGCTGGCTCCCGTGGCAACGCTATCTGTCACGATTTGTTTCGCACCACAAAATTTGGTTCGGTGAATCGCGTGATCAGCTTATTTCGCTTCCGACGCTCGCTGCAAAGCCATTCAGCTTCCGTCATTTTTGCTTTTGTCGCCCTCGCCACCACGCTGGCCAACGCTCAAAAGTATGATGCAAGGCAACCGTCGTCGGTTCGCTATCAACAGCAAAGCCAAGGAATTAGTCGCCCACAAGCCGCTTCGTTGCCGCCCGCCCAGTGGGTCTGGGTGGCCGGGATGCAGCAAGGACAAGTTCCCGTCGGCGATATATATTTTCGCAAATCGATTCAGCTTCCCAAGGTTCCAATCGCGCGGATCCAAATTGCCGCAGACGACGCTTACGAAGTCTATATTAATGGACGCAGAGTTGGCACGGGCGCAGGGGTGAATAACCTTACTACCCACGAGTGTGCTCCGTTGATTATTGGCGGTGACAACATAATTGCGATCCGCGCGTCCAACCGAGTTGGCGGAACGGGTGCCGTTTTCGCTCGCTTCTACGTTCAACTGACCGACGGCCAGTGGCGTGGCATGGGCAGTTCAACGACATGGAAAGCCAGCTCGCGACTTGAAGCCGGTTGGCAAACCAATTCATTCGACGATTCTCGCTGGCAAAACGCCGTCCTTGCCGGCGCGTCCGCTTCGCCAGCACGTCCAGGTAACCCATCGGTTCCGGTTGCAGGCAGTGACTTGCTCGAAAAACCCGAAGCGATCGGCAGCGGTATTTCCAAATCGACATCGCTTGCCGCTTCGTCCGCCAGCTCTTCGCGCCAAACCGCGACCGGAAACACCGACAGCGAAACTTCGAAAAATCCAACTACGACTCTGACCAGCGTCAAAAAGAACTTGACCAAATCGGGCGTTGACCTGAGCCAGCGATTTTCGGCCCCGTCAGGTTTCGTTGTCGAGCAAGTCGTCGACGAAATCGATAGCGGCTCGGTCATCGCGATGGCTTTCAACGAGTTTGGCCACATCATCGCTTCGCAGGAAGGCGGCCCGCTGTTGCTGATCTATGAAACCGGCAAAGAGAAAAAGACTCAGCGCGTGCGAACTTACTGCGATCTAGTCAAAAACGTGCAAGGCATCCTGCCGCTCAACGGCGATCTCTACGTGACCGGCGAAGGCCCCGAGGGCAACGGCCTTTATCGGCTGATCGACGCCGATCGCGACGGTCGATTGGAAGCGGCTGAAAAGGTCTTCAACGTCAAAGGGATCAACGGCGAACACGGTGCCCACCAAATCGCACTTGGCCCCGACGGGATGCTGTATGTTGTCATGGGCAACCACGTCCAGCTTGACGCGACGATTTCTCCGACCAGCCCTTACCGATTCACTTACGAAGGCGACCTTGTCCGACCACGACGTGAAGACCCAAGCGGTCATGCGGCGGGAATGAAGGCTCCGGGCGGAACCGTCGTCCGCGTCGACTTGCGAACCAAAGCAATCGATATCGTCGCTGGAGGGCTGCGAAACGCTTACGATTTGGCGTTCCATCCTTCGCAAGGACTATACTTGCAGGACAGCGACATGGAAGCCGACATCGGCACGACTTGGCATCGCTCGACAAGCTTGTTCAAGATCACCGAAGGCGGCGAATACGGCTGGCGCAGCGGATGGGCCGCTTGGCCAGATTACTTCGTCGACCGACTGCCGCCGACCGCTGACACCGGACGTGGCTCGCCGACAGGAGCCGTTTTCTATGATCACTATCAGTTCCCCGCGGAATATCACGAGCAGCTATTCTTGGCCGACTGGTCGCAGGGCCGAATCGTTCGCGTCGATGTGACGCCGAAAAAAGATGGCAGCCTGCGTGAGCCCAAAGAGTTCGTGACCGGCACGCCGATGAACGTTACCGACCTGGACATCGGACCCGATGGCAGCCTCTACTTTTCCACTGGAGGCCGTGGAACTGGCGGCGGAATTTATCGCGTTCGTTGGACCGGCGCTCCGATGCTGGCCGAATCTGAATGGGGAACCGGCATTGCACGAGCGATCCGTCAACCGCAGCTCAATTCTGCTTGGGGTCGTCAATCGATCGCCATGCAAAAACGCGAACTTGGCGGTCAATGGGACGAGCTTATTGCGGGCGTCGCCTTTTCGCCAGACAATCCGTCGCGCTATCGGCTGCGCGCCCTCGATTTGATGCAGTTGGTTGGTCCGGTGCCGAGCACCAATTTGCTGATCGATTTGTCTCGCACACCAAGCGAACCGCTGCGAGTCAAAGTCGCCGAGCAATTGGCGCTGCATCCAGAAGATCCCAAAGTTATCGAACGGCTGTCGGCCATGGTCCGAGACAGCAGCGTGTTGGTTCGTCGCGCAGCGGCCGAGTCACTTGTGCGCACCGATTCCACTTGCGATGCGAGCGACCTGTTAAGTCTGCTTGCGACTGATGATCGTCAATCGCAGTTCCTTGCTCGACGATTGTTGTTGCGTCTGCCTCAAGATCAATGGCTCGGCGCGACGCTAGACAGCGACAAACCGTCCGTGGTAATTAACGGCATATTGGCCAGTACGATTCAGTCGCCGACGCCTGAAAATGCGGCTCGCTGCCTCGATCGCTTACATGATTTACTGCGCAGCTATCTCAGCGACGAATCGTTCGTCAACTTGCTTCGCGTTTACGAAGTGGTTTTGCATCTTTCGCCGACCACACAACCGCAATTGCAACGTGTCCGAGATTTCGTCAATCGCGAATTTCCGGCAGGTCAACCAATCATCAACCGCGAGCTGATTCGTTTGGCCGCGTACTCCAACTGTACTGAGATTTCCGATCGCGTCCTGACTTACTTGACGGCCGATGTTCCGCTGGCTGACCGCGTTCATGTGGCGATGTACGCTTGCGGTTACTGTACCAACTGGACGGCAGAACAACGGACAACGCTGCTCGAATTTTTCGAAGACGCACAAAAAACCGAGGGCGGCAGCAGCTATGGTTTGTACATCATGCAAGTCTGCCAGGGGCTCGGCTCGCAACTGACAGAGGCCGAAGCAATTGCGTTTCTCAAGAAGGGCGCCGACTATCCAAACGCTGCATTGTCAGGCTTGCCCAAGTTACCTCAAACGCTCGGTGTCGCTGAATATGAAGAGCTGGTCGGTTTGGACATGCAGATCGACAAACAGGGCTTCGAATCCGATTCCTACAAACGGCTCAAGACCGGACTGACAGCGATCTTGGCTCGCAGCGGCGACGAACGCTCGATGCGTTATCTGCGTCAAGTTTGGCGACGCAGCCCTGATCGTCGCCCAAGCGTCGCCCTTGCCCTGGCGCAACAACCCGAAGGCGACAACTGGGATTACATTGTTCGTTCTTTGAATATTCTTGAACCGTATGCGACTGCTGATGTGCTGGAAGCTTTAGCATCGGTTCCGATTGCGACCGACGATGCCGAAGCGTTGCGACAAACGATTCTGCACGCCCTGAAATTGCAGGAAAGCGGTGCCTCTCCGCTGCCGGCTTTCAAGCTGCTTGCGTATTGGGCTGGCGACGACAAAGCGGCTGAGGCGACAACGGCAGACGAAAAGATTGCCGCTTGGCAAGAGTGGTACATGCTAACGTATCCGAACAAACCCGACCCGAGCCTGCCAAAAGCCGAAGAGTCGAAATGGTCGGTCGATGACATCGAAAATTATCTGCAAAGCGAACAAGGTCAATTCGGCGTTGCTTCCAACGGAAAAGAAGTTTTCGTGAAAGCTCAATGCGCCGCTTGCCATCGTTACGGCGACGTCGGAACCCGCGTCGGGCCAGACTTGAACTCGATCGCTTCACGCTTTACCCGGCGCGAAACGCTGGAGTCGATCTTGTACCCATCGCAGGTCATCAGCGACCAATACAGCAGCAGCAAAGTGCTGACCCGCGATGGCTCGATCCACTCGGGAATGTCGAGCACTGACGAATCGGGAAACATCCGCTTGACCAACGCGTCTGGCGAAACGACGACGGTTACAGCCGACGAGATCGAAGAGGTCTTGGTATCAAAAACATCGCTAATGCCATCAGGTTTGATGAACCACCTAACGCAGCCTGAAGTCCGCGACTTGATGTGCTACCTAGGTTTGTTAGCCGAACAAACCGCTGCCGACCAAGTTGCAACATTGCCTGGCCAAACCACCCGACGATAGGCACGATCGATGCAATCCAGGCCCCGTCCTGGATTGCGCGAAACAATCGCTACAAACGAATCGGAAAGCCGCACAACGACTGCGCTTGTACGCAATGCAAGATTCTAGTAAACGCTAGAGATAAATTTCGGCTTTATGGTTCGCTATTGACGAACGCTCGCCAGCAATTGATTCGTATATGTCGATACCCGCTCACATCAACCGACAATGCGAAGACCTTTCGTCGCTCTTGGGCGATACGTGTCTACCGTGCGCGATCGACGAGCGGAACGAGGCGCTAAGTCTAAAGATGGCTTCGATCTACCGCGGCGCCTTTCAAGACGATGCCGATCCTTGTATCGAGCTCATGCGTCGCGTGGCGGACAAAGGTCGTCAGCTGGCCGCTCAACTGGCTGGCAACGATCGAATCGTATTCGCCGTTCCGCTGCAACACCATGGCACTCAGCGGTGGTTCGCCATCGGTCGGACTTGGCAAAAAAATATCGACCAGTTCCAACGCATGCTCGACATCGGAACCGAAGCGAGCAAGCGACAATACATTCTCGACGTCCAACAGGGTTCGATCGATCAAGCAGAACTAGCCGTCCGTCAGTCGCTGCAAGAACGCAACTGGATTCGCGAGCTGGCATCGTATACGCACGATCGAAAGCGGACGAGCAGCAGTGCGCTGACCAACCGCGTCTTGGCCCAATTGCAGACCATGGTTGGTGCCGACGCGATCGCACTTCTGCCCGCAACCTTGAACGACCAGACCGACCAAATCATGCGACCGGCCATGCAGACTGCGGGCGTCTGGAAGCTGGACGACTTTCGCCAATTGCTCAAATTCGTCGGACTACCGCACACCGGTGACTACATCGTTCAAAACGATCGAAATTTTCAACTGCAAAATGGCATCTGCAAAGAGTTGATCGTGGTCCAAGTTGGTACAAGCGTTGCGCTTGGATACTTGCTCGCTATCAATCGTCGGATCGATTCCAAAGTTCCGCTGCGTCGCATTTCCGATCGGAAGTTCACTGGTACAGAAGCCGCGATGCTGATCGAAGCCGCTGCGTTTTTCGAGTCCGAGGTCGCCCAGCAGCATATGATGGACGAGTCAGAAAAGT
Organism: Pirellulaceae bacterium; assembly: GCA_041740995.1. Lineage (GTDB taxonomy): Bacteria > Planctomycetota > Planctomycetia > Pirellulales > Pirellulaceae > JBGSKY01. Next base: position 6,309 of record JBGSKY010000235.1, read on the forward strand.
TGATTATCGGCACGCTGCGTTCAATGAGCAGTGCGATCGAAGCCCGCGACCCGTATACTCGCGGCCATAGCGAACGAGTCGCTCGGCTGAGTTACAAGCTCGCTAAGAAGCTCAGTATTCCGATCGAGAAATGCCGCGAAATCTATATTACCGGCGTCCTACATGATATCGGAAAAATCGGCATTCCCGATCACGTGCTGCTTAAGCCGGGCGCTCTTGAACCCGAAGAACTGGCGATTATTCAGCGTCACCCATCCATTGGCCATCATATTCTAAGCGACCTCAAACGGCTCGACTTCGTTTTGCCGGGAGTCTTGTATCATCATGAACGCTGGGACGGTCGCGGCTATCCACACCAGTTGAAAGGCGAAGAAATACCGCTGATGGCACGTATCCTTGCTGTCGCCGATTCGTTCGACGCCATGACCAGTTCGCGACCGTATCGATCGGCGATGTTAGTCGAACGAGCGAAATCGATCATGTTCGACGGCGCTGGTGCGCAATGGGACCATGACATCTGCCACACCTTTCTCAAGTGGCTTGACGATCGAACCGCAGACGACAACTGCGAAGACCCCTTGGGTGTGATGCAAGAAGAGCTCGACTTTAACGCCAACAACGTTTCGACTCAGCCTACCGTCACTGCAAGCGAGAACGTCCGCGTGCTCTAATCGCAACTGGATTTCAGGGGCTGCAGCCTTAAAGGCCAATGACGTTATTCGCCAAGGGCGCAGCGAATCGCCTCCGTGGATTTATCGGTTTAGCATTAGCGGTCCGGCGCAAGCCGTCCGGTTCCTCGGCAATTGAACGTGGACGCGAATAAGAAGAACCGGAGGGCTCGCGCCCTTCCGCTACGGTTTAGAGCCTATCCGAAAAAACGCCAAATTGCGCGACAACACCGTTAGATGGAGATTTTCGTTAAGATAGAGCAACGCTTTCAGATCGCGACACCGACCGCATACTTTCAGACAAAGAATTTGACTTGATGAATCCACCGCTCTCGATTGGAATCTTTGAAAGTATCTGTGGCGGAATGACAGGCAAAGAGCTGCCCGAAAACTTCATCGACGAAGGCTTCGAAATGCTCCGCGACCTTTGCGAATTGTTCGCTGAACAAGGCGAATATCGCGTAGAAACCTGTATCGACCCCAAAATTCTCGGCTCGCGGGAATTGGACATGGACGGACTGGTCGTCCACGAAATCGACTACAAAGACCTCGACGCGAAAACAGAATCCGATCGGCTGCAACAGTGGCTGGGTATCGCTGCGAACCTGCAATTGGCCGTTCTGATCGCTCCAGAATATAACGGCCAACTTTCACGATTTGTCGAGACGTTCGAAGCGGCCCGCATCCCACTGCTCAACTGCAAGTCGCCGTTCGTCAATTTCGCCAGCGATAAAATGGCGGTCTCAAAATTTTGTCAGCAACATCATATCGCTCATCCGCCAACCTACTTGCTCTCCGAATTTCTCGCCGCTGCCACCAGCCCTTTGGCTGATGGTCCAGTAGTGCTAAAACCTCGCGACGGAGCAGGCAGCTTGCACATCAAATGTTTTGCCGAACTGGCCGCCCTCCGCCGCGAGTTGCTTGAACATGCCGCTGATTATTCGGAACCAGAGCGTTGGATTGTCCAACGATGGGTTGTCGGCAAAGCGTCCAGCCGTTCGGTAATTGTGCATCGCGACGGGACCGTCCGCTACTTGCCGTGGATGGAACAAGTTCTCGACGTGCACTCGATCGGAACCGCCAGCGACGCCGCGACAGTCGCTTTCTCATCTGCCCAGCCGCAAACGGAAATGAACCCATCAATCGGACGAGAGCTTATGGGACAAATTCTCAAGCATTTCGACGGTCAAACGCTCGGCTGGATCGGCTTCGATTTTGTTTTGGTGCCCAAGCAGGACCATGTCGAAGCGGTTTTGATCGAGATTAACCCGCGCCTGACGACCACCTTCGTCATGATCGATCCGGACGCCTTCCAAGACGACCTGCTCGATTGCTTGGCCAGCGTTTTCCAACGAGATTGAGCAAGCAGGCCAAGACCGGTCTACGCGCTAGCGAGCTTTCATTCCCAACTGTTTCATCTTGCGATACAGATTGCTTCGTTGCAGACCAAGCGTCTCTGCGGCTTGCGTCATGTTCTTTTCGGCCGCTTCGATGTGTTGGTCAATCACCATGACTTGAAAGTCGTTCGTTGCATCGTTCAGCGAACTGTTTCGGTAGTCCGGCAGCTCTCGAGCGAGCGTCGAACTGGCCGCCGATACAAACTGGATATCTTCCGCTTCGACCGTTGACTTGCTGTGCAGTGCCGCCAATCGCAGCATCACGTTTCGCAACTCTCGAACGTTTCCCGGCCACACGTGCTGCAACAATTTATCGATCGCCGTTTGGCTCAGTAGACATGGCTCGCGATTAAATTCCATTGCGAACTTGGCCAAAAAGTAGTTCGCCAATTCGATGATGTCCTGCCCGCGCTGACGCAGCGGTGGGATTGTGATCGGCACGACGTTTAATCGATAGTACAAATCCTCGCGGAATCGACCGGCAGCAATCAACTGAGACAGATTTTGGTTCGTCGCAGCGATGATTCGTGCGTTGACTGATATCGTGTCCGAACCACCGACGCGAACGATGACACGGTCTTCAAGCACCCGGAGCAATTTCGCTTGTCCATTGAGACTCATGTCGCCAATCTCATCCAGCAACAACGTCCCGCCGCCCGCCAATTCGAATTTACCGATCCGCGTTTCGTGAGCATCCGTGAACGCACCGCGTTCGTGGCCGAAGAGCTCGCTTTCCAGCAGGGTTTCAGTGATCGCGGCACAATTTACTGCTACGAAAGGTTGATTCGACCGTTCGCTAGCGGTATGCAATTGGCGTGCAGCGACTTCTTTGCCAGTTCCATTTTCGCCAACCAGCAATACTGGCAAATCCGTGACCGCGACCGCGCGAAGCTGGGCGACCAGTTGGCTGCTGATCCCGCTGCTGCCGACGATTTCGGGTTGGCTGGCCGATTCGATCAAAACGCCCGATCGATTCTTGACCAAATTTTGCGCTTGCTGCGTTGTCGCAATTGCAGCGGCCGCCAACGACGCCAGATAACCGAGCAGTGTTTCATCGGTTGCCGTGAATCGACCCGCCTTGGCGTTTAGAACTTCGAATACGCCCAGCGATTTTCCACGCACGTCGAGCATTGGGACCGCTAGTAACGACGTGGTCAGATAACCGCTCGACGCATCGACCCGTCGATTGACCTCGTCCGTCGGATCTTCGCGGCTCCAGCGTCGAGCGACCGAATTTTGGTAGACCGCGCCAACCAAACCCGCGTTGTCAGCGACTTGGAGAACACCGCCGGGGATGCCGAGCGCCGGATAGCCAACGAGCTGGCGACTCTTGCGATCAGCCAGAAAAACGCTTGCTCGGTCGGCCTCGAACAGCTCCACTGCGTCCCGGGCCAGCGAGTCAAGCAACGCGGTGATATCGCGATTGCTGATCCAACGAATCGACGCTTTTAAAATTGCCTCGGTCCGCAGTGCAAAACTGTTCGCCTCGGCAGCGGTTGCCGTCTGGTCAATCCAAGATGCTAACCAAGAGATGCACTCAAGCGGCTTTTGTGTCGACGACGGACTGCCGCGATCAAGCAACCAAGTCAACACACAAGGCGCGAGCGATTTGGTTGGCAGCAGGACGGCGGCGTGAGTTGTATTGCTGCGCAGCGCGCCTTCGTGATCGCATTGATTTAGAAGCGCCGCGAGAGGGTTAGCCGCTTTGGTTTCGCCGGTGTTGCTCGACTGACGCAGCGGCTGCCAATGCTCGCCGACGCGGACCAGCAGTTCGGCCCCGCGAACCGACGCTGCGGCGTGGAATGCGTCCAACGCGATTGACCAGGAATGTTCCGCTTGGAAGGTAGCCATAACAATCGCCTTGTTATTGGGCCATATATACCAGCCGCCCGCAGCTTGTGCACTTGATGGCGTGGCCCATTTCCAGTGTGTCGATCATTTTCGGAGTCATTGTCGTATAACATCCGCCGCACGAAGTCTCCTCCATGCCAGCCATCGCATCTTCGCCCATCAACGGGATCAGTTGTTTGTAAACCGACCGCAAGTCGCCGACCAACGCTTTTTCAGCTTCGACCAATTCTGCCATCACTGCCTGCAAATCGATTTTCAAGCGTTCAGCCGCAACGACAATTTTCGCTTCGATGTTCTTCAAATCTTCTTTCGCGGCCGATTCGTTGTCCAGCAGCGATTGGGTCTGCGTATTCAGTTCGTCGATCGTCTCGAGATTTTCAAGAATCTCGTCAGCCAGAACATTGTTCGCTTCCTTGTCCGCTGCGATTTGTTCCTTAAGTGTTTGGTATTCGCGGTTGTTTTTGGACATGTTCATTTTGACGCCCAAGTCGAACACTTTCGCTTCGCGTTCACGCATTTGAAGCTGGCGACGATCGGCCTCCATCTTCTGTTGCTTGATCGCTTCACGGTGTTTTGCAACCGCTGCCGTCGCAGCTTTTAGCCGCGATTCGATCACCGCAATCTGCCGTGGACCGCTAGCCAATTGCGATTCGATGTCGGTTTTTTGACGCCAAATCCGGTGCAAACGTTGGACAACCGCACTCGTATCGCTCATTCGAACTCGCTGAATAGATTTGGAAAGATCAACAAACAAATCAGTAGGCCGGTTTCCCTCTTGATAAGAAACTAGCAATACGTGAGTCGCGGCTACTGATGGTCGCATTAATTCCTCATTGTAATGCAACTTGTTGACTTAGAACACTCGGCCCACCTGGCGATCCGTCGGGCAGCATCGTGACCCGTGTCATGGAGAGACGCGGCCACGGAACTTTCGAGTCGCGTCACTGACTATTCCGCACGGCGAGGATTGGTCCGCTGTAGCGAATCGCGAATCTCGCGGAGCAACAAAATGTCCTCGGCTGGTGGGGCTGCTTCAGCCGCTTCAGGCTCTCTGGCGACCGATTTACGAGCGTTGTTGATCAACTTGACCATGATAAAAATGCTGAACGCGATTACAAAGAAATCGAAAACGGTTTGGATAAACGAACCGTACTTTAACAACGCGGCATTTTCGCCTTCGGCTAGCGGATAAGCCAAGCTTGAAAACGAAACACCGCCAGTCAGGATGCTGACCAAGGGCATAATTATATCTGCCACCAGCGAGGTGACGATTTTGACAAACGCTCCGCCGATGATCACCCCGACCGCCAAATCGACGACGTTGCCTTTGATCGCAAACTCTTTGAATTCTTTTAACATACCCACGGCAAAACTCCTGAAGTTGATGTCCCACGCGGTTTCCCGCAACGTAGCTGCTGTGGTTATAGAAAACCTAAGGAGTTGGACAATCGGCCAAGCGAATATTTTGTCCAGAAATCAACTAGCAGTCGAGCTTTACCGCTACCGGCGGTAAGGTCCGCGGCGTAAATTCTGCCGACTATCGATCGAAGGCGCTATAGCGGACTTCTTCTTCCAACGTTACCGACTTGGCAATCGCCGCCTTAAAGTCGGCTTGGTCAAGATATAGCAGCGTGCTGGGCTGCGTTGCTGTCACTGTCGCGTTGCGTGGCTGGCCTGTTAAAAGCGCAGTTTCGCCAAAGTGACCGCCTTCGCCGAGCAACGCAACGTGTCCGTCAGCTTGTCGATCGATAGACACCTGCCCGCTGCGGATCAGGAAGAACCGATCTCCCAATTCGCCTTCACTGATAATTGTCTCGCCCGCTTGAAAGTGCACGCGTTTCATTTGGTCGGCGATCATGACCAAGTTACGTGGCGTGATGCCAGCAAAGACTTTGCAAGCGGCCATCATCCGCGACAGCGTCGCCGCTTCGCGAACCAGCACGTCGCTGCGAATACGACCGTCGACCAAGTTCACAATTCGATCGGCAACGTCGAGAATACGATTGTCGTGAGTCACCAGAATGATCGTCGTCTGTTCCTCTTTAGCCAATCGTTGGAACAGCTCAACGACTTGACGACCGCTCTCTTCGTCCAGTGCCGCCGTCGGTTCGTCAGCCAGCACAAGTCGCGGTTTGTGGACCAATCCACGAGCGATCGCAACGCGTTGCTTCTGGCCTCCGGAAAGCTGTTTCGGCTTGTGCTTGAGCCGGTGCTCGAGCCCGACAGCAGTGAGCATTTCATGACAGATGGCTGTGTTACGTGCCATCCCGTTGTGTGGCGAAGCGAGCTCCAGAGCCATTCGAACGTTTTGTGTCGCGGTCAGGGAATCGAACAGATTGTGCGACTGGAAGATGAATCCGATCTTGGTCCGAATCGCATTGAGTTCCGCATCGCTGCTGGCCGCTAGGTCCTCGCCAAGCACATGGAGCGTCCCGTCTTGAACCCGGCGCAGCGTCCCAATCAAAGTCAGCAGAGTCGTTTTCCCAGAGCCGCTCGGCCCCGTCATGATGATAATTTCGCCGGGCAGAACCGACAAATTGGCGTCAAAGAGAACTTGCTTCCGCAGCTCGCCGGAACCAAAGTGATGCTGCAAATCAATTGCCGCTACAACCGGTGGGGCATGTGGCGAGTCGTCAGACGCGAGAATCGATTTTCTAGCTTTAGAGCGTTTGATCATGAGACGTTATTTGGAGATCGGATGGTTGCGGCTCGACAAAGTCCCCGCCCTCCAGTTCTGAAACCTCTCAACTTGGCTCTGCCGGGCGGCGTTTGATCATAATAATCTCGTTGCCCGCTTCGTTATGACGGACCTCGTCCATAAACGCATTGATCAGCAGCAGCCCGCGACCACCGCACTTGTCCAAATTGCACGGATCGGTCGGATCGGGCAGATTTTCGATATCGAAACCGGGACCATCATCACGCACCGAAAGGGTCGCTTGCGTTTGATCGGCTACCAATCGAATGTGGACTTTGCGATCGCAGTAAGGCGCCATCGCAAGCTTCTCTTTAACGGCGGCTTGATAGTGTTTGCCGTCCTCGGCGTGTCGCAGCTCGGAAGAAATCTCGAGATTCCCGTGCACGATCGCATTGCGAAGCGCTTCATCCATCGCCGTCGCGATCTGCATTTGAGAACGATCGGTGAGCAGTCCGAGCTCATTCAATGGTCGCTCCAATCGTTCGATGACGCTTGAAATCTGTGCTTCGTCATTGTCGATTTCCAACTCTAAATCGATTGATGACAACAATGCTGGGAAGTTGGTATGCTTGTTCGCCGCCGCCGAAACGGTCAGAATCCGGTCAACGGTTTCAAGCAACTCGTCTTGCAAATGTCGCTTCGGAACATAGCTTGACGCACCTCTCTCTAAAGCTTGGCAAGCGATCTCTTCGCTTCCTTTGCCAGTGGTCAAAATGATCGGTACTTTGGGGAATTCTGCCCGCAAGGCATCGACCAATTCCAAGCCATCCATCTCTGGCATCAGCAAATCGGTTACGACAATATCCGGTTGTTGGCGCCGCACTTCGTTGAGCGCGACGAGTCCATTTTCAGCGATCCGCACCGAATGGCCACTGGCCTCGAGCATCAACCGCATTCCCATCGCCTGCGTGGCACTGTCGTCAACGACGAGAATTTCTGCTTTGTGCGACATAATTTGAATCACAAGGATCACTGAACCGCGACCAGCGCGGAGTTGCAACTCATCGAGGCCGCAGGACGAGCGTCAAAGCTCCTTGCGAGCGGCGTAGATGAGTTGGACGACTTAGATTGTAGCATATCGTCCAATTTGCAATCGCCCACTACCAACCGTATTTCAAGGTCCGTTCGCGTATACCAGGACCTATCCTTGCGTCCGGAATATTTGCCGGAAAACTTGATACGGAAAGTTGTTGGCTGTGGCTCAACAGAGCCGCTGGACGTTCGCAAAGGGGGATTGAACAACGTAAGCGAAAACGCTGTAAAAGCATTGCAAAAGCTGCTCGATTTCAGTTGGTCACAGGGTCCTTGACCAGCTAAAATCGAATCGTTGCGTCCAGCGGCCTTTGACAGATCCGCATCCCTGCCAATCGTCGCTGAGCCGCCTGGGCGTTTTTACCAATCGGGACTGACTCAATGAATGAACCTGTGGAAGGCTTACAACCGCAGAGCTTCGACGAGCTGTCGGGAAAGTACACTCAAATTTTCAACCCGCTCCAGCTCAAAAGTGTCCGAGAACGCCAATCACTTTATCAGCACGGCTGGCTCTGCGTGTTGCGTAAAGATCGTCAAGGCCGAATTCAAGACGCGAGCCCCGAAGTTTGTCAATCGCTTGGCCTAAGCCAAGAAGAATTGGTTGGAAAAACCGATTTTGATTTCTTCTCACCCGATGTCGCGCGGTCATGGCAGGAAATGGACCAGACGGTCATGCTCAGCCGACAACCGTCACATGCCATCGAAGAGCATCAAAGTATCAGTGGCAAACAACGCTTCATCGAAGTATTGCGTTTGCCGATCTACGACTCGCAGGGCGAAGTCATTGGAATCGAAGTCATCAGCTGGGACGTTAGCCGCGAGAAACACAGCGAAGCGGAACTGAAACAGGCGAGCTTTCTGCTCGAAACATTGATCGAGAACATTCCCGATTCGGTCTACTTTAAAGATAAACGTAGCCGCTTTATTCGCATCAGTCGCGCGCTGGCAGATACGTTTAAACTGCAAGACCCTTCCGAAGCAATCGGAAAATCCGACGCCGACTACTTTGCTGCCGACCATGCAAGCGCCGCCTTAAGCGACGAACAGCAAATCCTGCTCACTGGCAAGCCAATTGTTGGAAAACTTGAACGCGAAACTTGGCCCGACCGGGAGGACACGTGGTGCTCGACAACCAAACTGCCGCTCCGCGACGACTCCGGTGCAGTCATTGGTACTTTCGGAATCTCTCGCGATGTGACCGCGCACGTACAAGCCGAATCGGCGCTTTCACGTGAGCGAGATTTGCTCAAAACAATTATCAACAATGTGCCCGATCTGATTTACATCAAGGATCGTTTTGGCAAATACGTCACTTGCAATCAATCGCTGCTGAAATTGTGGGGGTTGTCGCAGGTCGATCAAGTCGTCGGCAAAACGGACTATGACTTTTCGCCGCCGGAACTGGCTTGCAATTATGTCGCTGACGATCAGATTGTGATGCGCAGTGGTAACGCGATGTTTGATCTGCAAGAAATGTCACAGCGCTATGATGGCCAGAAAATTTGGCTGAGCACAACCAAAGTGCCACTCCGCAATGACGACGGCAATGTTGTCGGAATGGTCGGCATCGGTCGTGACATCACGATCGCCAAACAGGCCGGCGAAGAGATGCTGGCAGCCAAAAACGCGGCGGAAATTGCGAACCGCACCAAATCAGAGTTTCTTGCCAACATGAGCCATGAAATCCGCACGCCGATGAACGGTATCGTTGGCATGACGGAACTGCTCGCCGCGACGACGCTGAGCTTCGAACAACGTGAATTCTTGGAGCTTGTACAGCAGTCGGCCAATTCTCTGCTTCGATTACTCAATGATATTCTCGATTTTTCGAAAATAGAATCGGGCCAAATTGAGCTGGAAGAAACGCCGTTCAACTTGCGCGAATGTATCGGCAACGCAATCAAGCTGCTGACGCTCAAAGCGGATGAGAAAGGTCTTGAGCTGGCAGGACGGATCGACCCAGCTATTCCAAATCAACTGATCGGTGATCCCGGTCGACTGCGCCAGATCATTGTCAACTTCGTAGGGAACGCAATCAAGTTTACGCACAGCGGCGAAGTGGTCGTCGACGTCAATCCGGAGCACGTTAGCGAGTCGCAAGCGTTGCTGCATTTCAGCATCCGCGACACCGGCATCGGCATTCCAAAGGACAAACAGCAAAAGATTTTTGAAGCGTTCGAACAAGCCGATGCATCAACGACTCGAAAGTATGGCGGCACCGGTTTGGGGCTTACAATCTCGTCACGTTTAATCGAGCAAATGGGTGGTCGAGTTTGGGTCGACAGCGAAGTCGGCGTTGGCAGCACATTTCACTTCGTTGTACAGCTCGATGTATCCGCCGATCAATCGCTGCGACTTCCCGCGGAGCTTTCACGACTGGCCGGCGCCAAGGTTTTGATCGTCGACGACAATCATACCAACCGTCGCATCTTGGAAGAAATTGTGGAACTTTGGAAGCTGGCTCCAACCATGGCCGCCGACGGCGCGGCGGCGATCGAAATAGTTGAGCGGGCCCATGCCAACGGGGAACGCTTCGATCTAGTGTTATTAGATTTTCACATGCCAGGCCTGGACGGCATCAAGACCGCAGAATTGCTCGCCGCAATGCCCGATATTGAGCTTGGACCGATCATCATGCTCTCCTCGTCGGTCAGTGGCCTCAAACCGCCGCGATTGCGAGAGTGCCGAATCGAACGCTACCTGACGAAACCGTTCATCGCTTCCGAACTGCTCGAAGCAATTCTTGGAGTTATGGGCGTCGCGCAAGTCAACCAAACGCCCGTAATTCAGCCAGTTGTTGTTGCGATGGAGCAAAAGAAAATCTTGCTCGTCGAAGATGGCTTGGTCAACCAACGTGTCGCCCTTGGCTTTCTTGAAAAATGGGGGCATCGCGTTGTTATCGCTAACAACGGTCGCGAAGCCGTCGAGGCCGAAGCAGCTCAATCGTTCGATCTGATCTTGATGGACATTCAAATGCCCGAGATGAACGGCTTCGAAGCGACGCGGGTCATTCGCGAAAACGAACAGACGCATGGTCGGCATACCAAAATTGTTGCAATGACTGCCGAAGCGATGAAGGGCGATCGCGAAGCGTGCCTAGCGGCTGGAATGGATGATTACATTTCAAAGCCATTTGATCCGGAAGACCTTCAACGCGTACTCTTGAATTTGTCGAGCGATGCGGTTTCAGAAGTTGGCTGCATTGAAGCTTGCGAGAGCACGCTTGAGCCAGTCGTTGATTCACCTCCGAGTGTTGATTTGATTCAACGATCTCGATCAGTCGACTTTGATTGGCCGGCGGTCCTTCATCAAAACGGGGGCAACACGAGCATTGCAAAGGAGCTGCTGCGAATATACATCGACGAAGCGGAAAAACTGATCGGACAAATGCATTCAGCCTTTGATCACCGCGACGTAAGCTTGCTTCGCCGAGCGGCCCATACGCTCAAAGGTGCCTCTGGTTATGTCAAAGCGACTGGAATTGCGGAACTGGCCGAACAACTTGAGCTCCGTTCGGACGCGGCAAATTTTGAGTCCGCTTCAACCGAAATTGAAGGGCTCGAGACGCAGCTTGATCGATTGCTCATCTCGATGCGAACAACGATCGAGAAACAGTAACAGCCGCTCTCCGCAAATCGGTTGATGTGTCGCCCGCTGGGCTGATTTTTCCAGGCTGAAAGTTTCCGGTGGCGTGAGCCACCGGCAGACATGTTTCGGCCTCCGGCCTGAAGAAATAAAGGAAACTGGTGACACGTTTAACAGCACACACTTAACACAGACAACAAAACACTGACAATAGAGCAAAGTCCACAGAGCACGGGCAACTGATAACCAAGCGGATCAGAGGGGCACGCAGTCGTTGGCCCTAAAGAAATGGCTTTGAGAGGCTGCGGTCGTACAAGCGGTAGGTCTTTGTTCGTTTTGCGCCGCCGCGTTCGAGCGATCCGCGAGAAAGCTGGTTGCTTTCCAAAACCCACGAAAACTCGCAATCCAAAATGCCACGCGCCAAACAATCAGGTAACATGCGATCTGCGGCTACCAAACCCAAACCCCAACGCTGAAACTCGGGCAAGATATTGTTGCTGACCATTCGCAGACGTTTCAAACTCTTGCGGCCAAAAAGCAAACTTAAGAAACCAAACGGGAAAAGCCGTCCGTCAATCTTCTTGATGATTGGATTGAAATCGAGCAACCCTAACACAATGCCAACCGGTCGTTGATCGACTTCGATGACCGTCGTCAAATCCGGGTCAATCAAGAATTTTAGGCCGTCAGCAGCATGCTCAGCTTCTGCATCCGACATTGGCACAAACCCCCAAGTGCTGATCAAAGCTTGGTTGTACAAACGAACGAACAGCAGCGCTTCTTCCTTCAAATTATTCGCGTCGCACTTTCGCAGACGGACATTGAACCGACGTTTCACTTCCTGAATCACAAATTGCAGCTTCGGATCTAGGTCATCCAACATCGACGACTTACCAACGAACGCGTACAAGTCTTGTGATTTCACAAAACCTGCGTCGTCAATTAATTTCTCATAGTATGGGGCGTTGTAAGTCATCATGAACGTTGGCGGCGAGTCGAAGCCATCGACCAACAAACCGAGCTCGTAATTTAGCGACACATTGCACGGTCCACGGACATCAGTCATACCGTAGGAACGCAAGAAATCGGAAGCCGCATCGAACAACAATGCTGCCGCGTGCGGGTCGTTTTCGCAATCGAAAAATCCGAAGAATCCAAGTTGCTCTTTGAAACGTTCAATGTGTCCGTAGTTCACTATCGCAAGAATTCGACCGACCACTTGCCCATCGCGTTTGACGATAAACGCCTTGCCGCGATTGCGTTCATAAAAAGGATGCTTGCGAAATCCAGCTAGCTCTTCTTGGCTGACGCGAATCGGTGGTACCCAGTTCGGATCGTCCTTGTAAAGCCGCCAAATCAGCTCCATGAATTGCCGTTCTTGCGGCGGCTTCTCGACCGTTTCAACGCTGTACAATTGAAGTGCTCCGGGACGTTCGCGAAATAGAGTGACGTCAAAGGAAGCAATATAACGCGCTGAACGAGTTACCTAAAGGACTCTGAAATCAAGCTGCTTGGTTCTCGAAATACTCAGATCCCGCCGCCACAATGTTCCGAGTGGAACATGCGATCGCACCAGAACGATTGAAACGAAGCGATGCGTTCTTCGCTGCGAGCGAGCACGCCAGCGGAATGACTCGACTGCAAGCCGAGCTGAATTTTTGGCAACATGCCATAGTCTTCTGCCAAGATCCCCTTGCCAATCGCCGCTTCGAATTTACCCCATCGCGTGGCCACGAATTTACCAAGCTTGGAAAGTTTCGTCGGTCGAAATCCGAACTGACGCACTGTCGACCGGCTGCGCGTCGCACTGATCGGTTCCACGCTTTGGATCAGCGTGATTGCATCGGTAAAACTTGTCAGCAAGTTTGGATAGAGATGATGATGTTCGTAAGTTCGACGCGGCTGTCCACCAAGCCAGCGAACGACTGAGCCTTGAGTTCGTTGAAAAAAAAGATCGATTCGACTTTCGGCTGCGAACGGCATGTCAGTTTCAAACGACGAATGCTGAGCGTTAAAGCAATGAATTGACCGTTCCTCGCTGGGTGCGGTTTTGAAGCTGTTAGGATGCACTGATTGCACGTGATAGGCTTCCAACGTGTTCTCGATCGCGACCTTCCAGTTCGCGTCGTACTCAGCCTGCATCATCAGTGAGACAAACCAATCGTCACCACAGCGGTCCTGGTAGATCACAAACATTGGACCGAGGAACTCTTCCAAGCTCGGACCGTGTTTGGCCAGCGATATAAATACAAGCTGGCCGACTTGCGCGACGCGATAATTCGGGATGCTCATCCCGACGCGATCAATTGGTGCGAAGTCTTTGGCACATGGGATCTTGCGAGTCATTCCGTCTTTGGCATAACACCATCCATGGTATTGGCATTGCAGCTCCGGCATTGAACCGGCGGGCTCCGAACGGATCAGGCTGTGCCGATGCGCGCAAACGTTCGACAGGGCCGCGATCTCGCCTTCGAAGTTGCGTACGACCACCGGCTGTCCAAGGATTTGGCTCGTAACAAAATCGCCCGGCTTTGCTAATTCGCTCGTCGTGCAAACAAATTGCCACGTGTGCTCGCGCATCCAAGCAGTCTCGGCGGCAAAGATTACTGGGTCACAGTAAGCGGACGGCGGAATGCGATGCGGCAGCTTTTGCGTAGCGTGAAATGGCATAACGAAAGCAACTTAATTGCGGTTTCTGAAGCCGACGTAGGAGGAGACTGTAAGCGAGACAGGCTGGAAGCTTATCTACTATGGTTGCACGAAAGTCGCTTGGTAGCCGCGAGCGACGATATACGCCATTCCCTCATCGGAGCTAACGTCAAAATCAAAACAGACCTGATCATCGGACTGTTTGGTCAGCACGATGCTAGCCGTCAGACGTTGACCCGGCCGTGGCAACGCGTTAATCGTAAGCGCGTCGAAACCGACTGGTAAGCAGACCGACGGTCGGACGACTTGCCACGCCAAAATGCCAGCGGCATACAGCGTCGCATCGATGACCGCACTCGGCACTCGCCAACCGGTTGCGTTGCGATCGATGCCTGAAAGTTCAACCAACGATGGAGCGGTCATTTCGGCCACGATCATTGCCCCTTCGATGGCGAATCGATGCAGCAAACGAAACGGAGCTCCAGAGTAAAACAAGTCAGTCGGCTGAGTATACGTTGGACGATACCAAACCAAATCAGCGCCGCGGTGATCAATCGCTGGCCCAACGGACTTGGACACGGCGGCATTTAAGTGAACATTGGCGGTGCAAAGCGATCGGTCTCGCGCGACCACTTGGCCGGCTCGGTTGAGAGTATTGGCGGTCAAGCATGCATTGAACGATGTCGATTTGGATTGTTGGTCAGTTTGGATCTGCACTGTATGAGCAGCGTCGCAGAAAAATTTTAGCGGCGCGATCACGTTCACGTCGGTTAATTGAACTGGGTAGAGGCTGGCAAACTTCAGCGGCTGCGCAGATTCTTTTGGAGCCTTTTTCGAACTTTTCGCTGGCTGACGCAAGCAAACGTTTTTCGCGTGCTCCATTGCCGCTTCGACGATCAATTCCAGGTCAACAACAATCGGCAACAAAGGTCGATCTTTTAAGCGATGCTCGACCAAAAACGGATCCTTAGTCGGCAGTAATTCGGCCCGAACAAGTTGTTGCACCGAAGCATCGTCGATTTTGGAATGGAGCGTTGTCAAATCGATCAGAGCGTGCTGCTGGTCGCGCGATTTGGCCAAGCATTCGGCTTCGACTGATTCAGCTGGATAAAACGCACGATGATATCGGTCGTCAGTAATCAGAACCTCATGCTCAGTCGGACTTGATTCGAGTTCAGCAATCAAATGGGCTAGCCCTTCAGCGGCCGGCATGAATTGCATTCCGATGCTTTCGAGCGCAAGCTTTGTCTCCGGCTTGGTGGCCATTCCAATGTCGCCCCAAGCGTGCCAATGAAAGGCAATCGAGCGGACGCTAGGACGCTGATGACGATACCAACCGACGATCTTCGACAGCCCTTCGTTGGCAGCCGAGTAATCGGTATGACCATTGGCGCCGAATCGACCACTGATCGAACCGAAGCCGATAAAATGTTTCAGCGGCTGCCCTTCAGCAGCCTGCATCAACGCCAGCGGACCATTAAGCTTTGCTGAAAAACATTGATCGACCTTCAGCGGCAATTTTCGATCGAATCGAGAGTCTTGACCGATCCCGGCACCATGCAAAATGCCTGAAACCGGACCTTGGTTGAGGTTGATTTTGGCAATGATCGCGTCAAGTGCTTCTCGGTCGGCACAATCGCATGAATGATATTGCACATCAATTCCAGCGGTTCTCATGCGTTGCAGCGTCTCGTCGATTTCCATCGCTTTTTCGACGTCTTGCCAGACCTTTAACGGGTTGCGTCCGTCGTAATGATTTGGATTGTCGCGAGCTTGTTGCATCGTCGCCATTTTTAGCGCCCGCAAGCCAGCTTCGTCGAGATTTCGCCACTGGTCAGGGATATCGATCTGTTTAGTAACGCCCACGAGGTTCAGTCGCAACTGATATCGCTTGGCCAATTGTTCGGCAACGTACGCCGTTATTCCGCGGGCACCGCCGGTACAGAGCCAAATGTCGCCGGGTTGTGGTATTTGTGCCGGATCAGCCAGACCGCACGGTTCAGCGATCGCACGAACAACCTTGCGTCCGGATTTGTCATAAGCGATCTCGGTATCGTAGCTGCCGTAAGATAGCTCGCCCAAGATGCTTTCGACGGCTTGTTTGCTCGCCAAGTCGGATGCCAAGTCGATCAGTTTGAAATTCAATCTTCGATGGCCAGCCATCCAACATTCGATGATGATCGCTTTGACCATGCCAGCAATCGCGCCGCCTTCAATAGCGGTTGCAGGTTTACAAAATCCAAAATCGCCGCCCAAGTTTGGCGTCGCGACTAGCGTGCATTCCTGAATCATGCAACTTTCGAGCACTCGATTCATCCAGCGTTGAGCGAGCCAGAATATCGAATCGATCCCTTGCGCCCGCCGTGACTGCATCCACTGCCAATCCAATCGCGCGGTTGCGTTTTCATCGTGTGGCGAAGTGATAAACAGATGCGGCAGCGGCGATTCGTCCCACGCTTGAGAAAGCAATTGCGGCCAGTTTGCAGCATCTCGATCAAGCAGCCGCAGCGACTGGACACCCGCTTCGTCTAACCTTTGCACAAGTTCGTCAGCGATGGCGTTCTCGCCGACAACGACCGCTCGGCCAAAGAATCGTGGCACACCGACAGCTTCTTGCGGCGGTTTGGAGATCGTCCGAAGTATGTAACGCTGTGTAATCGGATTGTCTTGAACGATATTCGATTCAGCGGTAGCGACTGCTGATTGGGATGGCACTTGAGCGGCCGGTTCGGTCGCGTCAGAGGGCAGCAAATCGTTGATTGTCGCGCCATTGATTTGGCGAGACGATTTGCGAAATTCGGCTTCGGTTCGAAAGCTGTTCGACTTGCTGATTGCATCGCGAAATCGTTGCAATCGCGAGAACGATTTACCGTTTGGTAGCTTGCCGATCTTTACCGGCTTTGGGGGCATCGTTTGCACAGCAACCTCCGCAGTCCCGCTGCTCAAGTAGGATTTAGTTGCTGTCACATTTGCGGTGACGGCGATGGGTTGCAAAACCATCGCTTCGAGTTCTCGCAATTGCGAGTCGCTCACTTGCTCAGGCAAAATTTCCTTCGTCAGCAAATGATCGATGATGTCCTGTAGCGACTTGCAAGCGATGAACGCCCGTCGATCTTCGAGCGAAAGATCGAAATTGAATGACGACCGAACTTCGCCGATCAACTGCGCCAGTTTGATGCTATCGATTCCTAGATCGGATTCTAGTTCTGCGTTGAGATCGACCATTTCAGGCGGATAACCGGTATGCTCGACGATGAAGTCGACCATAAACTGGCCAAGGATCTTTTCGGAGACCGTTGAGATTTCCGTGGTCGGCGAGCTCTTTAAAATCGTCGTTACCGGCGATGCAATCTCGCTCGGCACCAACGATTGAACAGTGATCATCGGAGCCGACGCGGTGTAGCGAACAGTCTGCGGCTGCGCGGGTGAAGAATCATCAAGTGGCGTTGATTTGGCGACTGGTATAGCGATTTGAATGCCACTAAAACTGGCCATTGGTTTGGCGTTCGTCAACAGTGCCGGCTTGGTCGCTGGTTGGACATCGAAGTCGGATGTCTCGCTGCCTAGTGCATCTTCGGACTGCATCGCAATGATCACGTCGCAAATGTCGATGATTGATTTTACGCTGATGCCACGAAATCGGCTGGTGTCCAAATCAAACGTCGTACGCAGCTCGCCGAACATTTGGACTTGTTTGATGCTATCGACGCCCAAGTCCGCTTCCAAGTCCCACGTCGGATCGATCATTTCGATCGGATAGCCAGTGTGTTCGACGATGAAGTCGATGATGAATTGTTGCAGTTGCTCGCGAGTGAACTGCGGCTCACTGACGACCAACGCGATCTCTGGACGAGTGGTCGTCGTCAGCTCGCGCGAAGCTGGTTGTGCAGCCGTCGCTGGTGCTGATTTCGATGTCGGCGTGGTTACCGAAGACGCTGGCCGTAAATCGCCGTTGACCGGCAATTTCTTCTCCGAAGCTTTGGCACGCATTTGGCTGCGTCGCGAGGCGGTGGCGTCGATCAATCGTGATCGTTGCGCCGGTTTTTCATTGATAGCCGGCATCGCCGCCGGTGCAGAGGCGGCTTGGTTCGCTGATTTCGTTGTCGGGGCGAACAATTGATCCGCAGCGACGATTTCGATCGATGGATCAGCAATGTTTGCCCGATTCATCTTGGTCAAAATCGAGCCAGGCCCAACTTCAAGTACGCGATCGATGTGAAGAGCTTCCAATCGCGCGATGTCGCGGACATAGTCGATTGGTGTGATTAGTTGGTCGACCAAATTTTGACGGATTTGTTGCGGGTCGGCAACAAACTGTCCGGTCACCGTGCTGAGCATCGGAATCTTCGGTGGCATAATCGACGCGGCGTTTGCAGCAGACATCAATTCCCAACGAGCGGCGGACATGATTGAGCTGTGGAAGGCGGCTGGCACGTCCAGTTTGATTGCCGAAAGTCGTTGCCCGCAACATGTTTCGAGCAAGCGATCTAAGTCGGCAGTGCTGCCACCGACCACGGTTTGTTTGGCGGTGTTAATATGCGTGATGGCTAACGTGCTGAGCGAAGATTCGATCAGTTTTCGCACCGTCGTGTTGTCGGCAGCGATGCTGACCAGTCCGCTGGCAGTTTGAGCAACCGTGCTAACCACGACCTGCGCCCGAGCTTGAACAAACTTCAGTGCGTCGGCCAATGTCCAAGCTTCGGAAACCACCAAAGCCGCCAGTTCGCCCAACGAATGCCCGATGACAGCATCCAAACGAACACCGCTAGATTGCAACGCCGCGAAATATGCGACATCGCTGATCAGCATCGTTGCTTGGATCGCCCAGATGGATTCGGCCGCTGGACCACTCGTTTTTCCGAGTAGAATTTGAAAATTATCGCTTCCCAGTGAGCCAAGAATCTCGTCAGCTTGCGCAAGAATCGCCTGCGCTGATTCGTTCTGAAGAGCTGGCGATTGCAACATGCTCGGCGACTGTGAGCCTTGTCCCGGAAACGCACCAACGGTGCCCAGTCGTCGCGTCGAAACCAATTGTGGCTTAAGCGCCGAATCCGTCACCGTTCGAGTCGGCGGACTTGCGGTCGCGTCTGGTTGCTTGATGGGGCGATTCATCTTCGGGGCAGATCCTTGGTGGTGAATTCTTGAAGTCGTCTGATCAAGTGGCGGCAGGCATTCGCCGGCGGCAAACCGAACTGTCGAGAGCGTCTTGTTGATGCATTCATGGTGCAATTGGCTCGCCATAACGAGAGCCGTTTGGTTGCCGGAGCGATGAACCGCCGCGGCGGGGCTGGCCGAAGCGATTTCAACCGCAACGCCCAACAAACTTTCGGAGGATGAAAGCCGTCCAATGCGTCGTTCAAGCGACATCAGCGATTGATCGACAGCGGTGGAACCGTCAGCGGCAAGCTGCTGGGGACGATCAATTGCGTATTGAAAATCAACGCTATCGATCAAGCCAAGTATCTTTGCTCCGCGAGCCTTGGCCGTTGAAAGTCGCTGCAACGCGACCGCAACCACGCCCTCGCCTGGCCAAATGGTTTTCGGACTATTGGAAACTGTTGGCAGGAATCCGCCGTGATGGAATCGCAAGAAAGCGTGGTAATCTAGATTGCGAACTCCGGCCGCGCAAAGCATCGTATCGACAGCGCCAGTCCGCAACATCTGCATCGCAACGTTCATCGCATGTGCCGACGATTGGCCAGCAGCGTCGAGTGCAAAAGCGCCACCCATCAAATTGAAATGCTTCGTAATTCGTGAGGCCAATGTGCTGCTGGTGAAACTGCCGGTCTCATCGAGCAGGGCAGGCAAACGTTTTAGCAAGGCAGCTTCGAATTGTTGTTTTAGCTGCGAAACTTGAGCGGCGCAGAGCGACGATCTCTTGCAAGCCAATTCCAGCTCCGCAAGGGCCGCTTGTAATCGCAGCCCGATTTGCAAACCATGGCTGAAATCACCGCCAAAGACTGTCCCGACAACAACGCCTGATCGTTGCAACAAAGTTTGATCGTTCAAGATGCCGGCCGCTTGCATCGCTTCGCCAGCCGCTTGCAGCAACATGAACTGCAACGGGTTGGCATTCTGAACCTGCTTGGGTGGTATCCGATTGCCGCGCCAGTCGAATTCGAATTGATCGATATAGCCGCCTTGCACGTCCATCGACATACCATCAAAACGGTGCGGCAGTGCAGTCGGCCAGCGATT
Source organism: Pirellulaceae bacterium (assembly GCA_041740995.1). Taxonomy (GTDB): domain Bacteria; phylum Planctomycetota; class Planctomycetia; order Pirellulales; family Pirellulaceae; genus JBGSKY01. The sequence goes on from JBGSKY010000235.1 coordinate 26,387, forward strand.
CGCACTGGGCGATTGAAGATGCGATTGGTTGCTGGCAAGCAATTCCGGCAACGCAGCGTAGGTCATCGCGCCGGGGAGCACGCAACCCAAACCGATGACAGCGATCGGCTCATTCGAATTTCCAGCCCGATTGTGTTGTGCTGACGAAGTGTTTCGAACTGACGAAGTGGAGCTTGCCGGACGAATCGATTTCAATTCACTTGAAGATTGATGTACTTTGCGATCGTAAGCTTCCAACACGACATGAACGTTCAAGCCGCCGATGCCGAAGGCGTTAACCGCAGCGGTCTTGGTCGCACCGGCTTTGGTTGCTGGCCAGCGGCGTGATTCAGTCACGATGTCGAACGGGACGCTGGTCCAATCAACGCGGGTATTCGGCTTGCGATAATTGATGCTTGGCGGAATTGTATCGTGCTGCATCGCCAAGACGGTTTTCAGCAGGCCAGCCAAACCGGCGGTCTCCAGCGTGTGACCGATGTTCGATTTGACGCTGCCGATCGGCAAACGTTGGTTGCCCAGCAGCGGTCGAAAGAAGTCAGCCAGAGCGGTCGTTTCCGTCGCATCGCCAACTTGAGTGCTTGTCGCGTGGGCTTCGATATATTGCAATCGTCGCAATTGATCGGCGTCATGATACGCTCGACGCATCGATTCCATCTGGCCTTCGCGACGCGGTGCCCAAAGGCTTTTGCCACGACCGTCGCTGGCCATTCCGATGCCTGAAATGACCGCTTCGATTTTGTCGCCATCGCGGACCGCGTCGGCCAGCCGCTTGACGACGATCGCCACAAAGCCTTCGCTGCTAATCAGACCGTCTGCGTCATCGTCAAAAGGTTTTGAGTCGGTCGCGCTACATGACTGAGCTTGCGAAAATAGAATTAGGCTATCGACTTTGTTGTAAGAAGCACCACCGACGATCGCCGCATCGATTTGGCCCGCGTTCAAGGCGACGCTGGCCAATCCCAGCGCGACCAATGATGAAGCACACGCCGATTCGATCACGACGTTTGGTCCAGCGATGCCGAGGATTTTTGACGTCAACCGAGCGATCGCGTTAGCGTCGAGAATTGGCGCTTCGCCACGGATGCGGTCTGGACGTCCAGCTTGCATCGACGACTTGAATGCTTCGGTCAGGGCAGTTCGTGTCGATGCAGGAAGCGTTTGGAATTCGGCACAATCCTCAAGAAAAGATGCGGTCATGCCAGCCATCGTGGCATAAACGAATTCGCCCGAATCGTTCGCGCCGCCACTGTGCCCGACGTAGACGCCGCAACGGCCATTGCGAAGCTGTTGCATCGAGTCGGCGTTTGCATCATTGGATAAAAATTGTTGCCAAGCTGTTTGCGCGACCTTCGCGAATCGCAAATGGCATTCGTCCCAATCGGCGGCTTCGACAGCCGAAAGGTTCATCGAAGCGATATCGATCGCATCGCGGTTAACGATCGCACCGATATCGCTGTACGTCGTCGCTCGTCGTTTGCGATCGGTATCCAAAAACAGCTCGCGTTGGACAATCGATTCGGGCAATGTCCCGACGGCCGATTTACCCTGAGCTAAAAAATCCCAAAATCCCGAGACGTCGTCCGCGCCGGGCAACTTGCAAGCCATGCTTACAATCGCGATCGGCTCCGATACCAAACCGCCGCCAAACTCGCTTGCAAGCTTTGTGGAATCGATTTTCGTGGTTCCAGAATTGATTGTCGGCTCAGCGGGCATTGGTCGCCCCGCTGCGCGATTGGATGCTTCTTTCAATGGTCGGTGCAGTTATTGGCTTGCGAGTTGTCACATTCGCAAACTTGCTCGCCCGAAACCCCTTAATCAAGCTGCCCAAGACCAGTCCCAGCAATCGATTGCTTGAATCGTCATTGGAATCTAGGTAGTCATCGTCTTCCGAAACGGTGCTTGTCATGTCTCGAAGGCCAACGACTAACTTGTTTTTCAGCACCGCATCCAACGAGCATTTGCCGTTTACTAAGTCGGCAATGACCCAAGCTGGGACAATGATCGACCGCAAGTCTTCCGTATTTTCAGCCAATAGCAACGACCAAGTTCCGCCACCAACGCCTGTCATCACCAATTCAACACCGTCGGCATTATCTTGGCCTGCGATCGGCAAGGCAGACTGGGCAACAGAAAGCCAACTTGCAAAGGCGGCCACAACTGGCCCGGGCGGTTCGATACTGAAGCCGGTCGAATCGCAGAAGTTTTGCTGGATTGCGTACGAAAAGGCAGTCGTCAACGCTTCACAACCCATGGCTGGCGGCTTGGCGACCGAAGCGACCTGATCAAGTTGGCTGCGATCGAAAATCGGATCGTCGGCGAAATAATCGGCGTAAGTTTGCAAGTGCGTCGCGAACGCTTCGTCGGTCAGGTCTTCGGCCTTAGACATCGTCGGGACACTTTGCCATTTTTCCAGATTCTGAAACGCTGCCGTAAAGATGGACTTCACGATTTCGCTGGTCCGTGCCGGTTCGGGATGTGTCAAGTGATAGGTTTGGTTCCAGTGCTGAGGCTGCATTGCAATCGTCGCGATCGTTTCGGCAACCCAATCGACCGGTACGACATTCGATTGCTCAGTGCCATCAAATCCCAAAAGCTCAACCAACGCTTCCACATCCGCTTCATCGCTGACCGGTAACTCGCGAGCAAAACGCAGCGTCGCATACAAAGTGTGAAACGCATTC
>JBGSKY010000236.1:0-76972 GCA_041740995.1 Pirellulaceae bacterium
TGGAACCGTTCAAGAGTTGTTCCTCGATTTCGATGGAGCAGTTTTTGATCGCAGCGTCTACGGAGGTTCGGTTCCGGGCGGAACCGTAATTGTTCCAAGTCTAGCGGAGTCTTTGGCGCCTTATGGATATTCTGCCGCTGAAATCAATCAGGTCATCGATGGCGTGATCGCTCAAGTGAATCTCATATTCAACGGATTGATTCCTAGCACCGGGACGAATGGCGACTTTTTGAATGATTCGGTGCCGGGTAATTACGCGCTGAGAATTACAAACAGCCGCGACCACGGGAATCGCACGGGGATTCAAAACGTAAGTACCGCTTTGATTGGTGGCAACTCAAACAGTTTTTTCAGTGACCCTGACCCACAAATTCTTGGAATCATTGGTATCGCGTCGCAAATCGACGTCGGCAATTTTGATCACGATGACGTTTTCGCGGTCTTCGCCGAAAATTTCCCACTGATCGGCTTAGACAGGTTTAGCGCCGTTGCGCCAGGTTTCACCACTGTCGACTTCTTTGCCAATTTGCTTGGCAGCGTAGTGTCGCATGAGTTTGGCCACACGCTCGGGCTATTTCATACGAACTTTTTCAACAACATTACGAACCTGATGGATCCGTTCTTGGCCATCCCGAATGGTCCGGATGGAATCTTTGGAACCGCCGACGACGAGGTGGTTGGGTTTACGACCGACCAATACCGATTGGCTAGTCCGCTTTTCCCGACAATCCCAGGCGAATTTTTGCTTGGCCTTGAAAATCAAGCGGCCACTGTATCCCACGCTCTGGCGACTGGTACTCGCGGCGGAAGCATCACCGGTGTGGTATTCAACGATTTTAACCGCAACGGCAGCCAACAAAGCGGCGAATATGGAATCGCTGGCCAAACGGTGTTTGTCGACCTGAACCGCAATGGTCAACTCGATAGTGGAGAGCAACGCGTAACAACTGGTGGCGATGGCAGCTATCGGTTGAGCGTCGCTGCTGGAACTTACAGCATCGTAGTCATCGCGGCGACCAATTTTGTTGCTTCAACAACTGCAACCCAAGTCACCGTCCAGCTTGATCAAGTTCGCAGTAACGTGAACTTTGGCCAATATCTGGTCAACAACCAAGTCATCACGGGTTTCAAATGGGCAGACATCAATGGCAATGGAATCCGCGAGGTTCTTCCTGGATCGGCGGAGCCTGGTATTGGTGGCGTTTACATCTATGCTGATCTCGATGGCGATGAACGTCCTGATTTTGCCGAACCCGGCGCTTATACAAACGTCGATGGCTCGTATTCTCTAACCGTTCCTGCGACTGGCAGTTTTGCGATCCGAGAATTGCTTGTGTCAGGTTTTATTCAAACGTTCCCGGTCGGTGGAACGCATCTGATCACCAATTCGACGCCACGCCCACTGCGTGGTTTAGATTTCGGTAACCAGCCAGCTCGAGATTATGGGGACCTGCCGGTTCGATATGGGACTCTGGCTGCTGACAACGGGCCAAACCATGGGTTGCGACCAGGACTTTCACTTGGCACTCAAATCGACTTAGATGCTGACGGACAGCCAACCGATGGTGCAAACGGAGACGACCTTAATTTTTCACCTGGCGCGACGACCGGCGTGGACGACGAAGACGGCGTAACGCTCGTCAATCCGTTGGCTTTGGGGGCGGGCAACAGGATCCGTGTTGTAGTGAACAATACATCGGGTGCTCAAGCTTATCTGCAGGGCTGGATCGATCTGAACAACAACGGCAACTTTGACGATCCAGGCGAGCATATCATCAGTGATAGCACGACAGGGACCGGCGACTACACCTTTACAATTCCAAGCACTTCAACGGTCGGCAATGTCTACGCACGATTTCGGCTGAGCCTAGAACGCGGTGTTGGACCGAAGGGCTCAACCGAAGCTGGTGAAGTCGAAGATTATCGATTCCAAGTCTTATCAAGCTTGCAGTACACAACCCCAGATACGTTTACCGTAGTTCGGAATTCGACCAACAACGTGCTCAACGTATTGAACAATGATCAAGCGACGATGCTCGACGGCTTTTCGGCGACCATCACCAGCGTCAGTCAGGGCAGCAGAGGCGGTACTGCGACCACCAATGGCACAACGGTCAGCTACACTCCGCCACGCGGTTTTGTCGGTACCGAAGTTTTCCGATACACCATTCGAGTTTCCAATGGCGTCACGGTCACCGAGTCGGTAACGGTGACAACTGACTTCTTTTTCGCCAATCCGGTTGCCGTCGATAATTCGTTCGACGTATCGGTAAACGCACAGAATATTCTGCTTGACGTGCTCGGCAACGATGTCGAAGGCCAAAATGGACGCTTGTCGATTCAATCGATAGGAACTACGAGTGCCAACGGGCGGGCGGTCTTGAGTTCAAACGGGCAGAAAATTTCCTACACGCCAGCACCTGGATTCGAAGGAACTGAAACATTCTCATACACGGTTACGGACAGCTCCGGTGCAACGTCGATTGCCCGCGTCGTAACGCACGTTTTGCCAGGCGATCGTGACAATGATGACGTCGAATTCACGCTTCGTTTCCGAGACGCAGCAGGCAATACCATCAGCCAAATTGTTCAAGGCGAGAGCTTTTTTGTTGATGTCTTCGTCGATGATATTCGAGCAAGCGTGACTGGGAATCCCGGCGTTTTCGCAGCCTATTTGGACTTACTCTACAACCGCAGCTTGACGCTGCCATCGGTTCCGATTGCAGGCAGTTCTTTCGACTTCAATGTCCAGTTTAACAGCCCGTATAATACCTTGCAGAGCGGCTCGGCTAGTATCCCTGGTCTGATCAATGAATTGGGTGCATCGGCTAGTGCGACGGTCAATCAAGGCAGTGCGGTTCGGCTGGCGACGCTGAAATTCGACGCCTTGGCAGCTGGGATTGCAACTTTTATCCCAGACCATGCCGACATCGCACCAGCCTCGGACACTCTTCTTGCAAACAACGCTGGAACTGCGGTTCCCAAGTCGAGAATCCGCTATGTGCGATCGCCTCTTGTGATTTTGGCTAATCCAGCTGAGTTCCCGCAAGCGGTCGATGATTCGCTGGGTAGAAACTTGGCAATCAATTCGACCAACAATACGATCGATGTGCTCCGAAATGATATCATCGGCGCTAATGGCCCCATCAGGATCTTGTCAGTGACTCAGCCTGGAAATGGTTCGGTGACAATCGATCGCAAGGGAAATAGTGATCCAACTGACGATGTGATTCTATTTAATGCTTCAGGCACTCGATCGACGGAAACGTTTAATTACACGATCGTCGATGGTTTGGGTTTTCAATCAACGGCTACTGTCACCGTTCAAGTTGGCAATGTGACGACCGATGACTTGATCAATTTGCGGCTTGAAATTACCGACTTGGCGGGTGATCCAATTTCGCAAATTGGTGTCAATCAACAATTCCAAATTCGGGGCTATGTCGATGATCTGCGTTCGATAAACACCGATTTGGGTGTCTTTGCGGCGTACCAAGATATCTTGTTCTCGGATGCGACTCTTGCCACAGTAAATGCGGCTGGCAACGCTCGCGGATTCGCGGTCACCTTCTCCAGCGATTACTCTAACGCGGCATCCGGTGATATTCGAATCCCTGGTCTGATCAATGAAATCGGTTCGCAGCAAACCAACAACGCGACCGCGTTGGGCGGTGCCGAGCGACTTCAGTTCATTGTCACGTTGACCGCAAAGAAGGTCGGGACATTGACTTTCACCGGTGACCCGGCGGACTTGCCACAGCTCAGCGATACATTGCTCTTTGATACCATTGCACCGGTCGATCCGTCCAGGATTCGATATAATGACGCGACGGTCTCAATCGTTCTCGCTGGCGGCACTCCGGGCGCTGGCGAAGGATTTACCAATCGCGTCAATCGAAACGATGTGAACAATGATGGTTACGTTTCAGCGATCGACGTGCTGGGAATCATCAATGCGATCAACTCGCGGCAATCCGGTCCGTTGTTTACGGGACTCTCTGGCGAAGGTGAACAATCCTCATCAATTAAGTTGTATGTCGATACGAATGGTGATGACTACTTGACTTCGCTTGACGTGTTGCAAGTTATCAACTTCATCAATGCTCGCTCACGACGTGGATCGCGCAATTTGGTTGCCGAAGGCGAAGGCCCATCTGCTCCGACGACGGTCGATACCGTGTTGTCAAGTTCGGTTTCTGCCAACAGCTTTGAAAGTGCGATCGATGCGATAGCAATTGATGTCGACGCGATAAAAAAAGCTGGCACACGAGCCTAAGTGAGTGGCATCAAATAACTTGCCGATTTGCACAGCACTTTATTGGACCCCCATAAGCTTGACTAATGGGTGAATCGGCTTTGTGAGCTAACATCACTCGGTAGGCCAGGACCATTGCGAACGAAACATCAAAAGACTTCAAGCGTTGGGTAGCATATTTTTGAACGAAGACTAAATTCTCGTCTTATGTTACCTAAAATCGCGATTACGATGGGCGATCCAGCCGGAGTCGGCCCCGAAGTCTGCTTGGCCGCTTTGTGTGAACCAACCATTCAAGATGTATGTTGTCCGATCATCTTCGGCAATTCAAATGTCATGTCGGCATGCGCCGAGGCTTTGGGTTCAACTGCTCGATTTGAACGACTTTCTTGGACCGAATTCCAAACAAACTCGAACAGAATTTATAGACCCACAGTCGTTGATTGTTTTTCAATGTCGGGGGTATCGTTCAAACCCGGTTTCATAAGTGCATTTACGGGGGAAGCAAGTTTTCAGTCGATTCAAAGGGCAATTGACGCCGCTCTCAAAGGCTTTGTTGCAGGCGTGACGACTGCGCCGATAAATAAAGAAGCGATTCACTTAGCTGGCCACAATTATCCTGGGCATACGGAAATGTTTGCCGAGCGATGTGATTCTAATCGATCCTGCATGATGCAATTCTCTGACGAGATAACTTGCACGTTTGTCACTGTTCACTGTGGATATGCCGACGTCAATCAATTGCTGACACAGCAGCGCATCGTCGAAGTGATTGAACTGACCACCGAGGCAATGTGGCGACTGCACAATCGTAAACCCAAGTTGGTTGTATGCGGATTGAACCCTCATGCTGGCGAACATGGTTTGTTTGGCGATCGCGAAGAGGAAAGGATCATTTTGCCTGCGATCGAGTCATGCCGAAACGATCGATCGGAGATTGAAGGGCCGATCCCAGCCGACACGGCGTTTTTGCCTTGGAAGCGTGCCTCGACGGATGCGTTTATTTGCATGTACCACGACCAAGGGCACATTCCAGTCAAAGCTCTTGCATTCGATCGAGCCGTCAACACCACGTTGGGTATTTCTATCATCCGAACGAGTGTCGATCATGGAACCGCACTGGATATCGCTTGGCAGGGCAAAGCGAACCCTGGCAGCATGTTCGCAGCGATAAAGTTAGCGGTCAGACTTGGTGATCCGAAACCAGTCGATGATCGCGTTTAGACCTGCCGGTTTGGTGCTTTGCGGTCGCTGTGCCACGGCCTGACAGATCGGTGTATAATCAGGCAATATGCTGTGGAAGGTACAGCCGCTGAAGTGCCATAAATTTCATCACAACTACTAACTCTTAATCGTGAACAAGAACATGCTTAATCGAAGACAATTCTCGCTTGCCACTGCAGCCGGGTTGGCAGCCTGCTCGTTGCCTCGCCGCGCCTTATCGCAGGTCAGTCCCAACAACAAGATTGGCGTTTGCATTGCCGGTGTCAACAGTCGAGGGACTGAGCACATCCGTGGTTTCCACAAAGATGACCGCACCGAGATTCGGGCGATTGTTGAGATCGATGAAAAAGTCGGTGCTCGACGTGCTGAGACGATTAAGGAATTGCAAGGCAAGGCGCCGTTAGTTTTCAAAGACGTTCGTGATGCGCTCGAAGCGCCAGGCATCGACATTTTGTCGTGTGCGACACCCAACCATTGGCATGCTTTGATGGGCGTTTGGGCGATGCAAGCGGGCAAAGACGTATACATCGAAAAACCGATCAGCCACAATATTCACGAGGGCCGAGCCTTAGTTGCTGCCGCGAAAAAATATGGTCGCATGTTTCAGACGGGCACTCAATGCCGAAGCAGTACCGCTTGCCAAGAAGCGGTTCGGTTTATGGCTGAAGGTGGCATTGGCGAAGTCAACTTCGCTAGAGGATTGTGCTACAAACGTCGCCCTTCAATCGGAGCGCTTGGCGATTATGCAATTCCCGAGGAGGTCGATTTCAATTTGTGGAGTGGCCCAGCAACTTACACCGAACCTAAGCTGACTCGAAAACAATTTCACTACGATTGGCACTGGCAACGACATTACGGAAACGGCGATCTAGGCAATCAAGGTCCTCACCAGACCGACATTGCCCGATGGGGACTGGGCCTCAATCGGCATCCTGATTCAGTGATCAGCTATGGCGGTCGATTAGGCTATCAAGCCGAACGAAAAGATCCGGATTATGTCGACGCTGGCGATACTGCCAATACCGAAGTCTCAATCTATGACTACGGCGACAAATGTATCGTCTTCGAAACTAGAGGCTTGGACGTTACTGAATCGGCTGGCGAGGAAGTTGATGCCATGTTTGGAAAATATCCAGGCAATAAGATCGGCGTCATTTTTTATGGCAGCGAGGGCTACGTTGCTCAAACGAGCTACGAAAATTGTCGCGTGTTCGACTTGAAATGGAATTTGGTCCAAGAGTTTAAATGTAATGACGTCGGTGACTCGCATTTTGCTAATTTTCTCGACGCTTGCGAATCCCGCGACTCGACCTCGCTCAATGCCGACGCAGAAATTGGACATCTTTCCGCAGCGGTCAGCCATCTAGGTAATATTTCGTATTACCTGGGAGAACGTAACAAAACTACGGTCGAAGAGCTTAAAGCGAACATCGAAGGGATCAAAAGCCTTGACCAAAATCTGGTCACACTTCAACGCACGATCACTCACCTTGAATCCAATGGTGTCGATCTTGCAAAGACTCCAATTGCGATGGGCCCGCATCTTCAATTCGACGCGAAGAACGAGATGTTTATTGATAACGACGAAGCCAACAAGATGCTCACTCGCGAATACCGAGCAGGCTTTGAAGTTCCATCGGCTGAAAACGTCTAGTTCAACACACTCTTATTGAATACTCCATTCGTGAATAACTCACGAATGGATACGAGTCCACGAAGTGTAGCCGCCGCTTAGGTTTTGAACTTGAAAACCCTTTTGGGCAAGTAACCGAGTGGCAACATATCCTCGTTGGCCAACTTTGCAGTAGGCCACCAGTGGTCGATCAAGCGGCAATTCGTCTAACCGTTCACGGAGCGATTCGATTGGTACATTTTTCGAATCGGGAATATGACCGCTGGCAAACTCCGCTGGACTTCGCACGTCAAGCACAAAATAATCGCCAAGCTTTTCCGCGAGATTCTCCGCCTGAATAATTGGCTGGTCGTTTCGCATCACTCCAGCGGCAACGAAACCGACCATGTTGATTGGGTCTTTGGCGTGACCATATTGAGGTGCATAACACAGCTCGACTTCTTCCAAGTCTTCAACAGTCATTCCGGCTTGAATTGCAACAGCAAGAACATCAATCCGTTTATCGACACCGTTTGTCCCGACGCACTGTGCACCTAAAATTGCTCCTGACGATGGAGCAAAGAGTAGCTTGATCGTCATCGGAGTTGCGTCTGGATAATAGGTCGCGTGATCAGCTGGATGAATGTAGATCTTTTCAAAGTCGGTCTTGGATCGTCGAAGCGATTTTTCGCTCAGGCCAGTCATCGCCGCGGTCATTCCAAAAACTCCAACAATGGCCGTACCCTGGGTTCCGCGATAGGTCGAAGGCCTGCCAAAAATATGGTCTGCGGCAATACGTCCCTGACGATTGGCTGGACCGGCAAGTGGAATTTGAATCGGTGTTTTAGCGACAAAACAAGAGACTTCTGCAACATCGCCGACAGCGTAAATATGCGAATCGTTGGTCTGCATATTTTCATTTGTCACAATGCCGCCGCGGTTACCGCAAGCGATTCCCGCTGCCGCGGCGAGCTGACTGTCGGGCCGAACGCCAATACAGACAACGGCTAGGTCCGCCTGCAAGGTAGCCTTCGATTGCAGATCGATCTGCAATCCGTCGTTCGACTCAGTAAACTTTTCGATTGAGTCGTGCAAGCGAACATCGACGCCATTTTCTTTCAAATGATCTTCAATCGGCCCAATCATTTCGCGATCCCAGGGCGGTAAAACTTGATCGGCTAGTTCCACGATGGTTACGTGCATTCCGCGCCGGACAAAGTTTTCAGCTAACTCAATTCCGATGAATCCCGCACCCAAGATGACTGCCCGCTTGGCTCCGGAAGTGACAACCGAGTGCATTCGGTCAGCATCGTTCAGATCACGCAACGTCATTACTAGTCGACTTTCGATGCCCGGTATCGGCGGGCGAAACGCCGATGCGCCGGTTGCAATTATCAAGCGATCGTATGACTCGTTGTAAACTTCTTGTGACTCAAGATTGCGAACTTGGACTTCTTGCCGTTCTCTATCGATCGCAATGACTTCACTTCGCGTTCGAACGTCCAATCGGTGACGCTGGCGAAGCATCTCGACAGGCGCGACCAGCAACTTATTTCGTGATTCAATTTCGCCGCCGATGTAATACGGCATGCCACAATTGGCGAATGATGGATGATGCCCTCGTTCCAGTACAACGATCTCCGATTCTTCGCTCAATCGTCGAGCTCGTGCGGCCGCCGAAGCTCCACCAGCGACGCCCCCGATAATGACTAGCTTCTTCAAAATCCGCGTTCCTTTTATTTTTTGCCTATTGAAGCACATCTCTTCGAACGCATCGAAGAAACTTTGATCGATTTCTAACGCGAGCATGCACCGGAGGATTCGACTTGATTCCATGGCATGCGGGCGAGAACCATTCCCATGCCACAAGTGTCCGTGATTCCCGCGAAGGTCAGACCAGCACCTATGAACGCGGCCAAGCCGATGAAGGCCGGGTGGACAAAGAATCCCAAGGCGGCACCGATTACTACCAACGAACCGGCCGCAATTCGGACTTGGCGTTCTAGTGAAATTGCTTTTTTGCCACGGACGACTGGCAAGCCCGCTTGCAGCCATGCGTTCGTGCCACCCTCGACGCTGATGATATTTTCCAAACCAGCACCGGCTAATCTTTCAACCGCCTTCTTCGATCGGTTACCACTTTGGCAGATCATATAAAGTGGTCGCGTCGATCCGCCATTTCTGAGCGTTTTGATCGCCTGCGGGTCCAGCGAGTCGAGCGGAAAGTTCTTTGCCAACGTCGCATGGACTTCTCGATATTCGACCGGTGTCCGCACGTCGATTAAGTCGATCTCGTTCCCAGAGGACAACTCGGCCAAACGGTTTACGTCAATAGTTTCCATATCTAATCCTTCATAAGAGATTTGGGGAGCGAAGTCTGGCGTCTGCATTTGTAATCTGTCGTCAATCGCTTGATGACTCACCAAGTCGCTAATCGAGCTGCAAGAATCGACCTTCGATGCAAGCCATCAGTTGTTTCAAGTGTGGTTCAGCAATCATGTAGTAGATTCGTCGCCCGTCGCGTTGGCTATCCAAGAAACCACATCGTTTCAACAGCCTCAAGTGTTCTGAAGCGACGTTGTCAGCGATGTTGCAATCCGCCGCCAGCTCGCCGACCGTGTAACGGCTGTACAACAGCAATTGGACAATCCGCAAGCGTGCCGGGTGGGCTAAGGCTTTGAGGCACTCGGCCGCTTCGATGAATTCATCGGCGCTGCCACGAGGCGTGTCAGGTAGTTCGAGCTTCTTTTTCGTTATCATGTATCTAATCCCAATAAAAATATATCGCGATCTCGCGATGTGGCAATATGAAATAGGGTCTTTCGATAATTTGGTTAAATTGAAGCGGATTTACGTGAGCTTACTACTATTATGCCCGTTGGGTCGGAGAAACCGGAGCGGATTCGCTACAGCTTATGATCCGGGTTTGATTCTGTTTGAAAAATTGACCTAGCAAACGTCGGAAGCAAAGCGATGTTTTTGGGGGGCTGACCGACTTTCTTTTGCGTTCTTGAGCACCTTACCGCTTAAGCCGCTGCCTTTCGAATTCTTTTTCGCAACTGATCTCATTTACTGTCGAATCTCGCTGGAGAGCGATTTTTGTTCGGTTCTGCTAGGGGAAATCGTATTTGTTCCGTCGGATTTCTGAATACTGACGTTTGGGGTGGCTTAATGGGTTGAAGTCGTCCACGGATTCGGTGAAATTAATTGACAGTGGCAAGATAAAGACCGTAGAATGGGGCTGTGGCAAAATTGTTGGTGGACAATCTCGCGTCTGGCAAGTTCATCGTACTAGCCAACGAAATCTCCTCGCTTTTCAAATTCGGTACAAAATCATGTCAAATTTTCGATCGCCCATGATACGACGACTATCGATTGTGCCTCTTTGTGCTGTGGCGATTACTTTTCATCCTGCGACCGGATCGGTTTATTCGCAAGATGCAAAACCGGTAGCCGCTGCGGTCAAGCAATATGCTTCGATTCCAATGCCGGAGTCGATGAAGTCGTCGAAAACTGACAAAGAGATGGAACGAGCCAAAGATGACGTCATCAAGGGCAATGTTCCATTCAACATGCAACCGATCCGAAGTTTTTATGGGGCGTATCAGTTCCCGCGGTTGACGAGCATCGAAAATCCGCTGTTGGCAAATCGAGCGCGGACGGAGATTAATACTGATATCGTCGATGCACGACGCAAGTTAAGTCCTGCAAATCTAGCGACATTTAACAGCGAAATTCTTCGGATGTTTAGTGTTGTAATAGCTGGAGATTATGCACCGCATGCGGTCATCAATTGCGTTCTCTTAGCGGGCGAATTGGACAGTGCAACCGACAGCAGCAGCGCGGTACCAAAGCCATACAGCCAAGCGGTTCGCTTGCTTAATGATGCAGCATTGCAATCACCATCCGATGGCGTCCGCGCGGCCGCCTTAGTGGGATTGCAGCGGCATCTTTTACTTTCTAGCTATGAATGGAATGAAAATACGCGAAACGGTTTAGCGAAAATGCTCTTGGACGCTGCAAAAGCCGCCAAGCCAAATACACGTTCGGAAGAAGCTCATGGTTGGTTGATTGCTCGCTACATGCAACTATTGATGTCGTTCGAACACTCGTTGAATGCCGACCTCGCAACCTTCGCGACCGACACGCTGGCCAACGAGCACACACATCCGATTCTACGAGAGCAGGCATTGCGAACTCTTGGGAAACTTGACCCGGTCGATGCGCCAGAGGGCAAGCTGGTCAATGCCGGTCGATACAGTATGCGTTACCTCAAAAAGCGATGCGAACAGTGGAATGAATTGTTTGATCTTTCTGCCAGTTCAACTGGTGGTGGGGGCGGTAGCAGCTACGGAAACGACGCTTACGGTTCTGATTATGGGAAGGATGCTGGCCCCGGTGACAGTTATGGAGGAACGGGAGGCGGTTACGGTGCGGCACCGAAACCTAAGGAGAAAAAAGAAGAATCGCCATTCGAAAAACATGATGCCCAGACCAAGATGCTTCGTCGTTACATGCACGAATTGGTTCAGACCATGCGGACCGGCATGGTTGCAAGCCCAATCGGTGAGTTGAATGAACGTCCTGAAAAAGGACTTTTAGCCAAACTGCCAGACGGTGAAGAGCGCGAGATTATTTTAGAAGCACTTGAGGCAATGGTTGAATTGCAGACCGAGTTGGACGCAACTACGATCACCGGCAAGAACGACTTAGCGAAAACCGTGAAGATACTCGTCGATCGACTAATTGTGATCGCGGAAGATTATCCTGGTGCCTTAGATCTTGAAAATGAATTAATGATTGAAGACTCATCGACTGCACCGGTGGAACTTGTGGTTAATGGCGAAGAGGAGGATGCTGATGGTGTTAAAAACGAGGCAGCAGTTGGGGCGAACCCGACACGGGGTGTAAAGCCTGTGGCTCCTGTCCGGTAGACAGCACATCGAAACGATGCGATTGATTAAGTCCGCGTTACTGATAACTTTTGGAGATGGCTTCACAAGCAATTTATCGTGAGAAAGACATCGAGTAACGGATTTACGCTTGTCGAATTGCTTGTTGTGATCAGCATAATTGCAGTTCTTGCGTCGCTGCTCTTACCTGCGATCTCGATTGCACGCGAGTCTGCTCGGAGGGCTAATTGCGTGTCAAACATCCGCCAGCTGGGAGTCGCGCTGGCCGGATACGAATCGACGCATCGGAAACTGGTCCCAATGCGCGGAGGGCCGTTGACCAACGCCAATGGTTTGTGGATGGGTGTTCGCACTAGTGGTCTAGTTGAGCTGTGTCCGTATATGGAGCGGATGGATCTGTACAACAAGTTCTATTTCGGCTACGAGTCGACCTTGCCACCGAAACGCACGTTTGCTGTTGGCGGTGAACCATGGTGGTACGGCGGTAATTACGATCCATGGCGAACTCAGATTAGCATTTTGCGATGTCCCTCCGACCCTGGCAAAATGTCCCGAGCCGATTGGGCTAGCATGGGCCGAACGAACTACGCTTTTTGCATGGGTGATTCGCAGATGGGAATCGAGTTGGCCTACTGGGAAGTGCCCGACAAAGCTGTGAGAGGAATGTTTCAACAGCAGTTTAGTTTCTCGCTGATTGATTGCGGAGATGGTGCGAGCAACACGATAGCCTTTGGCGAAATCGGTACTCCGTCCAATGCGCAATCTGGCGACCGAACTGCGGCTGCAATGATCCAGGGTTACCAAGCGACCTCAGTTCCGCAACGCGTTCTTGGTCGCGGCGTCTTGCCAATCGATTGTTTAGCCACTGCGGCCAGTGGACGCTATCTTGCGGACCAGACAATTATCGCTCGCCGGGGAACGCACTGGGGCGATGGCCTGCCTGACTATGTCGGGTTTAATACGATTCTTGGACCGAATAGTCCGAGCTGTATTTATGATCGTAATGAAGGCGCCGGATTGCACTCGGCTAGCAGTTACCACTTTGGTGGTATTCATGCTGTCATGCTTGATGGCTCAACCCACTTCATTTCCGATTCGGTTGACACCGGTTCATTGACCAGCGAGGCACCGGGCGTCTACCGGAACGCAGGCTCTTTGACCTACAGCGACAATTGGTACTCGCCGAGTGCTTACGGCGTATGGGGAGCTTACGGCAGCCGCGATGGAAAGGACTGACTGTCAAGGCAGCCCATTCTTGGCTACTCGTTGATCAACGTACCGGTCTGCATCGGTACTAGATTTCCAGGCCGTCGTTCTCCCAGCGTGTATGTGTCCTGCCACGGCGGATCACGCAGCATCTTATAAGGCATGAGTGGTACACTGGTGAAGAAGTGCGCTGACGAGAGTGCCGGCTGCAAGTATCGATTGCAACCGTTACCATAACGTTCGAGGTTTGGTTGTTCAAAGTACAGCGGGCGATGATGAAATACCGGGCTGGCCCATGTCGTCAGGTCGGGAGACCAGCTGAAATCTTGCTCTGTGATACGTGGTCCGTCGGGAATTGTTTGCGCAAGATAGCGATAGTCCTCTTTGATTTTAATCTCTGAAAATAACGTTTGCGAATCACGCAGCGGACCAATCATTTCTGCGGTGCTGAGCATGCCATCCTTCTTTGATTTTGGAGCTGTTTGCTGAGGGGCATTACTCGCATCATCCGCTGCACTACTCGTCGGCGCGGGCAGATCATTTGAAAGGATTTGCGATGGTTGAACTTGTGGTAAGTCCGTTAGCTGGGCCATTCGGACTTCAGTTTGCGTCGTTTCCCAGCCAACGTAGATAGCATCAGTTCCGCCTTGGAAAGGCCCCGGCTCAGGAAGAGCCGCGGTTTCATCTGCGTAATGAACTCGGATATTCTGCTGGGCCTGGATTTCATTTGCTTGGAAAATCAAGCCACTGAACAAACAAGCCGCAGAAACCGTGAATTGCGAGTTGCGGAGCACGATCGCTAATCGGTGTGCAAAACTAGATGAATCGTTTGTCTGTAACATGAGCCTGTCCCTTTTTGCCGAATCAAGTCGGATCTAGTTTCGAGCGCTGGTGGCGATAATATTATCTCGCACGGCTGGTGATTTGCTGTTGTCGAAGCGTTGCATCCGTTCGTTCGCATCGATGTATGCATCGCGTTCGGCCATCGCTTCGGTCAGTGCGACGTTGCAGTATTGCAGTAGTGTTCCTTTTTCGAGATTCACGTTTCTCAGCGAGAGCGCATACTCGACTTCGCACTGATGGTAGCGGAGCCGCGCGTCGAGTAGTCGGCGGTGCGTTTCAAGTCGAACGTCCAACTCGGCTTTTTCGCCTTGATCGCCCTTCGCTTGGATCGCATTAAGCTGGACGACGATCGCATCGAGCCGTTTCTTTTGCAGCCCGAGGCAATCATACGATCGCTTGCTTTCAGCCACCGCATTGCTCAACCCGAATAGAACGTATCGTTCTTGCTCCTTCAAAATCTCTGCTTCGCGGGCTAGCCGGAGGCGAGAGTTCTGGATCGCGGCATGGGCACGTCGTAAACCGACTGGCAAGTTGTACTCTAGACCGAGTTGCCATTCCTGATATTGATTGTCCCACAAGCTCGCGGTCGCAGAATCTTGGCCGGTTAGGTTTTCGCCGAATCCGCGTTGGCGATAGCGGCTGATCACATCCAATTGCGGCTTGAGGAAGTTGCGATTGGCTTGAAGCTCGAGTTCCGATTGTTTGATCACCCACTTCTGGCGACGTAGCTCCGTTCGACGCGACAGGGCATCGCTCTGGCAATCTGCCCAATCGTAGTTCACTGCTCCGGCAAACGGTGCATCGATCGGACGGATGATCGTTCCATCGTTGATTGGCATACCGACGATCAGACGCAAACGACGCTCGGAAAAGCGAAGCCCACCGAAGCCACGGAACGTACCTGCAGTGCTGCCGTTGTTGGTTCGAGTTGCATCCAATGGGCGACCGTTAAGCGAGTCGACAATGTCCGCTTGAAAGCGATACAGTTGCTCTTCGGCTTGTGCAATTTTGCCCTGTGGAGTCGAATTTGGATCTTGCAGTCGAAGTGTCTCTTCGGCGATATCTCGAACGTCAACCTTCGCTTCAAGATCGCGATACGCATAGTAAAGATCCCAATATGCGTTTTCCACTTCCGCAACCAAATCGCGAACTGATTGTTCGAATTCAATTAGGCTGATATCGGTTCGAACGCGGGCGAGCAAAATACCATTGAGCTGGCCAGGAGTCGCGCCAGGGCCGGCAATACGATTGAATTTCGTTCCCGCTCCCTGCAACAACGGGTGTCGCAGTTCCGCTTCGGCATAGGTCTCGGACGAATCAAACGGAAATCGATTAGAAAGCTGGTTATTTCGATCGTAAATCGTCACGTTGCGGACCGACATTAAACCGCCGGTTGCTGAGCGCTTTGATACGCCAACTTGGGTCGTGTTGAGGTCTTGGCGAAACTGACCTGCGGTTCCAAAGAACTGATTGTTCAGCCCCCGGTCGTTGTGTTCAAAAATGTTGCTCGCGAAAAAATTCGCATCAAATGCGCTAAGTGCTGCTTCTTCGCCGATGAGCGGATTAGTGTAAGCCAGCGCGGGCTCGGCTCGTGATATGGCCGCGTTGGGAGCACGCAACACGGTTCCGCCGAGATCTCGCATAATCGTCGAGCTTGACAAAGCCATTTTCACGCAATCCTCTAAGGAAAGCATCTGAAAATTGGCAGACGTCAAGACGTTCTCGTCGATGCTCAACGGAGAATACATCTCCGGGACGCCCTCCGTGATGC
The DNA here is from genome assembly GCA_041740995.1 of Pirellulaceae bacterium. Taxonomy (GTDB): domain Bacteria; phylum Planctomycetota; class Planctomycetia; order Pirellulales; family Pirellulaceae; genus JBGSKY01. Next base: position 15,825 of record JBGSKY010000236.1, read on the forward strand.
AAGGGACCGAACATACTTCGGACGGGCGTATTTGGGTCGGTCCGCAAGCTTGAGGCCGATTGAGACTGAGGCAATCCTCGCCACAAAACTGGTGGTTGTGTTTGCCAATGGTGCACCCAATGATCGAACTAAGTCCGACGATTGAGGCTGCATATTTGAATGCACGCATTGCACACTCCGAAATCTAAAAGTGAAGGATCCGTCCTGTCTGTGGTTCTTTCGGATGCGGATAGCCGATCGATTGAGCCAATTGTTCGTTCGGTAACGATAAAGTTCGGAAATTCATGGGTAGAATTGGTAGATCGTGCACCAGTTACCGAGAGATTATGATCCATTCTCACTAAACTCTATGGCAGGACCAACCGCTCCGCTCCTGCGAATTGATGGCGAGATCACCCGACGTGGAACCCTATCCCCTAGCCAGCATTGAACAAACGCTCAATGAACTCGATGTGTTCGCGCGTTCAACATCGTCGAGCTATCAATTCGCTCAAAAAGTGCTCAAACACCTGCGATTGGCTCTTCAATCCGAAGCTGTCGCTTTTCTCATTCCGTCAGGTCGAGCGCTAGTGACGGCTGTGACCGATGGTAACTGGCCGCAGGAAGTTGGCCATATGCTCAGCTCAAACTTCGACCCAGAAACGGCTTTGACGACGCAGTTTCAATCCGGTCAGGTCAACGGAAAGACTTGGTTTGTAAATGGCGTTCAGAATGGAACGCTAGCAAAAGGTTGCTTGGCTGCCAGTTTTGAAGGAGCAATCGATTCCAGGGCGGTCGTGGGATTAGAAGCGGTGATGCAAGCTTTTGCCGAGCTGATTGGAATTCGCCAAGGCATCGAGCTTGAAAAGCTGTTCGAACGGGATCTCGCTGGTGCTCATCGATTGCTAGTCGATTTGTCCAAACACGAAACGCTTGATGCGGCGTCAATGAGCTTGGTGAACGGACTTGCGGCTCTCTTGCCAGCTTCGCGAGTTTCGTTGGTCGGTCGAGGCGGCCTGAGCAAAGGCAAGCTTTACGCCGTCAGCGGTATTAGCACGCTTGATCGAAAATCGCATGTTGTTAAGTCGCTGATCAACTTGGGAAGACAAGCTTTACAAAACGACAAACCGATCGTACACCAATCGCCGCGACTTTCGTCCACCAGCGACATCGCGTCGGTTCCGGAGTCGCAGAACGATTCTTTGGTTGAAGAGTCAGGTCTTTTCATAAATCGAATAGCTACGAAATTCGCGAGCTCGAATGATCGCAATGCCAGAAGCGGCATCATTATCGAATTCGCTGACGAAGCTGCATTGATGAATGCAACTTTCAAGCTGCAACATTTATTGCCCAATCTTGCCGTTGGCTGGGAGCAAAAACAACAATGGTTGCAAGTCCCTAAATACCTGAGATCGATCACTGACGTCTCCCGTTCGGTTCGACAGGCGGTAGGTCCGTTTTTGCGATTGGCCATGCTCATCGGATTGGTGTTCTTGGCCGCCTATCTATTGTTGATGCCGATGCCAATGGTCATCGAAGGTGAAGGTAAGCTTGAACCGATCGAATTTCGCTATATTTACGCATCGGCTGATGGCTTTATCGATCAACTGCTCGTGCAAGATGGTCAGGCAGTCGAGACCAATACGCCATTGCTCACGCTTCGATCACCGTCGCTGGATTTGCAGATCGAGGAGGCGCAAGGTGAGTATCGGGCGATCGACGAAGAGGCCAAGGGGCTTCAAATTGCAATCAATCAGTTGTCAGCCAACTCCAACGATTTACTCAATCAGCAGAGCATCTTAGCTTCGAAGATCTCAGCCATTGAATTAAGGAAAACGACGCTAGAGCGACAGTTACAAATCCTTGTCAAGCGTCGCAAATCTCTGACGCTAAATTCGCCCATCAAGGGAATGATCGTCGCCAAAGACATTCAACAGCAACTCCTCGGTCGCCCTGTTCAACGAGGCGACGCGTTGTTTTCTGTTGTCGATATGGATGGGCCATGGCAGGTTCGAATGAAGGTCTTTGATCGCGACAGCGGTTATGTGCTTGGAGATTTCGGCTTGGAATCCGAACACAAAAAAGCGGACTTCGAATTCGTTATTGACAGCGACGTGGAAACGCGACATCGAGCAAAACTGAATTGGATCGCTGATTACGTTGAGAACTTGCATCGCGAAGGCTGCTTTCTGGAAATGCGTGCTAACGTGATCGACTTCCAGGCTGACAAGCGTCGATTTGGAGCCGGAGTCCACACCTATTTTCCTTGCCAGCCGCAACCAGTATGGTTTGTTTGGTGCCGTCCAATCGTTGAAGCGTTTCAGCGGAGAGTTTGGTTTTAAGATGCTTCTATTGAAATTTTTAACAGTCGCGTATCATCGATTCATGAGTTCACGCGTTCAAAAACTCGCGATCATTACGGCAGCAACTTTCATCGGGTCGATCGCGACCGTTGAGATACTCGCTCAAGAATCACTGTCGGAACTTGGCCTGATTGATTCATCGCCGATCGTTTCCGATGAATTGGATCCGGCAAGGACCGATGATACGGTGACGCAGCCAATTGAGCCGACCTCTACTGAAAAAGTGGCTGAGCGAAAAATTAATATCGACGGTGCGATTCTAAAGACGATTGATTCGACAATTGTTGCGGCGCAAATCTCAGGCATCCTACAAGAAATTAATGTCAAAGAAGGAACGTCGGTCAAGCAAGATCAATTACTCGGAAAGATAAAAGACGAAGCGATCCAAATCCAGCTTGATCAACTGAAGAGTCAGGTTTTAATCGCTCAACGCAAGACGACCAATGATATCGATAAGCGATTAGCGGAAAAGAGTCGCGAGGTGACTGAAAATGAATTGCAACGCGCGATCGCAGCCAACGCGAGAGTTTCGAACACCTATCCGCTCAACGAAATAGATCGTCTTCGTCTGGTTGCCGAACGAGCCAAATTGGAAGTCGAGCGCGCTGCCTATAATATTGAGATGGCCGGTCTAGAACTGAGTGTAGCCGTCGGCGAGTACAAACAGTCGCAAGAGCTACTTGCTCGGCACCAGATCAATGCTCCCATGACAGGCGTTGTTGTGGCGGTTGAAAAGCGGACTGGCGAATGGGTCGAACCAGGCACCGAATTGATTCGCATCGTTCGGCTGGATACGTTGCGTGTGGAAGGTTTTATTTCGGCCAAGCAAGACGACTTAAATTTGGTTGGCAAGAAAGCGACCGTCGCGCTTCGAGATTCTAACAAACCGATCACGATCGAAGGCAAGGTGGTTTTTGTTAGCCCTGACGTCAACCCCGTCAATTCCCAAATCCGCGTCTTTGTTGAAATCGATAATAGTGACTCGCAGCTACGTCCAGGCAGCCAAGTTCTAGCGACGATTGAATTGTAAAGATGCTCTCGAGCAAGATTCAAAACCTGAAGCCCGCTTGCCGTGAAGATCTACAATGGTCGCGTCATGACAACGCCAACTGGATAGTTCTCGATCCGCTCGCGAACGTATTTTACAGCTTCAATGATCTAGAATACTTCGCGGTCATGCTGATGAATGGCCAGCGTTCGGTGTCAGATATATTAAACCAAATTCGAGTTTCATTTCCGTCAACACCGATCAGCAACCGGTGGCTGTTTTCGTTACTTGAAAAGCTGCGGTCATGCCAGCTCAGCGCAGTCACGGAAATGTATTCCGGCCGCACTTTGATTGAAGCTGGCGCACGTCGGAAGTCGTCTCAATGGAAGCAAACTTTGCTCAGTCCGTTGTCGATTCAAGTCCCGTTATTCTCGCCCGACCCATTATTGCGTTTGTATCGGCCTTTAACCTATGTATTGTTTCATCCGTTAATTGTATTGCTCGTTTTGGCTTGCAGTTTTGTGCTGTTCATAGGCGTCCTGCGAGAGGTTTTTGCAGGTCAGCAATTGATCTCATTCGCAATCGGGTCGATTACATTTGATCGTTGGTTGCTATTGATTATTTGCTACATCGTGTCGAAATCGATTCACGAGCTTTCGCATGCTTTGGCGTGCGTGCGATATGACGTAGAGTGCCGCGAAATGGGGTTGCTGTTTTTGTGCTTCATGCCGTGTTTTTATTGCGATACCACAGACGCCTGGCGACTGACATCACGATGGCAACGAGCCGTGATTGGCGCAGCGGGCATGTATGCAGAAATCATTCTTGCATCGATTGCCGCAGCAATTTGGATCGGGACGCATGACGGGATGCTTCATTCGATTGCCGCGAACATGATGATTGTTTGTTCGGTCTCAACACTTTTGCTCAACGCCAATCCGCTGCTTCGTTACGATGGCTACTACATTTTGTCGGATCTGTGCGGTATACCAAATTTGGCCGAACAAAGCCGCGATGCGCTGCGTGTACTGACCGATCGAATCGTGTTTGCCGGTCATCGCAGGCCAGTTCAATTTGATGGGAACTTTTGGTTGCTGGCCGGCTTCGCAATTGTCTCATCCATTTACAGAACGATGATCTTGGTTGCCATCCTGTGGTACCTTTGGAGTTCTCTGATTCCACTTGGTTTGGGCCTGGCTGCGATGATGGTGACTGGTGCGATGGCAATTGGCATGTCGCTTTCGGCGATGAACAATATTAAGTCGAGAACGCGGCGGATTCGCACGTCGAGCTATGCTCAATGGGGCGCAATGTTAGTCAGCTTCACCACGATCGCTGTCGTGCTTTGGTTTATCGCAATTTATCCTTGGCCACGTTATGCGCGTGGTCGATTTGTGACAGACTATCTTTCCAAGCAACCGGTCTTTGCGACGCACCAAGCACAGCTTTTGCAGACTCAAATTCCTAATCAAAAGCTTGGTAAAGGAGCAGTGCTGCTCGAGCTTGAATCCATGGATGCTCAACTTGAATTGCTCGAAGTCAGAGGCAAGATCGCAATACTGGACCAGGATCTTGTTCAATTACAAATGCGGCGAACCCTTGACCCGGAGGCAGCGTTTCAGATTCCAGCAAAACAAGAAATCCTTGAAGAGCTGCGTAAGACCGAATCGGTTTTAAACGCAGAGATTGCGGCGTTACGTCCGGTCGCAGTAACGGACGGATTTCTTCTCGATAGCAATGCACATACGCTGCCTCCGATGGCGAGCGTTCAAGATGATCGTTTTGCAGCAAGTTGTTTTGATCGTCAATGTTTGGGCTGCTATGTCCAGCGCGGTGACGTGCTAGCATGGTTTGTTCCCCATCGCGATCTAGTGGTGAATGTCATGGTTCCTGAGAGGTCGATCGGGCAACTCGCAATCGGCATGTCTGCCTCGTTACGCTGGGATTCCCATGTCGATGAAATCTGCAAAGGTACCATCCTTAGAATTTCGCCCGAGCCGATTCGAACGACGCCGAACGAGCTGCTGGGCGACGAGTTTTTCGTTTCAGTTCCGAGAAACGTCGGCGGCTTCGAACCGGAGACCAATCACTACTTGGTGACGATGCAGGTTTTCGACGTGACTGATCGCCAACGTGGTTCGGTCGGAGTTGCGTCAATCAAGTTGCCTACGGTGCATGTTTACCGGCAGCTAGTCGAATACTTCCAAGAAAATTTTCGCTTGCCGCGCTGACCGACTCAAAGAAGTTGAACCGGTTATTCGAGAGTTACTTTAATCCGGTATGTGCGTTTCCGTCACCTTGAAGCCGGACGCCTTTGAATCGTTGTCGATTTCGACGATTTCTTTCGTGACCGGATCAAGCCGGTAGCGTTTGGTCAATTGAAATCCGCCGCTGGTTGGTTCGACTTCTTCATCGACGACCGTTCCATGCCCGCCGAAAGTAATTCCATCAGATGCATGCGGGTTGGCATCTTCGTTCACGACAGAAACCGTTAAAGTTGAGCTTCCGGCGCGGATGCAATCGCCGTCGCACAGATGCACAACATTGATTTTTGACTCATTAACAAACGTTCCGTTAGCGCTGCCGACATCGCGTAATCGAAAGAAGTTCGCGTTGCCCTCAACCACGAAATGCTCACGAGACATGTAGGGATCGGTTGGAATCGAAAAATCAATCGTCGACAATCTTCCGATGCTCATCTTTTGGTTTGCTCTCAGCCAAATCCGTTTGCCGCGAGCTGGACCAGTAGTGACGTTTAGTATGCAAATCATGATTTTTAAGGTGTCGTAATTGGTACCCTGCAATCCATGCATCGCGGCCAAGCTTGGTTCTTACACTATCGACCGTTCACCAAGTCCATCTGTCACGAATTGAGCAACTTTATCGCCAATTCGGATTGTAGCACGTCATCGGCAGTTAGCGTTTCTAAACAAATTGCAACAAAATCACTGGAATTCCTTCCACAACAAATGATCCGTGCGGCAAACGCGAGTCAACTCGTAGTGTAGGTGCGGACCAATCGGATGAAAAGCTTCACAAAAGAACAGGTTTCCAAAGTTTTTGAGGAAAAGTTGCTTTAGTGGTAGGTAACAGGTCACGTTTCGCCATATCTGAACTAAAATGTGCGGACCGCGACGGTCAGGAAAAATTAGCCGCAGGTCGCAACTGCAGCTTTCGTGCCCGTTTTCTCTGCAGATTTGAGCGTGCCGAAAATGTATCAGTTGCCACCGTCCAAATGGTTCCCCGGTTTACTGAAATTCTTCAAACAGTGCATCCAGCGCTGGCAGGGAACGAAGGTCTTGCCGCTGGAGGTCTCTTCTTTTCGTCGATTGGAAACGCGACGAGTATTGTCGGTCACCGGCGCGTTTGCCCCTGGAACGGGGGTTCTGGATATTGGAATCGTGAACGACGGAAGCAACGTCGCGGCGAACCTGTTGGATGCGGGCGGTGGTAATTTCTTTGTCGACTTTGATAACGATCTCGCCTTCGACCCCGGCGAAACAACTGGTGCAATTGCGAACCTTGAACAAATAAATGTCTTAGGTGACACTGGCGTGGGGGCTTTTTTCTGGAGCGGTGATTTCTCGGCGGCTCCATTAAGTACAGGTCCAACGGTTGTCAGTGTAGTAGACGTTCAGGCCGCTACGCTTCAGGCGACTGCAACGATTAACGGCGATGCAACGATCATCACAACGAGCGCTATGGCGCCCGATCCGATTGTCCCTAACCTAATTCGATTCGGTGGCGATTTAACCGTGACTGGCGACTTGTCGGCGACGACAACTACGGCTGGCAGCCTGATCGACAATCAAATCAACGCGAATCTCGACGTAGCTGGAAATGCACTTTTCAACGGCGAGACAATTACCCTTGGTACCCAAGCGGGCGATCAAATAAACTTTGGCACGTTGACTGCTCAAGGACTTGGCGTAGTCACGCTTAACCTGGAAGGTTCAACGCAACTTGTCGGCTCCAGTTCGTCAACAAACTTCAGCCTTGTTGCTCAGAACGATGTAAATCTTGATGCCGCGGCGAGTATCAACGCGACAGGCGCCATTGGTATTGCCGCCGGAGATGACATAAATCTTGACGGAGATATCAACGCGGCTGGAAGTACCGTAGATTTGTCGGCAGCCGACCAAATCGTGCTCAGTGGCACGGCCTCGATCACCAACACAATCGGCAATATAAATCTGACTGCCAATGGAACCGGCATCGATATGCAGCCAGGCTCGTTCCTGACTGCAAGCAACGGATCGATCACATTACTTTCCAATACTCTCGCCACAGCGACGATAACCACGCGAGTAGTTACTGCTGGCTCCAACATCGCGTTCCTCTCGGCCGATGACCTCGTTGTCGACGGTTTAGTTACCAGCATCAACGGTTCGATCGACTTGACCGCCGGCGATGACCTATTCGTCAATTCAAGCGTAACAGCCGCGAGTACCGGGACGCTGCATTTGCAGGCCAACAATTTCAATCTCGCAGATGTGGTCGGACCGAACGTTGATGGGATCAACATCAATGCAACGGTTTCAACTAACACTGGCGACCTCTTGCTCGAATCGCAACAAGATATTCGCAGTCTTGGACTGATCGCAAGCACTTCGGGCGACATCGGCCTAGCAGCGGTTCGTAACATCATTCAAGTCGGTAACATCGCCACTTCGACCACGTTGGCAACCGCCGGCGTTGCGATCAATGCGGGTCAGAATTTTACGATGCAAGGCTCGTCGATTTCCGCCTTCAACGTCGCCGTTGCGGCGGGCGGAGCGATCGATTTAGGTTTGATCGTCAGCACTCGAGCTGGCTTGCGAGCGGTCGGAAATATCAACGACAACAACGGCGGGAACGTGACCAACATTCGCTCGCAATCTGCAACGCTGCGAGCCAACCGTATAGGTAACGCAGACCCGCTCAATCCAACGACTTCGGCGAATGACAACGCGATCGATCTAGAAGTCGGTACTGTAGCCGCTTCAGCAACGACAGGAATCTATTTGCAACAGGTCGCTGCCGGTACAAGCCTTGCCGTCGATCACGTCAACGCAACCAATGTCAGCGTGACCGCCAATCAAATTCCGCCTGGAGGTATGATTACTCAAGTAACTCAGACGGTCACCGTTGCAGCCCTCGACGACTTGACCGGCGGTCCAGTCAAAGTAGCCGTTCGAAACGGAAACCTTACGATCAACGACGGAACCGATGGCGATAACTTGGGCGTCGTATCATCTGGCGACGTGGCTTTGACCGCTTCCAATAACATTGTCATCAACGCTGGCGTTCAGTCGGCTGGCGGCAATATCACTGCTCAAGCGACCAACAATCTTACGACCAGCGGTGCGATAACGACGTCGGTTGCTGGAACGCTCGTCTTAGACGGATTTGACGTCACTCTTGGTGGCACGGTCACAACCGCCAACGGAGATATTTTGATTCGCGCGACGCGGGACCTGAGTACTAACGCGAACATTACCTCGACCAACGGTGACATCGGTCTGTATTCCGTTCGGGATGTATTACAAAGCTCAAACATTACAACCAATTCGGACATCCTGGTAAACGCAAGTCGCGATTACACGATGACTGGCGCGACCAACAACAGCGCAAACATGGTCGGGAACGCCACACGAAATATTCGACTTGGATTGATCATTGCTGACCAAGTTGGATTGATTGCCGGTCAAAATATTCTGGACAACAACGGCGGCAGTGTGACGAACATTCGCGCCGCATCTGTCAGCTTGCAAGCGACCGGTTCGATTGGCCAAGCGGATTTGCTTAACCCGACCCTGACCCAGAATGCGAACGCGATCGATACCGAAGTGGGGACAATTGCGGCCGTCAGTGGAGCCGGAATTTACGTTCAACAAGTCGCGGCGGGCGGAAATTTGTTGGTCGATAACGTCGCTGGTTTCGCTGTTGCAATCAACACGACGCAAGCGAACTTCAACAGTACTTCGGCGTCAGTTGATCGCGGATTTATTGTTGCACCGCTAGATGATTTGACCGGCGGACCAATCAAAGTCGTCGTACTCGGTGGCGACTTATTGATCAACGACGGCAATGATGCCGACAATATCGGCGTGCAAGCCACCGTTGCCGGTCAAGACATCTTGCTCAGCGCGAGCGGCGACGTCGTGATCGCTTCGACTGTGATTGCGAACGGTGGGCATATCACGCTCCGCGCCGGAGATGACTTATTCGTCAATCAAGCGGTCACCACGAACGGTGCCGGTTCGATTTTCTTGCGAGCCGAAAACCTCGTTGCCGGGGATACGATTGGGCCTCAAGTCGACGGGATCAATGTCAATGCAACCGTGACAACCACAGGTGGCGGGATCTTAGTGCAATCACTCGCGGACATTCGTATTCCAGGATCTGTTGTGTCGACGACCGGAGGACTATCGTTTGATGCCGCTGGTAATTTGACACTGTTTGCACCAATCACCAATAGCGGGAATATCTTCGTGTCCGTCGGACAAGACTTAAGCTTGCCCTTCAATTTAGTGAGCACTAATGGAAACGTCGGCGTTGTGGCTGGCCGGGACGTATTGCAGACCAATTTGTTCGCGGCCAATGCAGGCAGCGTTTTCGTGTCGGCGGGTCGCGATTACGTGATGAACCAGTCGGTCACGGCGCTCAACGATGTGCTGGTTTCCGCCGGTCGCGACATCCAACTTGCCGCAATTCAAGCCAATCGCGTCGGCATCGTAGCCACTCAAAATGTAATCGACAACAACGGCGCGAATGTCGCGAACGTGATTTCTAACCAGTTGCAGATCGTCGCTGCCGCGATTGGTGCCGCCGATCCGTTCAATGGATTGCCGACTCAGAACGCTAATGCGATTGACATTCAAGTCAACACGGTCGCAACACAAAGCACTAACGGAACGTACTTGCAGCAACTCGCTGCAGGAGGTGATTTAATTGTTGGCAACGTCGGCGCATTTAACGTCTCTGCATCGGCCAACGTGTCCGCGGTCGATTTCCGCAGCACGACAAGTTCGCCGGTCACAGCAGATTCCCTCGCCCAAGCGGCGCTTAGCGATTTGACTGGCAACATTGTCAAGCTCGCTGTTCGCAATGGAACGCTTACCATTAACGATGGTGCTGATGCGGATAGCCTTGGAGTCTCGGCAGTTTCCGACATTGTCTTGCTTGCTACCAATAACATAGTTTCAACTACTGGAGTTACATCGACTAACGGCCACGTCACCGCACAAGCCACCAACAACGTAACTCTCGGCGGTGTGACATCAACCGGTCTGAATGGTACGGTCTTGCTTGATGGGACCAACGTGAACGTGAATGGGACGGTCAGCAGTGCGGCGGGTGATATTCTCATTCGTGCAACTCAAGATGTTGTAACCACGGCTACCATCGCCAGCACGTCCGGCGATATCGGGTTGTTCGCCAATCGCGATGTATTGCAGAACGCAAACGTGAGCACATCGGCTGGTGTTTTGGTTAGTGCCGGTCGCAACTACACGATGAGCAGTGCGACTACCAGCGGAGCAGCAGTCGTTGCCACGGCAGTCAACAACATCTCGCTCGACTTGGTCACAGCGCCCCAGATTGCATTGAACGCCGGCCAGAACATTCTTGATAACAATGGAGCCAACGTAACGAACTTGCGAGGCACATCGGCCAGCCTTCGAGCAGGGGTCTCGATTGGTCTGGCAGATGCAGCCAACGGAACACCAACGCTCAATGCGAATGCGATTGATACCGAACTGGGCACAGTTGCGGCTAGCAGTACTGCTGGGATTTACATACAAGAAGTCGTTGCTGGCGGCAGCTTAATTGTTGGCAACGTCGCGGCGACCAACGTCAGTGTCGGCGTACAGCAAGCCAACTTCAACAGCACCACAACGCCAGTCAATTTGGCCCAAGGCCAAGCCACGTTGGACGATTTGACTGGCGGTCCGGTGAAGCTCGTGGTGCGTAGCGGCAACCTGACGATTACTGACGGCTTGGATGGCGATAGTCTTGGCGTATCCTCAAGCTCCAACGCGTTGCTGTCCGCTTCGGGGGACATCCTTGTTGGCTCGGGCGTCAGTTCCAATGGCGGACACATTACGATTCAATCTGTCGGCAACTTATCGATCACCGCTGCGGTGCAGACTAACGCGACTGGCTCGATTCTGCTCGATGGATTCGATATTAACGTCAACGCGGCGGTCGCCAATGTTAACGGTGAAATCCTCGCTCGCGCAACGCAAGATCTTCGCAACACGGTAGCAATTGCCAGCACCAGTGGCGACATTGGCTTGGTCGCCTCACGCGACGTTCTGCAAAACGCAAACGTCAGCACCGCAGCGGGAATTTTGGTCGACGCAGGTCGCAATTTCACCATGAACGCCGCGACGGCCAACGGTTCGACAGTGGTCGCACAAGCGGTCAACAATATCGCGCTCGACTTGATCGTCGCCAATCAGATCGCGCTAAACGCTGGACAAAACATTCTCGACAACAACGGGGCGAACGTCACAAACCTACGTGGCACATCGGCAAGCCTTCGCGCTGGAGGATCGATCGGCCAAGCGGACGTCCTCAATGGTGCGACGACTCAAAACGCCAATGCGATTGATACCGAATTGGGAACCATCGCCGCTAACAGTGTCGCTGGGATTTACTTGCAGGAAGTCATCGCAGGGGGCAGCCTAATTGTCGATCGCGTCGCCGCTGCGACCGTTAACGTGAATGTTACGCAAGTCAACTTCAATAGCACGACCACGGCCATCAATCGCAACGTGAGCCAAGCGGCCTTGGATGATTTGACCGGAGGACCAGTCAAGGTTGCGGTACGAAATGGCAACTTGATTATTAACGACGGCTTGGATGGCGATAACGTCGGCGTTGTCTCCAGCGGCGACATTGTGCTGTTTGCCTCGGGCGACGTGATAACGAACACGGGCATCAGCTCTACCGGTGGCAATCTGAGCATTCAAACGTCAAGCGATATCAACGTCGCGAGTTCTCTTTCGACCGGCGGCAGCGGAACGATTTTGCTCGACGGAGCCAATATCAATGTTAACGCGACCGTTAGTTCGGCAAGCGGCGATATTTTATTGCTAGCCAGCGGAAATATCAGCACGACGGCAAACATTAGCAGTACTACCGGCGATATCGGTTTGATCGCTACTGGCAGCGTGCTGCAAAGCTCCAACGTTACGACCGCGGCGGGCGTCTTGGTGAGTGCCGGCCAAAACTACACGATGAGCGGCGCGACCACCAGCGGCGCAACCGTCGTAGCGCAGGCCGGAAACAACATCGCTCTCGACTTGATCGCTGCCAACCTAATTGCGTTAAACGCCGGTCAAAATATACTCGACAATAACGGCGCCAACGTCACCAACTTGCGTGGCACGTCGGCGAGTCTTCGAGCTGGCAATGCGATTGGACAATCTGACGCGCTGAATTTGACGCCAACTGTCAACGCCAATGCGATAGATACCGAGTTGGGGACCGTCGCGGCCAGCAGCACCAATGGGATTTACTTGCAAGAAGTCGCCGCCGGTGGCAGCTTGATCGTCGATCGTGTCGCAGCGGCCAGCGTCAACGTTAATACATCCCAAGCAAACTTCAACAGTACGACGACCCCGACCAATCGTTCGCTGACGCTTGCGGCATTGGACGATTTGAGCAGCGGTCCAGTAAAAGTGACCGTGCGCGGCGGTAATTTGACAATCAACGATGGAGCCGACGGTGACATCTTGGGTGTGCTGTCAACGAGCGACGTCTTACTCAATGCCACCGGCAATGTGCAAATCAATACAGGCGTTCAATCCTCTGGTGGCAACGTAACTGCTCAAGCCGGCACGAACTTGACCATCGGCGGTGCGGTCTCGACCAATGCCAACGGAACGATCTTGCTCGAAGGCAATGACGTCGCGATTAACGCAACGGTGACGAGTGTCAATGGCGACATTCTAGCTCGCGCGACTCAAGACCTTCGCAACTCGGCAATTATCAGCAGTACAACGGGAAATATCGGTTTGGTCGCCACGCGTGACGTGCTGCAAAATGCCAACGTCAGTACCAACTCAGGGATCTTAATTAGCGCTGGCCGAAATTTCACTATGAGCGGTGCGACCAGCAGCGGTAATGTTGTCGTTGCGCAAGCGGGCACAAACATCTCGCTCGACTTGATCACGGCTTCACAAATTGCTCTGAGTGCTGGCCAGAATATTCTCGACAACAATGGCGCAAACGTCACCAATCTCCGCGGTTCGTCGGCCAGTTTGCGAGCCGGTGGGTCGATCGGCCTTGCCGACACGCTCAATGGAACACCGACGTTGAACGCCAATGCAATCGATACGGAGTTAACGACAGTTGCGGCCAGCAGCACTGCGGGCATTTACCTGCAAGAAGTCACCGCTGGTGGCAGTTTGATCGTTGGCAATGTTGCAGCGGTTGGCGTAAGCGTCAATGTATTGCAAGCGAACTTCAACAGCACGACAACCGGCGTCAATGCACTTCAGACTCGCGCAACGCTTGATGACTTGACCGGTGGTCCGGTGAAGTTGGTCGTGCGAAACGGCGACTTATTGATTAGCGATGGTTTCGACGGTGATAACTTAGGCGTGGCCTCAAGTTCAAACATCTTGCTGGCCGCGTCCGGCGATGTACTGATCAATTCCGGTGTCTCGTCCAACGGTGGGCATATTAACGTCCAAGCTGGCGGGAATGTGACGATTAATACTGCGACTCAAACCAATGCAAGTGGTTCGGTATTGTTGGATGGAACAGACATCAACGTGAATGCAGCGGTAACAAGTGTTAATGGCGATATCCTTGCACGAGCAACGCAAGACCTGCGAAACGCTGCAACGATTACTAGCACAGCAGGCAATATCGGTTTGGTTGCCAATCGCGATGTTTTGCAAAGCGCTAACGTCAGCACTAACGCGGGCATCCTTGTTGATGCTGGTCGCAACTACACGATGAGCGGTGCGACGAGCAGCGGTGCGACCGTTGTTGCGCAAGCTGGCGATAATATCGCTCTTGACTTAATCATCGCCAACGAAATCGCTTTAAACGCGGGACAGAATATTCTCGATAACAACGGTGCAAACGTTACGAATCTTCGCGGCACATCGGCTAGCCTTCGCGCTGGTGGTTCCATCGGACAAGCTGACACGCTCAATGGATCACCGACGTTGAACGCGAACGCCATCGATACCGAATTGGGAACTGTAGCCGCGAACAGCACTGCTGGGATTTATTTGCAAGAAGTAATTGTTGGTGGCAACTTGGTTGTGGATCGAGTTGCAGCGGCCACCGTCAATGTTAACGTCTCCCAAGTCAACTTCAACAGTACAACATCAGCCGTCAATCGAAACCTGAGCCAAGCCGCATTGGATGACTTGACTGGCGGACCGGTAAAAGTCGTCGTGCAAGCGGGGCGGCTGACCATCAATGACGGAGCCGACGGCGACAATCTCGGCATCGTTTCATCGTCTGACGTTCTCTTAAATGCGTCTGGCAATGTCATTGCTAACACAGGCATTGCAGCAACAAACGGTAACGTTTCCGTTCAATCTGGGATCGACGTCTTTGTCAACGGAATTGTTTCGACGACTGGCTTTGGTACTGTCCTAATTGATGGGACCAATGTCAATGTGAACGCGGCAGTCACCAGTGCAGCGGGCGATATTCTTATTCGAGCGACGCAAGATGTCGTAACCACAGCAGCAATAACAAGTACTTCCGGAGATATCGGATTACTCGCAATTCGCGATGTTTTGCAGAATGCGAATGTGACCACGACGGCAGGCATCTTGGTTAACGCCGGTCGCAATTACGCGATGAACGGTGCGACCAGCAATGCCGCGACCGTTGTTGCGACCGCTGGAAATGATATCTCGCTTGGTTTGATCGCTGCGTCACAAATTGCACTTACTGCAGGACAAAACATTCTCGATAACAACGGCGCGAGTGTCACGAATCTTCGCGGAACTTCAGCCAGTCTCCGAGCAGGTGGTTCGATTGGACAAGCCGACACGCTGAACGGTACGCCAGCTCAAAACGCGAATGCAATCGATACCGAACTAGTAACCGTCGCAGCCAATAGCTCGGCTGGAATCTATCTTCAAGAAGTTGTCGCAGGTGGCAGCTTGATCGTTAGCAACGTAGCGGCCGCCGCGGTTAGTGTGGACGTCTTGCAAGCGAACTTTAATAGTACGACGACTGCTTTGAACGCTTTTCAAGCGCAAGCCACGCTGGATGACCTGACAAGCGGACCAGTCAAGGTTGTTGTGCTTAGCGGTGACCTGACGATTAACGATGGACTTGATGGCGATAATGTGGGCGTCCAATCCAGCGGCGATGTCTTGCTGGCTGCCTCACGAAACGTGCTGATCAATTCAGGCATTCAATCAACTGGCGGGAATGTAACCGCTCAGGCTGGTACGAACCTGACTATTGGTGGCAATATCTCAACCAACGGCAGTGGGACCATCTTGCTCGAAGGAACTGATGTGAACATCAATGCGGTTGTCAGCAACTTCGATGGCGACATATTGGCTCGCGCGACGCGAGATCTTCGCAATTCGGCAGTGATTAGCAGCAACACCGGCGATATTGGATTGCTCGCCGCTCGTGATGTTTTGCAAAGTGCCAACGTCAACACAAATGCCGGCGTCTTGGTCAACGCTGGTCGCAATTTTACGATGAGCGGTGCGACGACCAGTGCGGGGACGGTGGTTGCTCAAGCCATTAACAACATCTCGCTCGACTTGATCGCGGCCAATCGGATCGCGCTCAGCGCTGGTCTGAATATTCTCGACAACAACGGCGCCAATGTCACTAATCTTCGCGGTGATGCAGCCAGCCTTCGCGCCGGTGGATCGATTGGTCGCGCTGATGCGGCCAACGGAACTCCGGCTTTCAACGCCAATGCGATCGATATTGAGTTGGGGACCGTTGCGGCAGCTGGCGCTACTGGAACATACCTGCAGGAAGTAGCGGCTGGTGGCAGTTTGGTCGTTGGCAACGTAGCAGCGACTGGAGTCAGCGTGAATGTTTCGCAAGCGAACTTCAACAGCACAACTACCGCCGTCAATTTTGGGCAAGCGCAAGCATCACTTGACGATTTGACAGACACGATCGTGAAGCTGGTCGTGCAAGGCGGCGACTTAATAATTAACGACGGATTTGATGGCGACAACTTGGGAGTTTCGGCTGGCTCGGATGCACTGTTGGCAGCGTCAGGCAACGTGCTTATTAATTCCGGAGTAGCGTCTAACGGTGGACATGTTAGCCTTCAAGCTGGCAGTAATTTGACGATTGCTGGAGCAGTTCAAACTACTGGTACTGGATCGATCTTGTTTGATGGTACAGATATCGATATCAACGCGACTGTCACCAGCGTCAACGGCGATATTCTCGCTCGCGCAACACAAGATCTTCGCAATACTGCGACGATCACAAGCACTATTGGTGATATCGGTTTGGTTGCCGCTCGTGATGTGTTGCAAAGCGCTGACGTTAGCAACAATGCCGGTATCTTGGTAAACGCCGGTCGTGATTACACGATGAGCGGAGCCACAAGCAGCGGTGCGACCGTCGTTGCTCAAGCTGGCAATAATATCGCGCTCGACTTGATCGTCGCCAATCAAATCGTGCTCAACGCGGGTCAAAATATTCTTGATAACAATGGAGCCAGTGTTACAAATCTGCGGGCCCCATCAGCCAGCCTACGTGCTGGCGGTTCGATTGGTCAAGCTGATACGAGTAACGGCACAGCGACGTTAAACGCAAACGCGATCGATACCGAACTGGGAACTGTCGCAGCAAATAGCACGGCTGGGACTTACTTGCAAGAAGTGAACGACGGCGGCAACTTGATCGTCGGTAACGTCGCAGCTGCTTTGGTCAGCGTCGATGTTTCACAAGTAAACTTTAACAGCACAACGACGAGTGTGAATGCGGCTCTTGCACAAGCGACGCTGGACGATTTGAATGGCGGACCGGTCAAGGTCATCGTCCAGAATGGCAACTTGACGATCAATGATGGACTTGATGGTGACAGCTTAGGAGTGGTTTCCAGCGAAAATGTCTTAATGGCTGCCTCAGGCAATGTGCTGGTCAATTCCGGTATCTCGTCAAACGGTGGTCACATTACTGTGCAAGCGGGCGGGAACGTGACGATCGCCGCCGCCATTCAAACCAACGCGATCGGTTCGGTCTTGATAGAAGGTACGGACATCAATGTCAACGGAACAATTACCAGTGTTGACGGCGACATCCTTGCTCGCGCGACGCAGGATCTTCGCAACACCGCAACGATAACTAGCACCACTGGCGACATCGGCTTGGTGGCGGTGCGTGACGTATTGCAGAGCGCCAATGTCAGCACCAACGTGGGCATTTTGGTCGATGCCGGTCGCGATTTCACAATGAGTGGTGCGACGGCGAGCGCTGCGACGGTGATTGCGCGAGCTGGCAACAATATCGCTTTGGATCTTATTGCGGCACCACGGATTGCACTAAACGCGGGCCAGAACATCTTGGACAACAACGGTGCGGACGTCACTAACCTGCGTGGAACGTCGGCCAGTCTTCGGGCTGGGGGATCGATCGGGCAGGCCGATACGGCTAACCCAGTTTTAAGCCAAAACCGGAATGCGATTGATATCGATCTTGATACCGTCGCGGCAGTTAGCAACGCTGGAATCTACTTGCAAGAAGTTGTCGGCGGTGGCAATTTGATTGTCGGCAATGTCGCTGCTGAAAGCGTTAACGTGATTGTCTCGCAAGTGAACTTCAACAGTACAACGTCGCTTGTGAATGCGGATCAAACGCAAGCGACACTAGACGATTTGACTGGCGGACCTGTGAAAATCGTCGTGCGCGATGGGGACTTGTTCGTGAATGATGGGCTTGATGGAAACGGATTGGGTGTTAGCTCTACCCAGAACGTGTTGCTATCCGCTTCAGGAACAATTGAGTTGAACGCGGCTGTTGTTGCAGGTGCTCACATCACGTTCCAAACCGGACTCGACTTGAACATTGGATCTACGATTGCGACCTCGGGCAGCGGGACCATTTTGTTCAGCGGCAGAGACATCAACGTCAACGCGGCGGTCACAACCGTCAACGGCGATATTCTGATGCGTTCAACTCGCGACTTCGGTATCAATGCCAGTATCAGTAGCACTCGCGGCGACATTGGGCTGGTCAGCGGACGTGACGTGTTACAGCAAGCCAACGTTGCGACTGCCACAGGAATTTTTGTTGAGGCCATTGGCAATTATGTGATGACCAATGCGACGACGAGTGGATCGACCGTTGTGGCACAAGCGGGCAACGATATCCGTCTTGGACTCGTTGATGCACGTTTTATCGCGTTGAACGCGGGGCGTGATATTCTTGACAACAATGGTGCTGATTTTGTAAACCTGAGAGGCAATTCGGCTAGCTTGCGTGCTGGCGGTTCGATTGGTCAAGCGGACACCACCAATGCGTTGCTGACCAGAAACAGCAACGCGATCGATACCGAATTGGGAACTTTGGCAGCCAGCAGCACTGCTGGAATTTACATTCAAGAAATTAGTACCGGTGGAAGTTTGATCGTCGATCGAGTGGCAGCGGCGTCAGTGAACGTAAACGTCATTCAAGTTGATTTCCGGAGCACCGGAACACTAGTCAGTGAATCGCGGACCCAAACGGCTTTAGACGATCTAACCGGTGGTCCGGTGAAGGTCGTTGTGCAAGCCGGTCAACTTACGATCGATGACGGTGGTGACAACGACAGGATTGGCGTCGCATCGAGCAGCGATGTTTTACTGTCGGCATCAACCAATGTACTGATCAATACTGGTGTGACTTCGAGCGGCGGCAACGTGACCGTTCAAGCTGGCGGGACGCTGACGTCAGCCGGTCCCGTATCGACTAACGCAAGCGGAACGATCTATTTCGAAGCTCAACAAGTGAATGTTGACGCAGCGGTTACAAGTGTTAACGGCGACATATTGGTTCGAGCGGCACAGGACATTAGCACCACCGCGTTGATTGCTTCGACGACTGGCGATATCGGCCTAGTGGCCGCCCGCGACATCATGCAAAGTGGTAATGTGACCACAAACGCACGCATCCTTATCGATGTCGGTCGGAATTTCACGATGGCCACGGCGACTACTAGCGGAGCTGCCATTGTCGTTAACGCTGGAACTGATGTGGCGTTGGACTTGATCGTTGCCAACCAAATCGCGATCTCGGCTGGACGGAATATTATCGACAACAATGGTGCCGACACTACCAACCTTCGCGGCAACGCAATCAGCCTGCGTGCCGGCGGTTCGATCGGATCAAATCAAGTCGGCGGCTCGCCAATCGATTTGGAAGCGACGACGATTGCAGCCAATGGTCGATCTGGCGTCTACATTCACGAAGTTGCCGCTGGAAACAACCTTGAGGTCGCTCATGTCAATGCCGTTGGCGTTGCCATCGGTGTCCAACAGGTAGACTTCCGAAGCACGACAAATCCACAAACGCAAAGTTTGGTCATCGACGCGCTGGACGATCTAACGGCAGCCAATCCAATTGCTGGCAGTACATCCAGCATTGAAGTCACCGTTGCGAATGGAACTCTGACAGTTCGTGATGGAACTGATGGAGACAATATCGGCATTGCAGGCGTCAATGGTAGCGTGCTTGTCGACGTTACGGGCGGCAACATTCTGCTCGACACTCGGATCGTAACGGCGGGCGTTGGAGCCCTTGGCACTGTGCAGCTCAACAGCAGCGGACATATCGAAGAGATTAGTGCGTCAGCGAGAATCGAAGCGGACATTCTGAGATTGCGAGCTGGGACATTTGTTCATTTGCACGATACAAACGTTAATCAGCTTTTTGCGTCGGTCGGCAATAATGGAACGCTGCAAAATTTCCAAGTAGTTAACGCAGTCGCAAACGCGAGGGGCGACGACTTCTTGGCGTCATTGCCTCAAACGCCGGAAGACTTGGCGCGATTCAACTTTTCGAATCGGTATAACAGCGAGTATGCGCTGTACCTTGTCAACGCAAAACAATTGATCGTTTCAGAAGTGGTAGCGAACGGTACTATCGAACTTGACAATATGGGGCAGGCTAAACAAACGGCTCCGAATGTTTACATCGAAACTAAGAATTTCGGTAACAGCATCGTCGATGGAATGATTGCAACGAAAAGCGCGACGGTCGCCGAAGGCGGGATCATTCTTGTTGCTGGTGGAAATTTGACGGTTCCTGGCTTGTTGATGACTAGCTCCGTCATTCAAGGCGGCACGAAAGAACAGCTAATTACTGAGATCGGTACATCGCTGGCGACCGCTCCGAATTCGACTAGTCCAATAAATTATGTCAATGCAAGTGCGTTTGACTCCGGTCAGGGACTGACAGATCGTGATCCAATCTTCACGACCACGGAGTTCGTCATCAGAGATCAAGTCAACAATTTGTCAGCCTTGTCGGAAGATTATCGAACGCGGGTGCTTCAAAAAGTTGTCTTGCAATTCGGAGTCGCGACCGAACGCGGATTTGAAACGTTCATTCGTTATGCAGATGATAAGTTGCAGAAGTTTGATACTGTTGGTGAAATCGGCGAAGTCGGCACACCGCCACGCGCAATCAATCAAAACTCGTTTCCTGCGACGCCAAGTCCTACTTCCGCGACAGTCTTTGAGCGTGAAGATGCATTTGATTCCAGATTCTTAGACGCGACTCAAACGCTCAATACGACGGTCTTGATTCGAAGGGCGGACGATTTTTTCCTGTTTAGCAACGCTTCGGCAGCTTCTATCGACGCAATCAATGATCTGACTTTCCAAACCTTCGCCATCAGTGTTGTGTCCGCGTTAGGAACCGGCGGTGCGACCGAATTGCCGTTAGATCTGCCCTCAGTCACTCCGCCACCTATTGTTCAAGCGGTGTCTGAATTTATCGTGACCCAGCCGACGAACCTCCCGCCTTACGAGCTTGATCTAACGGTGTCGAGCGAGCGAAATGTGGAAGTTGCGATCTATCGCGTTTTCTACGACGATGCAGACCAAGACGGGTACGCTGACGATATCGAGCTTCCAAGTTCGACGAAGATTCTTGATGCCGAATCGATTGATCAAGTCGAGTCGAGCGAGAAGTCTGCTGACGACTTGAAACAGGGCAAACGATTGAAGATCGAAACATTGTCGACCGAATCGGGTGCTTCGCCAACACCTGAGGAAATTGACGAGCTTAAAAATCGTTTCTTGAAAGATCCGCAGCAATCAAGCGGCGCTTACGCGATTGTCGAAAAATCAGTGGACGACAAAGAGTCAGTGCTCGACGTCTTCTCTGTTCGCGACGATAACGCGAACGAAGATGCTGACGATTTGTTGATCATTCGACCTAAAACGCCGGAAGAAAAAGCAACCAACAATAGTGAAGATGCCAAGCTGCCAGCGGAACAGTCCAAGCCAGCCGATGAGGACACTGGGTTTCTCTACTTCGATGCCCAGCAGAAACATCAACTGCAAGCTAGCTCGCGATTTGCGGCACCGGGCGCTGTCGCCGTCGCACTGACATATTTAGCTGTTCGAAAAGACCATCCTTCGACCGAGGCAGAAGCTGTCTTTGGTAATGAACACGTTCGGGTCGGTTTGAGCGCGGTCTCGCGTCGAATGAGACAAGCGTTCAAGCGATCGAAAAAAGATTCGATATCAACCTAAGACAATACCATTTCCACTTACTTTATAACGTCCCGAATAATCATTTGTTTACGGTGAAACGCCGGAGTTTTCCTAATGAAAAACTGCCCTAATTGCAATCATGACCTGAACGACGAAGCCCTATCGTGCGATCAGTGCGGTCATGAAATTGTCGCTAGCCAATCCGATCCGAGCACATTGAGATCGGTTGGTAGTATCGACGACACGATCGATGCGACCGATGGTCTTGGATTTGACGACTTGATCGAAGGCGATGATGCGGAAGAATCACTTGAAGTGGTCGATTTGCCGCCTGTTGATGAAGAATTGACAGTCACTAGTCAGGGGACGTTGATTGAGGAACCGAGCGACGAGACGGACTTGGAATTTGGAACGTTCGTGTCAAACGAGAGTGCGGCAGACTTGTCGGATCTTCGCGAGACAGTGCAGCTTGATGTTGATGGAAATGGCGACGGGTCCAGTCCGTCAGGCATCGTTGGCGACAATCAAGCGACCTTCGCCGTCGAGGTGAACGATTTCGACGAGGGCGAAATTCCGGCTGATCAAGTCAAAGATGATTCGAAGATCGGTGAAACTGTCGAATTCGGATCCGAGGGGGCCTTGGTTCCTTCCGACGGGGACGCGACGATTGTATTTGCTGACAGCGACGCTGCCGAAGCGGCTGCGATCGACAAAACAGTTGAATTCGGTACATCGGCAACTGATCATGCGACGGTTTCAGTGGGAGAATCCGGGACCGAAGGTCGGCTGCACCGAATGTGGGAAGGTGCCGCTGGTTCGAGCGCCAACCCGATGCACTCCTTGCAAGCGGTCAGCATGGAAGCGTCCGAAGCGATCTTTGAACGTGTCGCAGTGCGAAAGGTCAGTGACGCAAATTCGCCAGCACGGAGCGACGCTGACTATCAAATTATCAATAAGCTTGGTGAAGGCGCGATGGGGCTGGTCTTCACTGCTCGTCAAACCGCTGTGGACCGTCTGATTGCGTTCAAAACTGCCAAACCGAACTTTCAAAAGAACGACGATGCACGTCGGCGATTCTTGTATGAAGCTCAAATCACGGCGGACTTGGATCACTCCAATATCGTTCCAATCCACGAGCTGGGTTTGAGCGAAGATGGAATGCTGTTCTACTCGATGAAGCTGGTAGAAGGTGACCAGTGGAGCCGCGTTTTGCCGACGAAAACGCGCGAAGAAAATCTGGACATCTTTATGAAGGTCGCAGATGCCGTTGCATTCGCGCACTCCAAAGGAATTGTGCATCGGGACTTAAAGCCCGAAAACACAATGCTTGGTCGATTCGGTGAAGTCTTTGTGACTGACTGGGGAACGGCAGTCAACTTCCGAAAAGAGACGACCAAACTTGCCGAGACTTGCAAGATGCACGAAACGAAAATCGTCGTCACGGAAAATAAGAGCTTTCGAGTCGGTGACAAAATCGTAATTTTGGATGGCGAGGAAGTTCACGAGCGCAATGAGATTCGACGGATCGAGGGAAATACGTTCTCGTTGCGGAAAAAACTAACTCGCGACTATCTCGATTTGAAAAATCTGAAGGTCATCAAAGCGGTCAATATGGCGGGTACGCCGTGCTATATGGCACCGGAAATGGCGAGTCATAATCTTTCGCAGTTGGGACGGACGAGCGATATTTATGTCTTGGGCGCGATGTTATATGAAATCGTTACCAATCGGCCACCACACACGGGATCGACCGTAACGCAATGCCTCCGCGCTGCGATGGAAAATGAATTGGTGGAAACCGATTCGAGCGAAGAAGATGCGTTGCTGCAAATCGCCTTCGTCGCGATGAAATCTGATCCAGCCGATCGTTATAAAAACGTCGAAGAATTACAGAATGCGGTCCGCTTGTATCGACGCCATGCGGAAAGTATTGCGCTGACTAAACGCTCCGATGAGTTGCTGCAACGAGCGAATGAAACCGGTGACTATGAAACATACTCGCGAAGTATGTTCGGTTATCGTGATGCGATCGATTTGTGGCCTGAACACCAAGCAGCACGAACTGGTCTGGCTGAGGCGCGATTAGCGTTTGGTAAAGAAGCGTTTCGCAAGCGTGACTATGACCTTGTGTTACAAACAGTCGATCAATCGGTACCTGCTGAAGAAACGCTTTACCAACAAGCTCTTGCCGCCAAAAAGAGCAATGAGAACCGCGAAGCACGTTTGCGATTGTTGCAACGAACGATTGCTGCGGTTGTGCTCTTTGCCGTTGTTGGCCTGTCAGCGCTGTCGCTATTCGCGTTCGTTCAACGCAGCCGCGCGATCCAGACAGCGACCGAAAATATCGCGCTGGCCGAACAAGAGAAGCTTGCCAAGGAAGCAGCCGTCGCTTCCAAAATGCTTGCAGAGGAGAAGAAAAAGGAGGCGGATATCTCCGCTGAAATAGCTCGGCAAGCGGCTGCTGAAGCAAACGAGGCGAATCGACAGACTGGCTTGGCCCTTATGGCTGCCAACGAAGCGAAGCGATTAGAAGAAGAGGCAAAAAAAATCGCTATTGCTGAAAAGGACGCGGCCGACATGGCACGTGCGGCCGAAAGTGAAGCCAAAGATATTGCCGTGAAAGCCAAAGATTTGGCCGAGCGACGTGCGGTTCAGATCCAATTGGATGACTACAAGGCTTCACTCGCGTTGGCTAAGTCGCAAATCGAATCGTATGACATCGGAGCTGGGCGTCAAACGCTGACGCGGCTGCAAAATTTGACGTCTGACTTATTCTCAGGACGAATGCCAAACCTGCAAACGTGGGGTTGGCAACGAATCAATCTGCTCAGTAACGCCGACCTGCCCAAAGCAGAACTGACCGGCAACCCGGTCGGAACCAGTATTGCGTCTGCCACCAACCGAATTGCGATTGCGACCGACAATGGTGGAATTGAAGTCTTCGAACTTGGGGCAGGAGGATTTACAAAGCTTGATCAATTAGTCGAACCTGAAGCAGTCATCTCGACGGTTGCAATCGCTCCTAATGGTGATGCAATTGCTTTTTCTTACGTCCGCAACGAGATAAGTAAACTTGCGTACTGGAAACTTGGCGACAAGGTCGCTAGCGATGTTGTTTCTGCAGAGAATCGCAACTTTCAACACTTAGCATTTAGCGCTGATGGCACAAAACTCGTCGGTGGGATCAACAATGGAATGTGGATCTGGTCGATTGGTGATCGCTGGTTGGAGCAACAAGCATCAGTGAAAAGAATTGATAAAGTCCGCGGTCAGTTGATCGGGATTCAAGCGATCGATAACAATCAATATCTACTGACTGTCGATTTTCAAAACAATCGCTCGCTGCGTTGGATGGACGTTCGCAACGGAACTGCTGAACCAGTCGAGTTACCCAGCGGTTTGGACGGTTTGTTGAGCTGTGCAGCGGTGCTGCCCAACAATCAGCTAGCCGTAGCGCTCACCGACAACCGATTGTTAGTTGGGGCGTTGGATGCGTCGCATTCTAAGGTCAATGATGCGGTCGAGTTAGAAAAACGCCATCGTGCAGCGGTGACGTCGATTGCTATTGATGGCAAGAATCAGATGGTGACCGCTAGCATTGCCGAACCAGCGGCCCATGTATGGAGTTTCGAAAATGGACAGTGGCGATACAAGACGCCTCTTGCCGCGACGGCAGACAACTTGGTCAGCGTAGCTTTCGCTGTCGATGGGCAAGTGGTCGGTGTCGACAAGCAAGCCACGACGGTCGCTTGGAGTATCGATCGTCAGCTTCAGCGAAATCGATTGCAACGAGTTGATCAAGAGGAAAAGCCGACCAACTATTTCGCACCAGTCGAGTATGTGGCGGCGAACAACTTCGACGGTTCCGCGTTAGCGATCGACCGAAATGGAGTCGTGGACCTGTTCAGTTTAGTCGATGGGAAATCGCAACGATTCGACGAGGAACGTTGGAGCTATATCGGCCACACTCCAGGCGCTGTGCTTGTTGACTCGGCCGTTGATACTGAACAAGGCATGTTGGTTACGGCCGCTGATTTGAAGTCCGCGGATCGTCGATATCTGAGCGACAATGAACAAGATTGGGAGTTCTGCGTTTGGGATTTACGTTCGGGTGAAATGCTACGACGCTGGTCGGCCGCTAATTTCAAAGCCGATACCGATAGCGAACCGGAACTAATCGAACAGCGAATTTCGTTGATCGATCGCGGACGTTCGATTCTTTTTGCAAGCGATTCACAAACGAGAATCGCTTCCATTGCAAGCGGACAAGAAGTGCTTCGCAAGACCGATTTCGGAACGTATTTCGCTGTGCCTAATCCGAAGAATCCATCAATGGTTATGCTTGTCAAACGCTCCGGCGCTGTACGTCTGCTGGACGTCGCAGATTTGAGCAGTTGGGACAGACCAGAAAATCGCGATTTCCGGCTTGCGAATGCCAGCGAGGTTCCATTGAAAGGTGTTTGGTCGGAAGACGGCAAACATTTTTACATGGCATTTAATAGTGGTGGTTTGGCCGTGTGGGAGCTATCGAGCAGCGGACTAAATCTGAGATGGTCGTCACGATCACTCGAAAGTATTAATAGTGAGTCGAAACTTGTTGAGCGATTGAGCTCGCCCACCAATCGGACTTCTTCACACCTAAATATCGATCTGATTGTGCAGCAGTCTGATCGCTTCGATACCTTACATGTTGCTGTTCGAAATCGAAGTAGCGAGCCAACGACAACACAACTTGTTCTGAAGTTTAGTCGCGACGACTTTAAGCCGGAACTGGTCAAAGATGAGACAACTCAAGATATTCGGTGGCTACGAAATACGGGCGGAAGTCAGCCTCAATTCACAGCTGATCTACATGACGTGCTTTTTGTTGACAGCCAAAACGTCAGCGATTTGCATCGAATGCGCGACCAAACCTTCGTTGTCAGCAAGGCAGCACGAGCGTATCGATTAGTTGACGGAAAGGTTTCATTCGATTCGTTCGGTCGATCTGCATTGCGATCCGCGAGCGGCGCGCGAGACAGCAAAACAGTCTATGCCCAACTTGCCGACGACAGCTTGTGGCGATTCACTTATACACAAGACGCTGGTCCAAAATGGGAACGATTGGAATACTCCAAACCAGGAACACGTGAGCTCAAACTATCGCCCGATGGAAGTCAGCTTCTCCTGATCGGCGAGCAAAACGCTACTTTGGTCAATACACTTTCGGGGCAAACGCTGCATGAGTTCGATTCTTGCTTGGGTGCAGGTTGGGATCCGCAGCATGAAACGCGATTGGCAGTCTGTGCCAGCGACGGTGTGCTGTTGCTCTATCACGATGGGGAAATGCAAACTCTTAAGAACAAAGTTGCGACAGGCGGCGACCGCAAGGTCGTCGACGTTCAGTTCTTCAACGAGTCTTGGTCTGGTGGCGAATCGGAAATTCGTCAGCACTTAATCATTTTGACGGAAGCTTCGGATTCAGCCGAAGTCAGCTTTGTTGCGATTGATGAATTGCCGAAGGACTTGCAAATCGTCGAGCGTGAATCAGTGCCGCAATTAAGTGTTGCAAAAGGTTCCAAGTTGGTTGCGTCGCCGAACGAAGACATTTTCGTAACAGGCAGTCCAAGCGGAACTGTCACGGCATGGTTTTGTTCGCCAACTTGGGCAGCTCCTAATCAGCTTTTCGATCTCGAAGGTCATCGTGGAGCGGCGATTACGTGCGTGGCATTTACCGCTGATGGAAAGACACTCATTACTGCCGACGAAAAGAATCGGTTGTACGCGTGGATGTCGTCCGATCCGAAAAAGTAACGAGGTTAACCTTCTGGTATTTTGCGAGACTGAGCTGCTTAGAAACTCAATTTGATCACAACAAAAGAAAGTTTTTGAGCAGCTTCAGCCCATTGGTTTGGCTCTTTTCCGGATGGAATTGAGTCGCGAAGAGATTGCTGCGTCGAATGGCTGCGCAGAACTCGCCACCGTAATCAGATGTTAGCCAAAGGTCTGCTTGATCTTTTGGCTGGCAAAAGTAGCTGTGTACAAAATAGAAAAACGGTTGCTCAGCGATTCCTTGCATTAGCGGGTCGTTGCTTTGGCGACTGGTGACGCTGTTCCAGCCCATGTGAGGCACCTTTAGTTCTGGGGCGATATTGAATCGGCGCACCGAGCCGGCAAGAATGCCTAATCCGGGTTGCAGCCCGTTTTCCTCGCCGGATTCAAAAAGCAATTGTAAGCCAAGACAGATCCCCAAAAACGGTTTGTCCGATGAGGCTACGTCCTGGATGACGCTGACCAAATCGCGACGTTTTAGCTCGTTCATCGCGTCGCCGAACGAACCGACCCCGGGCAGTATTACTTTGTCAGCCGACTTAATCGAAGTAGGTTGATCGGTTACGATAGCAGTGCCGCCAACGGATTCGATCGCCTTTTGAACGCTGCGCAAATTGCCCATTTGATAATCGATAATTGCAACGGTGCAGCTCATGAAGTAGTTCTTTTAAGGTTTTAGTTGCCCATCATTGTTCGAATCTCTTGAGACTCGAATAAAACTCGAAGTCAGCCGGTTGGAGACTGAACCATCGATAGTTTCGGACACGGGAAATGATCACCAAGTTCGCGTTGGGCTACAATTACAATTTGGACTCAAACGCAAAATAGTTGCTTTGTTTGCGAGCCAACTTCGCAGTTACAACCTGAAAGCTTCGCAATGTCAAATCAATCGCTCAAAATCTTACTCATCTTTTCAATTCTGTTGACAGAGGTTGTTGGTTTTCTAGCACCAACTTCGCTGGCTGCCCCAGGAGATAGGCCGAACGTCTTGCTGATAGTGACCGACGATCAGGGGTGGGGTGATATTGGCAGTCACGGAAATACCAATTTTCAAACTCCAAACATGGATCGATTGGCCGTCGAAGGAGCGAGGTTTGAGAACTTTTATGTCTGTCCAGTTTGCTCGCCAACAAGATGTGAAATCCTGACTGGTCGATATCATCAGCGATGCGGAGTCACGGGCGTCAGTCGCGGTGAAGAGCGAATCAACCTTGACGAACGAACTATGGCCGATGTCTTCCAATCAGCAGGCTATCGGACGGCACTTTTTGGAAAATGGCACAGCGGGACTCAGCATCCCTACCATCCGAATAATCGTGGGTTTGACGAATTTTATGGCTTCACTTCTGGCCATTGGGGGCACTATTTTTCTCCTCGACTGGATCATAACGGCGTAGTCGTTGAGGGCAAAGGATATTTAAGCGACGATTTCACTGACCACGCGATCGATTTTGCAAAAGACCAGTCGCAACCGTTTTTTACAATGCTCGCCTACAATTCGCCACATTCACCGATGCAGGTTCCCGATCGATGGTGGAACGAGTTTGCTGAAAGTCCGATTGATAGTCGAGCCACCAATCCAAATCGGGAAGATATTGTATTCACTCGCGCCGCCTTGGCCATGGTCGCAAACTTAGATTGGAATATTGGTCGCATACTCGATGCTTTTGCAAGTGATGGGACGCTCGATAATACAATCATCGTTTTTATGAGCGACAATGGACCCAATAGCGAACGATACAATGATGGCTTGAAAGGAAAGAAGGGCAGCGTCGACGAAGGCGGTGTTCGAAGTCCGCTTTTTATTCGCCATCCCAGAAGTACTAAACCTGGGACCGTTGTCCAGCAACTCTCCGGTGCAGTCGATTTGTTACCGACGCTTGCCCAGTTATGTCAGATTCCATTGGCCGGCCAATCTCCAAGCAAGCCGTTCGACGGGATTTCCTTGAAAGGCCAGTTGGGAAACTCAGACGCAGAAGCGAAGTCCGAGCGATCGGTTTGGTCGATTTGGAATCGCAAGCACGCACTACGATCAGATCACTTCTTGTTGGTCGATAACGGCGAACTGTTTGATCTGGCAAAAGACAGAGGTCAAAAGACGAATGTCGCGTCCGCGCATCCGGACAAGCTTGTCGCGATGCGAAACGAGTTGGAGTCGTGCATGGCGATTTCGCAGGCTTCACAAAATAATTTACGCCCTTTCACGCTTGGGTTTGCAATAGACCAACCCGATCATCTACCCGCCCGAGACGCCGACTTGATTGGCGGTGTGAAATATTCGTCGATACATCCCAACTGTTCTTACCTTACGAACTGGAAAAACTCTCAGGATCAAATCATTTGGCACGTTGAGATTCTAGATTCCGGAAGCTACATGTTTGACGTTTACTACAATTGCGATCCGGAGTCTGTCGGATTGCCGATTGAGCTAACGGCGAAAAGCAGTACCACTTCGCAGTCGGTGCAATTCCAGTTCGCGGCACCATCGCAGTCACCAATAATCGGTGCCGCTGAAGACCGAGTTCCACGATCGGAATCGTACTGGAAAAATTTCTCGAGGTTCGAGATTGGCTCAATCGACATCGAGAAAGGCAATTGCGAGCTGGTGTTGAGTGCGAACGTTCCCGAAGGAAAAAACGTAGCGGAGATCGCCTTGTTAGTTGTTACACGTCGTTAACCTGGGTCGCAATTCCTTATGATGTCTTTTGCTGTCCGCTGATCGCAATTGACGTCGCTAGCTTATTTTTCAAAGCTGTTTTTCTCTGAATGAAGAAGTACGAAAAACGATTTTCTAGCGCGGGGACGCGCTTGTTCGAACCGGCCGATATCGAATCAATCATCGAACTCTTGAGTGGTGGTGGAATTGTTGGGTTACCTAGTGAAACTGTCTACGGACTGGCGGCTGATGCAACCAATGAACTAGCGGTGCAGAAGATTTTTCTCGCCAAAGAGCGTCCGGTGACTAATCCATTGATTGTTCATTGCAGTTCAGTTGAACAACTCTTGGCCTACGCGTCGGTCGACCATCAATGGGTCTATGATTGCCTTGCGGCCTTTTGTCCTGGGCCGCTTTCGTTCGTTTTGCCTCTTCGCCGCCCGCTTGCCTGTGGTGTCACAGCGGGACTTAGCACTGTAGCGTTTCGAATGCCCAGCCAGACGACGTTCCGCGAGATCTTGTTGCAATCCGGACTCGTCCTCGCAGCTCCTTCGGCCAATCGTTCCGGAAAACCGAGTGGTACAAGCTGGCAAGCGGTCTTGCATGATCTGGACGGCCGCATGGACGGCTTGGTTTGCGACGTGGCCTGCCAGTGGGGACTTGAATCAACGGTTATTGATGCGACCACGGACCGTCCGGTACTTCTGCGAGCTGGTGCGATAACGCTTGAAGCGTTGCAGAAAATTGCACCTAACGCTGCAGTTGATACGAATCACGAACTGGCGGCGCGATCGCCAGGAACACGCTTTCGACATTATCAACCGACAGCCAGTGTTGTCTTGTTTGATCGCTTGGACGAGTTGCCGACTTCTACGAGCGCAAAGGCCTTTGGTTTGATATGTGCCTCCACTTTTCATTTCGAATCATCACTTCGCGATCGATATCACCTGATCGAAACCTTCGACTCGCTTGATTCTTACGCAAACAAGCTTTTCGACTTTTTTCGTCGCGCAGACTCAGCCGGTGTCAGCGAGATTCATTGCCAACGAGTTTCTCAATCAGGGCTTGGCCTAGCTATCATGGATCGCCTTTTGCGTGCCAGTCAGGCCGAACAGCTCGAAGATTGAGGCGAGTGTTTTGACTTGCGGCCACGACTTATTGCCGTCGATAAAAATTCGTTTGAAGACTCGATCGCAAGATTGACGTTACAATATTGACCATCATGAAGTTATCACAATTCGAAGCGTATTTACTGCAACACGTGCCTCTTAATCTGGCCGAAGTTTGGGACAATGTCGGCTTGTTGATTGGCAGACGCGGTTCATCCATTCATCGCGTCATGACCACGCTGGACGTTACGGCGGCGACGCTTCAGGAAGCGATTGCTGGACGAGCGGATTTAATTTTGACTCACCATCCCTTGCCGTTTCACGCTACCAAACGGATCACCGACGATGATCTTGCTGGCGAACTGATTTGCACGGCATTGCAAAATCAAATTCAGATCTATAGTCTCCATACTGCGTGGGATAATGCTGAAGGTGGTATAAACGATCAACTGGCGAACTTACTCAAACTAGAATGCGTCGAAGCGATCGTGCCAGCAAAATCGACCAGTCCCGGTGCTGAGAAAGCTGGCAGCGGTCGATGCGGGCGTTTTTCAACGCCAGTGAGCTTGTCTGATCTCGTTGGTCGGTTGAGTTCAAGCATTGATGCGATTCAGCCGCGATCCAACGTTTCAATGTCGCACGTTGTTAAGACAGTTGGGATTTGCTGCGGTAGTGGCGGTTCGATGTTATCTAAGTTCGTCGAGCGCCAATCGACGGGGCAACGAATCGACGTATTAGTGACGGGCGAAGCGACCTATCACCAATGCTTGGAAGCGGCCGCGTACGGCATCGCGATTTTAATGCTAGGCCATCATTGCAGCGAGCGCTTTGCGATGCAAAACCTTGCTTCAAAGATTAAGGAATGGATGCCCGGAATCGAATGCTGGGCAAGTTTATCAGACCAAAACGTAATCACTCGCTGAGCCTGCGATGAAGCGTTCTTGAGTAGACTGATAGCACAGAGTTTCAATTTTTCACTTATCCAAAAGCAACAACATGGGATCTAGTCTTAACAAAATCGTCTTGGTCGGTTTTCTTTTAGCGAGCAGTGTCACTCATTCGGCAATCGTCGTAGCTCAATCTGCCGCATTGACAGTTGATACGGTACGTCCAAATTCGCAAGGTGAGATGATTTTTGACGGCAAGACGTTGGAAGGCTGGGAAACAATCTCCGCCGACCACGAGTGGTGGTCAGTTCAAGATGGCATTTTGACTGGCGGTTCCATCGGTTTAAAAGAGAAAGTTCCTCATAATACATTCCTATCAACGAAAAAATCTTACGCTGACTTTGAGCTGACGTTGAAAATTCGCATCCGTGGCAGCGAAGGTTTTGTGAATTCGGGCGTTCAGATTCGCAGTCAACGTGTACCCGATAGTTTTGAAATGAGCGGCTATCAAGTCGACGTCGGGCTAGGGTGGTGGGGTAAACTATATGATGAATCACGCCGCAACAAGGTTATCGCTGAGCCGGTCGATCCGGCTGCACTAAATTCCGTAATCGCGGTTGAGGACTGGAACGAATATCGAATTCTCGCCAAAGGAAAACGGATCCAGAGCTGGATCAACGGTGTGCCGGCGATCGACTACATTGAAAGCGACTCGACAATTCCTCTCGATGGAAAAATTGCCTTACAAGTGCACGGCGACGGAATCACGATGGTCGAGTTCAAGGATATTGTATTACTGCAAAAATAATTTAGACGGCTTCTTGAACGATAAGGCTGCTGGTCTAAGTTTGCGTCAAAAATTCAAAAATGCCTTAGCACTTCTTCGTTAGGCACCGATCAACAACCTCGAACGTTTTCCTAAAACCGCACGCAGTGTGGCGAGGAAGGCGAGTGTAATAAGCGTCGAGATAGTTGCAGTGATCAAGATGCGGCCGGGCATCTCAAACGCTTCGAAATAGCGGAATTGACGATGGCAAAACTCCACGAAGACTATGTGAGTCAAATAGATCCCGTAAGACCATTCGCTGAGCAAACGTATAAACGACCATTGAATATTGCTCGCGATAGAGACGTGCAACGCAAAAACGAGCAACAGGTAGACGTGAACGGAGATTAGCAACTCACGCCAGTGTAGATCTCGATCAATAGGAGCGATCGCTAAAACGAGAGCGGTGTCGATAATGACCAAGCCGCTCGCCGCGCTCAGCGGAAGAGATCCAATTATTCGGCGTATTGGTGTGTACCATAGAGATACGACCCAACCAGTCAGAAAAGGAACAGTATGGATAAATGGTGATCGCAACATTGATCCAAACGATTTCGTCGGAAAAAACATTGCTGGCCAAGTCAGAATTGTCGCGATATACAACGCTAAGCTCAAAAGCCACAAGCCGATCACCAACGATCGACTTGCAAAACGAAGCATTGCGCCGAACACGTAGAGGTAGCAAATGACGAAGACGAAATAGTAGATGCCGTGTGTTTCGCAGAAGAACAGCGACTTAATAATTCGGCCCACTGATTGACGATCATCGGTGAATAATAATCGAGTCGCTATCCAGTACGCTGAGCAGATCCAGTAAGGTGGGAGAATTCGCGAAGCCGATTTGTACAGCAGTTGCGAAGTGGGAATGTCGGTCGATTTTACGAACAGAAATCCGGCTGCGAATAAGAACCATGGGACTGCGAATCGAGTCCAATCGGTAAGGAAAGATTCAATAGATGATCGTTCCTTAAAAAACGTATCGCTTAGCGAATGAATGACCACCACTACAACGATCGCGATCGCTTTTATGAAGTCAATTTCGGAGAACCGTTCGCGTTTGGAATTCGATTCGCGAGACTGCGAATCTTGACGATCCTGCAGAACCTTGGATCGATCTGCCACTTCTCCCATAATTAATCTTCGCCGCCTTCAGTCTCGCAAAACTTCCTTGTGACATCGTTCGTTTTAGCGAAAACGCAATTTCCAGGTCAAGCGGCATCGCCCGGCTGCTTGGATTTTGACCAGGGGCCTGTTTGATCGATCTCGACACTGATCAACTTCTTTAGGTATAGCCAAAAGACTTGATCGTCGCGTTGCGGCAAGGAAGAATTCTTGTCCGCTAGTTTTTTACTTCACGGAATCGGAAGATCGCAGGTTGCCGATGAAAAATAGAACCGTCGCGGTCGCGGCGCAAATTTTGGCAGTTGCCGGTTTCGTTTGCCCGATGATCGGATGTGCTGGCGGTCGCTACAACGCCGCCCCCGTCAACAATCCATACGCGTCGCCGACCGGACAGGTCTTGCCGCCGGGCGCTTATGGCACTGCGCCACCCAATGTGGTTTTGCCTAGTGGCATGGCTTCACCAACAGCCGCAGTTTATCCGAGCGGTATGCCCAACGACTTGCCGTTTGCCTATCCAATTGGTACTGACCCGGCGGCTATGACCACACCAACGCTGCCTTCTGGGAATGTCGCCCCGCAGTCAGTTGGATTTGCCGTCGCACCGTCGTTGGCAACTGGGCAAGTCTATCCATCAGCTCAACCGCTGCAGTATTCAAATGTGCCCAGTCAACCGGTCGGAACCTCCGTCGGAGTCCCGCTCAATCAGCTCTACCACACCAAGCCGCTATTTGATTTTGGCCGGTGATCGAGCGTGCGGATTGAAGTGCTGCATCGTAGTATTAATTCATCGCTGCGCCGGCCACACCGACGATCAACAGAACGATCAC
The DNA here is from genome assembly GCA_041740995.1 of Pirellulaceae bacterium. Lineage (GTDB taxonomy): Bacteria > Planctomycetota > Planctomycetia > Pirellulales > Pirellulaceae > JBGSKY01. The sequence continues at coordinate 51,049 of JBGSKY010000236.1, forward strand.
TACCAAGAGAATCACTGCTAGGAAAATCAATCCAATCAGAGCCAAAACACCGGCGATTGTAAAATATTTCGCCAGGTCTTTTGACGTTTCGTAGTACAGACGTTGATCGTTCGTCTGGCGGCTAAGCTCCAAGTTCTCAGCGGCTCGTTTCAGGATGATGCCCATCCAAATCGGAAGCCAGCCAATGATGATTCCGGAGATCGTCAAGCATTGAATTACGCCGCCAACGATTGTGACCCAAGCCAGCAATTTGATCCAGCCAGCCGCTTCTACCAGCGGTTGCATGACGCTTACTCCAGCCGCTCCAACGCGGGGCGGAGCGGTTTGGTTTTCGACGGCGTATGGGTTTTGCGACACTTGGCGGACTCCTAAAAACTGAATTGAACTACTTGGCGATTTGACAGAAGCGAGTACAAAGTTGGCAGTGTTTGCTTGATGCAGGCTTGGTTAAAAATGGCTCGTTCGACTTTTAATGGATAAAACCCAAAAATGCCTCAACTGACTGTCGAAAATGTCGGCACCTTCGAAATCGAAGCTGGAAAACGGCTGGTAAACGCCCTTCGGCAAGAAGCGGGGATCGATCAACTGCATGCTTGCGGTGGAAAATCCCGTTGTACCACCTGTCGCGTGGAATTTGTATCCGGCGAACCGACAAAAATGACTGCCGCCGAAAAAGCAACCTTGGCGGCAAAAAATGCCAGCGGCGTTCGGCTAAGCTGCCAAGTGTTGTGCGAATCCGATATGACGGTTCGCGTCATCAGCCGATTTGAGGGAAGTGGCCGTAAGGACAGCGGATCGCCAGTGGCCGATCATCTAGAGCCTGAACCAGTCCAATGGGTGACCAAGGATTGATTGCGAACTGATTTGCAGTCCCAGTACTGTCTTGTTGACATGACGCAAGCGTCATCCTGCAAGCTTCTCTATTCCATCGTTTTTCAAGACTATGAATTCAACCGACCCGATTCCTCCCCATTACAAACGTGTCATCTTGAAGCTGTCGGGCGAAAGTCTTGCTCACAGTGGCCAGCGCGGCATCAATATGGACGAAGTCGCGACCATTGCTCGACAGATTAAAACAGCTCACGAGCTTGGTTGTCAGATGGCGGTTGTCGTGGGCGGAGGCAACATACTTCGTGGCGCCCAATTCAAGGGCAGTGCTGGCGAGACGATTCAGGAAGCAACCGCACACTACATGGGAATGCTCGCAACCGTGATCAACGCGTTGGCCATGCAAGACGCGCTTGAGTCGATTGGCTGTACAACCCGAGTGATGTCGGCCATTCGCATGGATGGCGTGGCGGAAACGTTTATTCGTCGACGCGCGATTCGCCACTTGGAAAAACGTCGCATCGTTATCTTGGCCGCAGGCACTGGCGGGCCATTCGTAACAACCGACACGGCCGCTGCCCAGCGCGGTTTGGAGCTTGATGCGGACATCGTTTTGAAAGCAACGCGGGTTGATGGCGTTTACAGCGAAGACCCAGAAAAGAATCCGCACGCAGTCCTTTACCGTGAGTTGGATTACGACACCGTGATCGAAAAAGATTTGAAGGTCATGGATTCAACTGCTATTGCCCAATGCCGAACGCACAAGCTGCCGATCCTGATTTTTAACTTCAAAAAGGACGGTAACATCGTCAAAGCGATCAGTGGGCAAAAGGTTGGGACGCTGATCAGTCCACGCGAAGCAGCGACTGTAACGTAACCAGAATCTGTTATAATTTAGGGCGAGCAACGATTGCCGCATTACGTAGTTAATGGTTGTATCGCAAGTTTGCCAATTGCAATTAGTCAACGCTTAGGAAAACAGCTATGAGTATCGAAGAAGTACTAGTGGATGCCGAGGAACGGATGGAGAAAGCCGTTGCGGTTTTGAAAAACAATCTGGCTGGAATTCGAACTGGTCGCGCGACGCCCGGTTTGGTCGATTCCGTTAAAGTGACCGTCTACGGTTCGCAAAGCCCGCTGAAACAATTGGCTAGCGTTGGCGCACCTGAGCCAAGCCAGTTAGTGATTCGCCCATTCGATCCAAGCACAATCAAGGAAATCGAGAAAGCGATTGTGGCTAGCGAGTTGGGATTGAATCCTCAAAATGATGGTCGGATCATCCGCATCAACATTCCACCATTGTCAACTGATGTTCGCAAAAAACTGGTAACGCGCATCAAGGATCTAGCTGAAGAAGCCCGGATCAGCATTCGTTCGATTCGTCGCGACTCCAACAAAGCGATCGAGACTGAAGAGAAGGAAAAGACAATCAGCGAAGACGACCGCGATCGCACCAAGGAAGAAATTCAAGAGCTGACCAAGAAGTACGAAAACGAGGTGACAGAACTCGCCAGGTCACGCGAAACCGACGTCATGGAAGAAGGCTAACACTGCCGCAGCCGCGCTCGTCCGCGGCGCGAAATCTACGTTCGCAAGTCCGAAGATCATGCGTCAAGCTTTTGTCGAACTTTGGATTCGAACTCTCACCAAGTTCGATCTTTGTACGTTGATCGAAGAAGTTAAGCGAGGTGATACGACAGCGAGGGAGCGGGCGGTCTGTTTCGTAAATTCCGAAAGTTTTGGAATCTGGCACAACCGCGCTCGTGCGAAACTGTGTCGGCATTTCAAGAACCATCCGCCGATGGACAACGAGCGTGATCAGATGGTAAAAGTCGTCGTCGGTCGGTTGATTTCTGGACGATTCGCTCAGCAATTTAAAGATCAGCTTTCGATGGCCATTCGATTTGCTCCTTCGCAACTACAACAGGCTGCTCTGGTCGCACAAGGATCGGACCGTGAATATGTTAGAAACTACTCAGCTTGGGTACTACGTAAGCTCCAGTCGACTTCGATTTCTTGACTCGGTAAACTTTTTATTGCTGTATTGATTCACGACGTCAATCCAAGCTTTGGACGGCGATTAAGTTTTCTCTCTAGGGTAAATAGTTTTCCAATCATGGATAATGCTGACACGCGAACGTCGGACGGTTATCGACTTGTAAGGCTTAGGTCGATTGACGAATACAAAGCTGAAGTTTTGCGTATTGGTCACGCTGCCGAATCCAGCCAGCTCAAATCGACCGGCAATTGGAGCGCAGGCCAGATCATGTCGCATCTCGCGAATTGGATCAGCTATCCATACGAAGGATTTCCGATTCGTCAGGCGCCGTTTTTCGTACGGTGGATGCTCCGTTTTCAGCTTCGAAAGATGTTGCGATCGGGAATGCCGCGGGGCGTCCGTATTCCTGGTGTGAAAGGTGGTACGGTGGGTGCTGAGGACATTGCGACCGCCGACGCCGCTAGCCGATTGCTTGTCGCGATCGATCGGTTGCAGAGCGATGAGGAGGCGCCATTTGATAGTCCCGCATTTGGAAAAATGTCGCACGAAGATCGTATTTTGCTAAATCTTCGACATGCCGAGCTTCATCTTGGGTTTCTGAGCTACTAGATTCTAGCTTGCTTGCCGCAAAGTCATCTTGACGTTCGCTCGCGGGGCTCGATAGATTCCCAGGGCTACCGTGACGATGGATCGTCGGCGGAAATCGCTGGGTAAAAGTTGAACCCCAAGCTCAAGGATGAAATTCGCATGAAAGTTACCACACCAACACGTCCAACCACTGCGGTGCCTCTCCTGGACGTCAATCGCGGCAACCAAGAGTTGCGCGAGGAAATCCTGCAAGCCATTACGGCGGTCGTTGACAGCGGTCGATTCCTCAATGGTCCGCAAGTTGGTGAACTGGAGTGCCAAGTCGCTGGAGTTTGCCAGACGAAGCATGCAATCGGATGCGCCTCAGGCAGCGACGCATTGTTACTTGCTCTAATGGCTCTCAACATTGGTCCTGGCGACGAAGTTATTTTGCCTAGCTTTACGTTCTTCGCGACAGCTTCGTGTGTTGAACGTTTAGGTGCGAAAATTGTTTTTGCCGACATCGATCCAACGACCTACAACGTTTCACCGGAGCACGTTGCGTCGCTGATCACCAGCAAGACCCGTGCGATCATTGCCGTGCATTTGTTCGGTCAGTGTGCGGCGATGGACGAGCTGTGCAAGCTGGGCGATCGCTATGGCGTTTCGATCATAGAAGATGCTGCACAAGCGATCGGAGCCTCGTACGCCAACAAAGCGGCGTGCAGTTGGGGAACGATCGGCTGTCTGAGTTTTTATCCTACAAAGAATCTTGGCGGTTATGGCGACGGAGGCATGTTGACATGTCACGACGACATGACCGCTGCTCGGTTACGTTTGCTCGCCTCACATGGCATGCAACCGCGATACCATCATCGCGAAGTTGGTATCAATTCGCGGCTTGATACGATTCAAGCGGCTGTGTTAGGTGTCAAGCTGAATCGTTTGGACCAGTACACTCGTGCCCGCCAAGCCAACGCAGCGCGTTATCGAGCGCTCTTTGCGTCGGCACAATTGGACGACATGTGTGAGTTGCCATCCCAAGATGTAAAGGCAGTTCACGTCTACAATCAGTTTGGTGTTCGCGTTCGAGATGGTTATCGAGACGCTTTGATTCAATTCTTGAACGCTCGAAAGATTGGTAACGAGGTTTACTATCCAATTCCTCTACATCTGCAGCAATGTTTCCGGCACTTAGGTTACAGCGTCGGAGCGCTGCCAGAAACCGAGCGTGCGGCAAAAGAAATACTGCACTTGCCGATTTATCCAGAATTGATGATCGAAGAACAGCACACCGTTGTTGATACGATCGAGCAATATTACAGCACCGCATCAGCCTCGCTGCGTAAAGCGGCCTGAAGGTCGAAATGACCTTTGTGCTTGCGTTGGTATTCTCAAACAATTGCGTCGGCAAGAACGAATCAAATCGGCGCTTAGGTCGTGATGTCTGATTGTGCGAAACTTGCAAGCCTGCAATAAATTAGCTGATCGCTCGTTTATTAAGGGATTGCACATTTACCAAAATCAGATGTCCACAGACAAACTTCCGGTTGACCAAACCGTCCCCTCGCCCGACAACGTTCTTGATCTTCTGGAGGCTTTTCGCCGTTCCAAGGTCATGTTCGCGGCGGTCTCTTTAGGCGTATTCGATGCGCTGCGGAACGGACCGATGTCGGCAGGCGAATTGGCCAGCAATCTTTCTTGTGACTGCGAATCGATGTCCCGCTTGTTGAACGCATGCGTTGGTTTGTCGCTGCTGCGAAAGACCAATGACAAGTTTACCAATACCGAATCGGCGAGTACCTATTTGACGAGCGATTCGCCACGACGCATGACGGGCTATATCGAATACTCCAATTCCGTGATGTGGAAGATGTGGGGCAATCTCGAAGACGCAATTCGCGAAGGGACCCATCGCTGGAAACAGACATACGGATGGGACGAGCCAATCTTTTCAAGCTTCTTTAAAGACGACGCGGCCAAGCGTGAGTTCTTGATGGGAATGAACGGGTTCGGCATGATTACGTCGCCAGTGATCGTCAACGCAATCGACCTCAGCGGATTTCGAAAGTTGGTCGATCTTGGTGGGGCGACCGGACACTGGGCCATCGCGGCTTGTCAGCGGTGGCCGCAATTGAAAGCCATCGTCTTCGATCTGACAACGGCGATTCCGCTGGCCGACGAGATGATCGCGGCTAGTTCGGTGTCGGATCGTATTGAAACGATTGGCGGAGATTTTTTCGAGACGCCGCTCCCGAGTGGAGATCTATATTCCTTAGGTCGCATCTTGCACGACTGGGAGGAGCCCAAGTGCATCCTTTTGTTAGGGCGAATCTTCGACGCATTACCGTCGGGTGGTGCGGTAATGATCGGCGAGAAAATTTTGAACGAAGCGATGGACGGTCCACGTTGGGCATTGATGCAGGACCTAAATATGCTTGTGGTCACCGAAGGCAAAGAGCGATCGCTCAGCCAATATTCGGAACTGCTTCAAAGCATTGGTTTCAGAAAAATTATCGCAAGTCGGACTGACAAACCGCTCGATGTGATTTTGGCATACAAGCCGTAGCATCTCGGCTCAACAACTTGCGAGCCCATATCGTTAGCCGCAGAAGTCGAAAACGCAAGGCGTTTTTGGTCCTAAAAGTTGATTAGGCGTGAGACATAGTCTTCAAACAATCGATCGACCTCCGCCTCTGTGAACACCCAACCATCAAAGACCACTGACACGCTAAGTCGTTGGTTGTATCGGCACAGTCCGATTCCCATTTGGGTTCCTGGACGTATCGGCGGCCAGCCGTAGAGTGCGTGCAATTTTAAATCGCCTGCTGTTGATCGACCGTGCGAATCACGCTTGTCTCGCCTTTGCCGGGCGGTCACGTCGCCCAGGTTGGTTACGACCGAGGTGGCAAAGCTGATCGGCCAACTCATCACCGCTCGAGCGACAGTTCCCAGGTTCTTCGCGATTTGGAACAAGTTGACGAAGTCGTTGCCCAGGTTCAACTTGCGAATCATTTCCATTTGTTGCTTAACACTCGCAATCAACGCTAGTCCACCGCCGGATAGTTTTTGATCGGAAACGATGAAAGCGAAACCGATTTTATTGGTCGCTGACAATCGCACATCGGCCCGGATTCGCATGTCGATTGGGATCGAGACACGCAGCCGATGTCGCTTGGAGCCTTCGCGGTTTTTGAATTCATTTGCAGTCTCAAGGAACGCGGCAATAGCCCATTCGTTCACGTGGATCGAGTTATCAATGAAGTTATCACGTAACTGATGCATTGTTTCCAGATCGAGATCTCGACAACGGAAGATCAGTGATTCTCGCGATTGCGAATCTGCCAGCTTACGTTGCCGCTTACCGAAACGACGCAGAGGTGCAGGTCCGCGAAAATGGAAATGGTACGCGTGAACTAATTTCTCCCACCATGTCGAACTGCGATTGCTCGCATCTGCTTTGGCGGCCGGACATTCACCGCGATTGAGCAAACGATTTTGGTCAAGTGTTCGCCAGCGATGGTTCTCGCCATTCCCTTCGACCAGGGAGTCGTAACGCGCTGTCAGATCTTCTATCAGGACTCGCATCCCAAGACCATCACAAGCGGAATGTTGTACATCGAAAGCAATGCAAGTCGTCGTTACATTTTGGATTATCGCGATGCGAAAGTTCGCAATCGAATCGCTGGTTGCTTGGCGTTCGATTTTCGCCAACAAACTTGCGACTTGAGCCGGATCATCGTGAATTTTGGAATCGATATTGTCAGGCGATTGTGACTGATCTTGTCGATCGACCCATGCTACTTGATAGCTCGGTGATTCCGGCATTTCCCATCGCTGATCATAGTCACCAATCGTTGCCAGCAGCATTGGGTGGCGAAGCATGGCTTCATCGAGCGATTGCTTCCACGCTTGCGGGTCCAATGTTCCGTCGAGCGACATAACGATCTGAAATCGTTTGGGATAATTCGGCAAGTCATCCCAGGTCAAGAATCTTTCCATGACGGTCAGCGGCAATGGAAACAGTTCATGTCCTTCGATCCGTTCGCGGACTACGGTCACGCGTTTCCATTGGAGCGAGCTAACCATGCAAGGCGGCTCCGCCATCGACGATGATCGTTTGTCCCTGGATCAGATCGGACGACGATGACAGCAAGAAACGAATGACGCTGGCCACGTCGTCCGGCAACAACTCACGGTCATTAGCGATTAACATTCGCTCTTGGACCGCTTTGAAGAATAAATCCGAACCTGGAAGATTCGCTGTTGCATCGGTACGCACCAACCCAGCAAGCACACAATTAAAGTAGACGCCCGACGGCCCAAGCTCTAACGCTAAATGCCGTACCAACGCCTCAAGTGCAGCCTTGGACGCGCCGATCAGCCCGTACGCTGGAAGTGCACGATACGAACCATGACTTGATAGTGTCACAAATTTGAAAGGTGAACTTCGACGTTCGTAGAAAACGCTGGCCGCTTGAGCGAGTAACATCAGCGGACGAGCGTTGATGTGCATTGCTCGATCAAACTGTTCTGGCTTTGCGGCCGAAATATTGCGGAAACCGCCGCCAGCGGCGTTGCTGACGATGCCATCAATCGATCCCCATTCGTCAGCCACACAGTCCATCATTTGCCGAACGTCAGTTGGCTCGGAAACGTCCGCCTTAATTACCAGTGCTTGTTGACCGAGTTGTTCGATTTCGTCAGCCACACTGACGGCAGCCGATTCATTGGACAGATAATTGACGATAATATCACAACCGCTGGCAGCCAACAGCAGCGCAGTCGCGCGACCGATCCCGCGTGAGCTGCCGGTAATGAGAATTCGTTTGCCTTGTAGATCGTCCATAACCCGTCAGTTTAACTCTGTCTGGAAGAATTACTATCTTGCGGAACGAAGTCTCGGCAAGTCAATTAGCCGTGATTTCCGATTGTAACGGCAGGGCGAGTATTCTTTAGCGTAACGACGCACGCCGTCCTGATCGCCGGGCTAGTGGACTCAGAGCCTATCGGAAAAGGGGTCTGACCCTCTCCGTTCCTCCAAAGGGTCAGCCCCCTTTTCCGATAGATTCTTTGTTATTAACGGCAGAACCGGAAGGCTGGCGCCTACCGCAAAAATTTACTCGTGCGCTCAAACTGCATTGGCGGCAACTGAGCTCGCTGGGTTCGAATCAGTCACTTTCGCGAAACGTGCTCGCGTCACAGTTTTGGCTGGCGAGCGGACAAAATATGCCATCGCAGCTATCGTCAACACCGCGCTGATTGCGTGCCAATTTCCTGTGTACTCGAACCCCATATCGGATCCCAAGCGGACGAACGGTTGCAAGATTGCTGGCGGTTCGGCAAAGATTGTGCCCAACCGAACAAGGATCATCGACAACGAATTGTGGCACACGTGAATCAAGATACAACAGACAACTGAACCAGTTCGCCAAGCGACAATGCCCAGTACAAGTCCCATCGCTGAGGCAGAGATCGATTGCTGCAACACTCCGTGAGATAAACCAAAGAGGACCGAAGTAACAAAAATCGCCCGCACGGTTCCGCGATGGCTCGCCAGTCCAGCGAAAATGAAACCGCGAAAAGCGAGTTCTTCACAGATCGCTGGAATGACGGCCAGCACCATCAGGAGACTCACCAGCGGGGCCGCGCCCAGCAAAGCGTCGATGCCTGACAAGGCGGCCTTGGTTTCCTCACCGAAAGGGAATTCTGCTTGAATGCTCTGCGCAAAATAGACATAGCTTGGATGCAAGCTGATCGCCAAAACCATCGCGACGGCAAAATCTAAAGGGCTGACTCGATGCAGACGAAGTGCTTTGCGAATCGATGTGGTCAAGAAGATTGCCATAATCAAACAGGGTGCGAGGATCATCGCAAGCTGTACAGCGATTGTCGACCGAGCGATATTCTCCCAAGTCAGCTCACCACCTGCGGATTGCAGCCGACCGTAGAACAAAGCGACCAAAACAATTGCGCCACAAACCATCGCCATCATCGGCGAGGCAACACTGCTGCGGTCTCGCCAGAGGTGTTGCAGCCAAGCCGCCATATCAAAGCGATCGGTTTCGCGGAACAACACCGTGTCGGTCTCGAACTGCCGAATCGCCCAACGCGTGGCCAACCAGCAACTGATTCCCGTGATGAGAATGACCAGTGGCGAGTAAAGCAGAGCTTCAGCGTAATTGCCCTCGACCAATGACCGCGAAAGAAGGATCGCACCGGCAACTGGAAACATACTCGTCCCAATCGACAAATGAACGCCTGGCAACATCGGAAGCATGACCATTGGCAATCCGACTAGAAGCAAAGGCATCAGGTAATATTGACCCTCTTTGCTGCTCCGCGCCAAGGCTGCGATGGCGAGCGCCACAGCGCTGAAAAGGATCGAAATCGGCAACAGCAAGACGAGCAACCAACCGATTGAATGCAGCGGGAGCGGCCCCATCAGCACGGCGTATTCCGGCTGGACGCCAGCAAATTGACCGGCGACGACAGAAATCGTAATTTGCATGCTGAGCAAGTTTAAGATCGCTGTCATCAAGCTGAAGCAGATCACGGCGAACAGTTTTCCGTAGACGATTTCGCGCCGCGTCGCAGGTCCGCTGAGCAGCGTTTCCAGCGTTCCACGTTCCTTTTCGCCAGCACACAAATCGATGGCTGGATAGAAAGCTCCCGTCAAAGCCCAAACGAACATGATCAACGGCAAGACCTTGGCCCACAACATGACTTGCTTGCTCTGGTCTTCAGAGATATCGAGTGTTTCGACATTGGCTGGTTCAAGAACTTGCAGATCGATTTGACTGGCTTGCAATTTTTTGCGTAGCGACTGCTGCTGCCAATTGTCGATTAAGCTGTGAACATGCGAAGCGGCAAGTTGCGAATTGTCTGTCGCAAGATTAGCGACTATTTGAAATTGAGGATTGTCTTCTACGGTATTGTTTTCGGTCGCACTGACGTAAAGGGCCGCGTCGAAGTCCGATTGCCTCAACCAACTGCGGGTTGCTGACTTTTCCAGTGAGTTCGCCACGCCTGGTGCAGAGGCGACGTTTGGCGGCGCAGCATCAGCACTGTCTGGCATTTGAGACAGAAAGTGCCAAGTGATTTTATTGCCTTGAGGATCGCGAGATTCAGCCGAAACGATCGCTTCATCGACCGTCTGTGCCGTGTCATCAGCAGCTGGCGGCAAAAAATCGGCTGGCAGGTTTTCCGAACCAAAGACCGCTAGGCTCAAATGCCGCGTCGTCCGCAATTGGGCAACTTGCAACATCAGCAAACCCATTATTGGGTAGAGCATCAGCGGCAAAACAAGGATCGTAAACATGGTTCGACGATCACGGATTTGATCTCGCAATTCTCGAACGAACAGCCATCGAACTCGATTCCAATTCATCTTGCACTCCCGGCGGCAACCAAGTTCGGAGCTTCCTGTGACGATGTTCGCTCGCGATCGGCGTCGGTCAGCAGCCTGATAAAGAGTTCTTCGAAGTCACTTTCTTCATGGCGATCGGAGAGCTCATCCAGCGTTCCACAATCGAGCATTTTGCCGCGATACATGATCGCAACGTGATCGCACAATCGTTCGACTTCTCGCATGATGTGCGTCGAGAAGATGATGCAGTGCCCATCCTTTTTTAAGTCAGCAATGATCTCTAGCAAAGAACGCGCGACCAGCACATCTAAACCGATTGATGCCTCATCAAAAATGAGGACTGCTGGCTGGTGGATCAGGGCCCTCGCGATGGAAACTTTCTGCTTCATGCCAGTCGACATTTTGGCGCCGGGGCAGTTGCGGATTTCGTTTAGCTGCAATCGCAAAAAAATTTCGTCGATTCGCGACCGGATCAATTCTTCGGCCAAACCGTGCAAACGTCCGAAGTGTTGAACAATCTCAAAAGCGGTCATACGATCGTAAATTGCCGTGTTGTTTGAAACAAAACCGATGTGCTGTCGGACAATGTCAGGGTCGAGCACGACGTCGGACCCGTTGACGACCACGCTACCTTCAGTCGGCGAGAGGATCGTTGCCAAGATCCTAAGAGTGGTTGATTTTCCCGCACCGTTGGGGCCTAACAGTCCGAAGATTTGCCCTGAATAAGCACTGAAACTGACTCGATCCACCGCTCGGAACTCTCCGAGCCGGAAATCTGAATAGGTTTTTGATAAATTAGTGACGCAGACGGCGTTCAATTGACGGACCTTTGCGAGAAGGCTGTAGGTTGTCGGAACGTCGCGACCAACGATTGCAAAACGGCGCAGCCCACGACATTAGAGCCTGCCTTGCACAATCGGTCCTGTTGACCCAGACTGCAATAAATCGCCAAAAAGCCACTAATTCGGAGTGAACTAAAGAGAAAAATTAGTTAAAATCGGCAAAGTCCATCGACTTGGGAATCTGGCTACGTATAATCCAGTGTGAATTGCTTTCTTTAAGACGTGTGCGTCGGAGCGGAACTTTTTCACGCTGACGTTCATCTGAAACATTGAAATTTTAAGACAACACGGCTTTACCATTTTTTGGGGTATTTAATGTCGATTCGAATTCATCTGCGAACTTTACTTGCGTCAGCCGCAGTGCTCGGCATTTCAGGTAGTGCTTTCGCACAAGAAGCGATGCCAGCCATTTCTTCGTCGCAAACCGGACGGCCGGTTTCCGTTAATTCAGCGAACCGAGCACTCAATGACTTGTTTCTGAATCAATGGGTGCAAGCTCGTGCTAGTGGCGAATTAATCGGCCGCGTGATGCGAGTCCAGGGTGATGCCGCGATTCCCGCTGGCGGATTCCGAGTTTCCGTCGTTCAAAACGGACAACTAGTTTCAGACACAATGTCAGACGGCCAAGGAGCGTTTTCACTCTCCAACGTCGGACCCGGACATTACACAATCGTCAGTCGCAGCGACAATTCGATTGGTTCTTTTTCACTGGTAGTGTTGGCCCCAGAAGCTGGCCGACATCTGCCTGCCGACGTGACGATCCCAGTCGCTACGGTGGTTGGTGGTTCGCTCCAGACAATTATGGCTGCCAGCCGAGCTCCTGGACAGAACGTTGATCTGAACCAGCGAGGATTTGATGGCGATCCACTTGGCGAGAACCGAATTCCTGCTGGACGAGACTGCGAATACGTTTTGAAAGCTGATGGTTCGCTCGAAGGCCGGATTTCTCGACCTGGTACTGCACCAATGGCTAGCGACTTGGCTAATACGACTGTCCAGCTATTCGAAAATGGACGCGAGATTGGTCGCACGAAGACAGACGTGAACGGTGTTTACAGCTTCGCCAACCTACGTCCCGGTGCTTACGGCCTCGTTGCGAGCGGACGTCCAGGCTTCTTAGCTTTTGGATTCTGTGCCGTAGCTTATCAGCCTGAACTTTCTAGCAACACACTATTGGACGGATCGCGATTCGTTGCGGCGGCTGCACAAAGCGGTGACAGTGGCTCACTTAATGGTGAACCAGGCGAACCAACCGATGAAGATGATAGGGTCTTGGTGCCAGACGACCAAGGTTTGGCCCTAGTTCCGGATCAACTTGGTGGATTCCCTGCTGGCGGTGGCGCCCCATTGGGCGGTGCCGGTGCCGGAGGTCTTGGGGGTGGTGGACTCGGTGGTTTGGCAGCGATTGGCGCACTTGCAGCCGTAGGAGCAGCTATCGCCAGCGATGACAACAACGACAATGTCGTTCCCCCGATTAACACAGCCACACCAAACATTATCGGTACTAATTAATATCTGTGAAATTGTTGTAAAATTTCCCTGCAGTTTCGATTCGCCAAACTGTGGCTGGAAACGCAGCCATAACATTTCGAAAGCCCAAGGCAATGCTTTGGGCTTTTTTTATTTCAACTGCGTCGCGGCGTTAACCCTTGCCGCCGCGAGAGATGAAAATCGGCTCAATACTCGATGCAAAATAAATCCCACGCACACGTGGATTCTGATTCTTGTGATTCCAGTGGTCACTCGCACGGATTGACCGCAGGTAGCAGCATCAAACAAATCAGCGACTCGGTCCTGTTGTGGGCGGTAGCCGCCAATCAGCTTCTGACCGTTGCTCAAGTCGTCGCTGGAGTGCTATCCGGAAGCGTAGCCTTGCTCTCTGATGCAGCTCACAATTTCAGCGATGCCAATACGTTGCTCATTGCGTATATCGCGCGGAAGATTTCGAAACGGCGCTCAAACGAACGTTATACATTTGGCTACCGACGTGCGGAAATTATCGGTGCCTTGATAAATTTGACGCTGCTAGCCGTGGTCGGATTCTATTTGGCTTATGAAGGCATCGAACGACTGTTTCGGCCAACTGAAATTGCCGGCTGGATGATGGCAGCAACTTCTGTTCTTGCGATCGTGATCGATTTTGGTACCGCGTGGGTGCTTTGGTCGATGAGTCGCGGCTCGCTTAACGTTCGTGCGGCCTTTGTTCACAACATTGCTGACGCTCTCGGTTCAGTCGCCGTTCTGATCGGTTCGATAGCGATCATCTTGTTCGGCTGGAATTGGGTTGATAGCGTTCTGACAATCATGCTGTCCAGCTACATTCTGTTTCAAGTCTACAAACTGTTCCCGCAAGCGACTCATATTCTGATGGAAGGCGCTCCCATCGATCTCTCTATTGATGAAATTGTGAGCGAAGTCGAATCAATCGATGGTGTCGAACACATTCATCACATCCATGTCTGGCAATTGGATGAACAACATCGAGCGCTTGAAGCTCACGTTTCAATACCTCGAAACAGATCCGATCGCCTCGAAGAGATTAAGCAGCGCATCAAGCACTGCCTGATAGAGCAGTTTCAAATAGACCATTCAACTTTGGAGTTTGAATTCTTAGAATCGTTGCACACCGTTGGTCATAACATTGCCGTGATTGCAAACTGCAACGAAGAACGCGGGCATAATTGACCTTTCAAAAGTTGCCCGTCGTCAGAAATCATAGCGATAGCCAACGCCATGCACGGTTTGAATAATCGATGGATTTTTCGGATCCAATTCGATCTTTTTGCGAAGCTGCGAAATGTGCTGATCAAGCGTACGGCTAGTTGGCATATACTCTTGACCCCAAGCATGGTTCATCAAAGCGATTCGATCGACGACTTGGCCAGCGCGTTGAAAAATCAGTTGCAGAACCTTGATTTCGCGTAGACTTAAATCGATGACTTGGTCCGCTCGTATAGCCCGAAGTTGTCGCGGCATAACCACCAAGTCGCCGAGTCGAAATTCTTGTTCGTAACTCGACTTGCTCGGCGAAAGCTTATCCTTAGCAAGACATCTTCTGGCCACAGCTCGAAAACGAGCCAGCAATTCTTTCACCGCAAACGGCTTAATAATGTAGTCGTCCGCTCCGATTTCTAACCCAACGACCGTATCGATCTCTTCGCCTTTGGCAGTCAAAAATACGATCGGCGTTTCGTTGTCAGTCTGTCGGATCTTGCGACATAACTCATAACCGTTCATCCGCGGCATCATCACATCTAAGCAGATAAAATCTGGTCGATGTTCTAGATACTTGTCCCAAGCTTGAGAGCCATCAGCGGCTTGAATTGCCACGAAGCCCTCATGCTGCAATACCTCTGCGAGGCCACGCCGCGTGTTCAAATCGTCTTCTGCAATCAATACGACCATGATTTTGCCTTTTTAGTGCGACGCTTAAACATCTGCCGGTCTTGTGGCGCGAATTGTAACTTGAAAACATGCCCCATGGTCTGTTGGCAAGACCTTGCAATCGCCGCCGTGGAGTTTGGAGAGTTGTCGGACGATCGAAAGTCCGATTCCGGTGCCCGCACTCGACTCTAGCGAATCATCCAAACGGACAAACGGTTCGAAAATCCGCTCGCGCATCACAACCGGAATTCCGGGCCCACAGTCAGCAATTTGAATCATCAGAAGCTCACCATTTTGCGACGAACGAACAACAACACGGCCTCCAGTTGCGGCATATTTTTCGACATTGGACAGCAGATTGTCGACAGCCTGATGGACGACCTGTTCATCAAGCATCGCCGCCAGTGGTGCACTAAATTCACGAACGATTGTAATGCCGGCACGTGTCAGTCGAGGTTCGAGTCGATCGACTGCAACGGTCAACGTTTCGTCAGGAATCTGCAAACGCAGATGCAACTTTTGTTTGTTTTGATTGCTGCGAGCGAATTGTAGAATATTGTCGATCAAGTGCTCTAATCGTTTCGATTCGATTTGCATCGTGTCGAGCCTTGTTCGCAATATTGCGGCATCTTCGCTATCGTGGATTTGGTCTACGTCTCGGGCGAGTAAGTCGCAATAAAGCATCACATTGGTAAGCGGCGTTTTCAGCTCGTGCGAAACTTGATTGACAAACGAGATTTTTCGAGCCGCTTGATTGATGGCAGATCGAAATGAGAGGGTCACGATCGTGCCTAAACCGAAGATCAACATTGCCAGCGAACCGAAAGCCAACACATATGGCCATCGAGAGTTCTCGCCAATTAAAGCCCGCTGAGCACTCGGGTTAGCGATGCACTGCAACGTTAAAGCGTCGAGCGGGAAATCCAATGGCAGGATTGCATTCAAGCTTGCTTGTTGATTTGACCTTTGCATCATCGGACGATCGCCCCAGCGATATATTTCCGTGCCGCCGACATCCATCAACCGAAACTCGATTCCTTCGACCAGCTCGCTTTTGAAGCTACCTGTGTTCGTGTAAGCATTGGATGTGACCTCGGGCAACGATGCGACAATGTCCGCTAACCATCGTCCTCGAGGCAGCACCAACATCATTCTTTGTTCGTCTGGCAAATCCACGAGATAGCTCAACATCAGACCGCGATTATGAAACCAAGCGGCGAAATTTGCTTGCGGAGCGGCGTTCCGTGACGTCGGGCCGGTCCTTTGCGTCATCATCGATTGGCCTAGTGAGTCATCACTACCGACTGCTTCTTGCGGCAAGCCTTGGAGCATCTCCAAAGCGTTTCGTAAAAGATTGAACTGCGACGCGTTCATCGTCTCCGTATTGCTGGGAAAAACGACGCGCTTCTCACGGTCGATGACAACCAATTGTTCAACCAGCGGACTGCGCTTCACATCAAGGAACTCCGATGCGGATAGTTCGTTCGTCGCCGACTGCAAACTATTAACCAATCGTTCCAGCTCAATCGCATATCGATCGGTTTGCTGCCGCAAGTCGTCGCGGATTGGCACCAGCAGCGCAGTCATCAATTTTTCTGCTCGCGATTGCGCAGCTTCCGCCTGGCGTTGCCATGATCGATGGCTCAGGATCGCGATCGCAGCGATTGCCAGCAGTAGCGTAAGCCAAAGGATGACTAGACTTCGATGCATGGAAGGTAGATTTGTAAAGTTAGGCATTTGCGTCACGCGACGCCACCAACGCATTCTAGTTCAAAGCGACAAGCCGATTGATTAACGAAAACCAAACGGCCTAGAAAGTCGATTTGTGTTAGCAACTTATCGCAAATTGGTTACCGCGCTAGTTCCGAAGCACTTTCGTATGATTGATTGGTCGATTCCTTGTACTGGCGCTGACGCATCAGTTTGCGGTTCACGTTCCAGTTCTTGTCGTCCAAATTGCTCGCTTGAATGCCATTCGCAGCCGAGCTTTCCACAAGCCGGTCGTCGTTGAGCTTCTTGCCTAAGTCGCCCAGGTATTCGCAATTCATTCTTAGCAGCGACTCAGCTTCTTGCTCGCGACCTTGGTCGCGCAATTCGGTAGCCCGTCGATTTTGTGCGTTTCCAATTTGCAATACGCAATTGGCTAGAACCTTTTTGTTGATGCTCTTTTCGACTTCTGCATCGTTGCTCGTGAATCGAACGCCGACCTTGCTGCTCAAATCGTCAGTCGTGTTGGTTTGCAAGTTATTATACTTCGCCGTCACCGTCGCAATCGAGCTTTCCGTTTCATCGACACCGGACGGGATTTCGATTTCCACGACAAAGTATCGCTCTTGATTGGAATACAACTGACCGATCGAAAGCTCGACGATTTGTCCATTGATGTCGGCTGAATCATTTAGCACTTTAACCGCTCGGACTCCTTCAGCCATTTTGATTTGGATACGAATGTCTTTCGCGACGACACTCATAACGTCATCAAATTCGCGTTGAAAAACGTTGACCAGTTCGGCTGCGTTTTCAATGAAGACGTGATTACCGCTGCCAGCGCGTGCCAGTCGTGACATGAGGTCTTCGTTGTAACCGGAACCCAATCCCATCGTCGTTACGCTGATGCCTTCTTTGATCAGCGATCCACCAAGCTGTTCGAGGTCCGATGGGTTTGATGGTCCGATATTCGCCATTCCATCGGACAGCAAGATGACGCGATTAACCCGTTGCGAATCGAGGAACTTGCGAACTTCCGCCGCCCCTTTGCTCACACCAGCAAACAACGCGGTACTGCCATCGGCATTAATCGAACCGATCAGCTTCTTGATTGCTTGTCGATCGGACGCTTTCGTCGCTGGCACTAAGACTTGTACATTGTCATCGTAGGTCACGATCGAGACGATGTCGTTGTCGGACATTCGATCGATGGCCGAAATCGCTGCGTTGCGAGCTTGCTCAATTTTTTCGCCCTGCATTGAACCGGATTTGTCGATCACTATTGCAATGTTCGTGCTGGCTCGTGACTTTTCATTCTTAAGTTCAAATCCGGTCAACGATACGTGCAAGTGGTTGGTCAGTTTCTTGCCGTCTTCGACCTTCATCGTTGGATAACCCAACCCGACCGACAGTTTTGCCTGATCTGCTCGGCAAAAACCCACTGCAAAAATGGACAACGTCCAAGTGGTGTACAATAGCGATTTGTAGATAAGATTCATTTTCAAGACTCCTGTTCCTTTGAAACTAAATTCGGCATTCAACGCGAAGGCCGAGCGTCTATCTATTGAACGCCAATACAGGCTGGGAAAGCTCTTGAAAGCGCAAGCGGCTTGTAAATCATTTGTAAAAACTCCGAGGAAAATCGTCGTGCTTAAAAGTCATCTTACTGTCTCGTTGCTCGGACTATGGACGTTGTCGGTCTTTGGTTCGCTGGCAGAAGCTGAGGAAAAACGATCATTTCTGGCTGCTGACTCATCCAAAGGGCGAATTGCGATTATCGCCGAGGATGGGTCAACGCAATGGGAATACAAGATCGGCCCACTGCACGATTTAAGTATGCTGCCCAGCGGTAATGTATTGATGCAAACAAGCTGGACAGACATTGTCGAAATCAATCCGTCTGATAACGAAATTGTGTGGCAGTACGATTCACGTTCGCCCGATCAACCCAATGAACGGCTCGAAATTCACGCGTTCGAGCGTAACTTGCACGATGGGACGACGATGATTGCTGAAAGCGGACGTAGTCGCATCATCAACGTCTTGGATGAGCAGATCGTAAGCGAATTTGCGCTGAAAGTGAGCAAGCCTGACGCGCATCGCGATACTCGACTAGTTCGACGTTTAGAAAACGGCGACTACTTGGTTTGCCATGAGGGCGACGCGATCGTGCGACAATACGAATCGACTGGAAAGATCGTTTGGGAATACGCGGTGCCGCTTTTTGATCGTGCACCGGCGGGAGGCCACGGCATTGAAGCGTTTGGTAACCAATGCTTTGCCGCATTGCGACTAGCCAACGGCAACACTCTGATCAGCACTGGCAACGGCCATTCAATTCTCGAAGTTGATCGCCAAGGTGCTGTGCAGTGGAAGCTTGACGGATCGGATCTGCCCGGCGTTGAACTGGCATGGATTACGACCTTGCAAGTCCTGCCCAGTGGAAATATCGCTTTCGGAAATTGTCATGCGGGCGAGGCCAATCCGCAAATCATCGAAGTCAGTCGGGCGAAGGAAATTGTTTGGACCTTCAAAGACTTTGAACGCTTCGGCAATTCGCTAACCAATTCACAAATTCTGACCGTCAACGCTCAGCCATGCTTCTAACGGACTAGGCATCTGAGCCGCTCAGCTCAGGTAGGCTTCGATTCGTTTCTCGATCTGGTCGCGCACACGAGTAAAGAAGGCCATCTTTTCATTTACGGAGCCCGTCGCATCGGCCGGATCGTCGAATGGCCAGTGCTGCCGATCCTTGGCCCCTGGGAAAACGGGACATGCTTCGTTAGCGTGATCGCACACGGTGACGACGAGATCAAATTCCTGACCGGCAAAAACGTCAACGCTCTTGCTTGTCCCTTGCGTGATATCAATCCCGCGTTTCCGCATCGCTTCAATCGCTAGCGGATGTACATAGCCCGATGGTTTAGAGCCAGCCGAAAAAGATTCCCATTGTCCTTTTCCAAGCTCCCGGAAAATGCCTTCGGCCATTTGGCTGCGGCAGGAATTGCCGGTACATAAAACTAAAACGCGTTTGGTCATTGTCACCCTCTAGGCTTTAAGCAACATAAATAATGTCTCATCGATCTTTCGTTCAATTGGGGCCAGGCGATGATCTTAATTAGTCTGGTGAAAGCCTCGATGCTACCAATTGTCGATCAATCACGACGGCGAAAGCAGCGCCAGCGGTCGTCGCTACCAAATAGATCCATAACCAATCGAACGTCATTGATGCCACAGCCGGTCCGATCGATCGCGCCGGATTCATCGAGGCGCCGCTTACTGGTCCAGCGAAGATTGCTTCCAAGGCGACCGTCGCGCCAACCGCGACGCCCGCCATCATGCCAGTCTCGCGACTGCCGCTTGATACGCGGAGGATTACAAACATCAAAATCGCGGTCAGAATAAATTCCAAAACAAAAGCTTGATACCAAGTGCCGACCGGCAAGGTTGCACCCAGTTTTTGATGTTCAAAAAATAACATCTTCAGCGTCAAACTCGCGAGCAATGCGCCACTCACCTGAGCCACAATGTACGGTGCGATGTGGCTGGGCTTGAACCGATTTGCTAACCCAAATGCAATCGTGACCGCTGGATTAATGTGCGCACCGGAGACTTCGCCGATCGCGTAGATCATGGCAATCACAACTAGACCAAAAGTCATTCCGATACCCAGATGGCTAACCGCCCCATAGAGATCGTTGACGATAACGGCGCCAGTACCCGCAAAAACCAAGCAGTAAGTGCCGAACATTTCAGCCAAACACTTTTGTTGCAAAGTCACAAAGGATTCAGCAGATTTTGAACTTAAAGCACTTTGGGAATCCATATCAACCAAGTCTCTTAACAGCAGTTGTTTTCGCCATCGCAATTTGCAGCTTGGAATACCGGCAGTGATCCAATGCCGCATCGATCAGGCGCCAGACATGCAGTTTCTTTGGGTTGCAATTGAACAACCAGCTCGGTCTCAGTTATTTCTACCGCCGAAACGGCATAGACTTCGATAGTTCTGCCTTGAATTTCTACCTCGACATTCGACGCAGGGTTGATCGCCAGGCACGAAGATTTCTCTACGATCCGAGATAACTTTTTTGCAGTTAAACGATGGTCTATATCATCGGCTACTAGTGTTTGCAAAATACAGGCACTGATCGTTCGTCGTGTGCCGCCGCAATCGACAAAGTCTTTTGTGACATTGCCGATTTCGGTAACATGAAAATGTAACGGAAGCATCGTTTCATGCCCCAAGACGAAACGCAGCGGCAATTCGAGCGATTGCGATAGAATGGTTTGAAAGTTTTGAAAGTCCATCATCTGATTTTGAGTCTTTTCGATAAGATGTTCAGTTCGCTGCACTGCTCAAAAAGGCAAAACCAATTTCGGTTAGACTTACCTCGCTGGACGCATTGCAACGATTTTAAAAGCACTTTGATATTTCGATAGTTATCAAAATATGAAAACGGAAAAAGCTGTCAAGGCCTTGAGTGCTTTGGCTCAAGAATCTCGATTGAATACGTTCCGTTTATTGGTGAAAGCTGGCTTGGATGGCCTCGCGGCCGGCGAGATCGCAGTTCAGTTGAATGTTCCGGCGGCTACACTTTCTTTCCATCTGAAGGAATTGGCCGCTGCCAATCTGATAGAGCAATCGCGTCAGGGACGGTCCATTATTTATTCACTCAACGTTTCAGCGATGAACGAGTTGATGCACTTTTTGATGCAGGATTGTTGCCAAGGGCAACCGGAATTGTGTCACAGCATCGCCGGAATCAAGCCGACAAAAGCGCCAAAGAAAACTGGCCGCAGTGCCAAAAAATAGCTTGTCCAAGACGCCCAAACTGAAACGATTGACTACTTGAGAAACTCGTTCGAGAAGACCGACTCGGCCTTGATTTTGCCGCTGTCCAGAAATTTGACTTGTTCCATTTGCTCAATCAAAGTCGACCAACGTTCATTGGTCATCGATCCGAAAGCTTGGCCAGCGGGTGGCTGCGACAAACTCACAATCGCTTTGGCTCCATATTGCAACGCGTCAAAAGTCATCCCTTCGGAGTTTTGCGCGAGGATCACTCGGTTGATCTCGTCTGGATCTTCGAGATACGACTGCCAGCCTCGAACACTCGCGCGAACTGCCTTGGAGACCAGCGCTGGCTCGCGTTTGGCAAGCTGTGAATTGGTGATTAGCAACGTGCAGTACGGGCTGTAACCAATATCAGAAACGTTTAAGGTAGTGATCTTGATGCCTTGTTGCGCCGCTAGAAACGGTTCGCTGAACGTGTAGCCCTGACATCCATAGCGTTGATCGGTAGCCAATGGTGCGATCGATCCGAAATAGGGAGCGATCGTGACTTTGTCGTTCAAGTAGCCGCGGTGTTTCAAGTAGGGCACAAAGGCGCGAGCGGAATCGAGCAGCAGCGTGACGTCGCGGATCTGGTCGAATGATTCGATGCCAAGTTGCTCTTGCAACAGGATGCAGCGCGGGGTTTCTTGCATCGGCGTCATCACCGCCAGCAACGGTGCGTCTTGCTGAACTGCAACCAGCACGTCGTCAGCGTTGCCCAACCCGAATTCAACTCGGCCCAAGGTCAGCTCTTGCGCAACGACAGTCGTTTTGCCACCAGGAACAATCGTGACATCGAGCCCTTCTTGAGCGAAGTAGCCCAGCTCTTTGGCGGCATAGTATCCGCCGTGTTCTGCCTCGGGAAACCAATTAAGAAGCAGTTTTACTTTGCGAAGCTTTGCATCGGCAGTCACCACGCTTTGGTCGCTTGGCGAAGCGGAATTCTTCGGCTTGCTGCAACCAACGTTGACCAGTGAAAAAATCGCAAGCAAACCAACAGCGAACGCCGATTTAAGTGCGTCAACGCAGGCTGGCTGCTTCGGCGTCGAGCATTGCTTGGGGTGGTTGAAGTGGTTGATCATTTTCGTCGACGCCGACCTTATAGAGCCTCAAAATTCGCAATGTCCGCAGCAAAGACTCAAGCGGAAAAAGCGGACCGCTTCCAAAGCGATCGTCCAAGAACGCAAACCACAGCTCCATCTCGGCAACCAATTCTTCGCCGATATGAATCTCACCGCTGATCACGGCTCCCGCCTCTTGCACGTCTTGCAATGTCGCGGTTAGTTTCAGTGTATCACCAGGGAAAGCGAGCCGATGAAAAATCGATTTACCGACCTTGGCCAGTACAACTCGCCGTTGGAAGCCCGAAGGTTCGGCAATTAGCAGTCCGCCGGTTTGCGCCATCCCCTCGATCATCAGCGAATGCGGGTAATGCGGATGGCCTGGCTGGTAATCGTCCAGCGGTTCTTCGCCTAGAGTTACATTTTTGATTGAGCTCGCGTAGCGGTTGCGGGCAAATGTTTCGAAGCGATCAAACCAAAACCAACGCATCGGAAATCTTTTACAGGGACGATGACTTAGTGAATCAACAGGCCAAGCGGAATAGCTAAATCATTTAACCACGCAAGTAACGTCCCGCATCTCGATTTGCGGCGACGCGGCAGTTGGGCACGCGATTAAATGAGGCTTTAGAGAACGAATAAACGGGTCAGCAACTATGACGCTTTGCTTTGGACGTAACGGACCAAATCGCCGACAGTCAGTAGATCGCCGAAATCTTGAACGCGAGGATTTGCTTCAAACTTGCTCAGGTCTGCCCAAGGAAGCTTGCTCTTCAGCTCGGCCACGCCTTGCGCGGTTACTTTGCCGTCGGAAACATATTCGGCGTTGGTCAAAATATCGCCAGGAAACAGGTCTTCGCGGGGAATCTTGATATCGAACGCTTTTTCAAGCTTGAAAACGATGTCCAAGAAGTCAATCGACTCCGCGCCCAAATCACCAACCAAGGTCGCTTCTGGGGTCACTTCGTCATCGTCAACGCCCAATGCGTCAACTAGAGCTGCTTGAACTTTGCTATAAACTTCGTCGGATGTTGGTGCCATTTGCGAGAGAACTTTCTACCAGTCAGCTTTCGGGGGAATCGTTACGGAGCAGCCATCGCTACTTGTCCGCTTCTGATTTCTTTGGCCAAAGTAAATACACGGTTTCCGTAGATTTGTGTAGACCAGAATGTCCAGAAAGCACCGATTCGCTATATTTTCCCGGGTAAAATTTCATGCAACTTTTTCTCCCGAGTTCTACGCTGCGGTAACCAACCAATTTTCAAGGCGGCGTTCGGAAAATCAAGCTCGCGGAAATTTGCGTGGCTGCGGAAGCGTGGTTTTTCTGCGATAATAGTGCGCGAGAGTTAATCGGCAATGTTTTCACAAGCCAAATGCTCTGGCCAACCAAGAAATGGCCGCCGCAAATAGTTGATCTCGCCCCCGAGTTCAAATTACCTTGCCGCCTTCAATTTCGAGTTGCTACCAAGCTCGATTGATGGGGGAAATCGCCGAATCCCAGTCCACAAATCGAATCAGGAACACAAAAATGCTAAATCGACGTACAGTCCTTTCTACCGCTGCTCTAGGCACCGCAGCTGCGCTGGCCTTGCGAAATCGCTTGGCATTCGCTTTGCCTGAAAACGATCCTTATCGGAGCAATCTTGGCTTGCAACTTTACACGGTGCGAAACGAAATGGCAGTCGCGCCCTCGGCAACATTGGCGGCAATCAAAGCGGCCGGATATGCCCAAGTCGAAATGATGGACGTAATGGACGCCGATGTGCTGGTTCCATTGGCTCACGAGCACGGATTGAACGTGACCTCGTCTTTTATTGCTTGGAATCTCATCGGACAAGAGAACGCGGAAAATATTCCGACTCTTGCGATGATGATGGACAAAGCGACCAAACACGGACTCAAACATTTAGTCTTTGGATACATTGGCCGCGGATCGCGCGAGACCGCCGACCAATACAAAGCGATGTCGGACCGAGCCAACGTGGCCGCCGAAAAATGTTTGACGGCAAACTTGCAGCTCTGTTACCACAATCATTCATTCGAATTCCAACCATTAACTGGCGGACAAACCGGCTTCGATATTTTCATCGAACGCTTCGACGCGAAACTGATGAAGTTCGAGCTCGACGTGTTCTGGGCCGCTTTGGGTGGTTGGGATCCAGTCCAGACGCTGCAACGGCTCGACCAACGCGTCACACAAGTTCATTTGAAGGACCTCAAGGCGGGTGTGGAAACGAATTTCGACGAAGGCAAAGTTCCTGTCGATGCATTCCAAGAGGTTGGCGACGGCGTAATCGATATCGCGGCCGTGATTCAGAAGTCGCGCGAAATCGGGGTCGAGCAATGCCACGTCGAACAAGACCAATCGCCGTCCCCACTGAAAAGCATCGAACAAAGTGCTGCTTATTTAGCGGGCTTGAAGGTCAGCTAGACAGGCACGCCACTTGTCCTAAATCTGCACTTGGACCCCCATGAGCTTGCTTCATGGGTGAACCAGCTTCGTCAGCTAAACCCAGCGTTGTCCTAAATCCGCATTTGGACCCCCATGAGCTTGTCTCATGGGTGAACCAGCTTCGTAAGCTAACACCACGACGCTACACCAAAAGACCCCAACGGGTTTATCCCGTTTGGTGAATCAGTTTGCTTGAGGCGTCAAGGGACCTTTGCTACGTTGAGACGAACTCACAAGGGGGGCGGGAAAGATCCCACTGGACTCTTTCGGAGCGTTGAATGTCGCAGTTTTACTCTGCTTTTAAACCGCGAAACAGGGAAGTTAATTCAGGACAATTCCATAGAGATGACCGATCAACGAGCATCGCAAGACGCGACGTGCGTTCCGCATCTAGCGAGAGACGCCCATCAGGTTGTCAATATCGAAATCGCTACTTATCCCCAGCTTGAAGTAAAACTACGCTGCCACTCACTCTTGGCACCTTTGATTTCTCCGATTCCGTTTTCCCAGCATGAAAAGCACGCGATATTTCATGCTAGCCTGAAAGGGTGGATTGTTATTGGCCGAAAGATCGCTTAGCGTGGATATCCAGAAGATATCGCCGGGATAACTACTGCGGATATACCCGCTAAGACCCGGGATAATTTTATAGTTCCGATGCTAGGCCACGGCGCGCCTAGCTCCCCACATTAAGAATGCTTGCAATCCCGCGCGAGTTCGCCGGAGCTTCCTGGGCGACAAACGAAGACGACAGAAATTGGACGGCGGCTTTCAGGCAGACTTGAGTGCTGTGACATTCTTGCAACATCGCGACAACAAAGATTGATCAGTCTGTCGAAACGATCAGCTAGGAAACCAGACCGTGACATGCTAGACTTGAA
>JBGSKY010000237.1:0-41083 GCA_041740995.1 Pirellulaceae bacterium
AAGCATTAGCTTTGGAAACGGTGTAGGCTGTCTCGGCATTGACACGCGCGTCGGCTAGCCCGGCGTCCAAAATTAAGGCGGCTTGCGTGCGATCGTTGTTGACCGCAGCCGACTGACGATAAAATTCCGCAAACGCTTTAGAATGCAACGCATTGAGTCGAAGAGTTGCCTTGTCGTGCAATTGCTCATCACTGAGCAGCTCGTCGCCTTGAGCAATCGTTTCGCCAAATCGCAGAGCCGCCAACGCAGCCCCACGAGCATACGCTGCATCAGCCGTATTGCGGTCAATCTGGGCATCATAATTGACGTCATTGATGGCCAACCGATGCGTGGTGTGGGCATCAGCTAGCGCCGTTTCGCGAGTGAAGCCTTGGGTGTGAATGACGAATCGATTATTGGCAGCGAGCGGCTCGCTGCACTATTTGGGGCATGACTAAATCAAACATCAGCCGAGAAAAATCGAGAGTGACGGGTCCGGCTCAACCGTTGGCACCGCAGTCGAAAGTTCTAGGTGCTCGTTGGGTGTAATCAACCCCCATTCCAATAACGCAGCCAGGTAGCCTTGCCAACAACACGCATGTCTATCGTCGTAGTCGTCTTTTGACCTGGCTTCTTGTACTCGTTTTCGAAGTTCTTCATAGCTAGGAGTCTCCATTTTAGGTCCTCGGAACAGTTACAACCCAGTCT
Organism: Pirellulaceae bacterium; assembly: GCA_041740995.1. Lineage (GTDB taxonomy): Bacteria > Planctomycetota > Planctomycetia > Pirellulales > Pirellulaceae > JBGSKY01. The sequence goes on from JBGSKY010000237.1 coordinate 688, forward strand.
GGGCCGTGGATAGTGATTGATTGAATCTTCCCACCAAGTTTGTTGTCAGCGCCATAGGCACGCCTAACTCCTCGTTCGGCAATTTCCTGGTCATCCCTGCTTGGTTTCGAGCATCAACTATAATGTGAACGGCTTGACCACGACCATCCATCACCCGGCTAGCAATGGCTTTGGAAATTCCGTCCGACGTTGCATCGACAACACCTGAAATCGTCTTCAATTCATGGCGTAAACCGTCAATTATGAAGTCGGGTGTTCTTCCTGCGGCCGTAGGTACAATTTCGACTCGCTTTCCTTGTGCAAGTAGGTCTTGAGCAAATCGGCGTTCGGCTTCTGTAAGTCGTTCCAAACTACCGATCAGTGCTCTATTTGGGGCAAGGCGTTATGACTATTCGGTGTTCATGACACTCTCCTTGAATCGATCGAGAATCTCTTGTTTTTCAGTTGATTCGTACTCTCCAATTTCCGACACTAGGTTTCGGACAACGTCTTTGGCTTCGTCGAATCGGCTCGCGGCCAACGCCGCAGCGATTCGATGTCGAATTGCAGTGCAGTTTCCCTTGGTATGAAATAGATCACTAACCGATTTCGTGTCGAGCACTCCCGTGTCAATCGATGCGAGCAAGTTCAGGCGTACTTCATGATCTAGTTGTGGCCAAGCTATCGCAACCCGATCGGCAATCACTTTCTTACTCGCTGTCGCTGCGAGTATAAGAAATAGTTCGCTGCATAGACCATAGTCGTCTTTGCCAGGATCGCCACGGCTCAACAGCACCTCCCATGCAATCGATTCTGCCTCGGCAGGATTGCGTTCTGCGAGCTCAATAAGCTCATCTAGCCCGTCGTAGCCATTTAGTATCGAGCATTCAAGCATTCTGTTGCGCATAGTCATACTCATAGTTACTGAGGTGGACGAATCACCCTACCTCCCAGTCCAACATGGTTATCAATGACGTCAATTCCGTGGTCCTTGAACGTCTGCCGAATCGCTCGGTCATAAAGCCTTGCTTTCTCTCCAAGCAAAGGTGTTTCCGCCATGTAATGCCCTGAACGACCATTGACGTTTGCCCGGCCATTCTTGACGGCGACGTAACCGGCACCACGAACCCCATCGCCCTTAGGCACGAGGGCACTGTGTGGAATATCCTCAGTGACCTGTGCCAGCCAGATCTTTCCGTCCTTGTCGACGACAAACTTATAAACACCCTCGGGCACGGAATTCGATGCCGCAATTCGCTTTCCTACGAAAGAACCTGCTGCCGCTTCACCGGCACCACGCGCGTTCCGAAGAAGAGGAAGTTCATCCCATACGGCTAGCCCCTTTGGGGCGTTAGGAATGCTGTTTGGCAATCCGTTTACTAGCCGGCCAAGCTCCTTTGGATTTACGACGGGCAGTCCGGTGATTTCAGATGCAATCTCTTCAGCGGCCCCTGAGAAACCTGCTTTGGCGGCTGCTCGCAGCGTTGCTCCGGCCAGCAACGACCTTAAGACGTTCGCACCGAACGCCCCGAACGCTACCTCCGGACCAACGACTGGAATCAGACCGCCACCAGTGGTAGTAAGTCGCGGATTCTTTCGTAGATGAATCGCGAAAGCGACTAACGCGTTGACGCCAATCCCGCCCTCCGTCCAAGTGACAAATATTTCACCATTGTTATTTTGAATAAAGCTGCTGGGAACTTCTAGTTCGGAAAAATCATCGATCAAACCTTGCAACAACATTTCCCGATCAAGCGTCAAAGGCCTTTCCCGTAGCTTTAAATCCTTCAGTTCCTCAATGTAATCGCTCCGCTGTTTAGACGATCGCGGATGGATATTGCGTCTTCCCGAAACGTACTCTTCAGTTATTGCAATTTTCTCTTGAAGGTCCGCCAAACGGATGGCCGCATACAGAAACAAATTAGCACGTCGCAATTCCTCACGCAACAGTTCGACCACGAATGCTTTCTGCTCGTTTGGCTGGCCTGGCTGATCTCTATAACGTTGAGATGAAAAGTCGTCAGAATTCTCGCCAAGCCAGTTCCATCGGTTATCGCTGACTACCGACGCATCGGCCGCCACGTCAATATTCTTGGCGTCTTCTTCAACCAGAACCTCCAAACCGTCCAGTGAGTCGGACATGTTTTTAGGAACCTCTGAGCTGTTTTGCAATTCGAATTCAGATTCGGAATTACTGGCATCGAAAGCGACCTGCCGAGCGTTTCTCTCTAGTGCACTCTGCTGGCTGGCTTGTAGTCCATAAACTGCGAACCGGTCTCCGGCGGCGCTATTGGCCTGAGTTAGCAACATGCGAACATCGGATTCAATCGCCTTCCTACCACTTTCAATACCGACAATTTCGATAAACGAATTACCGTTTGCACCGGCTTCGCTGCTAACGTAAATTGGCTTTGTGATCGAATCGTTCAGGCGGGGCGGCAAGCTTGGGGAAGTCGCACGAATCAATTCAAAAATGCCTCCGTTATTTAGGTAACGAGCATCCTGTAACGCGTCGATTTTTAGCACAAAATCCCGCACCTCTTCATTGTCCCAGTAGCTGCTGAATTGGAAGCTGGCTTTGTTCTGCTCGGCAGTGCGGAAGGTGTCTTCTTTGAAGAACAACGAACGGTCCCAGGCGGCGTTCTCCTCGAACAGTTCGCCTGGATTGATCAAGTGAACTTGGCTGGCCACTTCAAAGCCTGCGAATTCGACCCAGTGAGCGGTGTTGCTCAGTTGCCACCACTGGTTGGTGAAGAAGCCACCCGGGTTCTGGCGACCATCAACACTTTGAAAGCCACCCGCCGTCGCGTTCCACACCGGACTACCGACGCTGAGCACACCGGCTGGATCATGCTCCCACTGACCATTGTTCATCCCAGCGCCTTCGCTGGCGTAGGCAAACGGTTCGTAGAAACGACGATTGGCCGCTTGCTCGATCGCAAATTCATCTTCGTCGGTTTCAGGCGACTGGATGATCGGTTGCGGAGCCGAGTAGCCATTGCTGCGAAGGCCTCCAAGGCCAGCCTCGTCAAGCTCGCTAAAAAGGGCATCGATCTGCGCGGCATAGTCGGCAGCCAAGGTGGCGTTGTGTTGCGAATCACTTCCCGATTTTGCTTTCGATTGGTCGATTGCGGCTAAGCGATCAGTCTTCTCATCATTAGCCGTGCCGCGTTCGCGGTCGGCGATGGTTGTCGCTTGCAGGATGCTGCGATCATACTGATTAGCCACATCGTTATTTTGCGATTCGGCCGTAAGCTTGTCAGCTAAAATGGCTGCCCAGGGCGATTGGGATGCGACGCTATTGGCTTGGGCGGCAAGAGCTTGACGTTCAGCGATCGCGTATTGCTTATAAGCGGCTGCCCAAGCGGCCGCAGAACCCTGCGCCGAACCGCCGCTGCCGGTGGCGTAAGCATTAGCTTTGGAAACGGTGTAGGCTGTCTCGGCATTGACACGCGCGTCGGCTAGCCCGGCGTCCAAAATTAAGGCGGCTTGCGTGCGATCGTTGTTGACCGCAGCCGACTGACGATAGAATTCCGCGTATGCTGACGATTTGCTACGTCCCCAAATTTCTCTGATTAACGACTTGTACTCCTAAGTTTTGATGCCGAACACAGAGACGAGCTTCGAGCAAAACTCGAAGGCTTGTTTTTGATTGATAGACTGTCCTTCGTATTGCTCGAAGAACGCTTGCCAAGAACCCAGCCAGGCCGTGGCAAATGTTTCGTAGTCTGGAAACATAGCAACGTCAGCCATGTCAACGCCAATTGAAAAATCTTCAACGTTAATACCGCGTCCGTTGCTCCCTTGCATTAAAGAAAACTGTTCGGAGTACTCGATTGGGAATAAGTAGTGTTTGTTCATGATTCTTTTCACTTGCAAATTTGCACTTAGAGATCAGTGGCATTGTCATTCGGCAATGGCCACCAGTCGATTCCAAGCTCTTTTCCTAATGCTTCCGCACGCTCAGGATGGTAATACAAACATAGCGGCAATGCTTGAGTTGATTCGGTAACACTAGACATCTTTAAAGCCTCGCGTAAGTGGGACAAAGGGTAAAAACTGCAGTGCTTAATTTTCAATCCATCAAAGAGCTTTTTGATTCGATCTTTTACGATGATTTTGAATGGATATGGCCAGAAACGAAAAAAGTCTGAACCGTCGTACTGTTGGGAATCAATTAGTTTGCCTGGATTAGTTGGAAGTGAAAATTCTTTTGCTTTCGCAGTTTCCCGGATAAGTTCATGAACTCCTGAGTCGGCAGATGCCATCCCTCCCCACCCGGTTACGACTAATTGCCAAAAAACAGAATCCTCCGGTCGATGCTCAAAACCGAGTTTTACTTCAGCAGGCAAAAGCGTATACCCGCTCGCGTTTATTGATTCCAGCGTTTGGCGAAGGCTTTCGGAGATTAATACTACCTTGACAATTCCGCATAGAATCATGTCTCCCATGGCTTTTTTTTTTCTTAACGCAAACTCGAACGGGTTGGTCGAATATCTGCTTGTGTTCCATGTTATTGACTCGCTTAGGAAAATTACCTTTAGAAAAGTCGATCTGTCGACGTATCTCTGGCGGATTTGTATCGAGGACCCAATAATTCGAAGATGCGTCAATCAATTGCAAACTCCTTAATTAACGACTTAGCAAAATTCAAAACGTTTGCGCGGGACGCATTCTCATTAGCTTCAAAAAACAAACTCCATCTTGAATTCCAATCAATGGCAAGTCCTTCCGACGTTTTCCAAGCACTACTATGGACACCAACGTCTTTACCACGATGGGTGGTCATGTCGAGAGCAATTTTAAAATCGTCGATATTGATATTGATTTCAGGGCGACTCCAATAATCTTTAAATTCATCTGCGTCCGGAAGTAAATGATGCTCCTCAACTATTCCCCCTTTTGGCGTCCGTAGTCCGTATACAAAGTGCAAGTACGAGTAGTGTCAATCAAGAGAAATTAAGTCATCTCGGACGTCGATTTTCGAAGAATATGACTTGTTGTAATTCAACCATCCTCCCAACTCCCATGGCGTTCCACCTCCTTTTCGATTGAGATAGTTGTTACTTGTTACTACCGCAAAATCGGCTTCGACACACTGTATTAAACTTTCAAATATCTCTATGAGCGATTTTTCTGAGCAATATTGCGACACCAAAAATCGGTCTGGGAGTTGCAAGACCAAGTTATTCTTAACGACGCTCGTGTATGCGCCGCATGTAATACTTACGGAAGTAGCAAAGCCATCCATTCCATTCCAGAGAGCAGCACTGAAGCCAAGCTCTTCAATAACAGTGTCGATGTGGTCACGTCTGTTTTGTGTGAACAATTCACTCAAATCCTCATGGGTTAAATCTATTCTTTTTGCGGTTTTAGAAACTTTGGAACCCTTACGATACCACTGGCAAAAAAAATCGTTTCGTGATGCAAGTACATGTAAAACACACAAGAATCTCGAAATGCATTCAGATCGAGATTCTTTTCGAGCGGACCAGTACAATCCATAAAACATATCTTCGGCTCACTTTTTATGGCGTAAACAATATTTCGATCTCAATAATGCCGCGCGATTGCAACAAGTTGCGTATCGCATTTGCGGCCGGTTCCTCTGCAATATCCCATCTAATCGGAACCCCTTTCGCCGCAATTAGTTGTCGCTGTGCTTGATGAACAAGTTCTTCGGCGCCTTCGAAAAATGGTTTGAACGTACCATTACTTAACAGGAACGTGGCGTAACCCGGTCCCTTCGCATCGAGCAGTAGTCCAGCCACTTCATCGAAGCCGTCAAACTTCGTCCCACGAACGACATACCCGACATTTTCACTAAGTTTCGTGATCCGTGTTTGGTATTCTTGCGCTCGCTCGCTCATATTTTCAAAAACTTTCTCGTACTTGCCAGGGCCTTTCGTTTTCAATCCAGCAACAATCAAATCATCAAGATTCTGAAGATGTAGCTTTGTGAGAGCCGTTCCTTCAATTTCGGTCAAGCCTTTGAGGTACTCTCGCGCCGACAGCACTGCTGAAGAGAGGTCATCTTCATTCGCAAATTTCTTAGCGAAAATCTCAAAAGCTTCGTCGCAGGGATTGCCTGCGTTATGGACCCAGACGCCGGACTCACCGACGAAATAAGTGTGGTCACCTTCGACCGCGAAATTGTAAGTCGTGAAGCTTTCATTGTCTGCGGCTTGTTGATGTGTGATGGAGACAACGGTGGCCGAATGGCCATCCGATAGCGCGAGTGAGTCGCCAACGCAAAGTTCTTTTGCAGGTATGAATTCAGATCGATCGGCGACGTAGAACGGATGTTCGCCAGTGCAGGTTAGCTCTTCGGTCGTGCCGCTATCAGCATTTTGATAGCGAATCGTGAACAGTTGCGTCGGGTGCGTTTCAAACAGTTCGGTAACTGCGCGATAACGATTCGCGGATGTTGCATCGGACTCATCACGCGTTAGGACCATATCGCCGACACGGATGTCTTCGATGTTCTTCAATCCGCTTTGCGTGTGAACTTTCGTCCCCGCCACAAAGCACATTGGGTATTTGATTGCCCAGACGGCCAGCTCTTCGATGCGATGGAGAGATTTGACGATCGTTGGGAAACGTGCAAGCAGCGGATTCTGTCTCAGACGATAGCTGAGCTTTGCAAAGGCCGCCGCTTTCGCAGAAACCAGAGCCGCAGTGGCACTGCCGGTCACTGGCGCGGCCAAACCGCCACTGGCAACGGTGCCGCCGACCAAAAGCGATTCGACGGCCACCATGATGGCCTTTTCTAACGCTTCGTAGATCACTGTCCCGACGAGATAACCGGCCGTCTTGGCATCGATATCGACAATGCCATTAGCGATTTCCAGCAACGCCAAATGCGCCACTTGCAACGCTTCGCGGACCACGATCGAAGTCTTGCCGCTAAACGATTCAAACGCGGCTTCTAATTCAGCCGAGTCACCTGTCGTAGAAGAATTTTGTTTTCAAAGAGCCGTTATTTAATTCAACGCTTGCCGTATCGACTCAAAACCAGCCTTTGTTAGTGCGGCGACGCCAAGACTTAGGTTTACCGAACACCTTTTTAAATTCATCAAAAGTGCAACCAACCCGCAGAAATGGGCCATTAGGCGAATTCGAAAATTCTATTTCGTTATGTGCAATTCTTATGTACTTAAGTGAGTTTGCTGAAAAAGAAGCAGCGCCGTATGGTGTCGTTGGACTGATTTCACCGGAAATGTATCGTCCAGGTTCTTGGTGGTAGCCCAATGCGATGACATCCTCTTGAGTAAGTTTGTCAACAACTATTACGTTGTTCGCAAGAACAACATAAATTCCTTCAGTGTTTGCCGTAGGTGATGCAATAGTGACGGTTTCTACTAGATTATCGCGAAGTTCAATTTCCAAATTGTCATATACTGGAATGTCTCCTGGTAAAAATGGTTCTAGTACGTATCCACCGTAGACTATCGACATCCAAATTAACAATGGTCCAAAAATCGTTAGCAGAATCGAGCTAATTACTAAAAGAGCTATGATCGTCGCGCGTGAATAAGTTGTTTTCATTTGTGGCATCCTTCACTACTGTTTCCACCCGCCTTCGGAAGGAGAAATTGTTTTCGAATACAGAGAGCGAATAAATGCTTTGGCTTTGTCAGTGATTTCTAACAGCGAACCATTTTGATCCCGCAAAGGAAGATCCCATATCTCTCGTTCGACCCATTTTAAATTGCGATGATAGTGATCGGCTATTGGCTGCGGCGGATCCCAAAGATATCTCGCCATTTTCACCGGTACGCCGTCCATCAGTCTACTTCCAGCACCTGCTAGTAGCCCATAACCGATTTCCGTGTCCTGAACTCCAAAACCGCCTGGCTCCCAGTCTTGTGGTGCATTGAGTCAGTTGAATCTGGCTTTGTTCTGCTCGGCGGTGCGGAAGGTGTCTTCTTTGAAGAACAACGGGCGGTCCCAGGCGGCGTTATCCTCGAACAGTTCGCCTGGATTGATCAGAAGAACGGAGAGGGTCAGACCTCTTTTCGGATAGGTTCTACGTGTGTCATAAGCGAAGATTATTTGGGAACGACTGGCGCCGAGCAGTTTTCATGCTGACGACGATTAACGGTTTATAGATAGCGAAGGTGTCCAAGTTCGCTGAGCTGCTGGACGACTTCGCGGACGCGTTCTTCTTGGGATTTTGGTGCGACCAAAGTTGCGTCGCTGGTGTGCACAACGATCATGTCCTTGGTTCCAATTGTGACCACCAAATGATCTTCGTTGGTTCGAACAATCATGCCAGAGGAGTCGATTGGCAAATAAGGGCCTTCGACGGTATTGCCGTGCTCATCGGGCGGCAGAAGTCTGGCCATTGCTTGCCATGATCCAACGTCATCCCAACGAAAGGTGGTCTCGACGACGGCCACGTTCGGGTAGCTTTCCATAACTGCGAAATCGATCGACTTGCCGCGGATCGCAGCGTATTCCTGCTCGAACCGGCTAGAAAAATCGCTGCTGCCAATTGATTTGGCAATGTTGTCGATGTGCTGAAACATTTCCGGCTCGTTGGCTTTGATCGCTTGCAAAATCGTGCTAGCGCGCCACAAAAAGATGCCGCTGTTCCAGTAAAAGTCGCCGCTGTCGACGTACGATTGCGCTGTCGCCCGGTCCGGCTTCTCACGAAACTTGGCAACTTGAAAGGCGGAAGTCCCTTCGATCGAAGTGAGTCCAGCGCCGCGCTGTATGTAGCCAAACGATTCGGCTGGGTAATTGGGGCGAATACCAAAGGTGACGATGCGTGATGGGTCTTCGTCGATCAATGCCAATCCCGCGCGAACAGTCCGATGAAATTCTTCGCGAGGTTCAATCACATGGTCCGAAGGCATCACCAACATTGCACCGTCAGGGTCGCCCGACGCGATCAGCGACGCGGCAATACCGATACACGGTGCGGTGTCTCGCTTGCAGGGTTCACCAACAATATGTTCCGGCGGCAAGCCAGGAATCTGAGTCGCGATGGCATTGGTCAACTGCGAATTAGTCAATATCAGAACGTGTTCGGGGCTGACCAAGTTTGCCAGACGCGCAAATGTCTCCTGCAACATTGTTTGGCTGCCAGCCATTTTCAAAAGCTGTTTGGGCAACATTTGTCGCGAAGCTGGCCAAAATCGAGTGCCCGAACCGCCAGCCATGATTACTGCGTGCAACATGAATTCGCCAGTCTACTTGAATTGCTGATCCAAAAAGTATGTATCCGACGATATCGTCGTGCCAGAAAGAATTTTGCCTTTTACTTCGTTTGCATCTAGTGCCCAAGCGGGATGAATTTCAACTTTTATTCCGTCGGCAACAAGAACGCCTGCTGATTGGAGCCATTGACGATGAAGGGCCGAGATTGCTTGCTTGGTCGCCGCAGGCGTATCGGTAGGTGCTCCATCGGCATTTTTCACCGGCGCGAAAACTTCAGCCGCATCGCCTTCGACAACCAGTGATCGCTCGGCCATTGGCAATAAATCAAAAATGAATCGCTCAAACTTATGGGCGTTAGGCTCGGTAGGCTTCTCAAACTCGCCATCAGGCCTGACGAAGGCTACTGATTTGAAAGCTCGATGGAACGGCAACGCTTCCACCTGATCAAGCATCGATGCCAAAAATTCTAACTCAAACAAGTGCACGGCAATATTGCCTGCCCAAAGCCGCAACGAACCATCCGCGTTAGTCAGTTCTGCCGCAGAAGCTGGCAAATCGCTGTATTCAATGATTCGGACACGGCCATCGACGGCGACAACGTTCCCGACTTTTTCCAAAGCGAACCGCTTGCGAACGACTTGCGTCGTAATTTGAGATTTTGTCAGCAGATGTGAGCCGATCAGCGTCGGGTCGCACACACTGACCATTGGGTTATCGATTTGGCAGTAAAAAAAATGCTCCACGCCTTTAGACCGCGCCGCTTGCAAGCACCCGTTCTTGTGAAGAGCCGCCAGCATCCCACCGTGACCATTGGGGCTGAGGGCAACCTGATGCGTCGCCGACATTAAAATCTTGCCAGTTTTCGCGTCGACGGCGGGCATCGTTCCTTGGCAAAAAATTTGCACGTTTTCCTTGTCCAGGCCCAGCCAATTGACGCTCTCAAAATAATTGCGGGTTTCCTCATCCGTTGCAGGGCTGGTCATGATGTAAAGCGGAATAGCATGACCATATCGTTTCATCAACGCCTTCAAGCGATCAATTTGCATTTCAAAAAGCGTTCGCGATGAAAGCGGTCCGATTTCGAAAAGCCCCTTAGGTTGATCAAATCCGAGCCGTGTGCCCTGGCCACCAGCGGCCAGAATCATCGCCAGCTTGCCTTCGGCAAGCGATTGCTCGCCCGCCTTCGTCGCTTCGGCTAGCGTAAAACCTGACGGATGCTCGCCAAGTGCAATCGCTGGCGGCGATTGAGCGTGGATCGCCATGGCGGCCCAATCCGGTGATTCTTCAGTTCCGCGTGAAAGGCCGTCAATTTGAGCGAAATCTATCTCGCTGAGTTGCTGCTCCAGCGAAGATTGCTGATCGCTTGAAAGCTTGTCCCAAAAGGCGAGCAAATGCTCCTGACCAAATTTTTTTAAATCGCTGACCAAACTGGGTTGCGGAGTGATTTTCGTCATACCAAAGTCTATTGGAACGTAAAAAAACGTTTGCTTGAAATTGGCCAGCACAATGCGGCTCAATCGACAGAGCGGCCGGACAATTTCCCGATAGCGGACAGCATAAAGCCAGACGCCCAAGAGCGAAAGGCGTTACCGGCGTGAGAGCGACGCCTAGTCCGCATCGGCTTGCGGTTGCAAGCTAACGATTCGAAAGCTTTGCATCAACATCGAATCACTTGGCAGCGCTGTCATCGATTGCGGTCCCACACCTGGAATCAGTCGCTGAATGTTAATGGCCATGGTCAGCGGATTGTTTTCGAAATCTTGTTTAGCCCTCGGCGTCAGTTCGCTCCATGCAATCGCGATCTCGCTTGTCCAGCCTTGCTCATTGTTCGCGTTGGCTACAAACCATTTTGGATCCCAAGCGGTAATGCCAGAAAGCCGATCGTGAGTACGACCATCGGCGGCTACTGCTAGCTCGAAATACGACTGATAATCTCGATCCGTGTCGATCCGAATGACGACCGAATCAAGCTCGCGCAAATCCGAATCACGAGCTCTAGTAGTTTCCGGGCGCGCGCTAATTTTCGCGCTACTGGTTCTGGCAGACTTCAGTCCGCCGGGAACGTTCGTTGGCGCGGGACAGTTGCACGCAATAAACAGAAACTCGCCGTCACTTGCCAGCCGGACATTGGAACAGCGGTCTACATCGATGCTCCACGGTGAACGGAGTTCGATCCTTTGACAAGATTGCCACATTTCATCGTTGAAGTCGCCATCCAAGTTCGGACGCTGTTGGACTGATTTAATTATAAGGTCGTTAATCATTGATTCCCTCGTCACTGCTTGTGAACTGTTAGAATTCACACTCGCAACTGGGCGACTAATTTCCGCTTCGTGACTTGCCAAAGCAGACCACCCCAACAGTTGTTTGGTGGGGAGTAAGGACTTTATCGGACTATCGAAATTGGCGTTAGTTGAGCTTCGTTTTCCAATCAATGAGTGTGTGGAAAAAACCATCCGCGGGTCCAATCGCAAATGCCGCTGCTTGCCCCATAAGGATTCCAACAGATCGGGGGCAACGCCCACCAATGGATGCGACTCATAGACCGCCAACTCGTTGATTGAAACTGCGGCTGCGAAAGTCGCTGCGACAACTGGATTGGGGGTCTGATTAGCCTCGCTGATGGCCGCCGCTTGCTGAACAGGCAGATCCTTTTCAAATGGACTTACGAACGCCGCTGGTTGAGAAGTTGTATTAAGTTTCGAAGCTGTGGTTGCGTTTCGATCAAGTGATGGGGCTTCGATAGCGTCAGTTGTCTGAAATGCGTGCGCATATTCGGCGCTACCGCAAAACCGAATGGCTAGTTGCTCTCCGATCTCTTGCCAAGCGTTCCGTTTAGGCTCAAGAAAAAGAAACTCCAGGCTTTGTCGAAAGGCGAGCCAATCGCCGCCGTGCAGCTTAATAATGGCTAGTTCCAACAAGAACCGACAACGCTCATCGGAGCCGAGCGTTCCTGTGTAATTGGATACTTCGTGCAACCACTTCTTTCGCTGTAACGTTGTCGTCAAATCCTGCTTGACTAATGATGCAAAAGCGTCCTGCTGTTTTAAAGTTGCCATCAGGACTTGCAGGTTACGGATCTTGCTTTCACCTACGTTTCTCATCGCTGACGAATCTTCCGTCAAACCTGCAAAATAGCTTTTCGCCTGGGACACCGATCGTCGACCGCCAGTCATCGCCCAGTAATCGCCGTAGAGCTTTGGGTTGTTCCAAAAAATCGTCGCGGTCGGTGTTTCTTTCGCGAGCTTAACTTGTTCAAAATAGGGATCGATCAATTCGTCGAGCGTGTTCACGCCGCCAATTAGACACGAGGCGATACGAACACGATCGGAGACCGTTTGGCCCGAATTGCCAAGCAAAGCATTGGCTTCAATCGTCCAATCGGCCAGCGAGCTAGAGCTGACGCGTGGAGTTCGCCGAACTGTTCGCGTGACCTTCCATGCTGGCAGGCCAAGCCCTGATTCAACCGAAAAGGCATGAAAGCTTGGATCACTTGCCAGTTGAACAGCTTGCAAAATCGCAGTATTACATCGCGTAACCAAATCGCTTCGCTCGTCGGTCGCGCTCATCACGATAACGTCCGGTCGCAACGATCGAATAGCGACCACCAGTTCCCGTTCGACCAAAGATGCCGCTCGGATTCCGTTTCGATCGGTTGGCGACGGTGAACCACTGCTTGAACTGACGAGCCCTTGCTCATAACCAACCAAATCATCTTGGCGATTGGAGCTGCCTTGCATCGCCGAGACTGGAAAAAACGGCATAACATCTAGATTCACCGAAGCACAAATATTGGCTACGTCTTGCAATCTTGAATGGCTTTCCGCCCACGCATCAGCGCCTTCGAAGGCGTTCTGAGAATGGACCACCAGCCCAGCTGCTTGCCGCTTTTCGCCCAACGCACAAAGCGTCAACGCGTCGAGCGGCAAATCCTCTAATCGAGCCGCAATGGCCAGCATTGAAAGTCGCGAAGCGTTCTCGTGCTTGACCCACCAGCCCTCGCCTGAATTTCTGGTTTCGATGATCTTTGCCATCGGCCCGACGGCGATGACATGCTCCGGTGTAACGGCTTGTACTGAGCACAGCGGAACTGCGCTGCCGGTTTGATGCAACGAAAAATCGCGACCGTCAACGCTGTGCAACAACAGGCCAGGAATATTGCCCGTGATCCAAATCGATCCATCGTTCGCCGCGACATTTCTCAGGTCCAATAGATCGCGATCTGCTGACGTGAAAGGCAGGTGGACTTGTTCCCACGAGGTCAAACTATCAGAGCGATAAATTTGCGATTTTGAACCGACAAGCCAAACGCTCAGGCCATCATTGCTGGCATCGCGAATTGGTGCAAGCATTGTTGAAGGCAAATTGACCTGTGAAAATCGTTGCCCATCCTGGCAAACAAAAACCCGTGACAGCCGATCGACAACAACGCCTCGAATTGGATCGAGCCAAGTCGCTGCGGCGATGTGCGAGCAAGGCACTGCACGAGGAATGAAGGTCTCGCCTCCATCATTGCTTTCAAACAGCGAGCTTTGATGTATTGTCGACCAATCACCCCATGCGATCAAATTATTCGGACCGAAAGCTTGTATCCCAACCAATTTCGAAACTCCGTTGGCAGGCAGATTGGTCCAAGTTTCACCGGCGTCCGTCGTTCGATAAATGACCGCTTCGCTCCGCCCGCTCACTGGCCAAACGAATCCCCCGACGATCCAACCATGCTGGTCATCAGCGAAACAGACCTGATGAAAATTCGCACCGCTTCCCAGTTCGACACGCCGCCAATTTCGACCGCCATCGACGCTGGACATTACCAAACCGCGATCGCCAACGGCCCATATGCGATCGATCGATGACGCAACACATGCACGAAGAGTCGCATCCGCTGAATCACTTGCTGTACTTGCCCAGGGAAGATTATTTTGTCCCAAGGCGGTTGACCAATTGACGGCGATCAGCAACAGCCAGAAAAGATTTAGTAGTAGCAACGATCGCGACATGGCAGCCAAGCTGAACAGTGACTAGAGAAACAAAAATGACCGAAACGTTGGGATGCTATCAAAACGATTGTCTTGCTCGCCATATCTGATTGACAGAAAATTCAGTCTTCGCTGACGGCCAAATTCGCATCCAAAATCTATAGAAAGCCCTATATATAGCGCGCTGTACCGTAGCGCTAGGCCGTGCAACAACAGTCCTTAGGTCGCAGTGCTTACCTTAAGAAGCCTGGAACCGACAGTTGTTTCCCATAAACGAATGAGAATCGCACCAATGAATCAAGAAATCAATCGAGCACAACGGACTCAAAATCTAAATTCCCGTCGAAGATTTTTGGTCACTACGGCTGCTACAGCCGCTGTCGCTCGTTATGTTTGGCTCCCAAGTCGTGCCTATGGACAATCGCCGAACGATCGATTGTGAGTGGGTGTGATAGGAACAAGCATCAATACCAACCGATACACCGGAGACGGCGACCATCCTGGTTGTGGTGCGTTGGTCGGTCATCAAGCTTGCAAACTTGGCGACCTGAACGCAGTGGCGAATGTGAATCGCATCAACGCCGAAGCCAATTCAATGACCCGCCGCGAACAACGTGAACCTTATCGTATCGACGTTGAAGTGTAGACAAGTTCGTCGCAGCTCAATCTCTGCATCGGCCAAGACCGGTCCTGGCCTACGACTGGAAATCGTGGATCTCGACACGACTACTTGTTAAGTTTCCGATATCGGAAGCCGGTGTTTTCTTCCTCGGAGAGGCCAAGGCGTTCTTTACGTTGTTCTTCATAGATCGCAAAGTTCCCTTCACACCAATGTACGTTGCCGTCTCCTTCGAAAGCTAAGATGTGCGTGGCGATTCGGTCGAGGAACCAACGATCGTGCGTGATAACGACGACGCAACCGGCAAACGAAAGTATCGCTTCCTCCAAAGCTCGCAGTGTATCAACATCCAAATCGTTAGTCGGTTCATCCAACAACAGAACGTTGCAACCTTGTCGCAGCAGCTTGGCAAGGTGAACTCGATTGCGTTCACCTCCGGAGAGTATGCCGACTTTCTTTTCTTGATCAGTTCCTTTGAAATTGAACTTGGAAACGTATGAACGAGCGTTCATCCGTTTGCCCCCCATATCCAACCAGTCGTTGCCACCGCTGATCTCTTGATAAACAGAATTCTCGTCGGCCAACGAATCGCGGCTTTGATCGACGTACCCAAGTTCGACTGTTTCGCCGATTCTTAACGTCCCGCTATCCGGTTTTTCCTGCCCGGTAATCATCCTAAAAAGAGTTGTCTTACCGACGCCGTTCGGACCAATCACTCCAACGATACCGCCAGCGGGCAATCGGAAGTTCAAATCTCGAATCAACGGTCGATCGCCAAACGACTTTTCTAAATTCACGGCTTCGACGACCAACTGACCGAGATGCTTTCCGGGCGGTATTTGGATTTCGAGGTCGTCAGGGCGTTCTTCAAATTGTTGAGCTGCCAATTGTTCGTACGAAGCGATTCGAGCTTTGTTCTTGGCTTGTCTGGCTCGCGGCGACATGCGAATCCATTCCAACTCGCTAGCCAGGGTCTTTTGTCGTGCGCTGGCATGTTTGGATTCGATCGCCATACGTTTCTGTTTCTGTTCAAGCCAATTGGAATAATTGCCTTCGAACGGAAATCCCTGACCGCGATCGAGTTCTAGAATCCACTGTGCAACGTTATCCAGGAAGTAACGATCATGCGTTACCGCCACAACGGTGCCTGGATACTGGGCCAAATGTTGTTCGAGCCAATGCACTGCGTCTGCGTCCAAATGGTTCGTCGGTTCGTCCAAAAGCAGCAAGTCTGGTTGCTGAATTAGCAGCTTACATAACGCGACACGACGTTTTTCGCCGCCGGACAGCTTGGTGACATCTGCATCGCCTGGAGGCAAGTTCATAACCGACATCGCCATTTCGACGCTCCGGTCAAGATCCCAAAGATTGTTGCTGTCAATAATGTCCTGAAGCGTCGCCATTTCGTCACATAGCTTGGTCATCACTTTGTCATCAGTGACGTCGCCCAACAGCACGCTGATTTCATTGAAACGATCGAGCACTGCACGTCGTTCGGACACAGCTTCCTGGACGTTTTCTGACACATTTTTCGAAGGGTTCAATTGCGGTTCTTGTGACAAGTAACCGGCCTTAAAGCCTTTACTCAGACGCGCTGAACCCTCAAATTCAGTATCGTCACCTGACATGATCCGCAAGAGCGTGCTCTTGCCAGCGCCGTTGTTTCCAAGCACACCGATTTTGGCACCAGGATAAAAAGCTAAGTAGATATTCTTTAGGACTTCTTTTTGACCACGCTTCTTGGTCATGTCCTCGATCTGATAGATGAATTGACGATTCATATTTTATGTGTGTCGTTAAGCAAAAATTGTTAGTTGATTCAGTAACCGAGTCATCAAAAGAATCGATTGGCAAGGCGAGAAGTGCTTTCAGGCTGCCCAGTGAAAACGGACAGCTTGAATGCCTGCTCCGTGACACAGATATCTCTTATTCCCACTCGATCGTCGCCGGTGGTTTGGAGCTGATGTCGTAACAGACTCGATTGACACCAGCGACTTCATTGATAATTCGCGTGCTGATGCGAGCCAGTAAATCGTATGGCAATCGCGACCAATCGGCAGTCATAAAATCGTCGGTATTAACGCTGCGGACTGCGATCGTATTTTCGTAGGTTCGACTATCACCCATGACCCCCACACTTTGCACTGGCAACAGCACCGCGAACGATTGCGAGGTCTGACGATATAGACCAGCGCTTTTAATTTCAGATACTACAATTTCATCGGCATCGCGTAGAATTTGTAGCTTGTCAGCGGTCACCGCGCCCAAACAGCGAACGGCTAGTCCAGGCCCAGGAAACGGATGTCGCCAAACTAATTGTTCCGGCAGCCCAAGCTCCAGTCCCAATCGCCGGACTTCGTCTTTGAATAAGTCTCGCAGTGGTTCAATTAGATCAAACCCCAGTTCGGCCGGCAATCCACCGACGTTATGGTGCAGCTTGATCGTTGCTGCCGGACCGTCGGCTGCCGCACCACTTTCAATCACGTCGGGGTAGAGCGTCCCTTGCGCTAAATACTTCGCACCATGAATTTTGTCAGCTTCTTGTTTGAAGCAATCGATGAAAGCGGCACCGATTCTACGTCGCTTTTCTTGCGGGTCTTCTACGCCGGCCAGTGCTTTCATGAACTGTTCGCCAGCATTGACGACATGCAAGTCAGCCTTGAAATGATTGGTAAACTCGCTGATAACGGCGGCTTGTTCATCTTTACGGAGCAAACCATTGTCCACCAAAATACAAGACAATTGAGAACCAATCGCTTTCGTCAGCAGGGCTGCGGTCACGCTACTGTCCACACCGCCAGAGAGCCCGCAGATTACACGATCGTCGCCGACTTGTTCTCGAATCGTCTGAATGGTTCGCTGAGCAAAATCTCCCAGATGCCAGTGCCCCTGGCAATGAGCAATGTTGTACAGAAAGTTGTGCAGCAACGTACTGCCCAGCGACGTATGCGTGACCTCTGGATGAAACTGCATCGCGTAAATCGGAAGCGATTTGTGTCGCACTGCGGCAACGGGGCAGGTCGCTGTTTTGGCTAGCGGAATAAAGTTTTCTGATATCTCTTGGACTTGATCACCATGACTCATCCAGACATCGATCTCATTTGGAAAGCCCGTGAAGAGCGACTCCATGTCGGTGATGTGCAAACGCGTCCGACCATATTCGCGGGCCTCGGCGTGACGGACTTTGCCCCCCAAACTTTCCATGATCAACTGCATGCCATAGCAGATACCAAGAATCGGAATTCCAAGCTCGAAGATCCGTTCATCGCACCGTGGCGCATTTTCAGCATAAACACTCGATGGGCCTCCGCTGAGCACAATCGCAGACGGCTTACGCGCCATGATTCGCTCTAGAGCAATATCGTGACGAACAATTTCGCAGTAAACGTTTTGTTCGCGAATTCGACGAGCAATCAACTGTGCGTATTGAGAACCAAAATCGAGCACAATGACCGATTCATCAGACAATGTGACGCTTGCGGTTCGTGTTTCTTCGCTTGGGGCCGGCTGGCTGGTCGTGATCATGGGTTTGTTGCAGAGGGAATTGGTTTTTGGCCGACTAACGCAATGGCTAAATCGCGAAGTTGTTTTGCGTCGACGGTTCCTGGCGCTTCGGTCATTTGGTCCATCGCTCGTTGCGTTTTTGGAAAAGCAATCACATCGCGGATGTTGTCCAATCGATGAAATAGCATCACCAAACGATCGATTCCCAACGCGATACCTCCGTGCGGCGGTGCGCCGAATTGAAGTGCGTCGAGCAGAAATCCGAACCGGTCACGGGCAATTTCCGGCGTGATGCCTAAAAGGCCAAAGACCTCTTGCTGCAATTCGTTATCATGAATTCGAATCGTTCCACCGCCAGCTTCGTAACCATTGATGACCAAGTCGTAAGCGATCGCCCGCGCCGCCGATGGATCGGTTTTCAACAGCTCGATGTCTTGCGGCCTCGGTGCGGTAAACGGATGATGCATCGCAACATAGCGTTGTTCCTCGGGATCAAACTCGAACATTGGGAATTCGATGATCCAGGAAAAATGCATCTGCTTCGGATCGTAGAGCTTCAATTCCGCCGCCAGTTTGCGACGTAGACCGTAAAGGCCTTTGCATGTGACCGACCATTGATCCGCGAGAATCAACAACAAGTCACCCGGCTTGGCATCGAACGCCGACTTGATCGCTGCCAGAACTTCGGGCTCGATATTTTTGGCAATTGGCGACCAAAGCGACCCGTCAGCTTCGATTCGAAACCAGGCCAAGCCTTTAGCAC
This sequence comes from Pirellulaceae bacterium, assembly GCA_041740995.1. Taxonomy (GTDB): domain Bacteria; phylum Planctomycetota; class Planctomycetia; order Pirellulales; family Pirellulaceae; genus JBGSKY01. The sequence continues at coordinate 19,697 of JBGSKY010000237.1, forward strand.
CGAAATCGTGCTGAACAAACTCCGTCAGTTCGTCGAGCCGTTTGCGGGAAAACTCTTCAGCTCGCCCATCGATTTTCAAACCGCGGACATGTCCGCCGCTGTCGAGCGCACCACGGAATACGCGAAAGGCTGTCGGCTTGACCGCCTCGCTCAAGTCAACGATTTCCATGCCGAATCGCAAGTCCGGCGCATCGTGACCGAAACGTCGCATCGCTTCGTCATAAGTCATCCGCGGAAGTGGAATTTGCAAATCGATATCCAAAAACTTTTTGGCCATCCGGACCATCAATCGATCGATCATACCGATAATGTCTTCGTTGTTAATGAAGCTCATTTCGACGTCCAGCTGTGTGAACTCCGGCTGTCTGTCAGCTCGTAAGTCCTCATCCCTAAAGCAGCGGGCGACCTGCACATAACGATCGTAGCCGGCGACCATCATGATCTGTTTGTACAGCTGCGGTGATTGCGGCAACGCATAAAAATGCCCGCGATGCACGCGACTTGGAACTAGATAGTCTCGAGCTCCTTCAGGTGTACTGCGCCCCAGCACGGGCGTTTCGATATCGATGAAGTTGTTTTCCTCAAAGTAATCTCGCATTGATTTTATCATCTGCGATCGAGCGATTAACGTCTGCTGCATTTCGGGCCTACGCAGATCGAGATAGCGATACTTCAACCGCAAGTCTTCCCCAGGCAATTCGTCTTGATTGGGATAAAAAGGCGGCGTCGCCGATGGGTTAAGAATCGTGATCGACTCGGCCCGAATTTCAATTTCACCGGTTGCGAGCTTGGCGTTGATTTTACCTTCTAAGCGATCAGCGACCGTCCCGGTAATTTGAACGACGTATTCACCGCGCAGCTTCTTTGCCGTCCCGACGCACTCGGCACCGCTTTCGGGCGCGGCGACTACTTGTGTCAGGCCATAGCGGTCGCGCAAGTCTAAAAAGACCGCTCCACCGTGGTCGCGCGTCGTATCGACCCAACCACACAATGTGACCTGTTGGCCGATGTGGCTTGCTCGCAATTCACCGCACGTGTTGGTGCGCATCATGGCCGTTAAATCCCTAAGCGTTTCGCAAAGACCGGCGACTTGGTAAGTGCGACCGGAAAAGCGACAGATTCTAAAGTGAAGACACCAAACTGGCTACGCCATATTGCACGCGTATGTCGCAAAGCATTGTTAGCGGTACGGCGCGAGCCGTCCGGTTCTTTTTTGGTGTTAGGCTTGCGCTGGCGAAGAAACGGACGGCCTGAGCCCATTCCGCTCCTGTGAAGTGCTGAAAACCTTAGCGGTACGGCGCGAGCCGTCCGATTCTTTTTTGGTGTTAGGCTTGCGCTGACGAAGAAACGGAGGGCTTGCGCCCATTCCGCTACGGTTCAACAGCACGAAATTAATTACGCTTCGTCGAGCAAATCGACCGCTTCAAAGCGTTGGCCTTCCAGCATCGACAACGATGCTCCGCCGCCAGTCGACACGTGTGTCACTTGATCGGCAAATCCAAGTTGCTCAATGGCCGCTGCGCTATCTCCGCCGCCAATAATGCTGGTGCAATCGCCATCGGCAATCGCTTTAGCAACCGCGCGAGTCCCTTCGTCAAAAGGTGGCATCTCGAAAACACCCATCGGACCGTTCCAAATGACGGTCTTGGCTTTTGCGATAATTTCCTGGTAATGAACCGATGTTTGTGGCCCAATGTCCAAGCCTTCAAAGCCGTCAGGAATCTCGCCAGCGTTGACGACAACCTTGTTGCAGTCTGCCGAGAACGAATCGCCGCAATGGGTGTCCAGCGGCAGAACCAGTTTATCCCCACCCTTGTCAATCAAAGTCTTCGCCAAGTCGACTTTGTCCTTTTCAACTAACGAATTACCAACCTTCTCACCTTTGGCCAGCGAAAAGGTGTAGGCCATCGCGCCGCCGATCAGAACTGTATCGCAAATTCCGAGCAAGTTTGAAATGACGTTTATCTTGTCACTGACCTTTGCACCGCCCAAAATTGCCACAAATGGCCGTTTCGGATTAGCCAACGTGTCGCTGAGGTACTCGATTTCTTTGGCTACCAGCGTGCCGACGACCTTCGGCTTATCTCCCATCGCGGTCGGCAACGCGACCATCGAGGCGTCTGCGCGGTGACAGGTTCCAAATGCATCGTTGCAATAAATATCCGACCAACCCGCAAGCTTACTTGCAAAGCCAGCATCCCCAGTCTTTTCGCCAGGGTGGAAGCGAACATTCTCCAAAACAACAACATCCCCATTTTTCATGGCTTTGATCTTTGATTCGGCGTCAGGACCATCGGTATCGGTCGCAAAAACGACCGGCTTACCAATTAATCCAGCCAAACGCTCAGCGGCTGGACGAAGCGAAAACTGGGGCTCGACTCCCTTGCCTTTTGGTCGACCAAGATGACTGATAAGGACACATTTGCCACCGCCGCCAATAATGATTTGAATGGTCGGCAATGCCATCCGGATTCGACGGTCGTCAGTGATCTTTCCGCTGTCATCTTGCGGGACATTAAAGTCAACTCTGGTCATGACTACCTTGCCGGTACAGTCAACATTCTTAATACTCTTCTTGGCCATGGGATATCCGTGCAGCTAGGTGATGGCAAAATGGGTCAAAACGCTTTGTTAGCTAAGCGGATATCCTGACCGATTGGACAATTTATTCAACCGCAAAGGCGGTAGGACTTCGAAAACGCATGCAGTTGCTCCAAACCACTACCGAAATTCGGGATTTCGTAAGCCGTAGGAGCGGGCCAGGTCACCGCATTGGCTTAGTGCCGACGATGGGCGCATTGCACGCTGGACATCTTTCGCTTGTCGAGCAAGCCTTGGCTCAATGCGATACGGTCGTAACAACGATATTCGTCAATCCAACACAATTCGCCCCGCAAGAAGACTTTCTGAAGTATCCGCGGACCCAGCAGGCTGATTGCGAGCGACTCGAAGCGCTCGGCTGTCACGCCGTTTTCGCTCCAATGGCGGAGTCGATCTATCCACCCGGTTTTTCGACTGGCATTTCTGCCCCGAAAGTTGCCCTAGAGCTGGAAGGGCAGTTTCGACCAACACATTTCAGCGGTGTTTGTGTCGTCTGCGCGAAACTATTCAATTTGGTTGGGGCAACTGACGCCTACTTTGGATTGAAAGACTACCAACAATTTGCTGTCCTTCGCCAAATGGTCGACGACCTAAACATGCCGTTGCGGTTGCATGGCTGCACAACAGTACGCGAACCCGACGGTTTGGCGATGAGTAGCCGCAATCGGTATTTGTCACCCACCGAACGGTCGATTGCGACAACGATTTATCAAAGCTTACAAGATTGTCATGCATCGTTTCTAAAGGGTGAGCAAAATGTTCAGCAACTGAAATCTGGGCTGCTGAAACAATTGAATACAGCGGGGATATCAGACATTCACTACGCTACGGTTCGCGATGCAACAACGTTGCAGCGAATTGAAATCGCTGACGAAAATTCCGTCGCGTTAATTGCGGCTCGCGTTGGGACAACTCGTTTGATTGACAACCTGCACTTTTCAAATTCCTCGCCGAAAAGCTGATCACGTTTCGAAATTTTGCAACTGGCATGCACTCGACAAAGTTGCAACTTGGTTTTGGGTTACAATGAGTTTTTCGCTGAGCCCTTCAAATTTATGATCAATCATGAAAACGCAATTCGATCGCCGCGACTTCGCAAAAATATCCGCTGCTTCGGTTGGTACTTTTGCTTTGGCAACTTTGGCTCCGCCCCTTGCCATGGCAGACGAGACGAACGTGCTGCCGATTCGAAAAACTCTGAAGCTGAATATGGTTCGCAGCGGTAAGACACTAGCTGAGAAATTTGCCATCGCAAAACAAGCAGGCTTTGAAGCGATTGAAGTGGATTCGCCAGGCTATTCGACCGAAGAACTCTTGCAAGCGATCGACGAGTCACAACTGCCAATCGATGGAACGGTTTGCAGCACACATTGGAACGTACGTCACACGGATGCTGACCCAGCCGTTCGACGACAAGCGTTAGCTGACTTGCTCTTTGCAATCGAACAAACTCACAAAATTGGCGGCAACACAACCTTGCTTGTCGTTGGTCATGGAAAAGACGGCGATGAAGCAACCTTGCAAGCGCGGTCGAAGGAGAACATCCGTCAAGCGATTCCAATGGCAGCCAAATACGGCATTGTCATCGCCATCGAAAACGTCTGGAACAATTTTCTTTACGACCCCAATGGCGATGGTAATCAGTCTGCCGATAGCTTGGCAAAGTACGTCGACGAATTCGAATCGCCATGGGTTGGGATGCAATACGATATCGGCAACCATTGGAAATTCGGCAATCCAGGTGAGTGGATCAAAACGCTCGGTAAACGAATCGTGAAACTGGACATCAAAGGCTTTTCCAGAGCGAACGATTCTTGGGAACGCATCAGCGAATGTGATTTACCTTGGCAAGACGTTCGCAAAGCACTAGCGGCCATCCGCTTCACCGGTTGGTGTGCAGCGGAAGTCAGTGGCGGGGACCTCGAAGAATTAAAACGAGTCGCAATGGAAATGGATGCAGCGCTCGGATTAAAACCAAACGCTTAAAATTAGCTTAATCCTGTCAGCACGCCGTCGCCGCAGAAATCCGGGTTGCCGAACGAGTCTTGCGGGTAACCAATTGCCGCTGCCAGAGTCATCAATAAGCGGTTGTGAGGCACTCGCTTATAGTCAACCGCTCGACCGGTTTTGAAACCCAAGCCACCGCCAACAAGCACAAATGGAATGTTGTCGCGAGTGTGCGAGTTCCCTTTACCCAGCTCGTTTGTCCAAACAATGGTCGTATTGTCGAGCATCGAACCATTGCCATCTGGCTCAGGTGTAGCAGCCAATCGATTGGCAAGATATGCGACCTGTTCGCAATACCAAGTGTTGATTTTGATCAAGTTTTCGTAGGCGGACTCGTTACTGTCTGGTTCGTGAGAGAGCTCGTGGTGGCCTTCGTCGATTCCAAGCCAACGCATCTTCGCTCCACCCACGCTATTGGTGATTTGGAAAGATGCGACACGAGCGAAATCGGATGCAAAACTGCTGACCATCAGGTCCATCTGCATCCTGGTCAATTGAGGCATGTTATCGTTCTGCTCCTCAATGTTTGGTGGCAGCTCAGGAATTGCATGTCCAAGATCCTTTGGCTTCTGCGACATCTCGCGTTGAAGTTCTTGCTCAATTTGGCGAACCATTTGTAAATGATCTTGCAGAATTCGACGATCGTCGGCGCTGATCAGCTGTTCTGCTTTTCGAAATTCGTCACCCAATCCGTCAAGCACGCTGGCAAGCAATTCTCGGTTTTTCGTCTGGCCATAGAGCTTGTCAAACATCTGGTAAGGATTATCAATTGGTGCGACCGGTTGATTTGCACCGGCATACGACATCCGCGTCCAAGTATCAGCCCTCTCCGGAACCATCACGCCAAACTCGAGCGATCCAAAACGAGTTTGCGTTTCTGGTGCGGCTTGCATTTGATTCCGCAAATACTGATCAAGCGAGATACCCATCGACCAGCCGGCAGGGGTATCGGAACCACCCTGAATATCACCGGGGAAGAGCTCAATGCCAGTCAGCAGACAACCGATTCCTCGCATATGCCCATCACCGTCTCCTTGGATTTGATTGCACATTCCGTGGATGGTTAGCAGCTTGCTCTTGACGCTCTCAAGCGGTTGCAGAATTCTTTTGAGCGACATCGCTTCGTCAGCAGGGTCCGGCCAAAAATGATCTGGAATTACGCCATTGGGGCTGAATACGAAAACGATTCGTTTTTTCGGTGACGTACTCGCCGAGGCACTCGCGAATGAAGGCAAGCCGACCAAAAAATTGCTTGCGGCGAGGCTGATGCCGGATCGAACCAAAAAGTCGCGACGGGTTGGAAAAGAAATCATAATTTATGTCCCTTGGCCTTCAAGAATACTCGGATTGGTTGCCGAAATGACTGCGATTTCGACGATCAAAGTTTGAATGTTAAATTGGCTTTCCACAAACTTTTGCATTAGTCGCTGACTTGCATCGACCCCAAAAGCCTCGATCGGTTGTTTGACAAAATGCTGAAACGCGCGATTGACGAACGCACGGCGTGCATCGTCACTGTCGATCAAATAACTTGCCAGTGAGTGCGGACCTTCCAGTTCGATTGTTTCGCCATCTGCCGAAACATAAGTCCCAGCCGCATTGATCGGCTTGGCTTTCTCTTGCTCGCGGAAACGTCCAACCGCGTCATAGTTTTCCAAAATAAAGCCCAAGCCATTAATCCGAGAATGGCACGCTTGGCAAGCCTCCGCGCCAGTCTGCAAACTGACTCGATCGCGCGTTGTCAAATCTGGATGAAGATCAGGACTGAACGGCGTGAATGCCTCGTTCGGCGGACGCAGCGTCCGACCGAAAACGTATCGCGTTAAAAAGACGCCGCGATGAATCGGGGACGTGGAATCATGGTAAGCCAATCCGCTCATCAGAAAGGGATGAGTCATTATGCCAAAACGATGCTCAGGATCGCCAACGCTGGGGGACAAATCTGTTGTCGCTAACTCGTCCGCTCGTTTGTAACAGTCACCGTAGAATGCCGCAATTCGGTTGTTGGTGTAGACCCAGTCCCGAGTAAAAAACTTGCGATAATCGCTTCCGTCAGACCAGACGACATCGTCCAAAGCAGCATTTAGCGAGGCCTTTAAATCGGCGACTAACTCGGGTTCGAATCCGTTGAATTGCGACTCGTCTTTGCGAATATCGGTTAAATGCTGCAAATTTAACCACGCGTGCAACATTGTTCGAATCTTGTATCGCGCACGATAGTCAGTCAGCATTCGAGTAGCGGTTTCACGAATCTGAGCTTCGTTTGCAAGCTGGCCTTTACCGACACGATGCAGCAACCAATCATCGCTGGGCAAGGAATCGTACATGACCAGCGCCAAACGATTCGCTGCAGTTGCTGATGCATTTTGAAGTTCGCCGAGAGACGGATAGAGAAACCAAGGCGACTTTAAAGCTACCAACACGACTCGTTTGATCGCTTCAGAATCGTCATCGGTAGTCATTAAGAACTGATCAACGTAGGCCGATTTTTGTTCGTCATCGAGCTTTCCACGAAACGCGACCTCGATCAACTCTACCAAAAAATCGCGTAGCTTCGTTCGATTGTCCGTTTTGTCTTTACGATGCTGGCGTTGGTATGTCGGCCAAATCTCCGATACCGTGATTTGCGCAAATTCGAGCGCTGCTGCAGTTACCGCGTCGTCCCATTGGCGATTGATTGAAATTCCTCGATCATACCCATAGCTGCGATCATCGGGAGGCAAATGAGTTTGTAGCGAATAAGCATTTGGAGCCCAGCCCGATCGGAGATTTCTAGCTGGTATGACCGTTTCAACTCCGCCCGGTGGAATCCACCGGAGAACGATCTTCGCCGGAGGCTGCTCCGTCTTTCGCTCGCGCTGACGCAATTCAAGTCGGATCGGATAGACTCGCCCACCGGTCAATTCGACAGGTTCATTAAAGACCGTTTTATCACCTGACTGAACATGGTTGTCGATCAACATCCGTTCCGCATGGCCAAGCTTTAAATTGAACGAACAAGAGCTTTCGACAATGATTTGATATCTTCCGGTCTCCTGGATTTCCAGTCCGCCCTCCCAATAGATGTAAAATTGCTTTCCATTAATTCCATCACCTGGACCGTCATGTCCAAAATCGAAATTGATCGTCGCATCGTCGCGCTCAATCTTCTTTTTGTCTTCTTTCCAGCGTTCACCGTCGAAATACAAACCATGCAAGCCTCGCGTTTCGCTAACAGCAGCGATTTCTGAAAAGTGCGCGTATAAGTCAGATAGGCTTTGTCGCAGCTGGTCTGACGTTAAATGGGTCAAAACAACTTTTGGCGGACGATTGCGAACCTGGGCTGCGGGGCTGTAAAACGCGTAGTGAATATAGTCGGCGACCGCCTGTGCATCTTCCGCTGTGCAGGCCTCCGGTTCGCCTTCAGGCATCGTCTCTGAAATCAGCTTCGTCAGTTCACCAATGGATGAATCACCGACCAGCGAGCGTTCGTAAGCACCGTTGACACCCTCCCCAGCAGCACCATGACAATCCGCACATTGGCGTTTGTAGATCAATTCACCTTCGAGGCGCGGATTGACTTTTGCACCGCTGTCCGTTTGGCTTTCAGTCGCTACGCAGAACGGTCCCATCAGCGCCAGACAGGCAGCGAAAAGCGAATTCGTTAATGCGAATCGAGAATTCATAGACATGTATCTGGAAAGACAGTCGAACACGGAGTCCAAAAATCTTGTTGTAGGTGGGATTTCCCAGTCACATGATGACGCAACATAGGAAATTTGAGGGAGAGCAGCGATTGAACTCGCTGCATCACTTTATTCTAGCAAATTTTGTCGCAGGTCAACGGTCAAAAAAGCCTACCAAATCATTGATTCGACATTATTTGCTAAAAAGTTTACTGACTGACGTCAAATGTGGCATCGCGCAATCGAAAGTTCAACCATTTTTTTGGTTAACGTCGGCAAATCTCGACTTTTTTCGACCAAGAAAGGTTCGAAAATTTTCCAGTGACCAGGTGTTAACAATCCGCTCGCGGGCAAGCCCAGCCCGTCGAGCCTGCGTAATGCCGAAAAACATCTGGCCAAAATTGTCGATGCTATGTGCGTCGGTGTTCATAGTAAAAAATGCGCCGGCCGAATTCGCAGACATGATATGGATGTCGGAGAGGTCTAATCGATAGGGACTGCAATTGATCTCTAGCGCCGTGCCGCTGGACACCGCCGCTTCAATAACCGCCTCAATGTCAACTTCGTAAGGCTCACGCTTTCCAATTAGTCGCCCAGTTGGATGAGCGATCGCTGAGACATAAGGTTTGCCAATCGCCATTAGTAACCGCTCGGTAATCTGTTCACGCGATTGTTTCTGTCCGTAGTGAACACTTGCCAACACCCAATCCGCTTGCATCAACACATCGTCGGGCAAGTCCATCGTAGCATTTTCTAAAATATCGCATTCAATACCTTTGAAGACCCAAAAACCATCGTCACAAGCAGAATTAATTGCGTCGATTTGCGACCATTGCCGGAGCAATCGTTCGGTGTCCAGTCCCCGTGCCATAGCGACTCGTTGACTGTGATCTGTGATTGCGATGTGGGTGTAGCCATGCTGCTTAGCCGTAGCGATCATCACCTCCAGCGACTCTTGACCATCGGTCTCGTTCGTGTGCATGTGCAGGTCGCAACGAATATCGGCAAGGTTGACCAAGCGATCGGCTATCTCCGGAAAGTCTTTGTTAAATTCAAATCGATTCTCCCGCAATTCCGGTGCGATCCACGGCAACCCAAGATGAGCGTAGACATCTTCCTCAGACTCACAAGGCAATGATTTCTTTTCATCGCTGAGCGAAAAAAGTCCATACTCGTTCAGCTTCAGTCCGCGATCATTAGCGATTTGACGTACGCGAATATTGTGCTGTTGCGAACCGGTAAAATACTGCAAGGCGGCCCCCCACGAAGCGGCTGGAACAACTCGCAAGTCAGCCTGGAAAGCATCTTTCAATCGGACGCTCATTTTGGTCTCGCCACGTTGCAACACCTCGGTGATGAACTCATATCCAGCGAAGTGATCCATGGCGGCCTTGATATCGCTGGCAACAACCAAAATATCCAAATCGCCAACGGTCTCTCGACCACGACGAAAGCTGCCCGCGAATTTCAGCTTGGTAATCTCTTTGCAATTCTTGAGGTAACTTTCCAAAGCGTCTGCAATTCGAGTCACTTTATCAATCCGCAATCTTCGCATCGCAGATTCGGCAATCGTCAAGCCGTGCAAAATCGATTGTTCTGTCTTGGCACCAAAGCCCTTCAACTCACGAATTTTTCCAGCTTCTCCAGCTTGTTTCAGCGAAACAAGATCGACGATACCAAGCTGCTCGAACAGCACGCCGACTTTCTTTGCGCCCAGGCCAGGAACGCTCAGCAGCTTTAGTAACGTTGCTGGGTATCTTTCGCGCAGTGCCTCCAACGCAGCAATTTTTCCTGTGTCTAACAATTCCTTGGTCTTATCAGCAATCGCGGTCCCAATACCTTTGACCGCTGAAAGCTTTTCGCCGTTTTCTAACAGCGATCGAATCGATTTTGGCAGCTCGCGAATCGCTTCGGCGCCGTTGCGATAGGCTCTGACTCGAAACGCGTTTTCGTTTTGAATTTCGAGCCAGTCCGCGATTTCATCAAAATGACCGGCGATGGCTGAGTTATCGTATTCCATATAATCTATGGCTTCTCTGAACCAGGTGTAATCGTCCAAATCCGTCAACAGTGGACGAGATGATATAGTAAGGCACGACAAGTTAGATGAAAATGCTCGGCGATGCTTTCGTTTTACTGCTAGTCTAACGCATCTTGATCTGCGATTTGATTGCCATAAGCCAGGAGCGGTTCTGGCCGACCGACATTTGCCAGGACCGTGCTAGGTCCACATGATGATCATGCTGTAACCGTACGCCAGGGCCGATTGTTGACGCCGAAGTTTTACAACCTGAGAGAAAAGCTTGAATCCCAGCCTCGCTATCGAAGTCGATAAGCTCGTCAAACAATATCGCGGTTTTCGCGCACTTGATGAATTGTCAATCGAAGTGCCTCGCGGCGGCGTATTCGGATTGCTGGGCCCGAACGGAGCTGGGAAAACCACCTTGCTTCGAAGCTTGATGGGATATATTCGCAGCACATCTGGTAAAGCTTTTATGATGGGCCATCCGGTTGGCTTGGATTCGCTCGCGGTTCGCGCAACAACGGCTTATCTACCAGCCGAAGCAAAGCTGTTTCGAATGATGCGCGGCAGCAGTGTGCTTGAATTTTTTAGCCACGTTCATCCACGTGGCAATCTTAAACGAGCTAAGGAGATCGCTGAATCGTTGCAACTGGACCTCCGTCGCGTTGTTGCATTCATGTCAACCGGAATGCGTCAGAAACTTGCGATCGCTTGCGTGCTGGCTACTGACTGCGAGCTGCTAATGCTTGACGAGCCGACTGCCAACCTAGATCCGACCGTTCGCGGCGAAGTCATGAATCTGATTCGTCAATCGCATCAGCGCGGTGCGACTGTAGTGTTGTCGTCGCATATCTTGGACGAGATCGAAGATCTATGTGATCGCGCAGCGATTGTCGTCGAAGGAAAAGTCCAATCATCGGTCGATCTACACACGATGCGACGCTCGTTTGTTTTGAAGACTAGAAATCCCAAACCAAGCTTGCCACAACCGCCTGATGGACTGCGGAAACAGTCGCAAACCGCGTCGGCATCCAAGCAATCCAGCGAACTATGGGAGCTTGATACGAGCCTACTGTCGATTAACGAAGCGATGCAATTCTTAATTCATCACGAACTCCAACTTACCGATATCCAGCCGTTGGGCTTGAAGGCAATATATCAATCGTGTTCCGTATCCTCTTGAAAAAGTATGCCAACGATTCCTGGCTCTTGATGCTTTGCTCGGCGACGATCCTCTGCATGTTCACATGGGTTCGCATCTGGACAGTGGCACAGTTTGAGTTGAGCGGCTTCCAACCATTGATCGAACAATTTAGAGTCTTCGAAAAATTTTCGCCGGTTCCGTTGGAGCAATTTTTGACCTATGAAGGAATCATCGGGTTGACATTCGCCGAACCAATATTGTTGCTATGCATTCTGACGTGGTCGATCAGCCGCGGTTCAGACGTCGTCAGCGGCGAGCTGAATCGAGGCACCCTGGAATTGTTGTTGTCCCAGCCGATCAAACGTCATCGATTGCTGCTCGCCCACGGACTGATAAGTGTGCTTGGACTTGCCGTTCTATGTACTTCTGCGTTCGTTGGATTAGTTGGCGGGATCTACACCAATTCGACGCCGGTGCTTGAACAACCTGACCCGGTAAAGATCATGGGAATTGACGTAACCAGTCTGTGGAGCATCACTCCGGTGCAACGTATGGTTCCTTTATCGGAGCTTGTACCGCTGGAAAATTACATCGCCCCAACCGTCAATTTATTCTCGCTTGGCTTCTTTGTACTTGCTCTATCAGTTATGGTCAGCTCGATCGATCAATATCGTTGGCGAACGATTGGTATCGTGATCGGCATCTATGTTCTACAGGCGCTTCTTTTCATTCTGGGTAAATCAACAAAAAAAACACGGTTTTTGGTGCCATTCAGTTTCTTGGCGGCGTATCAACCAGATTGGATGGTTCAGGCGACGGCTCATATGAATATGAGTCCACTTACCTTCTTTGTTCCGACTAACGAATGGCTAGGCTTTCATTTTGGACCTGCCGGCTTCAGCGCTGCGCTGCTGACGCTTGGTATTGCTTGTTATGCCGTCGCCTTTATCGCATTCTCGCGCCGGGACTTGCCAGCGCCAACATAAATGTTTCGCAGAAGAGCTAAGAAATTGTTTCAATAACGCAGCGGAAGATGTCAATCTTGTCGACTGACTTGAGAATTCATTGCCGATTCTGAGAGTCATATCTCTTCAGGCGATTTGGATTGAAAGTCCCAGACAATATCGCCAGCAGCGACGATCTTGCCGAGCTTCGTTCGCAATAATTGTGATGGTAAATCTTGCGGAAACTGTTCGCAAAGTTGATTGGCCAGCTTGATCGCTCGAGCCAGTCTCCCGCTTCGCACGTCGCTGATAATCTGTGAAAAACCGAATGCTATCAGCGGAAAAACTCGATTACTTGGATCGCCAATTTCCCAAATCGCAATGGGCTCAGCGATGTTTACAAGTCTTGCAAATCCCAGAGGGCGAATACTGAGAGTCGAGTTGTCTTTCAAAAGATCGACAGTACTTTGGCCGACAAGTATTCCAGACTGAAAATGCTTGGCGAGCCCTTGCAGCCGACTAGCGATGTTGACCGTGCTTCCTAGCGGACCGTATTTAAACTTGCGTTGCGAACCAATGTTTCCGACGCATGCTGGCCCGGAATAAATTCCGATTCGAAAGTCTATCGGCACGCCAGTCTTTTTCAGCCATCGATCGTCAATAAGCGGTCGCTGTTGCAACAGTTCAATCGCACTTAAGCAGCAACGACTTGCATGATCAGTTCGTCGGATCGGCGCGCCCCACATGCTCATCATTTCGTCGCCGATGTAATCGACCACTACACCGTCATGCTGAAAAACGGTCTCCGTCAACACATCTAGAATTGATCTGATCCACTCCATCGAGACGCGTGCTCCGAGCAGGCTGCTGACGGCACTGAATCCAACAATGTCGCAAAAGAGAACCGTGATCTGAGCGTCAGTCGCTTCAAGCAAAGATGGATTTCTTTCCAACTCTTGGGCGAGCGCTGGCGTAAAGAACTGTTCAAACTGAACTCGCATTTCCAATGCTTTGCGTTGTTCTTTTTCTCGCGATATTCCTGTCGCTGTGCCACCAGCAATGACTTCGACCATCGCGCCTTCTAGTGCGGAGATCTCCGGTCGATCGGCCCAATTGGTTCCTTTGCGAACTCCATAGAGCGCTCCAATAAGTTGCTGGTCGTGATCAAGTATCGGCGCGGCAATAACGGCTTCAACGCCCAGCAAGCTGCCTCGTAGATCATATTCCTTCGGCAAACGCCGAATCATTTGCCGATTTTGCGTCAACTCGCTGAGGATGGTTTGACTGGGTTCGAATTCGGTTGTGTCAACGAGCTTATTTTTTGCCCCAACCGCCACTGGCAACCATTGGCCTTCGCGGATTTGCAAAGCCATCACAATATCCAAGCCGATGATTTGAAGTGTGGCTTCAACAGCTTGGTCCCAATAGTCCGATCGCCCCGCCGCACTTCGAAGCACTTGCATCGTTTCATCGAGCCAGTTTAAAACTTGGTCGGTAGAAAGTTTTTCAACTTCGGTAGTTGATCGAAGCGAGGCGTTTGGATTCGGTATCGCTGAATCTTGTGTCATGCGATCAATTGTAGCCTAACAATTCAATCTAAATCACACGACGGTTGCCAAGAATTTGCAACCCTACGCGCTCTGTTTTATTGCTTGAGCAATCGGCAAGCGGATCGTGAAAATTGTTCCTTTGCCAATTCCGCTGGCAACTCGGATGCGACCGCCGGCCTGTTCTATGATTTCTCGACATGACGACAATCCCAGCCCCGTGCCGCCTTTGCCGCTCGAATCAGGACCTGTTTTCGTTGAGAAGAATTGCTCAAAGATCTTTGGCAATACTTCCGGCTTAATACCGCTGCCAGTGTCTCGCACGGAAAGCAACACTTGCGAATCTTCGGCACTGTAGCTCAAAGCAATCGTAATTGTGCCGCGTTCGCCGATCGCTTGACGGGCGTTGGTCAGCAGATTGATCAGCACGCGTTGAATTTGAGAGGCACCGATGCTTACTTTTGGAACATCGGCAAGTTGTTGTTCGACGTAAATCCGATACTTTTGCAACTCGCGTTCCAACAATACCAGAGTGTCGCGAATAATGGATGCAAGGTCCGTTGTTGCTGCCTCGTTGTCGCCACTGCGAGTGACTGACAGAACGGTCGCACAGATCTTTGCCGCTCGAGTCGCACTGTCATGTATTTTTTGGAGTGCCTTGTCGCGCGTCGCGGCATCTTTGTGACGCAAACCAAGCTGGGCGTAGTTCAGAATTGTCATCAGTACGTTATTGAACTCGTGCGTCACGGTGCTCGCCAGCTCTCCAGCCATTGCTAGCTGCTCGGCCGATTTCAATCGATCTCGTAGCTCTTGAACGCTCGGTCCGGCGTCAAGCGAAGCTGGCTTTGTGTCGGTTTTTTTTTTCGCGTCACTTGCTGCCATCACTATCGCCTTAGATCGCGGTTACCGATTGCTAGATTGGTTCGAAAAAATTTGTTTTGACGAGCCAAAATGCTGAAATCAAAGTAGCCGCAGCGAGCGAAAAAGACTAACTTCGTCTGCTGTTGCTCTTTGAGTGAGTTGTCTGCGGTATACAAAATCGACACGCCCGACGTCAATTGCGACCTGTTCATAAAGTGCAGAAGAAAAATGGCGATTCACAGAATTGATTTGCTCAACGTCGGATACGAATTTCTCCGATCACGTGATGTTCAGCTGCGTTTCGTGTCCGATACACGATTGACGCAAGCACTATGCCGACTGGGAAAGAGGCAGATTCTCTTCATCGACGAATCCTCATCGGTAACCGACCAATTGGACTTATTAGGCAGCATCTTGCCTAAGCTTGTTTCATCAACCGATGAACTGCCGCATGTGTTGCAGCAGCTTTGCTCAACTCCACAAATCTTCGTAGCTACAGCTGCATTGCATTAGCCGCAAACGCTGACCCTCGATCGTGCCGGTACGAAAAACAAAATTCAAAAAGCCAATTCGCGTTCAGCGAACCAATGGGAGTCAAGACAGTGACCAATAACGTTTTCTTCTCAGTTGGCGAACCGAGCGGCGATCTTCACGCAGCGTCTTTGATTGAGGCGTTGCGAGCAAACGATTCAACTATCGGCGTGCGTGGTTTGGGCGGCAGTAAAATGGTCGATGCGGGTTTGCAGCAGGACTACGATTTAACTGATTTGGCAGTTGTTGGATTCGTCGAAGTTCTTCCAAAGCTGCGAGAGTTTTTTCGCGTAAAAGCGATGGCTAAAAAGATATTCTTAAGCGAAAAAATTGACGCCGTTGTGTTGGTTGATTTCCCCGGATTCAATTGGCACATCGCAAAGCTTGCTCAGCGTTCGGGCATTCCAGTCTTTTATTATCTCCCACCACAATTGTGGGCATGGGGCAAATGGCGAATCGGAAAAATGAAACGTTCGGTCGATCATGTGTTGTGTGCGTTACCGATGGAGTACGAATTTTTCCGCCAACATGGCCTGGATTGTGAATTGGTCGGACACCCATTTTTTGAACATGTCCAATCACACATTTTGGATAATGCCTGGCTTGAAGCGGAACGCCGTCAGTCGGCATTGCGGCTGGCTGTCTTGCCAGGATCAAGGAGGCGTGAAGTGGAAAATATTTTCCCGCTGCAATTACTGATTGCCGAGCAGCTCACGAAGCGGTTTCCTAACCTGCAATTTGAAGTGGCCTGCTTGAACGAATCATTTGCGGCAAAGTGTCATGAAATTGCTCGCGAGAAAAACATGTCTCACCTGCCAATTAGATTTCACGTTAATAAAACTAGCGAAGTGATCGAGTTGTGCGATTGCGTGCTGACTAAAAGCGGTTCGGTGTCGCTTGAATTGTTGGCCCGTCAAAAAGCGGCCAATGTAATCTATCATGGGTCTCGCTCAACTTATGAAATCGCGACACGACTGACCGACGTCAAGTTCATGACCCTGCCAAACATAATCGCTGACCGTGAAATCATTCCTGAGTTTCTCGCGATTGGAAAATCTACCGCGATCGTATCCAAAGTCATCGAATCAATGAGCCGATTGCTGGGCAACGTCGAAGCCCGAACACAGCAGATCGATGCCTTACAATCCGTATACCAACAGTGTGGCGGCGACGGCGCATCGACGCGAGCCGCCAATGCAATTTTCGATCGAATGGGTTGGTCGAAACAGACTGTGGAAGTAACGAGACGTGCGGCAGCGTAAATATCGATCTCGGGATTGCTAGGCAGTATTCCAACGCCTCGACGCAAGCTATGATGTCAAGTGGTGTTTGCATCACTGAAAGTCAATCAGAGCTATGCGGCTCTTTTAATCGATAGTTTTTGAAAGCTGGTGAATGTCCAAAGTCAACCTTGCTTTGATACAGATGTCTTGCGGCTTGGATCGCGATGCGAATGTGGCCAAGGCCATGGAACTTGTTTCACAAGCAGCGGCGCGCGGCGCTCAAATTGTTTGCTTGCAGGAACTCTTTCCTGGGCGATATCCGTGTCAGTCCGAAGACCATGATCGATTCACCTGGGCAGAACCAATACCTGGGCCAACTTCTCAAGCGATGTCGCGAGCCGCTGCAAAACTCGGGATCGTAATCACCGGTTCACTATTCGAACGCCGAGCTCCAGGGCTTTACCACAACACGGCTGTCGTTTTCGATGTTGATGGAGCGATGACGGGTTTTTATCGAAAGATGCATATTCCCGATGACCCGTTGTTTTACGAGAAGTTTTATTTCACGCCTGGAGATACAGGATTTGTAGTCGCCCAAACAAAGTTCGCAAAACTTGGTGTCGGCGTTTGCTGGGACCAGTGGTATCCCGAAGCGGCACGATTGTTTGCACTGAGCGGCGCACAAATTCTGCTCTACCCAACCGCTATCGGTTGGTCACAAGCCGACAAACCGACTTATGGAGCCAGTCAACATTCGGCTTGGGAAACAATGATGCGGTCACATGCAATCGCTAACGGATTGTTTGTCGGCGCGGCAAATCGTGTTGGTACAGAAGACGACCTGGAATTCTGGGGCGGTTCATTCCTTTATGACCCTTATGGGAACTTAATGCAACGGGCCAGTCACGACGATGAAGAGATCTTGATTAACGAATGCGACTTGTCACTTTTGGATGCAGCGCGAACGCACTGGCCTTTTTTGCGAGATCGCCGCATTGACGCCTATCAAGATCTCTGTCGACGTTGGATTGACTCATGAGCGAATCCTCCTTGCAAGTAGTTGGCGCAGATTCAACACAGCGTATTGATCGTTATTGGCCTGCCGAATGGACGCCTCACGCAGCGACTTGGATCGCTTGGCCACACAATGTGGAAACTTGGCCGGGTCGATTTGAGCCGATCGAACCAACGTTTTATAAAATGATTCAGATTCTATCGGAAGCTGAACCCGTTAACGTACTTGGCGGTCCAAGCGACACATTTGATCGAGCAGCCGATGCGCTTTCAAATCTTAACAACGTGACTATTCATCAAGTTGCAACCAATGATGTTTGGATTCGCGATTACGGTCCGACCTTCGTTCAAGACCTTGTCCAGCGGAAACTTGTAGCCGTTAATTGGAAATACAACGCATGGGGCGGTAAATGGCCACCATGGGACGAAGACGCTCAAAACGCAACGCGAATCGCGAATCTTGCCGGTGTCCAGCTCAGCAGTTGTTCGATAACATGCGAGGGCGGTGCATTGGAGACCGACGGCGAAGGAACGCTTTTGACAACCAGTAGCTGTCTGTTGTCGGCAAGCCGAAATCCAACTCTTTCACGATCAGAAGTTGAAACCAGTCTTCAAGCCGAGCTCGGCATCGAGAAGGTTCTTTGGATCGATGGCGGTGGACTAGCCGGTGACGACACCGATAGCCACATCGACCAGCTCGTCCGCTTCACCAAACCAGCGACAGTCTTGGCTGCGGTCTCGTACACCAGCGAAGATGAAAATTCGGCAAAGCTGAATTCACAATTCGCTTGCTTGCAAAAAGTCACCGATGCCAGAGGTCGATCATTGCAAATTGTACCGCTGATGACACCGCCACCGCGTTTTATTCGAGGCGCTCGGGTGCCTGAAAGCTATTGCAATTTCTACATTGCAAATGGCATAGTGCTGGTTCCCACGTTTGGCTTCCGCGAGACAGATGAGGCTGCGTTGAAAACAATCGCAGAACATTTTCCAGATCGTCAAATCATACCGCTTGACGCCTCAGACCTAATCTGGGGACTAGGCGCGTTTCATTGCTGCACTCAGCAGCAGCCGATCGCACCGTAGTCCGCTCATAAGCAATAACTGCAGAAATCAACATGGATCACCACTACAAAAAGTCGATCACACGGTTTCTGGTTTGACCATTTTCCCTTGTGCAATCGACGCATAAATCGCTTCAATAGCCAGCAAGTCGCGCAACCCTTCTTCGCCCGATACTTGATTGGGTTGTTCCGTCAGGATCGTCTGAGCAAATGCGTCCATCTCGACAGCGAATTGGTCAGTCTCAATCGCTTCGATTGGTCCTTTTGAGCTTGATCCCTTATTACCCTTGTAGCTGAACGCTGGATTCAAGCCGAATTCGCCGTTGCTCGCGAATGCGCGAAATTGATTAACACCATTAAAGTTGTAGGTCGTTACACAATTCGCTAAAACCCCCGAGGGGAATTTCATCTCCCAAGTGATGGTCTCATCGACTTCCGCGAACTTTTGCAGGTCTGTTTTCGTTTCGCGCGCCACAATCTCAATCGGTTCTTCGCCCGTCAAAAAACGACAGGCTTGCAGTGCATAGATCCCGACGTCCATCAAAGCACCGCCACCGGCAAGATCGCGTCGAAGTCGCCATTGGGTAGGATCGCCAATCTTGAAACCAAAACCAGCGTTGATGAACTTCAGATCGCCAAACGTTTTTTGCTGAGCCAATTCTCGGCAAGCTTGGTGATGTGGTTCAAATTGACAGCGATATCCAATCCCGAGATTGCGATTGGCTTTCTGGCAAGCATCGATCATTTCACGACAATCTTTCGATGTATTAGCCATCGGCTTTTCGCAGAACACATGCTTGCCAGCTTTCGCCGCTCGTTTGACATATTCGGGATGCATTCCGTTTGGCAGGACAATGTAGATCACGTCGACAGTATCGTCGTTGGCGA
The DNA here is from genome assembly GCA_041740995.1 of Pirellulaceae bacterium. GTDB lineage: Bacteria > Planctomycetota > Planctomycetia > Pirellulales > Pirellulaceae > JBGSKY01. Next base: position 39,209 of record JBGSKY010000237.1, read on the forward strand.
TCTTATCGAACGAATCGTAGTTATAGATATGGTCTTGCGTGATGCCGTATTTATCGCCCCAGACTTTTTCTTTTTCCGGAGTGTCGGTCACAATCGCAGTCAACTTGCAATGTTTGGAATTTAGCAGCCCAGGAGCAATTTGGTTGGTGCTCAAGCCACCCAATCCAACTAGAGCAAAGCCCAACTTTTTGTCATCGTTCGCCTTTGCAGAACTGGTAAAAAATCCACCAGCGGCGGCTCCAGCGGCCAACGAAGCCGAAACAGTTTTCACGAAAGTACGCCGATCAGACGAGTTAGAAATGCTCATAGACTTTCCTCTTTACCAAAGTTGAAATCGATTCTGTGCAAAGATTATATCACATCAACACTTGCACAACATGACGCGCACTTCTATCGGTAGCGTTGAAACGGAATTCCGACCGACGCCAATTTAACGAATTTACTTGCTTGGTAACTCAATTACGCCGCTCCAGTCCGACGGAGGCACCCGTCGGTTTTGCAAGATTATCGCCGTCATCAAATCTTTGACACTGTCAGTTGCAGGTACCTTATGCAACGGACCGTACGCCACACGCTTCCAGTCGCTCAATCAATGGCATGTACTGTTAGACAAGTGATGGCAGTAATTGGCGATGCGCGGTTTAGCACGATTCCGGCTGGCGTAAATCAGCTAACGGCGGCACACAGGTGAACACTTTCGCCTAACATTGAAGGCAGGTTGCTTGATGCTACGCTGGAGCATCGCTATTGAAACGCCTCCCACATGGCACGCTGCAAAGTGATGAAGCACTTCCATCGCTTTGCATTACGACGGCTTGGCGTACTGATTTACATGAAACATCCAAAATGTTCGAGTTTTTATCGCAAATGCATTTGGATATCGCGAGAGAATGAAGTTAGCGACAAGTTTTCATTGCTGTTTGCGATGACTATTTTTCGTATCCTCGACGCTTAGGACAGGCAGGAGTTCGGCGGCGAGGAAGAAAGAACCGGTTGCGCAGATCAATCCGCGTTCGCTTGCCAATCTTCGGGCCTGGCGCAGCGCGTCAATTGGAGAGGCACAATGATGTGTGCGAGCTAGATGGATCGGCATGTTTCGCTCGATTGCCGCGGCGACAAGTTCTCGTTCTTTCTGACTGGCAACGGTTCGTAGCGTTTGGCAATCGACAGCTCTCGGATTGGTGTGATATTGAGTAAGAATTAGGTCATCGCAGGCGGTCAAAAGAAGCTCGATTAGTTTATCGTACTCCTTGTCGCTGCTGGCTGCATAAACGATCACTCTGGGGATACGAACGCGATCAGTCCGTCGGGGCCAGTTGTAGTCAAGCGTTTCGATCAACGCCGAGATCGATGCGACGTTGTGTGCAGAATCTAGGACCATTGGATAACTGCCAGCGATGAATTGCGCGCGAGCCATTACCTGAGTCGTTGCCAACGCAGTCTCGATCGCTTCATTAGTGACAACGATTCGAGTTCGTTCGGCGAACATATCCAACGCTGCAATCGCGGTCGCCGCGTTGTTCGCTTGATGGGCACCCGTCATTCGCAATTTCAGCCCTTCGCGATTTGGCGATTTTAGCCATCGATCGGTATCAGCTCTATAGTTCATCGATGTTGGACGGGGAGCTAGCATCGGCAGCGGTTCAACGGAAAATTGGTCGTGTGCTGTATCGGCTGACTGGCCCCTATCCGCGAAAAAATCGCGACCCAATTGTCGAATTTCGCTTCCGCACTCGCTCGCTTTTCGATGGATCACAACCTGAGCCTCAGGGTCAAGGACGCCGCTAATAACTGGTGTCTGCGGCTTGATTATGCCCGCTTTTTCAGTCGCGATCGCTGTGATGGTATTACCAAGCTGCTGTTGATGGTCGAAGC
>JBGSKY010000238.1:0-40173 GCA_041740995.1 Pirellulaceae bacterium
AATGAATGGGTGGTCGGCAAAATTTCGAGCCAATCGAATACGGCTACTAATCACGATATCCGATTCAGGACCGCGACCGGCAAGCCATACACCGCATTTCTGCGCTAGTTCATTAAGATTCACGGATCGTTGCTGCTCGCGTTATGATTCACTGGTGGTTTCGTTCGACGCATCCATATCGTCGGTATTTTCAAGTGTCTTGATTTGGTCTCGCAATTGACCAGCTTTCTCGTAATCCTCTCGCTGAACGGCGTCCTTAAGCTCGCGACGGAGCTGGATCAGTTCGTGTTGGTTGTCCTGCGACCCGCCATTGCGACGGGGCTTTTTGCCTCGGTGTGTGATGGCACCGTGAATGTTCACCAGTAATGGTTCTAGCTCTTCACGAAAGTGGACATAGTCATAAGCACAACCCAATCGTCCGGCGCTACGAAATTGAGCGAAAGTAATTCCGCAAACGGGGCAGACTTTTTGTTCGGTCTCAGCGATCGCTTCGGAAGTCTGGTCAATCTTGAGCTGCTTGGCTAGCAAGCCTGCCAAGGCGGTTGCTGGCGTTGATTCCGAGCCCTGGGCCAAGTAAATACGTGCGTGATCCTCGCACAAATGCAGTGCAAGCGGTCCTTCCCCGTCGGTCAATTCCGTGATATGAAAAGTCGCCGGTTTCTCACAATGTTGGCATTTCATCGCCGTATTTACTACCTTCACTTCCCAGCACGCGGTTTTCGAATGCGGATCGCAAAAAAGCCGCTGTTTCAATACTATGTAACCTGACTATGGTTTCCAAGCAACTCATTCCTCTGGCAACATGCGATGCCGAAGGCGTTGTTTGGTCAGTCGAGCTGGGCAACAATTAAAGTCTGTTACACCGATTATATGCGCTAGTCTGTTTCTATGAAGACCGTTCCCGATCTAAATCAATTTTGCGAATTGGCCAGCCAATTCGAACTTGTTCCGGTTTATCGACAATTGCTGTCGGACACCTTGACACCAGTTACAGCGTTTCGATTGCTGGACGATGGCCAAAGTGCTGGCTGTCTTTTTGAAAGCGTCGTGGGCCAGGAGCGGGTTGGTCGATATTCATTTGTGGCTGTTGATCCTCAAGAAAATCTTCGTGCCTGGGGGCAGCGGGTCGAGCAAACTGATTCTCAGGGCCAAACTGTGGTCCAGCAATGTAATGATCCGCTGGAATTGTTGCGGACGACTGTCGGAAATCCAACCGTGGCTGAACTTTCGGGCTTGCCACCCTTTCTCGGCGGTGCGATTGGTTTTGCCGGTTACGATGTGATTCGATACGTCGAAAAGTTACCAGCGGTTCCTCTAGACGACAGAAAGTTGCCCGATTTAGATTTCGGCTTTTATAATACGATCCTCATCTTCGACAACGTCAACAAAACGCTTTTTGTTGTCCATCTGGCCAAAAAGAAAAACTTTTCGAATCCTCAGCAAGCTTACGAGCACGCTCAGCAGGCGATCGATAAAGTCGTTGAAAAGCTGAAGCGACCTTTGCGTAACGAATCGCTGCTCGATTTCGTTTATCCAGATCAGAGCGAGCTGAAGGTCGAATCGAACTTTTCAAAGGCCGACTTCTGTCAAGCAGTTCAGGAGTGCACCGAGTTCATCCGGGCTGGCGATATCTTTCAAGTGGTCATCTCGCAAAGATTCCATGTCGATCTGAAGATCGATCCCTTTGAAGTCTATCGCTCGCTGCGAGTTATCAATCCCAGTCCGTTTATGTTCTTTCTTCGGACCAAACACGCCGTGCTGGTCGGTGCGTCGCCTGAGGTCATGTGCCGTGTTCAAGACAACGTGGTCACCGTCCGTCCGCTGGCAGGGACGCGACGTCGTGGTGAGAACGAAGCCGACGATCGGCGATTATCTGCGGAACTGCTGCAAGATCCAAAGGAGCGGGCCGAACATGTAATGTTGGTCGACTTAGGGCGAAATGATGTGGGACGCATCGCCAAACTTGGAACCGTCGAACTAACAGATGTGATGTGTGTCGAACACTATTCTCACGTCATGCATATCTCTTCGACCGTCCATGGCCAGCTTGCTGAAAACAAGACCTACATGGATGCCTTCAAATCCGCTTTACCAGCGGGCACTGTCAGCGGAGCGCCCAAGATTCGCGCGATGGAAATCATCGATCAGATCGAACCGACTAAGCGCGGACCGTACGGCGGCGCCGTAGGTTACATTGATTATCGCGGAAATACCGATACGTGCATTGCCTTACGAACGATGGTTTTTTGTGATGATAAAGTCTACGTTCAAGCCGGTGCGGGAATTGTTGCCGATAGCGATCCGGAATCGGAATACCAAGAGACTGTCAACAAGGCCAAAGCGATGATTCGGGCGATCGAAGTTACCCACGAAAGAACGAAGCTTGTTTGATATCAGTCTCGGAGAGACCGCTCTACCGATGAAGAAGATAATAATAAAAGGATTCAATGATGATCAACGCTGACCAGGACACGTTGAAAACGATCGCAACATTGCGGAACGAAATCGAAGCTCAAGAGTTAGTCAACATTTTAAATGAGCATGGTATAGAGGCCCGGGCGGTCGGCGGATTTACGGCCAATTTTCAAGCTGGAGGACCAGGCGGCGTGAAGGTGTTGGTCCACGAAAATGCGTTTGACGAAGCTCGTGAACTGCTTTCAGAAATCACTGCCAGCAACGTTGACGACGAGGCTCTTGTCGAAGATTCAACCTTACGAAGCAGCGATTCATTTTCCGAGGTCATGAACAAACCTTGGTCATTGTTGATGGCTGCCGAAGCGGGCATCATGGGGATGTTGCTGTACTGGGTCGGCGGCGGTCGAGCTGGGTTGGGTTTTGTCGCTGCATTTCTGACTTTTTCCAGTTTGCTTTTTGTTATTTTATGGGTCGGCAACCGAAACCGAGAAGATTCCACTTTGTAAGGAATCACGATAACCAAGCGATGAAGCAGCCAGCCTCCGTGAATTGCGTATTTTACGCTTAGGCCAAGCGTCGCTTGCTGGGATATCCACTAATCAGTCGTGAAGATCGCTGGCAGAGTTTGCTTTGTGGTCGTGGCTGCGGTCCTTGTCGTAATTTCAATCACGCGTTTGTCAGCGTCTTTGATAACCCATACCAGCTTCTGGTCAGTCTCGGTTGGCTTTTGGACTGTCGTCACTGGATTGCCCTTTCGAACTAAATCGAGCAGGACATCGCGAAGCTTTGATCCGCTGTGTTTGAAATCGCGAATCTGCTGGTTGCGAGTAATGCCGTCTTTTTCCAACGCACCACCATTGATTTCGATCGAAACACTAAACGCAGGATTTTTTTGGCTCGAGTTGAATTCTGCAATGATCGCTTTGGCAGACGATTCTAAAGATTCCTGATCAAAAGCGATATCAAGCGGCAAATCCAACACTTGGTCGATGGTCAGCGCGGTTACATTGCTCGATGGAGTTGCCACTGCGACGCTACTATTGTTACGCGCGGGTTGACGTAGCGACATCCAGCTAGCTAGCGTCAAGTTCGTAGCACCCGTTTTGGGAAGATAAAAATTTGCTACGTTTGCTCCCTCTTCAATTCCGGTGCGAAGGTAAGTTTTCCAGCTTCGCAATTGCTGCGGTAATCGAATGGCGAGCTTGGCCCAATAAGCATCAGCGGGCTGAGCAATTAGTTGCGACTCTGCATCACTAGGCAAGCTTTCGAAAACAGAACGCAACTCATTTTGAAGCTGCGGTGCAATCTGTTCATCCTTGCCGGCAATCCGAAGTTCGCCATACCATGCGTCGTCAATGTTGGTTGTTAGCGAAAGCGCGGCAACGTCTTCCCGCATCTTCAATCGCAAATATGGCAACAACGCCGGCAGAGAATTGGCCAGCATACCGCGGCCACTACTGAGCAAAAGACTGGTTGTCGACATATACGTTAGATCGTTCTGCAGGCTGGTCCGCTGTCGAAGCGTTTCGAGCTGTCGAGTAAGCGGAGCAATGCCGCCTTCCATTTCGATCATCTGACGAATAAGGTCCGGTTTTCCGACGACGATCGACTGAGTCAATTGGTTCTCGACGTCAGTGATGATTGCCACGGCCCCCAATTTCGAATCGGAGTTTTGCACGACGCTGAGATTGCCAAAGCTCGCGACGACAGGTGGTGTTGCGAAACCAAATTTTGCCATCACTTGGTCGACCGGTTGTGGTTTGGTGGAATCCGAACGCACAACAAGATCAGGCCACTCACTGGCATCGTTTGGATAGATCGCAACCGTCAGCATTTTGGTTTGATCCAACCCAAACGGGTTCAATTGCTCAAGCAAGTTGACGAGCGATTGGTAGCTTGTTTGGAGCAACTCGTTGAGTTCCGTGTATCGTTCTTGTTTCCGAATTCGTTCCATGTTGCAATGGAGCAAGCCTTGCAATCCAGGCGGTAACATTTGCAGCGAGATTGGATCGGGAACATGTGGCGGTGCCCATAAGGTTTCGCCATCGTCCGCGACTACGTTAAACTGTTCTGCGACCGGATCTATCCGCTCGGGAATGATTGGTGTGACAACCTTTTCCGTCGGGACTGGATTGCTTGAAAGATCGGATTGTTTCGGCGACGGCTGAAATGGCTGGCGCGGCATTAACAGGAAAGCGACTGCGGCCAGTACACCGACAGCAATCGTGGCCATCGCAGGCATGACCCAAACTGGTTTCTGTTTGCGACGATTGACGCTGCTGGCGACCGACCTACGGCTCGTCGTGGCGCCGAGGTCAATTGTGGGTTTGGTTTGGTTCGGCGGTTTTTCTGGTTTCGCGGCTGTTTGTTTGATTGGCGCAGAGCCGGCTGCAAGCGGATTGGTTTCAAGCAGCTTCGTCTCCGGTGCATCGATTTGCGCAATCGCCGACGCTGCTGTCGGGCCAGTGTCAACCTTTGGCGCGGTAACAATCGGTTGGTCGGGATTGATCGGTGGTGATGTTGCCTTGTTTGGCTTTACGACTGGCGGTGTTGGCAAGCTGGATTCAATTGGCTTTGGTGTAGAAGCTGCGACGGCTCGCTTCGGTTTGCTTATTGGCTGAGCAACCGGCACATCCTCGCTGGCAGGCGGCTTCGGTTCAGTGGTCGTCGCAGCTACAACTGATTTTTTGCTAGTTTTCCATGGTCCGCTTTGGGCGGCTGGCGGCGAAGGCTTTGTTGAATCCGTTACTTTTGTTTGCGAAGCAACAGCGCTCGCCGGTGCTGGAGATTTGGCGGGTGACGCAGGCGCAGCAACATCGGTCACGGCTTTGACGTTAGGTTCCTTCGCAGTTTTTGAGGAGATCGTTGTCGCCTTAGGCGAAGCTTTGGTTGCTGATTCAATGACTTTAGTGTTTGCAGGCGGTTGGCTTTTGACCATCGCTGCAGATGCCGGAATTTCTGGCGGCGCGGCTGGCGGTGTATTACCGACTTGCTTGGGCTCAGCGACTTGCAATGCGTGTAAGAATTGTCGGACCGTTTGAAATCTGCTGGTAGGGTTTTTGGCTAGCAGATGCAATAGCACACGTTGCAATCGATGGTTCCAGCCGCTGACTTGAATTGTTTCACATTTGGCCTTCAGCACTGCGTTGACAAGCTGGGCGTCGCTAGTCGAACGCACGTATGTCCGGCCTGTGAGCAGCTCAAACCACAAACAACCAAGCGCGTATAAATCGCTCTGCGTCGTAGGTTGCTGACCTGGCGTTGTAAATTCAGGAGCCGCATAAGCCAAACGTCGAGACGGCTCTGCTTGTAGTGCACCAATCCGATTGGGATCGAGCAATGGATTAGCAGGCAAGAATAACGGATCGCGGAGCAAAGTGACTTGCTGCTCGCCGTCCCAATAGATGCAATGCATGCCGAGGTCACCATGAACCATGTTGACGCTATGCAAACGGTCGATCGCCATCGCGGTTTGGATGATGATCGCTTTGGCCGTTGAATAGGGAACTACTGAGCCAGCAATTGTTGACTGGAGAGAATTGCCGATCGGAACACTCGACGCTACGCAAAGGAAAGAATCGCTGATTTGGGCATCAGTCAACGCACACAAAAGCTCATCACGAATCTTTGCATGTTGGCGTGCAAGGCTGATGCCTGGCGGATTGGTTTGCATCGCCGGCTGGCCAAGTTCTTGTTCGGAAATGGCCAGCAACCAAAACTCGTCCGTTCCTCCATCTGGATTGGCGAGATACCAGTTTGGTAAAGATTGATCGCGCAATGGCTGGCGAACCAAATACCCACCACAACGCAGGGGGCCGGTAACCTCGTCCAGCAACACTCGGGCTTGATATTTGGTCAGATGATTTTTCTCAATCAACCATTTGGCGACCGAAAGTGTGTCGGTCATCCGGTCTGCTGGCAGATCGCCAGCCATCGTTGCTGCCATCTGACGAACTGTCTCAGGATTAGCCAAGCCTGACGATTCAATTCGCTGCCAAAACTGAACAGCGGTGACAACCATTCCTCAAGCCTTCACTAAATTCCAATGTCCGTCAATCGTTCAACATACTTTGACAAAAACTATCTGCCGTATCGATATTTGGTAGGTCTTGCCCGCCATACCGAATTGCTAGAGTGTCTATTATAACTAGATTGCCGTTGAACGGCACGATAGGGAAATATCAAGGCCAGGGAGTTCTAACGAGCAGAACCCGCGGCTGTTACTGATCTATTTGAATATAAAGAAACGACGAAATGAAGGCATCCGAAGCAACAACTTTTTACTTCAATCAAGCGGCTGACCAGCTGAATATGCCGCAATGGGCTCGGACCAAATTGCTGACGCCTCGACGGGAGGTCTCTGTCGAAGTCAGTTTTACACGTGACAACGGCGAACATGCGACGCTGACCGGCTACCGTGTTCAACACGATAATGCTCGTGGTCCGATGAAAGGCGGTTTACGCTACCACCCAGCTGTTGATCTAGATGAAGTTCGAGCACTGGCAGCGCTGATGACGTGGAAAACCGCTGTTGTCGATCTGCCTTATGGTGGCGCGAAAGGGGGTGTTGCGGTCGATCCAAAAAAATATTCACGCAAGGAGATCGAGCGGATCACGCGAGCGTTCGTCGACAATTTGCATGACATCGTTGGTCCAGATACGGATATCCCTGCGCCGGACATGGGCACCAACCACGAAGTGATGTCGTGGTTTCGTAACCAGTGGGAAAAGTATCACGGCTTCAATCCAGCCGTAATTACTGGAAAGCCTGTCGAAGAGTACGGAGCAACGGGACGCGAAGAAGCAACCGGGCGTGGTGTCGGTATCCTTGCTCTTAAATTTACTAAACGAATGAATCTGCAAAGCAAAAGCTGCAAAGTTGCAATTCAAGGTTTTGGAAACGTCGGTTCACACGCCGCAAAATTTCTCAGCGAGTCGGAATTCCCGATCATTGCGATCAGCGATGTGAGTGGGACCTACTATCGAAAAGAAGGCTTAAACATTAACGACGTGCTGCGATATACCATCAACCATAGTGGCGGACTGCAAGGCTATCCACATGCTGAACACAAGCCGGCTGAAATGTTGTTGGAAATGGATGTTGATATGCTGATACCTGCCGCTTTAGGCGACGTGATCACCATGGACAATGTGAGTCGTGTTAAAGCGAAGACGATCATCGAAGCCGCCAACGGTCCAATTTCGCCCGAAGCTGACGCGATTCTTTCGAGCCGCGGAGTGACAATCCTCCCAGACATTCTCGCCAATGCTGGCGGAGTTACGGTGAGCTATTTCGAATGGGTTCAGAATCGTCAGCACTATCGCTGGACGTTGGATCGCGTGCGACAAGAGCTCGATCGTGTTTTGTCGGCGGCTTTCGAAAACGTGTGGTCTCTCGCCAGCGAGGAAAAAGTACCGCTACGTACCGCAGCGTTTATGATCGCCCTCAAACGAGTCCTGCGAGCAACCGAACTGGCCGGCTTGGGCTAGCGAATTACAAATGGCGAAGTCAATTGAACTACTGCCGCGATGCGGGAGTGATCGGTAATCGCAGTTCTTGGTCACCTCGCTGGACAACTATTTCTGTGGGTTCGCCAATTTTGAGAGCTTCGATGGCATAAGTATAATCGTATATATTGGTGATCTTGCGGCTGGCTAGCTCAACGATGATATCGTTCGGTTTCACGCCCGCTTTTTGAGCCGGACCACCTTCGGAAACACCTGACAGCTTGACTCCCTTAATATCACCAGCCGCGTAGTCAGGGATCGAACCAAGGTAAGCAGTCAGATTAACTCGCGTTCCAGAATTCTCCGGTGCATCTTGTTGCTTGTATTCCGGGACTTCGCCGCTGAGAGCAAGCGATCGAGTGATCAATCCGAGCAACTGAGCAGTTCGCGCAGCGCCTTCAAAATTGATCAACTCGGGGACATCGCGAGGCGTATGGTATTCACTATGTTGACCAGTGAAAGCTGACAAGACAGGCACGCCAGCGATGTAAAACGTGCTTGCATCGGTAGGCAGGTAGCTGTCGTCTTGGAGGATGAGGGACAATCCAACGATGCTGTTTCGCTTCTCTATTTCTGATCGCCAAATGGGTGAAGAACCAGTCCCTTGCAATACAAGATTGTCGCGTAAGCGTCCAATCATATCGAGATTGATGTTAGCAGCGATCTTGCGTGCAACTTTCTCTTCGGAATTTGCATTGAAATGGAGCGCCGCATGCGGGTCAACTTCGTCGACCAGAATCGTTGGTAGATTATCTATGAAGTAAGCGGAACCGAGCAGACCAAGTTCCTCGCCGCTCCACGCCGCGAAAAGAATGTTGGCTTTCAGTTTCGCTCCCTGCTTGTTGACTTGAGTGCTTAAGTATTCGGCAATTTCTAACATGCCAGCGACGCCAGAAGCGTTGTCGTCGGCGCCGCGGTGTACCTGGTTCTTTTCCTCTTCTTTTGCCAATGAATTATTGCCTGCTTGAGCGCCCAAATGGTCGATGTGGGCGCCGACAATAATGGTTGATGCATCAGGATTGCCGCATGATAAAAGTCCGAGCGTGTTTTGACCGAATGCTTCGACAGGATCAACATCGATTTTCGCAGCAAGTTTTACCTCGTTCAGTTCAAAACCCATTTGCATGTCGCCTGCATCCAACGCGGATTGCAGTTTTTGCAAACTCTTACCGCTCGCGGAGAGCCATTCTTCGGCCAAGCTGTCTTGAATGCTGATGGCAGCAATTTGGCTGCCTGAAAGCGATCCATCGGTCGATAGTGAAACCAACTCAGAACGAGCTTGACTGGTCGGTCCGCTGACAAAAATGATTCCGACGGCGCCACGTTCTCTGGCGATCATCGCCTTATATCGCAGTGAACTGAAGCGAGATAAATAACCGCGTCGCTGAGTTGAAATGTCCATTGGCATTTGGCGAAAAACCATGACCCATTTGCCTTGGACGTCTAAGTGCACATACGAGTCGTACTCAGAAGTGTCCAGCGCACTTTCGCTTTCCGAATTCGTATTGGTATCCGAAGTAGCGCTCGGCGTAACGATTCCGTAGCCTGCGAAAACGATCGGCGTGTCTTGTATCTCCGTGTCGCTAGTCAACGCCAGCGGTCTCCATTGTTTATCGACTTCGTAGGTCTTTGTGCCCCAGCGCAGTTCGTTGTTCTTTCCTATCTCTATCCGCGAGACGAAAGGAAATTTCTGGACAAAGCTGGTTTCCGGACTGCCTGCAAGTTGAACTTTCTCAAGCCCAAGCTGTTCCATGTAAGCAGCGACATAAGCGCTGGCAGCTTTTTCGCCAGCGGTGCCGGTTAAACGACCACCAAGCTCCGGGCGGCATAGATAATCGATATGGCGACCGATGTCCGCAGCGTCAAACGACGACCGCGCGGCAGCCGCGTTTTGTTTGGCAGAGACATTGGCATTTTTTGTCAGCAACGCATTCGCATCGGGCAACGTTGTTTTAGCCGGCTCGCTTAAACCAAGCTCTGAACGCATGGCCGAATCATTCCAAGTCGCAGTAAACAATTGTGACTTCTTTGATGCTGTCCGAGTTGTAGACCAAGTCAACGCATTGCCATCAGGCGTGAAGACTGGCAAGCCATCAAATCCATCGGTAGTCGTTACGCGAACCGGTTCGTGTTTCCCCGCTGCGTCTACGGCGTACAATTCAAAATTCGCGAATCCATTGACGTTGGTGGTGAATATCAAATAGTCACCGCTCGGGTGATAGTAAGGTGCCCAGCTCATCACGCCTAATGATGTAATTCTTCGTTGGTCGCTTCCGTCGTTGGCCATCGTGTAGATTTCCGCTGTCGCACCATCTTCGTTAAAACGTCGCCAGCAGATTCTTGACCCGTCGGGGGAAAAAAACGGTCCGCCGTCGTAGCCGATTGTGTCAGTCAAACGTCGAACATTGCTTCCATCGATATCCATGAGATAGATGTCCATCGCAGATGAAGGATCGATTTTGAAGAGCTCATTTTCGTGATCGTTAAGTGTCCCTTCATACGCCCGCCGATTTGAAGCAAAGACAATTTGTTGACCGTCGGGTGAGATGGCTCCTTCAGCGTCATAGCCCAGTGCGCGGGTCAGCTGTTCATACTGACCGCTTTCTCGATTCCACATGACCAAATCAAATTGTGGGTCATAATCCCAAGAGTAGCGACGCGTTTGGCCGCTAGCACGAAATTCGATTTCGCTTTTCTGCTTGTCAAGAATCTCTGGATCAAATTGCGTGGATGCATACATTACATGTAAGCCATCAGGATGAATCCAACCGCAAGTCGTCTTGCCGAAACCCGGGGACACGCGAGTTATATCACCCGTCTGTAGATCTTGCAGATAGATTTGATAGAACGGATTGCTCGCCTCGCGCTCGCTCTGAAAAACTAGCTGGCTGCCGTCTTGGCTGTAGTAGCCTTCACCGCTTCTCGCACCTTCGAAAATAATTTGTCGAACGTTGGAAAGGAATCGATTCTCGGAGGTTTCGAGCACGCTCGCAGATGCATCTGAAATCGGTTGGCCAGCTGCGAATTTTGTCGCCAATGAAGATTGGCAAAGGCAAATAAGCAGCGTTAGAGTCCAGTGGAACCTATGCCGTTGGTCAATAATTTTCATGATTTGAAATTGTCAGTGAGGAATTTACGTTACAGTACCGTTAGCCCGTAATTGCGGCGATTGATCCAGTCACCAACCTGCGGCAGCAATCCATAAGAGTATGCTAGCAAGGCAATTGGTGGGATCGTCGGCTGCTCGACCGCTTGCTCCATTTGCAGCTTACAGGTTGAACACTCGGTCGATCCAATTTGTACCGGCGAGCTTTGCATTTTACCGATCAACGGCCAGCCAATGCGGAGACTTGTTCGAAAGTTATCACGCTTCAAACCAAACGTACCCGCCATGCCACTGCAACCCGCGTCTGCTTCAAAGACTTGTAAGGCTGGTATAAGTTTTAATAGTTGCAATCCCGGCTGGTCCGGGTCAATCGCTCGAAGGTGGCATGGTAAGTGATACATAACGCTCAGAGGCAACGGCGAGAGTCCTAAATCTAATTCGTTGAGCTGGTGCATGTCCCACAAGTACCGTCCAATCTCGGTCGTGTTTTGAGCGATCAAGTGAGCTTCTTCGGTATCGAATAAAAATGGATATTCACGCGTCAGGCAAAGCACTGTAGAAGGTTCAATACCCACAATCTGGTAGCCCATCCGGATAGCTTCGGCAAGCTGTTGAATTTGCGGAGCCAGCAACTTACGAGCTCGTTCCACATCACCCATGACGATCTTGGCCATGTACGAATTGAGTGAAAAAGGCGGGACATAAACTTCGGTTCGATTGCGCTGTAGAATTTCGACAGCAGCAATACCTAGCAGCGGATTGTGCCAGTTAATGTACTGGTCGGCAAAGAGCAATACTTTGCGTCCGCCAGTGCGTGTCGTGCGAGTGATTCTCCGTTTCGTTGCCCAGCGAACGAAGGTTTGATTGGCGATTGACGGAAGCTTTCGGCTGGACGCGATGCCAGTCAACTTTTCAAAAATCCATCGGCACCAACGATTCTCTAAGGCCCAATTAGCAGTTTTTGGAAAACGATTTGCGAGACTGGCCACTCGATCCAATCGCGAAAGAACTTGGTCGCTGAAGTTCAAACCGTTTGCAGCCACATATTGGGCTTTGATCTCCGTCATCATTCGCGGGACATCAACGCTTGCCGGGCAATCTATGCGGCATTGGTGGCAGTGAAAACATAGGTCGGCGATCTCTTTCATTTGGGTCGCAGCAATCGCTTGCTTTGGCAGTTCGTTGGCCAACCAAGCTCGCGTCAAATTAGCCTTTGCGCGAGGCGAAGCTTCTTCGCCGGCGTGCAACCGAAACATCGGGCACATTCGTTCGTTGTCCGCAGTCGTCCGACAGCGTCCACATCCGTTACATGCGTTAGCGACTTCCGCGATTTCGCCCAGTCCCTGCCAATCGAGAATCGGCAGTTGGGTTTCACGTGGGTTGATAACTTCTGTGATCGCATCAGAGTCCTGCCCCGGGACTCTAGGACTGCCGTTTGCGTTCGCGTCAGTTGTCTTGACAACGACTGCGTTGCTGCTGCGTTTCTTGTCCAGCTTACGTAACGCGCGTAGACGAGCAGTACGCGTAGCAGCATCTTCGGCACGACCTTGCCTCAAGGTGGATTCAGAAACCTGCAACGTCTTACGCAAGTTGTCAGTCAGTCGTTGTGGGTTGTCGCCAATCAGCTTGCCTGGATTGAATAGGTTAGTCGGATCAAAGAGCTCTTTGATACGACGGTGGATTGGATACCGATCACCAAGTTGCTGACGAGCAAGCCATGAACGTGACAGCCCAAATGACGTTTCACCGGCAACCGTGCCACGCATCTGGATTACTGTCTCGTAGATCTCCCGCGCCAGATCATCGAACAAGCTTCGCTGACTTGCGTCGCTAAGATCGATGAATGGTCGAATGTGCAGATGCCCGTGAGCTGCGTGAGCGAAGACCGTGGCTGTGATTCGATACGATTTGAAAATGTTCTGCACGGTCAGCAAGAACTCAGCCAATCGATCGGTCGGGACGCAAATATCTTCAATCCCTGGCACAGGTCGATCGGCGCCCTTGACGCGATACAAGCGTTGAATCACACGCCGACAAAGTCGCCATAAGAAGTCGCGTTCAGCTGAATCGCTGGTCACTCTAGAGGCGACCATGCTTGGGTATTTTCTTTGTGTTTTGGCGACGATTGCGGCGAGCTTGTTGCGGACTTCGCTGGCTTCTTCCCCCTGGCATTCGACCAGTAACATCGCTTCGCTTCCACGATGAAGATATCGATCGTAGCGCGAATCTGTCTCACGAGCCAACTCGATCAGACGTCGATCCATTAGGTCGCAAGCGGCGATCGTTTTCATCGCGGCGATATCAGCAGCGCACTTGGCGGCGGACTCCATCCGATCAAAGAACAACAGTACGACGCCGCGAAAAGCTGGAATGCGTTCAACTCGCAACGTGGCTTCGGTGATGACGGCCAGTGTCCCTTCCGCTCCGCTTTGCAGTCGAGCCAGATCAACCCAACTTTCATTGATACATTTCTCCAGCCGAAATCCCGTCCCTCGTAACGATTTGTCCCACAGCGGTTTTTGCAAGATCGGTTGACTCTTGTCGAGCAGTTGTCCAATTTCAGAAGTGATCGCTTGGAGCATGCCGCGTGGGCTGGCAACGCCTTGCCAAGCACGACGAGAGAGTGTCACTGATTCACCGGTCGCAATGACCGCTTCAAGCGAGCTAACACAATCGCCGGCTGAACCATATCGAGGGAAATGGCTGCCCTGAGCGTCAACTGCAATCACACTTCCCATCGTTGTAACGGCCCGCGCTGCCGGATCAGGGCCAAAAATCAGACCGCTTTTGGCGAGTGAACGATTGAGCTCCGCCAGAACCATTCCGGGTTGGACGCGGATGCTTTGAGCATCAACATCGACTGCCATTAGCCGGCGCATATAACGAGAAAAGTCGAGGATCAAACCTCGGCCAAGCGATTGACCAGCCAGTCCGGTTCCACCGCCACGAGGAAAAATAGTCAACTGGTTTTCAGCAGCGTAACGAACACATCGTTCAACATCGCCGCTATGACGAGGGCGAACAATCGCCGTTGGCATCAGCTCATAGAGGCTTGCGTCTGATGCATACAAGCTACGATGAAAATCATCGCACAGCACATCGCCATCGATTTGCCCGCGAAGATCCGCTTGAATTCTTGATTGTTCCGCTTCCATAGCGTTCTATCATGATCGCCGCACCCCTGTTTAGTCTAGTGCTCTGTCAGCCAGTTGGATTCGATTGACGATTTGCGATGTGCGTTCAACAAAAAAAGCTGGCCCAACGGCAGTTTGCCATCGGGCCAGCTTTGATTTTGCCATGCTCGCCGGTAAGCGAGCAGACTTTTAATACAGAGAATCAGTCGATTACGATCCGCAACCGCAGCTTGAAGCCGCTGGTGCTGGTGCACTGCAACCGCAGCCAGCCGAAGCTGAACCACAAGCACTGCCGCTGATCATCGACGAACCTGACACTGAGCCGCAGGTCGTGACAGGCACGGTAACGGTCGATGGCATCATCTTGCAAACGTTGACGGTTACTTCTTCGCTAACGGTGTAAGGGACCTGAACGGTGTACGTATCGGTCTTTTCTTCGCTAACGGTTTGGTAGGTGGTAACGTTGTAGGTATTGGTTCGGGTTTCTGGAACCATTTCGGTGTAGCTAACTTCGCGAGTTCGCTCTTCAGTGCTGTAGCTGGTCTTGGAAACCATACGGGTCTTGGTCTCGGTGTCGTAAACAACCTTCGACGAAGTACGAGTACGGGTTTCTTGCGATGTGCTAGGAACCTTGATCGTACGGGTACGAGTTTCGGTAGTCATAACGCACTTGCTAACAGTTCGTTGGCGAGTTTCAGGAGTCATGGTGCACTTCTGAACGCTACGAGTGCGGGTTTCAGGTGTGCAAACAACTTTGTTAACGGTTCGCATGCGTTGCTCGGTGCTGTAGCTGCACTTGTTGACAGTACGCATACGTTGCTCAGCAGTCATGGTGCACTTTTGAACGCTACGGGTGCGTGTTTCGGTGCTGTAGCTTACTTGCTTGACAGTACGGGTACGAACTTCGTCGTTGTACTTGGTAACGTTGTAGGTGTAAGGCTGTTCAACCATTTGAGTGGTGTAGGTGGTAACAGGAACTTCTTCCGTTACAACGTTAGGAACCCAAACCTTCTTGCAAACAGTCTTGGTAGCAGGTGCACACGAGCTAGCAGCACCACAACCGCCGCCGCAAGCTGGAGTTCCGCAACCACAGCTTGATACTGGAGCGGCGCAACCACACGAGCTGCTGACGCTGCACGAGCTGGCAACAGGAACTTCTTCCATCACTGTTTGGTAGCTGCCCATGTCTTTACACACGGTTCGGCTAGTGGTGACAGGGACGCGTTGGCAAACCGAACGCGAAGCGGTCATGGTTTCGGTGTAAGGAACTTTCACTGTGTACGATTGCTCTACATCGCTGTAGACCGGTACTTGAACAGTGTAAGGAACTTCCTCAGTGGTATAGCTTGGCACCATGACGGTGTAAGGAACTTGTTCCTGAGTGACTACAGGTACAGTTACTGTGTAAGGAACTTGTTCTTGAACGACCGAACGAACCATGACGGTGTAAGGAACTTCAACGGTCGAGTAGCTAGGAACCATGACGGTGTAGTCAACGGTTTCTTGAACGGTCTTTGGAACCGAAACGGTATACTCTTGAGTCTGGTCGCTGTAGGTAACAACCGAAACAGTGTAAGGAATTTCTTCCGTTACTGTTCGTGGAACGCTTACTTGATAAGACTCTTCAACTTGAGTTGTTGCGGGAACTGTTACCGAATAGGTCTCAGTCTTCGTGCTGGTCTTAGGAACCATTACAGTGTATTCGCTGGTCTTGGTTTCGACCGAAGGAACTTGCTTGCTCACCGTGTAGGTGCGAGTTCGCTCTTCCGCTTTGTACATGGTCTTGTTGACCGTGCGGGTTTCAGTCGTCTGCGTTGGAACCATAACGGTTTTTTCAACGTAGCTGATTGATGGACCACAACCGCCGCTCGACGTCATTGCTGAGGCGGATGAGCCACAAGAATCGCATGAACTGGAAGCCATTACAGGTGCTGCTGAACTGCAACCGCAGTCCTGTGCAACAAGCGGACTGACGCCAAGCATAGCGAAAAGCCCAAAGAAAAACGCTGGACGCAACTTCATTGCTGTCTCCTCAAAAGAGTAAAACGATGGGCCCGACTGGCCACATCAAAAGCCAAAAAACACAATTGCGAGGCCAAAAAACAGGCACTTCGCATACATACTCAAAACTAAAAGTGCCATACGGCTTGCCGCAAATTGTGTTTGCACGCTAAGTTCCGGGCGACCATGCGGAAAGTTTATCTCGAAGGCTTTAAGTTGGAAGTGACGCACCGGAAATTTTACGCAAATTTTCCAAATTACCAAAATGGCCGTCGGTATTCCTCTGTTCACTAACGATTTTGACGATTTTGGCAGTCTGAATTAATCAAAAAATTTCGCGTCCGAGGCCTAACGGTTCGTCTCGTAAGGGTTGCCGTTGCAATTATTTCCGAGTTAACCTCAATTCGCCGCCAGTTCGTCATCACGCAAAGACGGCACTGCTTGGAGGGAGAAACTCGAACATTAGAGTTAGAAAATTAGAGTTATATGACTCGGGACCGTGAGTCGTTGTGGCGATTGGCGTTCGATATTGCTGCATCCCTTAAAGATTCGATGCAAAATTCATCCGCACATCCAAGCGAAAATTGCAAACTGTCAAGAACCGCAAAACATAATAACCTTTTTTGTCTGGCAAGTGACCAGGTTGATGAACGAGTCTGGCAGCGTCCGTAAACCGAAGCGAGTCGAATAACGATCCGGAAGGCTGCTGAAGTCTAAAGCGTTGCCGGCTCCGTAGATTGATCTTACAGGCTTATAGTTTTACTTAAGCAAGTAGATGCACCGGCTTGATAGCGATGTTATGCAAGTAGCAATACATACAAATCGAATTTTAAGATCACGAACTGACGCGTCATCGAATCAAAAGGCCTAACAAAATGCCAACCTTGCGAATTGCTAGCCTGCAAGTCCGCTCCTATGATTGTTTTGGCGAATTGGAAGCGAAACATTTCAGACTGCAAGCTGATTCGCTTAACGACTAACATAACGCAAATTTTTTGGAGCGTTGAAGAAGGTAAGCCGCGAAGGCCGAAAGCATTAACAGGTTCTTTCCGAAAATGGCAGCGATTGAAAAGGCAAATGGCAGACGACTTTTCATTGCTGGCGGTTTTTGTTGGGCTGGGCAATGTGCATGAAGGATGCTGCACGAAGGATATGGCGAACTGAGATTCGTGACTAAGAGTAGGCCGAATAGCGGCTTTGAGAAACATAACAAGACGAGCTACCTTGGGCTTTTAGTACAATTAGGCAATTGCTTTTTCTGGGGTAAATAAAGTGGCGGGGCGGCAAGATATAGAAGTAACTCGCGAGGCAATCTTGGATTGCCTACCGGACGGCGTTGCAATCGTTGACGATCAACTGTCAATCTTGTGGGTAAACCGACAATTCGCAAATTGGTTCGATGAAGAAACCTTGCTTGGTCGGCCGCTCTACGAAGGGCTTAACTTTCCGGAGATTATCGGGCCAGATCTTTGTCCACTGCAAACTTCTTTGGCAACCGATCGTTCATCCAATTGCACGTTGCAATGCAAAAGTGGTAAGTACTACCAGCTTTATTCGATGCCATCGCCGCAGTGCGTTGCTGGAAATGGAGCTGGAACAAAGTATTTGATAGTGACGTTGAGCGACGTGACGGCGGAAGTTCTACAGCAACAAAAACTGGCTGCAATTCATCAAGCCGGCTCGCAGTTGACTGATCTGAAGCCGGACGAAATCTTCGCGATGGATGTCGAGCAACGCATCGAATTGCTGAAGGATAACATTCGTCATTACACGCGGGATTTGCTGGATGTCGAAATAATCGAGATTCGACTGCTGGAGCAAGCCAGCGGAACGCTGATCCCACTGCTTTCGGTCGGAATTGACCAAGACGCCGCTGATCGACGTCTGATGGCCAGTCCGCAGGGCAATGGCGTAACTGGCTACGTTGCGGCGAGCGGGCGAAGCTATCTTTGCGAGGACACAATGAGCGACATGCTTTACTTGCAAGGTTTCGAAGGCGCTCGCAGCTCTCTGACCGTACCGATCATGCTTCACGACCAATTGATCGGCACAATCAACGTCGAAAGCCCAAAGGTCGGGGCCTTCAATGCAAGCGATCGACAATTCTTGGAGATCTTTGCCCGCGATGTCGCAGTGGCTCTTAATACTTTGGAGTTGCTGGTTGCTCAAGGCAACACTGCCGCCCAACAGAGTTGCGAAGCGATTCATTCGGCGGTCGCGCTACCAATCGACGACATCTTGCTCAATGCGGTTCACGTAATGGAGAAGTATATTGGTCATGATGTCGCAGTCGTTGGTCGGTTGCAGCGGATTCTGAAGCGTGCTCGTGAGGTTAAACGGTCGATCCATCGAATCGGTGAATCGCTCGCACCTGCCGAAGCCACCCCACCGGGCTGCAACGCGGTTCAGCATCAGAAATTTCGCGGTCGTCGCATTTTGGTTGTCGATGCTGATGAACAAGTTCGCAACGACGCCCATGCTTTGCTAGAACGTTACGGCTGTATTGTCGAGACGGCGCAGCAGGGAGAGGAGGCCGTTTTAATGGTTCGCAACTGTGGCGAAGGCGAAATGTACGACGTGATCATCTCAGACATTCGACTACCCGATTTTTCCGGTTTTCAATTGATGATGCGATTGCAAAGCTTTATCAGTCCTGTACCGATGGTTCTCATGACTGGTTTCGGTTACGACCCAGGTCATTCAATCGTCAAGGCCCGACAAGCAGGACTGCATCCAAAGGCGATCCTTTACAAACCATTCCGCTTAGATCAATTGGTCAGTGTGACGGAAATTATTCTCGACGCCTACCAAACGTCTGCCGCCTAGCGAGGCGTTTTCGTCGTCATTGGTCCAAGCGCATCATGCAATGGACTTTGTCAGAATGTGTCCTTGTTCTATTCCTGTATTCGTTGCGGAAGCTTGATCGATGCGAACCGTTCAAATCGGGAGAGTGGTCAAGATCAGGTAGCCTTGGTGATGAACCGCTTCTAAGATATCGATCAAGATGATCGCGCTGAAAAACCAGAATACGTCGCCAATGCATCGTTCGATGTTTCTGAGTGACGTCTTGTTTGAGTACTCGGTTCGTTGCAGTTTCGAAATGGTCGGAAAAAATCGACTCGTACTTTCACAGTACTCAGCGAACTCTTGACCAAAAACGATTCGCAAACGTTGTTCTTCACTTTGAATGACAAAATAGTAATAGGTCAGGAAGAGGGCGGCTCCGATCAGGCAAAGAATTAAGCTTTGCATCGCAAGTAACACGCCGAGCACGCCGATGAACGAAAAAAAATACAGCGGATTGCGGCACATCGAATAAGGCCCGTCTGTACAAAGAATCGTGTCTTTTTTGACTGAGATGTAGATCGAGCACCAAATTCGACCTAGTCCGCCGATAATCAGAAGCAAATAGCCGATCATTTCAAGCGATTCGTGGAATAGATTTTCGAATCCAACCGGAACGGAAATAATCGCTAGAACAATGACGATGGCTGCCAACAATCGCGAAACCGGGATTCGCAAGTTTTCAATCATTGAATGACGCTGCTCGTCGCCGGCCGCAAGTACGGAATCCGTTGTCAGTTCGCTCATGGTGTGGGCTGCCTTTCAGCGCGGACGATAATTCAACAAGTGAATCTTATCCAAATGTTAGATTAGCGCCTATTTGAGAGCATCCAATTTTGTTGGTTCCCTCTTCATTCTGCCTTTCTCGCAGCTTTCCTCTCAATTTCGTGCTTCTTAGCCAGCTTAATGTATTCCGCTCTATGGGTGGCCTGAGTCCATTGAAAAACGCCGATTGTACGCCGCCGATTGGTGATGCGATCATTAACAGCCGTCCCGGATTGCTTCTTATCGTTGAAAAGCAACCTTGGGCCAATACGCTGGAAGTGACAAATAAAGTTGAACAGGCGATGGCCGCCTTGAAGCCAGCGATGGGGGCAGTCGAATATGACACAACTGTCTTTCGTCCAGCGACCTTTATTGAACGGGCGCTTCGCAATCTTAGTCACTCGATGCTGCTTGGTTGTGTGCTGGTCGTCATCGTCTTGTTGTTGTTTTTGTTCGATTGGCGATGCGCGATCATCAGCGCCACCGCGATACCGCTATCTCTGTTGACCGCAGTCATGGTGTTGTATTATCGCGGCGGAACAATTAACACCATGGTTTTGGCGGGATTGGTGATTGCATTAGGTGAAGTCGTTGACGATGCTTTTATTGATGTCGAAAATATTATGCGACGACTCCGGTTAAATGCGCTGCTTGCCCAACCGCGCAACGCATTTTCGGTCGTGCTGGACGCGTCAATGGAAGTTCGAAGTGCCGTTGTGTACGCGACTGTTATTGTTGTCTTGGCCTTCTTGCCAGTGTTTTTTCTGACCGGTCTGGCGGGGTCTTTTTTCAGGCCTTTAGCTGCCGCATACATCTTGGCGATCGTCGCGTCGTTGTTTGTTGCTCTGACTGTTACGCCCGCATTATCGCTGATGTTATTGCCAAAGTCAGCATTGCGTCGCAGCGTTGATGGTCCGCTGGTGCGGATGTTCAAAGCAGTCTATCGATCGGGGTTGAATGTTGCTCTTCGATTTAAATGGGGCACGATCGCCATTACAGCGATCCTCTTCGCAGGCCTGCTCGCGACAATCCCGCAACTCGGTGAACAGCTGATGCCTAAATTTCGCGAAACCGATTTTTTGATGCACTGGGTGGAGAAACCTGGCATTGGTATCGACGCGATGGATCGTATCACGTTGCTGGCAAGCGAAGAATTGATGGCTGTTGATGGCGTGCGCAATTTCGGTTCGCACATCGGGCGTGCAACAGTGGCTGATGAAGTTGTTGGGCCGAATTTTACAGAATTGTGGATAAGCATCGACGACAACCAGGATTACGACAAAACGGTTGCTAAAGTCCAAACGATCGTTGATGGCTATCCGGGCTTGTACCGCGATCTGCTGACTTACCTTACCGAGCGGATTAAAGAAGTGCTCACAGGCACAAGCGCGTCGATCGTCGTCCGGATATTTGGACCTGATTTGGACCAGCTTCGCGCGACTGCCGCGCAAATTGAATCGGTCATCAAGCCGATTGAAGGCGTGACGACTTTGAAGGTCGAACCGCAGGTTTTGGTGCCGCAGATTGCGATTGATATGAAAGTCGAAGCGGCTTCGCAATTCGGCTTAACCCCCGGACTGTTGATGCAATCAGTAACGACGTTGGTCAATGGGTTGCAAGTTGGTGAGATGTATCGCGACCAAGCGATTTTTCCTGTTGTCGTGCGTGGCAAAGAGAATCTTAGAACCGATTTAGCCACACTTGGCGATTTGATGATCGACACTCCATCGGGGGCACAAGTTCCGCTCAATAGTGTGGCCACAATAACTGTCGTACCAGCTCCAAATGTGATACAGCGCGAGGGTGCGTCGCGAAGATTAGACGTGACTTGCAATGTCGCTGGCCGAGATTTGGCCTCTGTGGCGAACGATATCGAAGCCGCTGTTCGTGATCAAATTAGTTTCCAAACTGGCTATCATCCAGAGTTTCTAGGCGAATATGCGGAAGCGAAAGCTTCGCGACAGCGATTGCTTCTCCTATCACTTGGTTCGATCCTCGCAATCGCAATTATTCTTTACATCGACTTTGAAAGCTGGCGACTGGTAGCATTGATTTTGTTCGCTTTGCCGCTCGCACTTGCGAGTGGATTAATCGGCGTTTTTGCCAGCGGCGGCATCATATCGCTTGGTTCACTTGTCGGGTTCGTGACCGTCTTAGGCATAGCAGCTCGGAACGCAATCATGCTCATCAGCCATTACCGCCATCTCGCGATTGAAGAACCGAATCATTCCACCAGCGAATTGATTTTGCGAGGCGCAGAAGAACGTTTGGCCCCGATCTTGATGACCGCTTTGACAACCGGTTTAGCGCTGGTCCCGCTGATCCTCAGCGGCGAGCTTCCCGGTCAAGAAATCGAATACCCTATGGGACTCGTTATTCTGTTTGGCTTGGTTGGCGCCACTGTCGTCAACTTACTCGTTCTGCCTGTGCTGTACTGTAGCCTTAAACCAGAAATGGATTAATTGCTTGAACAGTTTCGTAGTTGTCTGGCTCGTAAATTCGACTAAGAATCTATCCGAAAAGGGGTCTGACCCTTTGGAGAAACGGAGAGGGTAAGACCCCTTTTTCGGATAAGCTCTAATAATATCGGGACGACAAGTTGAGCGAACCAGCCTCAAGGTTGGTGGTTGAGAAGATGATGCGAAACGATTGAATATCATCTTGAATAGTCGACTTCACATCATCACTTAGGATCTTGCTTCACGTTCTCAGTGAAAATTCTTGTAAAGTTCTCCGTGTTCGAATAAGCCCGATTGGACATGCGGGAAGCGCTCAATGAATTCGGCGCCCAACACCAACATTAGCGACATTTTTATTCACACGACATTCAAGAGATTTACATTTTCACGTTATTGATCGTGCAAGTATTGGACTTACAACCGCATAAAGATCTTGTTTCGATAAAGGAACAATAGCAACAGCCATTTCACTGAAAGTACCGCGGTAAGAAAAACAACCTGCTGCCAGTGGCCAAATAACGGTGCCACGCCGTCGATGAAAAAATGTGCAACATCTTTAAAGTCGACAATTCTTTGAACAATATAAATCGTGATCGCATTGCAACCAATGACGATCCAGAAGAATGACCAACGTTGCCATTTCAAAACATCAATCAATGTGTAAAAACATGCGAGTAGTAATAAGCTCCAACCAGCAGTGACCAATACAAATGAGCTGGTCCAGATGTTCTTAATCAGAGGGCAAATCCACCCCGACGACTGCAACGGATGACTGCTTGTTCCACCCAAGGTCAATGACCATCCATAGCCAAGGAGCAAGCAAACAAATCCAAAAGCAAACAGTACACCGACCTTGGTCCATTCCTGCCATTTGCCTCGCAATAACTGACCAGCCAGCCCGCCTATCAATGTTGTCGCAATTGCTGGAATGGTCGACAGTAATCCTTCGTTGTCACCGAACCCATAATATTCTTCAAAGATTTTTCCAGGCAACAGCCACCGATCTATCAAGCCGGCGATGTTTCCTTCGCGAGAGTAGTCAGCCACTCGACCTGCTTCATTTGGGACGAATCTCAGAAGCAGCCAATAGCCAATCAGGATACTCAGGATCGCGATAATCTGACCGCGTACTTTTGTATTCAAAAAGATAATTGCAGCCGCTGCGTAACAGATTCCAATACGTTGCAAGACGCCGGCGTAACGCAGGTTTTCCCAATCGAACTGAAGTAAGTTGTTCGCAATGAGTCCAAGGAAAAACAGCATGGCTCCGCGTCGAATGATTCTGACATAGGCCGCTTTGGGTTCCGCTTGATATTTCGCAAGAGAAAATGGAAGTACGGCTCCAACTAAGAAGAGAAACAAGGGAAAAATGAGATCATAAAAATAGAATCCTTCCCATTCTCGATGTTCTAGTTGGTTTGCTAAGGCGATCGTCCAGGGGTGCGGCGCTGCTTTTGCAATTGCTCGAATCAATTGGTCTCCGCCAATGATCCAAAACATATCGAAACCACGCAACGCATCGATCGACAAAAGGCGTTTTGAAACAGGATTGATTTCTGTAGAGTCCAGCATAAGGTGAATTTTGAAGTAGGGTGGCCCGCGTGATTCCGCGTCAAAGTACACGGCATCGAGTTTGTTCTTACCTGCTGAATTTATTATTCTTTGATTTTCGAAATTTTGATCACGTGTACAACGGGGGTCATCGCGTTTGAAATTGCGTCAGCAAGTGGTTTTCGTTTGGCTTCGGTGTCGGCGACGGCTTTGGCAAAGTCCGTTTTACCTTCTGGGCCATGAAAGATTTGCTTTACCTGCGCGGTTTCGTACGCTTGCTTGGCCCAAACGGCCTTGTCTACGCGGTCAAACGATTCACAGAATGGATTCTCCGGAAACTCGACTGGCAAACAAATCCCTTTGTTCAAATCTGTGAAGCTAAATTCCTTCGATTGTGTTCCCCAGGTAACTCGATAGTTGCATTCTTCTGTCCCCTGTACTTTCAGAACAAAACGATTTAAGTCTTCGGCAAACGGAACCAATGTCATGCCTGATCGAATGCTCGAATCACTGTTCAAATCACCGCGCGCACAGAATGGGTATCGTAAACTGGTGAGGGTGACTTGCCCTTCTTTAAACGAATCGACTTGGTGACCCACAGTCGCGTTCGCATTCATCGATTTCAAATCGACGTTGATCGTACCAATATCTCCATCAAGTCCCATTGATCGTAAAAACGACCAAGCCATGATGACATGACCGGCCCAACCGGGATGGATACCGTCTGATCCGGCGACTTGATATGGTCTTTCTGCTGTCGCCTCATGTTGCCCCGGAGCAAAGACTTGAGCTTGATACATCGGCCAAAAGATATCGGCGAAACGAACGTCTTCTCGCGCCGCAACTCCAATAGCAATGTCACGTAGCGAACACAAATTCAGATTATGTGCTTCCAGATCTCCCGCTCGAGATTTGACCCATTCTGCAAGCTTTCCAGCACAACCTGGCGAACCGACCACGACACGTACCCCAGCATCTTGAAACCGACGAACGATGGCTGTGTAGTGATCTTCATACCATTGGCCGTTGGTTACATCAAATGGCCTGTAACGTGAGTCGTTCATGCCGTATGCCAGCGTCGCCACGGTAGGTTTGAAAGTCAGACAATCCTGATCCATCCGTCTCAAGAACCCATCGGTCTTCTCGCCGCTCCATCCATACTGACGCGCTGTAATTTGCAACTGCGGGGTGCAAGCAGTTAGGTAAGTTTCGATGATCCGCGAATACATCTTTTGCTCGGTGATGGAATCGCCACAAATTGCAAGCCGATCGCCAACCTCAAGCAACAGTGGCCCAGGTGCGGGTGCCTTGCGTGGATTGAAAGCGGCAAAAGCAGGATCATCGGGCTTAACTTCATATTCGTAAGGGCCAAATGTTACTTCTCGCGATTCAACCGCAACGTCTTGCGCAAAACCTTTCGCCGCCAGCGAAATAACAATAAGCAAAACGACCGATGTCCGAAAAGTTAACGTGCTCATGATTTTTAATTTGTTGTGTCATGTGTGTTTGAGAGATGAACTGCGACAACTGCAATGAGTAGTATGCTATCGAGCCAACAAAGCGTGTCAAAGACAATCTTTACGGCGCTGGAAGTAATGCAAGGCGAAGTTTTTATTCCGACTCGATTTATGTTATAATTCAGAAGTGAGCGAATCAGTTCACTCCCGCCTAGAACCCCGCCCCCCATTCCATCGCTGCGATTCGATAGAGGTTTCCGACCTTTGACCTTCGATTGCTCGTGGATCTAACTTGGTGAATCGTCTCCAATAACCGAATGAATTTCAGACTACTATTTCCGATCTCGGTTTTTACCGTAGCGATCTTGCCGTGCATCGGCTTTGGAGCCGATCTTGCCGTTTCGGATTGGAAGGACGTTCAGCCATTGCTGAGTGCCAAGTGCTATCGCTGCCATGGCGGTGAAAAAATCGAAGGCGATATCAATCTGAAGGCTTTGGCGAACGAACCCAAAATCTCGGAGGAGTTCGAACTTTGGAATCGCGTTCACGAGTCGATTGCAAGCGAGGACATGCCGCCTCCGACGGCCGACCCGCTCGCCCCAGTTGAGAAGGAATTGATCACGGGCTGGGTCAAGGAGTCACTTGATGAAGTCGCAGCGGCATCTTCAGGCGATCCTGGTCCAGTCACAATGCGGAGACTTACCAATGCAGAATTCGATCGCACGATCCATGATCTTACCGGTCGCGATTTCGGGCTTGCAAAACAGTTTCAAGCTGAGGCTGGCGGGGGCGAGGGATTTTCCAATATTGGTGACGTGATGTTCCTCAGCCCGGCGGCGATTGACAAGTATTTCAGCGCGGCGAGACAGCTTGCCGATCATGCCACCATCATGCCGGGGACAGGCTTGGTTTTTCACGACCAGCGCATCGGCCTTCGAGGGCCTGAACAATTGAAAGGCCAGGCTGAACAAGGTCTGTATGTCTGGTATCAGCAGAAGGCAGCTCCTTATCTTCCCAGCGATAGCGATGACATGCGAGAAGGGGAATACATGCTAGCCTGTTGGAAGCATCAGAATTTCAAGACGCCTGTAGAAACTCTCGCAAGTGAGACAGGACTGAAGCTTCCATTTCTTGAAAACTGGTGGAATCTTGTTAACAGTACCGAACCGAAATCCCGGTTTCTCGACCTGATTCGCGTGCGATGGCGCGAGCTTCCCGGACTTGATGCAACGAATTCCAATGAAGTTCCTGTTGAAGTTTCTAATCAAATCGCCAGTATCCGAGCAGACCATCTTTCCTGGAACAATTCTCAAAAGGCTGGAAGCGGGATTCAACGACAACAACAGGATGCAGATGGAATTCGGCCATATCCGATGAAGTGCGACGTGACTGGGCATTCCAAAGTTCACATTTGCGTCGGAGATATCGGTGATGGCAATGCTGGTGACATTGCCCTAATTCCAGAAATCACGGTGAAGCTAAAAAAAGGGTCCGTAAACTACTTTAACTGGCTGAAGAAGGAGATCGACGACGTCAGCAATTCACTCGCGGCCACTCCTCCGCCTGAGAACGCAGAGGAATTGAAACAATGCTTAGAGGAACTTGGTCGCATCCTGGCTGTTTTCGGCAAACACCCGCAACCGGAGCGCACGATCGAGCCACAGGTGCTTGCTCTTGCCGCGCCGCAAGTTTTCACATTGCCATTACCTGATGATGCGGTGCAGGTGAGGGCCGAGACCAAACTTGACTTGGAAAATCCGGAAGCTGAGAAGGCGACAATTCAGTGGGAGATGACAACCGGTACTCCGAGGGACGTGAACGCCATCTTGCCTGGAGTGTTGACCATTTGGAAAGTCAGTACAGAAGCCGCTCGAAATACGATGCGTGATTTTAATATCATGCGCGAGGCCTTTCCAGATATGTTCGAGCGTCGGCTCGAAGTTGTGGCTCGAAATCTTTATCGCAACAAGCCAGGGATTTCGGTCTACTACTTCAGCGACGAACAACTGGGGCAAATTCTTGGTGAACGCGACCGTGTACAGCTCACAGCAATGAAAAAGGATTGGCGCTATGTTGGTCCTGGCAACCTCAATGATACGCTCCAAAAAGAGTATGACCTTGCCATGGTCGAGCACCTTCATCAATTCGCGGCTCGCGCTTGGCGTCGTCCACTTTCGGAAGTGGATAAAGCGTCGCTCGATGCTCTCTATCAGGATGGACGGGCAAAGGAATTGGACCGTGAGTCGGCAGCACGCGAGGTTCTGGTACGAATCCTGGTATCGCCGCATTTTCTTTTCAAAGCCGAGACTCTGCCCGTTGCCGGTGAAGCTGAAAAACGAACACGCTCTGACGACGGTGACATCCCGCTCGCGGCATGGGAGGTGGCATCTCGATTGAGTTACTTCTTGTGGGCTTCGCTTCCCGACGAGGAACTAGCCAACGTAGCCGCAGACGGAAGTCTTTTGAAACCTGAAGTGCTGGCAACGCAATCGAAGCGTATGCTCAAAGATGTTCGCTTTGCCGCACTGGCCCACGAGTTCGCTGGTCAGTGGTTGAAGTATCGTGGATTCGAAGATGAAGACGGCGTCGATCTGAAAGTGTTTCCTGAGATGACCTCCGAAATCCGATCGGATATGAAACGCGAAGCGATCGAATACTTCACGCACCTCTTCCGCGAGGATCGCAAAGTGTCAGATGTGGTTGTTGGAGAGACAACGTTTCTCAACGAACGGCTTGCGAAATTTTATGACGTTCCCGGCGTGACAGGAGATGACTTTCGCGAAGTCAATGTCTCGAAATATCACCGCGGCGGCCTGCTCGGCATGGGCGCGATATTGACCGAAACATCACGTCCTCTTCGAACCAGCCCCGTGCTTCGCGGCGATTATTTGTATGCTGTTGTTCTCGGAAACCACTCTCCACCTCCGCCGCCGAATGTTCCTAAACTTGACGAAAACAGCCTCAAACCGGCTTCTCTGCGTGAGGCCCTCATGCTTCACCGCCAGGATCAAGCCTGCTCCGTCTGTCACGATCGAATTGACCCGCTTGGCTTCGCACTGGAGTCCTATGATGCCATCGGTCGCTTCCGCTCGGCTGATGAAAGTGGCGGGCCCATCGACGACACGGGTTCGCTAAAAGACGGGACTGTGCTCGATGGAATGGAAGGGCTGAGGAAATACCTTTCCGAAAACGAGAATCAATTCAATGAAAACTTCAGTCGCAAATTATTGGGCTATGCCTTGGGCCGTGAAGTCCTTCCGAGCGATACCAAGCTGCTCGAAAAGATGCAGCATTCCCTGCACGAAAACGGTGGCTCGGTTTCTGCACTTGTTATCGAAATTGTCACCAGCCGCCAGTTTTTGAATCGCCGTCACGAGCTTCCCATTGCACTAGCAAATCCCTAAAGCCTACCCGAAAAGTGTCAGACCCCTTTTCGGATAGGCTCCTAATCCTGTTTCTCGATTTAAATATGAATACCAATACATCTCGACGTAAATTTCTCCGTGGTGCAGGTGTTGCTCTTGGTCTGCCTTGGCTGGAGTCGATATCTGCCTTCGGAGTGGAAAACACAAAATCAAATGCGGCTCCATGTCGTCTCGCCGTCTGCTTCACAGGCAACGGTGTGAACCCTCATCACTGGGGTGCGACGATGGGCGAGAACGGCATCGAACTTGCCAACACACTTCGTCCGCTCGAACCGCTGAAGCAGAGTGTTGCCGTGTTTAAAGGGTTGTGGAACCCGACGACCGTTGAAGGCGAAGGTGGCCACTACCCGAAGATGAACGTCCTCTCCGGCCTGCGAGTGAAGAAGACGACCACCGATGTCGAGGTCGGAACTACGATGGACCAAATCGTTGCGGAACATTGCGGTCGCAACACGCCCGTACCGAGCATTGTTCTTGGCACCGAGCGTCCCAGTTATTCGACTGACTCAGGGTTTACGTCCATTTACTCGGCCTACATTTCATGGAATTCGCCGACAACGCCAGCTCCCAAGGAGATCTTCCCACAGCAAGCCTTCGATCAATTGTTCGACGATGGCAGTAAACGCAAACGCGATAGGAGCATCCTCGATATTGTTCTTAATGACGCCAAAGAGTTGCGTCCCCGACTAAGTCAACGTGACAGCCAAAAACTCGATGAGTATCTGTCGTCCGTCGGTGAGCTTGAGCAACGTGTCGAGCAAGCCGAAAAAATCAGTCAAGTCGAGACTAACGGTCAAGGCTGGCATCCTACAGTCAAGGCAGCAACTCTAGATCGTCCAGCTTCGGGAATACCCGCCAGTTCGGAAGATCATCTGCGGCTCATGTTCGATATCCTGCTCCTTGCCTTTCAAATGGATCGTACTCGCGTCGCCACATTCATGCTCAACAACGATCTGTCGAACATGCGTTTCCCGAGTCTCGGAGGCGTCAGCTCTGGCATTCATGAGCTATCCCATCATGCTGGCGATGAAACCCGGCTTTCGCATTATCAACAGGTCAACGAGTTTCAAGTCAAACTATGGGCTGAATTTCTTGGAAAAATGGCCGCGACTAACGAAGGCGAACGCTCCCTACTCGATAACAGTATGATCATGCTGACCAGCAGCCTTATGGATGGCAATGCTCACGACTCGACCCAGCTTCCCGTGGTGTTAGTAGGCGGAGGCTGCGGTACCATCAAAGGTGGGCAGGCATATGATTTGAGCAAGGAGCCAAACCGTAAGCTTTGCCGTCTGCATCTCGCCTTGATGGACCGAATGGGAGTGCGATTGGATCACTTCGGTGACGCGGAAAATACGTTGCAAATTTAAGATCGCGATTTCAATCATGGAAGCGAGTCGCCTGGGATAATTCAATCCAACAGTCCAATCATTCGTCATCTTCGCCAGTGCGGAATACTACTTTGCAGTCTGATTGGCGCTCTGCGACTTGAACATCTCCATGAGGTCGGCGAGTTCCTCGATACTGAGCGTGTGGATGATGTCATCGGGCATGATACTTTGTTCGACGGTCTGCTGATCTTCGGTATCTTCTTGACGAATATCGACCGTTGTTCCATCGGCCAGTAAATATCGATTACTATCGCCGACTCCACCGCCATTGATCTTCGAACCCACGATGACTCGTCCGTCGGTCGTTAATACTTTCCACGTAACATAAAGCGGTGCGACTTCTTTGCTAGGTTGCAAGATCGAGGTCAGCAGTTGTTCTCGCGAAGAACCTTTTGCAATCGACGATAATTCTGGTCCCACGGTCGCGCCGCGTCCTTCCCAAGCGTGACATTTGACGCACTGCGAACGCGTCCATACCCGCCAGCCTGCATCGTGATTGCCTTTGTTGTCGATCAACGCGAGCCACTGGTCAACTTTGGTGCGGTCAGAATAGTTTTTTGAATCAAACTTCATTTGTTCCTTAGCGCGACTAGCTTCTTGATCTAATTGAGGTGATTTCTTCGAAGTGGCGATGTTGTCGTAAAGCTCGATCGCTCGTTGTCTGTCTAAGCTCGCTAGTGCAGCGAACGCATCGGCTAAATTTTCATCTGACGAGTTTGCAGACTCCATAAAATCGATCAAAGCACGGCGCGTGGTCTCATCACCGCGCGCTGCAAGCCACGAAATCCATTGATGAGTCAAAGCTCGATTGCTCTTTGCTAAAATCATCTTCATTAAAGAGCTGAAATCGATTTCTTTGTACGCTGGCGACAGTAGCGACATTGCATAGATTTGGACTTCGATTTCTGTTTGAGGATTTAGTAAGAGCTCTTTCAAAACCTGCTCTCGTGCTGGGTCGAGTGTTGCTCCAGCCGCTTTGCCAGCAGTCAAATAGCTGATTGCTGAAACGACTGGACCAAGCTCGCGAGCATGAACGAGATCCTTTGCGTTCAATCGCGATTGAATAGCCGACAATAGTTGCTTGTCACCAATTTCAGCCGCCAGTCGAATAGCGATTAGGCGAACTTCTAAAACTGGCGATTGAATGCAACGATCAAGCATACTGAGCAGCGTTGGAGGGGCCATTTCATCCGCTGATTGTTTTTTACTGACCCAGGTCCAACGAATGTTGTACAAATCGACCATAGCAGACCACTTTGAAGACTCGTCAGTCGCGTTCCAAGTTGACGATAAGTATTTGGCTTCAAATTGCTTTACTCGTTCCTCGATGGACTTGGGTTGTTCCGTTGCCAATCGAGCTTTTAAATCTTGCTCGAAGTGTTGCCAAGGCTTTTCCGCTTTGGCGTTGTCCGACCTTGCGATTGGCTGAGGAGTCGGCTGCGATTTTTTAGCCGTGCTATCGCGAGTCAACTTCCATATGCGTCCCTTGCCATGCACGTTGTAGCTGCGGTCAACCCAGTCGGTCACAAACACAACGCCTTTGCTATTAACCGCAAAATCAACTGGACGAAACATCGACGAACCTTGAATGAACGTTTCACTTGGCCCGATCGCTGACTTATCTGAAGCAGTCGCGAACCGTTCAATCCGATTGTCACCCCAACTGGTGACATACAGCATGTCGTCGATCGGTTGCACTGCGCATGCGGCTTCGCCAACGCCAGCCGTCATCCCTAACGTTCCAGGATATTCTCCATTCCAAGACAACAGCGGATTCGTGCCCGCTCTTCCAAAACGAAATTGAAACCCGAAGTCGCCTGTTTCAGTGACCTTAAGCAACCGATTTGGCGGCGTTGCATCCGGATCATTGTCGACAACAAAATAGTCGCTTTCAAATTGAGCCAGTCCAAATGGATTCCAAAACCCAGTCGCATATCGACGAAGGCTGGACCCATCTCGATTGCAAATATAGATGTTCCCACCTTCGCCAGCGCCTGCCTGAGTCGATCCATCGGTGCCGATGACTTTGTACGGATCCCCGAAATTTTCGCCTTGTCCGAACATCAATTGATTGCTGCCGGTAAGCAACAGCGACGACAATCCATTGTGCGGATAGACCGCTTTCGTATCGTGTTGAATGATGCGTTGATTGAGATCTGATTTGAAGTCACCATCTTCATCTTTTAGTCGGATGATTTGCGAACGAGAGCTCACATAGACCCAACCGTCGGTATCACACGCGATCGACATCGTCGCGATACCGCCTTCGTAGAACAATTCGCGACGTTCGAATTTTCCATCAAGATCGTTGTCGATATAGACCCAAATGCGATCGGTTTTAGGCCCTGCATAATTCTCTGGTGGAAAGTGTGTATGACACTCCACCACAAACAAGTGATCTTCCTTATCAACATCACACGCTGTTGGTGTCACGATATTGGGTTCGGAATCGACAAGCTCAATTTTCCAACCATCATCGTAAACTCTTGGCAGCAGAATGGTTTTTACTTCAGCTTCAACTGGTTTCGCGAAGAGAAAAAAGCACAAACACAATAAACCCATTTTCGTGAAACTAAACAAAATGATTTCCTTTTCGCACCTACCGTAACGAACTGGTAACAATTTCGACCTCATGCAGCAACATTTTAAATTGGTCAAAGGAATCGAGTCGTTTATTTCTCCAAACTCCTATTTACCTCGATCACTAGTATACAGCGGCTTACCCCGGACAAGTACTTGATGGGCACTCTTCGAAAGAACCATTTGCCTTAATGGTTGATAAAGTCGACGCGAAGTCCAGTTTTTAAAAAAAGCGTAACGCTTCAGCCATCTGAAGTTGATCTGGAATAAAAATCGTAGATTCTGTAGTCGAATAAAGTGTCGACTACGGCTGACAACACGGACTCTATTCTAACGCCACATGGACTGGCCGGTAGCCATGCCAATCGGCTGTTAAAGCCATTGCGCCGCCACCAGAACGATCTGTTTACGTTCTTGAATAAAGACGGTGTTCCCTTCGACAACAATCATGCCGAGAGATCGATCCGCCCAGCCGTCATTGTTCGCAAGAACAGCTACGGAAACCGAAGCGAACAAGGCTCTGACTGCCAAGCGACACTCATGTCGATCTTCCGCACCCTGAAGCAACGCGGCCATGACCCCATTCAAACATTCATCTCGGCTACGCAAGACTATTTGAAATCCGGTAAACTACCACTTCTGCCGCAAAGAACTCCTACGCTCGGCTGATGTGTTACGAATTCCATTTAAAAGCACGCGGAAGTTCGATTTCACTTCTCGCTAGTGCGCGAGCAATCGCAATTCAGAATCTATCGTTAAAAGTTGGGGAATAAATAGGAAATGAGCTCGAACTTATTCGACAAGCCTGCGGAGTTCGACTCAAAACATTTATCCAATTGGGCGGCTATTGCGCGGTTATTGCGGTTTGCTTGGAACTATAGGCAGCGAGTCGCTGGTTTGCTTGGCCTGCAGATGATTCTTTTACTAACCTCGATCTTGGCTATCCAGCTTGGCGGATTCGCGCTCGACTGGATCAAATCGCAGTACGACCACAGTGAAGTGCTGCCGACTATTTACGGATGGCATCCTTCGACCAGTTGGGCCAATTGGATGCAAGTGACTTCGATCGCCGCAATCATCGCTGCTGTCTCGGGTGTGAGAGCTGTTTTGAATTATGCTTATGCAGTCAGCAACGGCAAGTTTATCAACGAGGAAATGGTCGTCGATCTGCGCGTCGCGACTTTCGAAAAATTGCAGCGCTGCGATTTCGATTTTTATAACGCTAATGATACCAGCTCGCTAGTCAATCGGCTGACCGGCGATATTCAACTGACTCGATCTTTCGTCGATGGAGTCATTGTGCAAGTCTCGGTGCTGGCGATGTCACTGGTTTTCTTCCTGACAACGATGCTGCGATTGCATGTCGGGCTGACTTTGGCGGCGTTAGCAAGCACGCCGTTTCTAGTTCTCAAGACCTATCGATTTTCACGAGAGATTCGACCGCAATACGATCGCAACCGAGAATTATTCGATGCGATGATGCTGCGCGTCAACGAGAATGCCGAAGGCCAACACGCGATCAAAGCCTTTGGATCGCAAGCAAGAGAATCGGAGAAGTTCGATCAAGCGACCCGCAATGTCGAAATGCAGCAACGAAACATCTTTTGGAAAGTCAGTACGTTCACTCCAACGATTCAACTTTTATCGCAATGCAACGTCGTCATCTTGCTGGTCTACGGCGGATATCTAGTCATCAACGACCAGTTGCCGCTGGGGTCTGGATTGATTGTCTTTGCTGGCTTGATCCAGCAATTCTCTTCACAGGTCACGGCCCTTTCGCAAATCACAAATACGATCGAGCAATCGCTGGCCGGGGCGCGACGCGTGTTCGAAGTCATCGATACGCCAGTACGGATTGCGAATGTCTCTTCGGCAGATGCAAACAACAAACCAACTTCGACGACGGTCGAAGGTCGTTTCGAATTTGATTCGGTTTGTTTTGCTTATCGCGAAAACGACCCAGTGCTCAGCGATATTTCGGTTGTCATTGAGCCTCGAACGCGCATCGGCGTGGTCGGAATGGTTGGCAGCGGGAAATCCACGCTGCTGCAACTGCTGCCGCGATTTTACGATCCAACATCAGGCATCATTCGTTTGGACGGCATCGACTTGTGTGATTACGAATTGGCGCATCTGCGTCGATCGATTGGATTTGTTTTTCAAGACCCATTCCTCTTCAGCGATACCATTGCGGCCAACATTGGATACGGCAATCCAAACGCAACCCAGCAGGACATCGAAGCGGCGGCGAAGCTGGCCGCCGTCGACGATTTCATAGGCGAAATGCCTAACGGATACGAAACAGTTCTCGGCCAGTTCGGTTTGAATTTATCTGGTGGTCAGCGTCAGCGATTGGCCCTCGCTCGCGCGATAGTCCTCGATCCGCCGATTCTTGTTTTAGATGACCCGACTTCGGCAGTTGACCCAGGAACAGAGCATGAAATCTGGCACGCGATGAATCGAGCGTTTGCCGATCGCACGTCAATTTTAGTAACCAACCGAACCCATTCGCTGATCAACTTTGATCGCATCTTGGTGCTAGAACATGGTCGTTTGGTTGCCGATGGAACACATGAAGAATTGTGCAACGGAAAAAGCGACCTCTACGCTGAAATCGTCGCCGCCCAAATGCAGTTGCTTTGATAAATAGGCATTCTCAATTTACGGGAAAAAAGTCTTCAAGTGAAAAGAAACTCGCCGCACCGATTTATCAAACGCTCGCTGCCGCAAAACGCGACTTCCCAGTTGATTGCCGCTTGCATCCAAGCGGCCGCTTGGGCCTCCTCACAGGCGGAGATAAGTCGATCATCGCGACCAACCCGCAAGTGCGAATCTCTCTCTTCAGTCAGCAGACCGCGCCGCCAAGCCAAACGAGAGTCGCACCGAACGCTTAAGTTTGTGAATATGCATCGTTTGCAGAGTGTTCGATTCCAGTTTCTGTTCAGGAATTGACTCAAAGAATTCGTCAAATAGCTTTTCGAGTGATTCTGGGACCGCTTCGAGTATGGGTAGTACAATTTGTAAGACCGGCATATTGGCTATATCACCGGGCCGCAAGCACAAATTCTTGCGGTTGAATACCCTCCGGAATTTCTAGTCGACCTCGCTTGAGCAGGTCCAAAGTCTCGTCAATCTCGTCTCTGCGAGAAAGAGCTCTGGATTCGGCTTTTGTATCCAGCGATCGTTTAAACCACTTTCCTTTTAATCGAAAAACGACGTGAAATACGCCCGCCGCTTCGCATTGCAGCGATGCCATGATAGAAGGTCTCCGTCATCGAGAAGGCTTCTTAAATCTTGGTGAAAAGCCAAAAGTAAGCCAGCGACGTAAGACCAATCCAAAACCAATGATGTCACTTGTAGTAAGTAAACATTAGAGTCATTAGTTGGTGTTTTTAACGCAAACCCGTGAAAAACAGTGCGGATAAGAGGAGTTGAACCTCCACCCCCTTTCGGGGACTAGATCCTGAGTCTAGCGCGTCTGCCAATTCCGCCATATCCGCTTGTATTGCAACTAATCGTTGCTTGTGCCAGGAGTGATCAGCCGGTCGCCAATCTAGCTTCGAAGATATCGGTCCGATCGAGGAGCGTCAACCCGTGGAAGATTTCTCGTCAAGATTGCTTCTAAGTCGCGTTAGCTGCGGCAGACTTTTCGCAACAAGACGAGTCCC
This sequence comes from Pirellulaceae bacterium, assembly GCA_041740995.1. GTDB lineage: Bacteria > Planctomycetota > Planctomycetia > Pirellulales > Pirellulaceae > JBGSKY01. The sequence continues at coordinate 36,305 of JBGSKY010000238.1, forward strand.
ATTAATGTAATGCAGATGTTCCCAAGGAAGGGGCTGAATGGTGGCCATTGCCCATTCTTGGCTCTATCAACTCCTAAGGCAAAGAGCGGATAATAAATAACTAAGATCGGTAAAAAGCAGACTCCAAAACTGCTCCAATAATCGGCGCTTCGCTTCCAAATTGCCATCGGCACCCCCAGTATTGTGAAGCTGAAGCAGCAGAAACCTAGCGCCCAGCGGCGCCAGGGTTCGCAGGCCAAACGGAACTTCCGCCGATCGATATCTTTGAGTGCGGCAAGCTGATTGAGCGATAGCGAATCGCTGAACAAACCGTATCGGCCCGATACCATTGCGGTCGAGCATCGAGAGAGCAGGGCTTGCTCGTACGTCTGTTTCTCGCGCATCAAGTCGCCGCCAACGACCGCCATTTCGCTGAAGGCGACCTCTGAGATGCGAACCGACTCGCGACTTTTGCGAGCCGCCTTTTCTAATGGCATTTCCAAAACCATCGAATCTTTGCCGCCATCGAGCGACCATGCTGTTCCGTTGTCGGATTGCCAATTGACGAGATTGATGACTAACGTTTCGTTCTCAGCATTCAAGCTGATCGACGCCTTTTCAGCCACTATGGTCGTTGTGTCAGTGCCGCCGGTAATCATGATCGTCGGATGAATCAGCCAGCGATCTTGGACGTCTTCGACATGAATCAAAAATCCGCTCTGCGAAGCATAAGAACCGTTTGAACGTAGAAAGCCGTAAACGATATCTTCCAGACTGTGCATCACGACTCGATTGAGCCCTGGTTGCCCCTGGGACATGGCCAAATCGTTGATCCAAACCAAAATGGGGCTGATAACCAACGAAAGCAAAAGGACGGGTGTGATAACGCGCATCGGATGAACGCCAGCCCCGGTGACCGCGACGATTTCATTGTCGGCCGCCATACGTCCAAAAACGCTGCACACAGCAAAGAGCAACGTACTCGGGACGGCGAACTGCAGCGACACTAGCATCGCATAAGGCAGCATTTCCAAGAAGGCGCGTAAACCTAACCCAGCAGCGACCAACTGATGCAAAACGACGCCAAGCATGATGCAAGTCGTCGAAACGAATAGGCAAATTGCCGAGAGCACTAAGACTTCGCGAAGGACGTATCGAGAAAATAGGCTTGGCCACATCGAATTCGCGCAGGCATTTCAGCAAATCGGTTCAACTGGGACGAGAGACTCATGGGAAGCTATAGAAAAACGAGCCGGCGAACGCAAGATCAGACTCGTTGCGAATGATAGCTAGCAAAAGGCCGACAGTTCAATTCGCAGTGCCGGCTAGGCCTGGGGCTCGGTCATCGTCCAAGGATCCAGTGCGCTGGCAAGTTCTTCGGGCGAAACGACGTTGGATTCCTGACAGAGCTGGCGAATGGTCTTGCCGGTTTTGAATGCAGTCTTGGCTAACTCGCTAGCTTTTTCATAACCGATCAACGGGTTCAAACTTGTCACCATCGACAAGCTCTTTTCGACGCCCGCTTCGCAAGCCTCCACGTTGGCCTCCAAGCCGTCCATACAAAAATCAATGAAGGCGTTGATGCCATTGCTGAGCAAATCAATACTCTCCAAAACTGTATGCCCCATCACCGGCATCATGATGTTCAGTTGAAAGTTGCCGCCGGTTGCACCGCAGAAACCGACGGTCGAATCGTTGCCAATGACGCGAGCGGTCAATTGCATCATCGATTCGCACATGACCGGATTGACTTTGCCTGGCATGATCGAGCTGCCTGGTTGTCGGTCTGGCAAAATGACTTCGAAAAAACCGCAGCGAGGTCCAGAGCCCAACCAACGGATGTTGTTTGCAACGTTAAATAATGTCGTGGCAATGGTTTTCAGTTGACCATGACATTCAACTAATCCATCGCGTTGCGCATTAGCTTCGAAATGATCGATCGCTTCAACAAAGGCGATTTTCGTTTGATCGGCTAGACTTGCAGCAACTCGATGACCAAATTCAGGATGTGTATTAATGCCGCTGCCGACCGCGGTCCCGCCGACAGGCAGTTCCAATACAGCTTCAAGGGCGCGTTTGGCTCGTTCAATCGACAATTCGATTTGACGAGCGAAACCTCCAAACTCTTGACCTAGTCTTAGCGGGGTCGCATCCATCAAATGCGTCCGACCGATCTTGATGATCTTGTCCCACGCTTTGGCTTTGCTGGTCAAGTCGGCGTGAAAAGCCGCCAACGCTGGAATCAATCGCGATTGAATCTCGCACGCGGTTGCAACGTGAATCGCGGTTGGAAATGTATCGTTAGTGCTTTGGCCCATGTTGACGTGATCGTTTGGATGGACCGTTTTCAGTTTGTCGAATCGATCGCCGGAAAGCAACTCGATGGCTCTGTTGGCAATCACTTCGTTCACGTTCATGTTGCTCGAAGTGCCAGACCCAGTTTGAAAAACGTCGATCGGAAACTCTTTGTCAAACTTCCCTTCGGCAACTTCCATTGATGCCTTCAACATCGCATCAATCTGAGTTGACGAAAGCCTATTTTTCCCCGAATTGGACAGCTTGCCCAAATCGCGATTGGCGACTCCGCAAGCGTATTTGACGCGCCCCATCGCTGCAATCATTGCCGCTCGCAATGGCCAGCCGGAGATTGGAAAATTTTCCACAGCGCGTTGCGTTTGAGCGCCGTAATAAGCCTGGGCGGGCACTTGGACTTGGCCCATCGAATCGGTTTCAATGCGAAAATCGGACATGAATGCAGCTCAGCGGTAGAAGTCGATCGGACAAAACGTTGACCAATCGTAATCGTACCGCCCTTGCAACGCCACTCAAGGCCATTGCACATCAACAATGCATGGCAAAACAGGTCTGCTGCGTCGTTATGCCCAGTCCAAATGAGTCAAGGTTCGTAGACGCGATTCAAATTCGCCTAACAAACCGCCAACCATGACCCACTCGGATTTGACGCGCAATTCAATTTCGCCGTGCCGGTTAATTCGAAGTATCGAATCGCCGACAATCCCGGCGCGATGCAGTTCGCCAAAATCAAGCTCGCCATCATTGACCAAGTCGAGTAATGTTTTTCCGGTTAGTTCGATATAGACTGGGACAGTCATCATAATCCACACTGGATTTAAGAGGAGTTTTTCAATAGCTTCTATTGAGCATACTTGCAGTCAATTGGAAAGTCACGGCACTGAATTTCGGATTTCTATCACACCAGCACCGACGATGCTTTCCGCAGATCGCTGACCAAGTGATCAAACATTTCTTGCGATCGCTCTTGATTGGTGGCACGAAGTATTGCCGAGGGGTGATAAGTTGCAATTGTTTGAGCGCACAATGGGGATTCAATGAATTGACCTCGTTGACGCGTAATCGAAAAATCGCGTCCAATAATTGCTTGTGCGGCAGTCGCGCCGAGGCATATCAAGGCGGTTGGTTTGATCAACAAAAGTTCCTGTTCAAGCCATGGTTTGCAAGCCGTGATTTCTCGTGCTCCAGGTTTGGCGTGCAGGCGCATCTTGCCACGTTGCTGGAACTTAAAATGTTTGACCGTATTGGTCATGTAAAGCTTGTTGCGATTAAGTCCAGCGGCTTCCAAGGCGCGATCGAGAAGCTGGCCGGCCGGACCAACGAAGGGTAAACCTTGTATGTCCTCTTGGTCGCCAGGTTGCTCGCCAACCAAAACCATTTTGGCGTTTGGGTTGCCGATGCCAAACACGGTTTGCGAGGCTGGCTCATGAAGCGGACAAGCTTGACAACTCATGGCCGCGGCGCGCAGTGCGTCGATGGAATCGGCTGAGGCTGGTATGAAATTCGACGTCGAATGCTGAAAGCCTTCAGTCAAGCGGACCATCTGTTCGACACGCGCAGGTGCTTCGGCCAAGATC
>JBGSKY010000239.1:0-45733 GCA_041740995.1 Pirellulaceae bacterium
GGACAGACATCAGTACATGATCCACATAAAGTGCACGCGAAAGGCAACGATTTGTGAGTTTTCGGATCGCCAAGCGGATTAAGAATGCTGCCGATTGGACCTGGGACGGCCGATTGATATGAGTGGCCACCGCTGCGTCGATACACAGGACACGTATTCATGCACGCGCCGCATCGAATACAGGAAAGCGACCGGCGAAAATGCTCGTCAGCGCGAATAGCGCTGCGGCCATTGTCGACCATTATGATGTGCATCTGAGCACCAGCTCGCGGACCATGGAAGTGCGACGTGTAAGTTGTTATCGGTTGGCCAGTCGCGCTGCGAGCGAGCAGGCGAATAAAGACCGACAAGTCTTTCGCCCGAGGCAGCAATTTTTCTATGCCCATTGAGGCAATATGAACGTTAGGCAGCGACACGCCAAGATCTGCATTACCTTCATTCGTACAGATCACAATTCCGCCTGTTTCTGCGATCGCAAAATTGACACCACTGATGCCAGCTTGGCCAGCAAGGAATTCGGACCGCAAATGGTTCCGTGCTGCATTGGTCAAAAAGTCTGGATCAGCATTTCCGGCTGGCGTATGAATGTGCTGGTGAAAGGTCTCGCCAACTTCTTCTTTGCGGATATGGATCGCTGGTAAGACAATATGGCTAGGTGATTCCTCACGCAGTTGGACGATCCATTCGCCTAGATCCGTATCGACGACTTCAATTCCGTTTTTTTCCAGGTAAGGATTCAAATGGCATTCTTCAGTCAACATCGATTTGCTTTTTACGACTCGATGAACCGTATTCGCTCGAAGAATTTTCAGGACAATGGCATTATGTTCGTCCGCGTCCGCTGCCCAATGCACAACGCAACCAAGCGCGGTCGCATTCCTCTCGAATTGTTCAAGCAAATCTGGCAAGTGTGCTAGCGTATGTTGCTTGATATCTGACGCCAATTGCCGCAACGTCTCCCACTCTGGAAGTGACGAAGCTTGGCGATCCCGCTTCTGACGAATGAACCACAACGCCGAATCGTGCCAACGTGCTCGCTCCTCATTTTCGACGAACGCATTAGCTCGCTCGGGGTGCTCGGCGCGATGCGAAAGGATTGGTAGTTGCCTCATGCGTTGCTTGGGAGCATCCAACGCAACTTCTGGCTTTTCAATCGTTGGCGATTGGGTCGCGTTACTCATGATTCACTCAGACTGCAAGTTGATTTGAACAATTTATTAAGGTTGACGACCAGCAAAAATCTCAGCCACATGCATAAACTTTAGCCCGTCTTTTCTGCGATCTGAAACGCCTTGTAAGTGCATCAAACAGCTCACGTCAGTTGCCGTTACAACTTTCGCGCCCGAATTTTTAAAGTCGTCCAGGCGGTCTTTGCCCATAAGTATCGACACACCTTCTTCCACAACCGCGAATGTCCCGCCGAAACCGCAGCACTCATCAGCGCGTTGAAGCGTCGTGAATTCAATGCCCTTCATTCCGCCCAAAAGGTCGCGAATTCGGTCTAATTGAGGTGACATCAGTTCGCTGCATTTACCCAACCGCAATTCTCTCAATCCATGGCAACTGCTATGAAATGCGACTTTGTGTGGAAACGTTCCGTCAATTGAGCGGATGCCCAGAACGTCCGTTAGAAACTCGCAAAGCTCATAGGTACTCGATTTGACTTTTAAAAAGTCGGCATCGTCGGCGGCGAAATATTCGGCGTAGTGGTTTCTGATCATGGAAACGCATGAACCACTAGGTGCAACGACGTAATCGTATTTTTCAAACAGCCTCACCAACTGCTCAGCTAACGGCTTAACTTGTGGCGTGCAACCACTGTTGGCCATCGGCTGACCGCAACATGTTTGCAGCGTCGGGTAGTCGCATTGGCAACCAAAACGTTCCAAGATTTCGACCGTCGCAAGTCCGACATCTGGGTAACATTGGTCGATATAACAGGGAATGAATAGACCGACTTGCATTGATTGCGGCTAGGTTGAATGGAATGAGGTAGCGGCCGGGTTCGAGCGGCGTGACGATTCAAAAACGAACGCCAATTTGGCGACTAAACTTGCGGTGTCTCATCTTCGCGGACCGCTTTATCATACTCCAAAAAATGTTCCAGGATCAGATGCGCAGCTACGCGATCGATTCTTCGTTTTCTTTGTTTGTTGGTCAATTCCGCTTCGCCCAGCAGACGATTAGCCAATTTGGTTGTGTAACGCTCATCAAAAAATCGGATCGGGAGCTTGGTCAATTCGAAAAGCCATTCGGCGAATTCGCGAACCTGTGAGCTTTTTTGGCTTTCACGACCGTCACAATGAATTGGTAAACCCAAAACCCAAGAAACGATATTTTCGTTTTTTTGGGTTTGCACAAAGAACTGAGCATCTAACCGCTCGTTTCGACGATTATAAGTCGTCAGCGGACTGACCCAGGTCCGGGTTGGATCGCAGATCGACAGTCCAATTCGCACCGTACCGTAATCGATTCCAGCGATTCGGCCTTCAGTGGGCCAAGTTTCGCCGATCTGCTTCTCAATCGGTATCGCTAAGAATTGATCGTCATGGCTGGCGGTATCAAACTTTCGATTGTTCGAATCGGAATCCGTCAAAATGCTAACCGTCGTATAGAAGAGCGAACCTTAAAAGAGAGTTAAGTTAGAGTCAAAATAATAGACTCAATGCTTAGGAATTCAAATTGGCAATATAAAACGAACCGTAAGTATGCACTCGGTCCAATTCATGGAGCGAATTTGCCAATTCGGTTTCATAGGTCAACAACTCTGGCAAAGCGACCGGCTGATTATCCACTGTTACGGTCACATCGTCGATAAACTCAGTCCGCAAGCCGCCGCTTCTCCAAAGAATTTTTGCGTTTGGGGTAGCACTTCCCAGTATCGCCTGCCATTCGCTCTCCAGCAGCGGAAAAAAATGATCGCTTAACCAATCCATGTGATCGAGCAAAACGAAACGTGAAATCTTGCCATCGTGCTTTTCCAAAAATCCCTGAACACTGTCTGAGTGGATTGAGATTCGATCAGCCACACCTTCACGCAAGCGCTGCCACGATTCAGGTCGCAAGTATTCCGGCAGACAAGTTGACGTGTAGCTGCCAGTAATATAAACCCGCCAGAAATAGTTGTCAGAAATTGGAAGTTTGGCAAACACGGCTTCCATTGCATCTTCGATGAACTGGACAATACCGCCTGGATATTGTGTATCAATCTGGCGTCGTTGCGCTTTCGGCACTCCCAACATGCTCAACGTCGTGTCACGATTCATCGCGAACTTCAGCGTCCGTGACCACATCTTCTTGTAGATTTTTTGATAGATCTCATGTTGCTCGGCCAGAGATTTAGCTTCCAGAATCTCCATCACTTCAGAACGTATCCTCGCGATTCGATCAATGTAGACACTTATTCCACGTGCAAATGCTCCGCTGGTGCCGCGGAAGTAAAAGCTACGTTTCGGATTGTCAAAAAATCGAATCCAACGATCCCAATAACGTCGCGACCAAGGCTGCAATTGATTGCGGAGCTTGGAAGCGTACACGCCATCGACTCCGGCAAAGGTACCGTGGCCAAACATTTGAAAAAAGTCTTCGTACTCTAAGGATCTCGCAGCAGCAATCTTCAAATCGAGCAGAGCGTTCTGTCGAGGATTCATGTCGACCGCATGAACGTGTCCAGCACCCGCCAAGGCGTAATCGAGCGCATTGCAACCAGCCGAGGTGATGACCAGCACGTTATCTTGGTCGGTAAGCTGCATTGCTTGCCGATCCAACCGCGGGTCTTCCCAGCACGTGTTGTAAACGAGATTGTTTCCGTGAACGAATCGAAAAATTCGACCGCTGACCCACTCCTGAAATGACATACTCTTAGTTTGCTGCGAGAAATTCGACCGACAATATGACAGCTCAGCCCATCAACCTGTTGGACCACCAACGGTTGGCTGATTTTCGGAGCGAAATACGGTCAATGCTTCCGCCGCCGGTTGAAATGATAAACCATCCGAGCAAACGCAGTAAGCCACCATGCCGACGCGGTCGGCCAGCAACGCGGGGCGCACAATGCTCACTAAAAATTCACAGTCTCGAACGCTGCATTCGATCGGCAACCGCTAAGATTGGAGCTAGAAACGCTATCCGCACTTGCCCCTGCTAAAATCTCGCTTGCCGCTTAATTTCCGGAGAATCGCAATGAAGTTGTCTGTCAGAGAAGTTTTCCGACGTCTGGACCGCCGATCTTTCCTGCAAGCTACTGCGATGCTGGGCGTGTCGCACCTGGCTCTCCGCCGCGTCAGTTTTGCGAACCAAAATCCCAGCTTCTCAAGCGATCCATTTACGCTGGGCGTTGCTTCCGGCGATCCGACGGCTGACGGATTCGTGCTGTGGACAAGATTGGCTCCCGATCCATTGCACGATGGCGGCATGCCGCCCGAAGCAATTCAAGTCCGCTGGGAGATTGCGACCGACGATGCAATGCGGAACATTGTGCAAAGCGGTGATGCGACGGCGACTGCCGAACTAGCGCACAGCGTCCACGTGGAACCTCGCGGCCTGCAACCCAATCGACCTTACTGGTATCGCTTTCAGGCAGGTGACGCTTCGAGCGTGATTGCTCGAACAGCGACATTGCCTTCAGAAAATTCTGCGGTCGATCGTTTCCGATTTGCGTTTGCTTCATGCCAACACTACGAAGCGGGTTACTACCATGCGTATGCTGACATGTTGACCCAGAATCTTGATATGATCGTTCATCTTGGCGATTATATTTATGAAGGTGCTGGGACCAAAGGCAAGGTTCGCGAAGTGCCTGGCAAAGAAATTTATTCAATCAACGATTACCGCAATCGATACGCGGTTTACAAATCGGACGAGGATCTAAAAGCCGCTCACGCACTTTGCCCATGGTTGATCACCTGGGATGATCATGAGTTCGATAACAACTATGCAGCCGACCATTCTGAAGAACCCAACATCGATGTGGCAGATTTCTTGCAACGCCGCACAGCCGCTTATCAAGCCTTTTATGAACATATGCCACTGCGTGCAGCGCAGCTACCCAGTGGCCCAAATCTGAACCTGTATCGCTCGTGCGACATCGGCGACTTAATCAGTTTCCAAGTTCTTGATACGCGTCAATATCGAACTCCTCAACCATGCGGTGATGGCAACAAGCAACCCTGCGAACAAGTCTTTTCACCGGAGGCAACGTTGCTGGGATATGCACAGGAGAGCTGGCTGCAAACGCAACTTTCGAATTCAAAATGCCAGTGGAATGTTCTAGCACAACAAGTCATGATGGGGCGTGTCGATCGCAATCCAACCGAAGCAGTCGCGTGGAGTATGGACCAATGGGCTGGTTACGATGTTGCGCGGCGACGATTGCTTGACTGGATTGATCACCAAAAGATCTCAAATCCAGTCGTCTTAACCGGCGACATTCATTGTAACTGGGTTAACGATTTGAAAGTTGATTTTGATGACCCGAAGGCCAGGACCGTGGCGACTGAATTTGTCGGCACTTCAATTACTTCGGGCGGCGACGGTCCAGCGGAACGAAAAGATCACGACGGTGTGAGACGCGACAACCCATTCGTTAAATTTTACAACGGCGAACGTGGCTACGTGGCCTGCGAGGTCCGCACCGATGGATGGGACAGTGACTACCGCGTCGTCAAATCAGTTCAAGCTCCCGAATCTGAATGCCTATCACGAGCCCATTTTTTCATCGAGCCCGACCGTCCCGGCGCAGTTCGCTCGTAAATCAGTTACTCGCGTTTGAAATAGAAGCTTCACGAAACCGCACTGACGCAACACTGCGGTCCGTCACTTCAAGCAGATGTCGGCATCTGAATCACTGAACTTCTAAAGTTCTGGCTTTTTCTATCACTTCACTTAACGTCACTGCCGCTCCGCCTCGACGATGACTCTCGTCTGCCGCTTCCATGAACGCATAGACTTCCAGTGTCTGCGCGGCCGTAACGGGCGACTTGCCAGTACGGAAAAAACGAACAATCTCCGTCAACAGCGGTTCGTAAGTCGTCGGAAGGGCAAACGACCGAATGCCCTTTTCGCCGAATGCTGTCAAGCCGTAACCATGTTTTCCGTCTCGGACACCGCGGAACGTTCCCACTCTCCCGTCCTCCCAGATGCCGACCACTAAATCGGTACCCTGTGTTTTGGTTCTCGTAACCGATTGGCAACCTGGTCCCATTACAGTCAACAGTGTTTCCACTCCATGGATGCCGTACCAAAACAAATCGGGATGCGTCGGTTCCAAGGGGCAGGGACTATAAGCATCACAGCCAATCACTTTGCCGACTGACCCCCGCGCAATCTCCGTGACTTCGTTACCGAAACGTAACGATGACGAGGAAAATAATGGCACATTTCGTCGCCGGGCTTCGTCAAAGATTGCCATCGCGTCTTGCAACGATCCAGCAATTGGCTTGTCGATGAAGACGGATTTCCCAGCTTCTAATACCGGCAAAGCTTGTTGAAGGTGCGTCCGCCCGTCGTTAGTTTCAAGTAGGACAACGTCGACGCGATCAAGCAGTGCGTCAATAGAATCGACAATCTCGACGCCAAGCTCCTTCATCTCAGCGGTGTATTTGGGGATGCGACTAGTACTGGATTCGATATCTGGACTGCCCTTGGGATAAGCGGCGACGACCTTGCAGCCCACCAGTTCGTCCCGGACATTGGAATCATTTAAGGACTTCGTGAACGCAATGCTGTGCGAAGTATCCAGGCCGATAATTCCCACACGTAGCTGTGGAGGTTCGGCAACGCAAATGTTTGAGGCCAGTTGCCAAAGCAATGCGAAAACGATGGTTGAACGAAAGCTGGGTGTCATGGTTTGCCTGAAAGAAATACTATTTTGTTTGCGAATGCGATTCGTCACTTGGTGTTAAAAGCTGAATCAGGAAGGAAGTGTCCAAGGCGAGTGATATTCATAGTGAAGCAGTTGATTGGCTTCGTCATCGCGGATGAATTTTTCGTTGGTTGCATCCCAGTCAAGCCGTCGCCCAAGTTGCAACGAGATGTTTGCAAGGTGACAGAACGTCGTGCTGCGATGACCGATCTCGACATCCGCGTGAGGTTGTGATCGCGTATCCATACAGTCCAAAAAATTCCTTGCGTGGAGCGTCGTCAATTGATGGTTGTTGTTTGTGCCAAGAACTTTCTCAGGCTTGGCCATTTCAACTGCTGCCGCAAACTGTCCCCGCTGCTCAGGCAAAATCTCGTAGCCCCGTTCGGACAGATACGCCGTACCAAGCGTGCCTCGCAGTTCAATATCGCCGGTTGGCAACATTGGATTGCCACTGGTTTCGTACATTCCGAATACAGCCAGACGACCAGATGGAAATTGATAGGTCACTTCCATCGTGTCAGGAATCGTGCGGTCGTCATCAACGGCAAATCGACCGCCCATGGCCGAAATAATATTGGGTGCTTCATCGCCGGTGCACCAGCGAATAGCATCAAGGTAATGAACTCCCCAGTTACCCATCTGCGAACTGTAGTCTTGCCACCAACGAAATTTATAGGGTGCGATATTGTCTTGGTAAGGTCGAGGACCGCGCGGACCAAGCCACATTTCCCAGTCGAGATGCTCGGGAGGCGTTGAGGTGGGTAGTTTACCGATTCCCGACGGAGCCATGTTGCTGGCTCGATAGGCTCGCGACATGCAGATTTTTCCAATCAAGCCATCGTGTACTCGCCGTGACAACTCCGCATATTCAGGACTGCTGCGGCGATGCGTGCCAACTTGCACGACGCGATTGTACTTGCGTGCCGCTTTGACCATTTCTCGGCCTTCGTGAATGGTCACTGACAATGGTTTTTCAACGTAAACATCTTTGCCTGCCGCACATGCCGAAATACATTGAATCGCGTGCCAGTGATCAGGCGAAGCAATCACGACCGCGTCAATATCATCGCGCTCAATCAGATTACGGAAGTCACCTGTTTGAAATGTTTTTGAATCGACTTTCGCGGCTGCTTTGGCTAAGACCTGAGAATCGACATCGCAAAGCGCTACAGTTTCACAGTCGTCATGCTCCGCGAAGGCATCCATCAATTGTCCACCACGATTGGCGACGCCGATGAATCCAAGACGGACACGTTGGTTCGCACCTGCAGCACGAACGCTCGACAGCGCCGTTGTAGCCGAAAGTGCAAAGGTAACCGCAGCGGTACGTTTTTGAAATTGTCGGCGTGTGATGTTTTGCTGGTTCATTTGTTGTTTCTCTTGAAAAGTTTGGTGAGGCAAGTTTTCGCTACTGCGACTGTCTAATTGCATTCTCTCGGAGAACTGATGCTAAACTAATTTAAACGTTGAGAAGTGTGTGTCGTCAAAAGATTTTTCGAACTTCGAATATCTGATAACCTTGCCCGAACTTACTGGACTAAACAACCTTTTTAACGCGTGCGAACTCGAATTAACATAAGTTTCGTATCAGATCGTATTCGCTTCCTTTCTTTTACACGTCATGCCGCGACGTCTCACCGTGTGCAATTAAAAAATTTTCGGTAAGTTTCGCAGCCCGGTGTACGAGTATTGATAGAGCGAAGGTTTTAGCCGAATTTAGCGATGACAATTTTTGATGGACAAAGATGAACTTGACTATGAAAAATTCATTACATCGTTTTGCGGCGAGCGAGATCGCATTTTCGGTTACATTAGAGCCTTACTGCCTAATCAGGCCGACGCGGAAGATGTCTTTCAGCGAACTAGTTTGGTCCTCTGGAAAAAATTTGCTGACTACGATCAGTCGATGCCTTTTTTGCCATGGGCCTGCAGCGTCGCACATTTCGAAGTTCGGAATTTCGCTCGCATAGCAAGTCGCGACCGGTTGCAATTTGACGAAACACTGATGCAGCAAATTGCTGACGACCGCTTGAACAAAAGCGTCGACAAAGACAGCCGAATAAACGCATTGCAGGATTGTTTGAAAAGTTTGAAGCCGCAAGAAAAAGAAGTGATCGATTTGGTCTATCGAAAAGGAATTTCAATACGAGCAATTGCGGATGAAAAATCAATTCCTTGTCAAACGCTTTACAATCAGGTGAGTATCGCCAGACGAAAACTGCACGATTGTGTTCAACGAAAAATGACTCTAAGGAGCCAGACATCGTGATCGAGAGCTTTAATAAAAATGACTTGTTTGAATTGCTCGATGCGTTGTTCGACAATCAGATAACTGTCGAACAACATAGCCGCCTGCAAAAAATTTTGAAGTCCAATCCTGCGGCGCGTTCGGAGTATCTGGCATACAATGAATTGGTCTGCAATCTGAACGCAATGAACTGCGCTGCCGGTGATTTGCCGAACGGACCTCCAAGCTTTCTCGAAGCAGTTAGCAAAGTTTCTTCCACTTCAAGTGCGGATTTGCGGAAGACTTCTAAAAACCCTATTGCGGAAAGCCGAATCGCATTGGCTGCATGCCTGTTGTTGGCCGTTGGTGGTTTTTCGCTCTTGACGCACTGGTTTTTAAAGCAGGTCGACAAGCCAAGCGATTTTTTGATGGCCAACAAACAGCTTTCCGACGTGCGAGTAAGTCAGATCTCTTTCGCAAACTTTTTTGAGCAATTGACTCCAGCAGTCGAAAGTAAGTTGTTTCGAGATCTTGAATATGCTCTGACGTCGGGGAAAATTGAGCTTGGTTTCCCGACTGGCGCCACGGCGATTATCGACGCGCCTGCAATCTTTCAAATCGCCGACGACACTCGATTGCTGCTTACGACCGGCAAGTGCTCTGTTTACGCGCCACCTGGCGCTGAGGGTCTAGTGGTTGATACGCCAATGGCTAACGTCGTTGATCTTGGAACGAGATTTGTTGTTGACGTTGATCAGCTTGGCCAAACCAGAGTTCAGGTGGTTGAAGGCGAAGCCGATGTTCGTACCAAACGCTTGAAGGGAACATCGAATTCCAGCGCCACAGAAGTCATTAATTTACATGAGCGAGAAGCCCGATTGTTGATCAATGAAGGCGGGACTATGGTGAGACCGATAGCCTTCGAGGAAGGTCGCTACGTGAATAAATTGCCAGACCGTATCTTGAATTTTTCGACAACGATCGATTCTCTCGGTGGGTCGCAGGAATTGACGTCAGTAAGCGTTCAGCGAGGTAACGTAATATTGAATTATGCGATTGAGAGTCTGATTGGAGTTGACATTACTCAGTTCAACGCCAGCAGTGACACTTGCATCATTCAACCGTCATCCACTAATCATAAATCTTTGCCCTACGAACAAACGGTTTCGGAATTGGTGCTCAAGAACGTGGCAAATTTATCAAGTGGCTTAATCAACATAGGTGGCTCTGTCGAACCGCTTGCGACTGACCCAATCCTCTCGACCAACGAATCTACGATTGCGATAACTCCCGGAATGGCAATTCGCTTTCAACGTCCGATCATCAATGAATCCGGGCCAGACTTTGTAGTATTCGAGTTGCAAACGATTGTGAATCCAGAACAGGGCGATCCGTTTCACGTCAGCCCACTTCGCTTCTCCGATAATTTGCGTTCGCTAACCGTCCGCGCGTACGATATCGATTTAAATTCTCCCGAAGCAAAAACGCTCTCGCAACAAAGCTTGGTCCGACTTGAACGTATCCCTCAGTCATTTGAAGAGCTGTTTGCCAGTCGCATCGTAGAACAGCGACTGCACAATATCCGCTCAAAGGTGCTGGCCGTCGGCGTCGATTTGTCTGATCTAGGTTATAATCAGGGCGACTCTGTGGAAGGATTGTTCTTGCAGGATGCTCTCGATGACAACAATTATTTTGATCCTGTTTTTATTGCCGGTTTTCCTTCATTGACGCAGCATTCTTTAGGAAACTAACAAACGGATAGTTTGCCTCTTTACTTGGAATCTCCCTGAGAACCGACGGGACAAATCCCGGTTCTCAGAAGGGTCAGACTTTTTTAGGGTAGGCCGGCGGTCTGGTTGCGAACTTTGAGCGATAGCAAAATGAAGTATGGAAAGGATAGTATGAATCGAAAGCGGTCGCTTGACTTGCTGCTAAGCTTGATGACGTCTGTTATTTGTGCCGTCGCTTTGGCTGACGAAGCTGACACGCAAGCGCAAATGCAATTTTTTGAAAACGAAGTGCGACCGTTGCTGGTTGAGAAGTGTTTCACTTGTCATTCGGAGGAAAAGCAGAAAGGCGGGCTGCGATTGGATTCGTTAGCCTCGATTTTGGAAGGTGGAGAAAGCGGGTCGGCCATCGAACCAGGAAATGCAGATGCAAGCTTGTTGATTGAAGCAATAAATTATGACTCATACGAGATGCCGCCTTCCGAAAAAATGACCGATCGACAAATCGCAGTGCTGACCAGATGGGTTTCCAGCGGTGCTTTTTGGCCGGACGCAGATTTGGGCGATGCGCCTCGAACGCCTCGCGAACTGTTCAGTAGCGAAGATCGGCAATGGTGGGCATTTCAACCGGTCAGCAATCCAATACCTCCGACCGATAGCGATTCAACTTGGGCAATCAATTCGATCGACGCCTTCACACTGGCTGCGATGCGGCAGCAAGAACTGGAACCGGCCCCAGAGGCCGATAAATTGGTGCTAGTCCGCCGATTGTATTTTGATGTGATCGGGTTACCGCCGACAGCCGATCAGATCGATGCGTTTATCAACGATGCGGCTGATGACGCCTACGAGCGACTGGTCGACCACTTGCTCGATTCACCGGGTTATGGCGAGCGAGCAGCTCGTTTGTGGCTAGATTTGGTACGTTATGCCGATTCAGATGGCTATCGTGCTGACGGATTCCGACCCAATGCATGGCGTTACCGTGATTATGTGATCGAATCTTTTAATCAGGACAAACCTTACGATAGATTTGTACAAGAACAGATCGCAGCCGACGAGTTGTTCCCCGATGATGCATCCGCTGCAGTGGGGTTGGGCTACTTACGACACTGGGTTTACGAGTGGAATATTCGCGACGCCGAGGGCCAGTGGAAGACAATTTTGGAAGATTTAACTGACACGACAGCTGATGTTTTCATGGGACTGGGATTGCAGTGTGCGAAATGCCATAACCACAAGTTCGATCCGCTGTTGCAGAAAGACTATTACCGCCTTCAAGCATTCTTTGCACCGCTTATTCCTTGCGAACAAATTGTTGCACCGGAGTCTGATCGAGCGGCGTACGCAACGAAACTTGCTGCCTGGTCGGAACAAACGAAATCAATCCAAGAACAAATTGCTCTAATCGAAGTTCCTTATCGTCAGGTCCTGAAGGATAAAGCGATTAACCGTTTTCCGGAGCCAATACAGTCAATCGCTAGAAAGCCAGCCGCTGAGCAATCGCCATACGAAGCTCAAATAGCGTATTTGATTCAGCGTCAAGTTGACGCGGAATATGAAACGATTGAATCGTCGATGAAACCTGAGGACAAAGAAAAGACACTGGCACTGAAACGTCAGCTACTCGCTCATCAAGATTTGAAACCAAGCGAACTGGCTACGGCAATGACCGTAAAGGATGTTGCCGCAGTCGCTCCGCCAAGTTTTATCGCCAAACGGCCTGATGAGCTGATTGAACCAGGTTTTCCGACGATTCTTGAAAGTGAACCGGCGAAAATCGATTCAATTTCTAGCCTTAAGAATTCGACTGGTCGTCGAGCAACATTAGCGCGATGGCTGACAAACGAAGACAATCCTTTGACGACAAGAGTGATTGTCAATCGTCTGTGGCAATCGCACTTCGGACGAGGTTTGGCGACGAACGCAAGCGACTTTGGTAAGCTGGGCGAGCCGCCGTCGCATCCTGAATTGCTTGATTGGTTGGCGAGACGTTTTGTCAACGATGGCTGGAGCTTAAAATCGCTGCATCGTTTGATTCTCAACTCAGCAACGTATCGTCAAGCAACAAAACACCCGCAATTTGCTGCGATGCAAACGATCGATCCATCGAATCGATACTACTGGCGCGGCAACACGAAGCGATTGGATGCGGAACAGATTCGCGATGCAATCTTGATGGTGACTGGTCAGTTGCATCAGCGCACTGGCGGGCCAAGTGTGCTGGCTGATGGAACGGCGCGAACGATCTATACTCGGGTACTGCGAAACTCGCCAGACGAATTGCTTGACAGCTTTGACCTGCCGCTTTTCTTCTCAAGCAATTCATCACGTAACACGACTACGACACCTGTGCAATCATTGATGTTGATCAACAGCAACCGAATGCTGGGCTATGCCAATCAACTTGCCACTACTATCGCAAATGATAGTGATGAAACTTCTGAACAAGTAAACTCGGCTTGGCGTCGCGTATACGGTCGATCGCCAACGGAGAACGAGCTACAGTCCTCCTTGGATTTCATCGCTAGTCAATTTGAACAAGTTTCGGCATTGCAAGGCGAGCAGCCGAATGACTTTATTGAGACCGCCAAATTGCCGTATCGCGATGGTCAAGCGATTCGCTTCTCGCCAGAGGACGCTGAATTTGAGTTGTCAGTTCCGCATATTGATCGACTTAACACGAATGATTTTACAGTCGAAACTTTCTTTCAGCTTCGCTCCATTGATACTGGCTCTAACGTTCGAACGCTCGCAGCAAAATGGTCGGGAGATACGGCCCAAGCAGGCTGGGCATTTGGCATCACAGGGATTGGTTCGCGGCGTAAACCGCAAACTCTAGTATTGCAATTAATCGACGAACGCCGCAACGAAAACAACGATTTGGTGTTAACAGAGAACGCTCTATTTTCCGATCACCGTGTAGAAATCAATAAGCCGTATTATGCTGCGGTGAGTGTCAAGTATGCCACAGCCGAACAGCCCGGCTCGGTCAGATTTTACTTGAAAGATTTATCGAACGATGACGAACCCTTGCTGAATGCGACGGTCGAGCATTCGGTTGTTGGTGGCGTGAATAATAAGTTGCCACTAACCTTCGGCGGGTTGAGCGGCAAGAACCGTCGCGCCTTTGATGGCTTGATCGACGATGTCCGCCTAGCAGGTTCGGCCTTGAATGTCGAACAATTGTTGTATTCAGCGGAACGCAAAGTCGAAAGCGCAATTGGTTTCTGGCAGTTTGAATCCGACCCTGGCGTCGTCGAAAACAGTATCTCCAGCGACTTACAAGTTGAGGCCAAAGGCAAATCAATTGTAAGGCTTGAACCAATTCAAACTGCGTTAGTAGACTTTTGCCACGCTCTGCTTAATTCGAATGAGTTTCTCTATGTCCAGTAAATTAAATCCAAGTGGCGCGTTGGCGGCTGCTTCATTGCCTCACTACCAAGCGTCACAAACGCGGCGAGATTTTCTTGCCCGCAGTGGTGCAGGCTTCGGCTCACTAGCACTTGCAGCGATGATGTCGCAAAGCAACGCCTCGGCAGCTTCAGATTTGATTAATCCGATGCTCCCCAAGAAGCCGCATTTCAAGCCGACAGCCAAGCGAGTGATTTTCTTGTTTATGGAAGGCGGTCCAAGCCATTTGGATCTCTTCGATCGCAAACCCCTTTTGCAAGAATTGGCGGGAACGCCAATTCCTGAGAGCTTCGGAAAAGTCATAACGGCCTTTGGCGAAACTCGATCACCACTGTTGGCAAGCAGTCGCAAGTGGAGCCAGCACGGCCAATCGGGAATTTGGGTTTCAGATTGGCTACCGCAGACCGCTGAATGCATGGACGATATCGCGGTAATCAATTCATGTGTCGCCGACGGAATCAATCATTCCGCTGGCGTTTGTCAGATGAACACCTGTTCGATTCTCAGCGGTCGGCCATCACTTGGTAGTTGGGTCAGCTATGGGCTTGGAACCGAGAATCAAGACTTGCCAGCGTTTGTAGTTATGCAGGATAACGCTTCGTCAGTCGTCAACGGACCACGTAATTGGGGACCAGGGTTCATGCCTGCAGTCTATCAAGGTATTCGATTTCGCGAAGGCAAACAACCGATTCCCTATTTGGATGCGCCCGAAGGCACGCTGGCCTCTCAACAGATATCGAAGCTCGCCTTCATCAATCACTTAAATCAAGGATTTGCCGAACAACATCCAGAACAATCCGAACTTGAAGCGCGAATAGCGAGCTACGAACTAGCTTTTCGAATGCAAGCCGAAGCACCGGAGGCGATCGACATCGCTAACGAATCTGCGAAGACGTTAGAAGCGTATGGTGTTGGAACTCGTGAGACGGACGCGTACGGTCGACTTTGCTTGCTTGCTAGACGCATGGCCGAACGCGATGTTCGTTTCATCCAGCTTTACAGCGGAGCGGGCAGCAAATGGGATTCACATGCAGATATTGAAACGAATCATTCAAATCTGTGCCGCGCAATGGATCAACCGGTTGCGGCATTGCTGAAGGACCTCAAACAACGTGGCATGCTCGACGAAACATTGGTCATTTGGGGCGGTGAATTCGGACGGACGCCGATGTCCGAACGAGGAAACGGACGCGACCATAATCCGTCCGGCTTTACCATGTGGATGGCTGGCGGCGGTGTTCGAGGCGGCCAAGTTATCGGCGAAACTGACGAGCTTGGTTTGCACGCGACGAAAGATCGCGCGCACGTGCACGATATCCATGCTTCGATATTGCACCTTTTGGGCCTTAGCAATATGGATTTGATGTACAGCCACAAAGGTCGCCCTGAAAGGCCAACAGTCAACGAAGGCGAGTTCATCAAGCAGTTAGTGGCCGGCTAAAGTGATACATAGATGCGTGGACTGTAACGTCGCTGAGTTTCGTTGACCGTCAACTAGATTTTTTAAAACGAGAGCGTCTTCAAAAAGTCGCCTAATTGTTTTCTGACAATGGATAGCATGAGCCGATCGCTTAGTTCATAATCAAGCGGTTGGTTTAATAAATTGCGGGACGGTACACGCCGCTAGGTGCTTTCACTTGAAAATTCTTTCAGACGTCGAAAACAATTCGCAATCGACGAAAATCTCAAGTAGTTCTTGCTTGAACTATCGCGCCGACATCGACGGCTTACGGGCTATCGCAGTTCTCGCTGTCATTGCGTTCCATTTTGCAATCGGATGTCCCGGTGGCTACGTTGGCGTTGATGTGTTTTTTGTCATTTCAGGCTATCTCATTACAGGTCTGTTGATCAAAGATTTCGAGGACCGGACATTTTCGTTAAAGCAATTTTGGCTCCGTCGTTGTCGCCGAATTCTGCCGGCCGTGTTTGCGATGATGATCGGCACAATGGCGTTGAGCTACTGGCTATTTCTGCCATACAATTTAATGCAGATGGCCAAATCGGCAGTGGCGCAATCACTATTTGTTTCAAACCTAAACTTCTGGCGGGATCGTAGCTACTTCAATCAGGAATCTGATTGGAAACCGCTCCTGCACACTTGGTCGCTGTCGGTCGAAGAGCAATTTTATATTGTCTTGCCAATTATTTTTTTGGTCGTTCTGCGGTGGAAGCGACAGTGGTTGTATCCAAGTATTTTCGCTGCCACGTTGCTCTCATTCATTCTAAATTGCTCGACGATTTATGCTTCTCCGGCCGCCACGTTTTATCTTCTGCCGACGCGTGCATGGGAACTTTTGGCCGGAAGCCTCTTAGCAACGGGGGCTATACCAAATCGGTCAAGACTGACGTTGCAATGGCTTCCAGTTATCGGATTGCTTCTGATTTTCTGGAGTGTTTTTGCTTACGATCGACATACCCTATTTCCAGGCGCCGCGGCTTTAGCTCCAGTGGTCGGAACAATGTTGGTAATCGCTAGCCCGCTTGACGTTGCAACTCCAGTCCAAAGATTACTTTCGCTTTCCCCGTTAGTTTTTGTTGGCAAGTTGTCTTATTCGCTTTACTTATGGCATTGGCCATTACTCTCTATTGCTCGATACGCCGCGGACGGCGAACTTGCCCTAACAGCAAAAATTGCTGTTCTATTGATTACCATAGTCGCAGCGTATCTTTCTTATGTTTGGGTTGAACGGCCGATTCATTCGCGAAGGTGGCTTGTGTCCAACAAGAAATTGTTGCTCACGTTGGGCAGCGTCTGGTTCCTAATCAGTGCGACTGCGCTTTACTTTTACCTTTCAGATGGATGCGTCTTTCGCAGTCAACTTGCCGTAAGTGAGGCGCCAGAAATCTATCCATTGTCTACGATTCAAACTATCCGCGGCGGTAAGCTGCCAGTTCTCGGCGACACAGGAAATGGTCGGCCAAGCTTCATCGTTTGGGGCGACAGTCACGCAGCGATGAACATGCCGATGATCAATGAACTTGCCGAGCAACGCAAGCTCAGCGGTATTGCTGCTGCGATGTCATCCAGCCCGCCGCTACCAGGATGCGAAAACGGATGGAACCCGAACCTCCGTGAGTGGAATGCAGGTGTTGAAAAAATAATTGAATCCGAGAACATCATGCATGTCTTCTTGTTCGCTCGTTGGTCAAACTATGTGCTCGGTGCAAGTGAGAATGATCTACTACATGGCACAACTCCAGAGCAACCGCTCGTCTTCGATGATCCTCTCATGCCCAAAACCTCCAAGGTCGCAGCTTCAGTATTTCTGCGATCGATTCGCGAGCTTTGTCAGCGACTAACAGACGATGGACGGCATGTGTATCTAATTCCGCAAATCCCGGAACAACCAAAAAACGTTCGCAAAACGACGTTTATCAATGAAAGAACTTTTGGCGTTTTGCCCGCCGATTTTGAAAGCACCAACCGATCTGATTTTAATCGTCAGCAATCTGTAACGCGTCAGACATTCAGCAATCTGGCTGCCGAATCAAAATTCATCGAGCTCATTCCATCGGAACGATTTCTATTCGCAGAAGACAATCATTCGATTGTCAAATTCGACAATCGATTGCTTTACGATGACACACATCATTTGAGCATCTACGGGACAGATCTGGCTATCCGTCCGTTGCTCGAGCCAATCTTCGACGAAATTCGCGATTCCTTCTCTTCCACTGAACAGCTTAAGTAAGTGCAGTTTTGAACATCGCAGCCTTACGATTTCGATGCCGATTATCTTGAACCGGTAAGTCGATTGTCTTGATATTTCATTTGTTGACTTCTGGGAAATATTCGGCGACTGTCGATCGAGCTCGATTGAGAAAGTTTTCGTCGATCAGATCCGTGTAACCCAGATCGTTTCGGATCGACTGCAAGAAATTGAATGCAATGTTCAGCTCGGTGTCATGAGCCGCAATGCCGACAACTCCACCTCCTTGATGCGTTCGAAAATCGCCTGCGTTTTGAATCTTTGCAACTCTTAGTTTTGCCGCTAGGTTGTGCGGTCGGAGCAGGGCCACCAGACCATTCATGTAGGCGTTGTCTTGTCGGCCGCCGCCACCGTTGGTGTGCCGCAATCCGAGAGGCCAACCCGGTGATGGCGACGCAAGAGAGTAGACACGTTCATTGCTCAACGCACCGGACCTCAGAAAGTCCTCCAACACGAACAGCGCGTTTGATGCCAACAAATTGCCCTGGCTATGCGCGACAATATATTTCATCCGAGATCGATTGATGGCCAACTGTCGAAACAACGCTACAGTCGCAAGATTCCAGATTAATGAGCTACCGATCAATTGATCTAGTTTTTTGACAAGTTCATCATCGGCAATATGCTTGTTGGGAGTCAGCCGAAAGCTTAATCCCCGTGCTATTGCATTTTGAGTGTAATCGCGAATGCATTGCTTTACATCGACTATCGCTCCATCGGTCTTGTTGTAGACTCCGCGAATTGGATGCTCCGTCAATACAGAAAGCAACGCTGCGGTTTTAGCGTGATCTTCACCGGGAACCCGAATCCCATTCACGAAATAGATGATCGGCGTGCTCGAACGAGAACCCGTCAAGTTGTAGACATTCAGTTCTCCATATTTAGACGGGATAGAAAGATTGGTTGTCGGCATAGTGTGATTCTCTTTGCATTAGCGTTGCAGCTGGTAAGCAAGAGTTAACGCATTAAGCCGGCAAAGCGAAATGTCAAAAACTCATGAAAATCGATCGGGTCAAGAAGTCAAATACCTAGACAATGATGCTGCTTCCTTCGGCCGTAGGTCACAGCCCGACGCAATAGACCGTGATGTTTTCTTGAACGACGCGCTACAACAAGAAAAGTAGACATCAAAAGAAAGATTGACCAAGCTGCTCCCATTTGCAACTTAGCGATTCATGCTGCGAGCTAAAGCTCTGTCAATGAAATGACTCGATTTTCGTTGGATCTTCTGCGTCCGAAATTTTATGGCTCTCGCAAAACACTCAAAGCATGGGAGCTATCGAGCTCGAGTGACTCATCCGAGCAAGTCCAGGGAACTACTTTGTTCGGCTTCCGCTGGAAGATCGAGTAGATTAGGGGTTGGTTTTGAATCTTTCGAATCAGATTGACTTGAATGTCCTTCTTTCGAATTCTCGCCGTCATAATGCCCCTGAGCTTCGCCATCGGTCGCAGATGAGTTCTTTTCGATTGAAGCCGCCTGCTCGATTAGCGATGATTTTCCAGCTGGCGTAATGGTTGTTTGCGACTTCGACTCACGCGAATTACCTAATCCAACAACACCGGCAATACTTGATGAAATAGGCACTTGCATAATCGTTTATTCACTTATGTAACGGGTCGCAACAAGATTTAAAAACTTTCCAAATTGAACTCAAAATCATTAAAGCGTTTTAAAAGCGTTCGGGAAACAATTGCGCAGCGTTGGCATTCATTAATGCAAGACTTTGTCGAAATTCCATCGCATCCAGCGTTCCATCAACTTCAACCGCCAACAGCGATGCGTTGTCATTGTTGCTAACAATGGGCCCCAGAAGTGCCGCCATGATGCTTCGCTTTCCGACATATGATAGCAGATCTAAATGAAGCTCTCGGCGCAAATTTAGCCAACCATTGCCACGCAGCGAAATTATGTCACCGTCAAGCGTAAAGTTGTCGATTGGGATCCGATCACCATCAATTCGAAAGCGAATTTCGCCGCTTTCAAACGCGCCGCCCTGCGAGTCTTTAATGCTCAGTACGCGAAACAAGCGTGTCATGATTGGCAGTTGAACAAGGTCGGCGCGACGCAATGAAGCTTGACCACTTCCGGTTAGCGTTTGGTAGTTGAACAACGAACCTTGAATCGACATTTCTACCCACGCCTTGCCACTAATCGCGTTTGCATTCTGCGAGAGATCCATAAAGGCTTCGCGCAAATCCGCTTCTTGAAGCTGCATGTTCAGCTTTGAACGTCCGCTCAATATCTCGTGCGAGCCATGCAAATGAACTTGCCCACCCAAACATGATGCCGATATATCGTCTACATTGATCGCAAGTTGTGGATCCTCGGCAGCTCGCAAAAAGTTCGGCGCGTGCGGATTGTTTCGTGTTGACGTCTCGGCGATCAATGGCTTGGATTCTAGAGTCAACTTCGTCTGTGTGGTGCCGACGGAAGTTGTTTCTCGCTGAAAGGAAACATTACGAGTAGCCAAAGCAGGTCTTATAGAATTTTGTTTTTTAATCGCTTCGATACTTGTGCGACCAAGCAAAATTTCGCCCTGGACAATTGCAAACGGGCCATCAAGATTAAGCACAGGGACTTGATAAACCATCAACGAGTCAAGCTGCAGTTGCCCTTGAGCAAAAATCTCCTGCTCGTCATAAGTTCCTTGAACCAAGACCGATCCTCGTATGCCGGATGCAATTTGCCCCCAACCCAACCGTCCATCCTCTATCGCAAGTTCAAGATCCCAGTCGCGAACCGTTAAAGAATTTCCATCCTTGCTCGAAGAAAAAGAGGTCTTTCCCATTACTCCAACCGGCCCACGGAACGCCGTGTTTAAGATCGGCTGCTGAATATAGCCGGGCAAAGAAGTTAGCAAACTTTGATCAACAATAACTCGCGTCTGAGGTAACCAATCTACGGTGCCGTTCCACGAACCGTCTTGGGCAGCAAAAAATTGTCCTTGGGCGGTAACGAAGCTAACATCGTGATGCCCCGAAAACTGATTGATCTCGGCAATCCCGTTTCTATAGGCGATCCGACAGCTAATATCAGTCAGCGGATATGGAATTTCCTTTGGTCGGACTGTGACCGATTTCGAACTAGAAGTTCCGAAATTCCCTTGTTCTTCAATTGTTACTGCTAAATCGACCGGGCCGTCCACTTTAGTCTGAATGACTTTGATCACTACATGATCGATGACTCCGCTTGGCTGAATTGCATCCCATAGCTGGCGAGTGCCTTGCGGCAAGGCAAGGTGTAGCTCTTCTTCCAATGGGATTGAGTAAGCATCAAATTCCAAGTTCAAAGCGTCGCAGTTTTTATTTTCGCACGTGGATTGCCCGCGACAGTGAATTATGGCGCTATCGTTTTGCCCCGACAAGGAATCAATGTTTACCAACGAGTCTCGAATGGAAACTTCACCGTTAATATTGAATACGGGATACTGAAACAATTCATAGGCGATACCAGCTTGCTGAAACTGCAAGTCGATTAGTTTTGACGCTTCGCCCGAAGCATCAGTTCGCCAAAATCTTCCTTGGCGTATTAAGACTTGGCCTGTTGGTCGCAACGAACGCACAAACCGCTCGCCTTCGCTAGTGGCTTGCCCCAGTGGGGTCAACGCATTGACGAGTTGATCATCGATTTTCACCGGGCGATCGCAATGGAAGCGAACATCGTAAGCGGTAAAATCTTCAATCTTTTGAAGATGTATTTCCAAATCAATATTCGCACCACCTGCCACGCCGGTTGCCTTTTCGCAATGCAGACTTTTTTCGTCGAGCAAAAATCGACCTTCGATCTGCGAAACCTGATATGGAAAGTTTGCGTAAACGATTGAACCCTCGTGAACGTCAGCCTCGATATTCGGCCGCCATCGAGCGCCATCGTATTCAAATCGCACTCGCGCATCGGCCAAGCCTTTGAGTCGAAGCTGTTGCCACGCGTTCTGAAGTTTGGGTGAGAGTACTCGGTACAACCTATCGTCAAGAGGCAAACTTGTAATCTGCATCTCAACAACGATTGGAACGGTTTTGGACATCCCATACACATCGGCATTCAATTTGAAATTCGCTTGACCGCTGGATGCCGTTGCGTCCCGAAGTTGCAACATGTCGTTTCGAGAATATAAACGACCATTCAGCCGCTCCAAAGGGTAGGGCAATCTTGGATGCACAAGCTTGCCATCAGTAATTTCACCGTTGATCTCGAATGAAAAATTCTCACCCCTTGGTTGCTGACATGTAAAACTAGAACTGACCGTTCCCTGCAATCCAGATTGATTTTTGAGTGGCTGGCTGAATTGGTCCGGCAATCGGTCTGTCAGTTCGTCAGACAGAACGCAATGGTCTACGGAACCACGAAGAGCCCAGTCGCTTTTGTCGCGGCTCACGTTGGCATATACGTCAATGCTCCTAAAAAAATTGCCTTTCAGTCGTGCCTGAAATTCGTAAGGACGATCAGCCATCGATGGATCGCGATTGACGCGAAACCTTGCTTTTAAATCGTGAAATATTATCTCATTGCCAGACCTTGCATCTTTCCGAATTTTCAAAATTCCAGAGCGAACAAAAATTGGTGGTAGGTCCGCTGGCAATGGACCGGCGTTGGAAAGCATTTGCAGCGACCACAAATCATCGCGGACAGGCCACATCGAAATGCTGCAATCGTCCAAGGTAACAAGATCGATTTGGATGTGTGAACTTGCCAAATCGAGGAGTGAAATTTTCCCAAAGGCAGTCACTCGTCCAATCCGAACGATGTCCGCTTTGCCAGTCGCGGTCGGCAACGTAATTCTTAGACCATCGATAACAATCGCTTCGCTTTCCAAAAGATGCGCCGAGTCGATTGTGATCAAGTGCTGGGGGTAACGATCGCGGAGGATCTGTAAAACTTGGCGACGCAATTCCGGATCGATCTTACGGCTGATCCAACCGTGGGTCCAATAACCTAAGAGAATGAAAACAAGCAGCCACAAAAGTCTGGCTTCCCAGACAAGTCCGGCGCGCCGATGATTCACTGATTTGGTTTCAGGCAGATTTTCAATTTGCGCAGCGGCAATCTCGGCCTGAGCTGTCAGGTTTTTTGCGTCACTTTTTGAAATCTGTTTTTGCATACGACCACAATCCATGCGGTCCCAATTCCAGCCAAGGCACACAAGGCAAGAACTGCGGGCTGTCGATAACGAACTGAACCAACAAAAACCACGTGAATTGCCGCAAAATAGATGCAAGGTAGACCGAAGATCAAAATCGGATCGGTGCGTCTTGGCATCACTTTTATTGCAAGCAAACCAGTTGCTAAAATCCAAACATAAGCAAACGCTTCGGCAAGTCTAATCCATATGTTTGCTGTCTGTTCAGCTCGTGGCAGCGGGGTCCAAGTCCGGACGAACTTTACCAAAGCCAATCGAGCGACGTCAGATGGATTTTCTGTCGCCCATGCAATCGCAGCACTTTTCAAACGCCTGTCGAGCACGACTTCAAACGGCAGAGCGTCTTCGCCAAATTGCTCATTTTGCCTATTTTCTCCAACTTGGTCGATTTTTCTTGCCGACCTTTCCTTTGTAAGCTGTTCTGCAAATTCGGCGCTGAACGCCATTCCCTCGTCGCTGCTGCCACTGGCGCCGGGGTGAAATGAATCGTAAAGTGAGGCACCAACTTGCAACGTTGTCGGGACAAATGCGCCCGTAACCTCATAATTCCGAACCCACCAAGGCAACATGGCAAGCATCATGGCAATGACGAAAGCGGCGTTTCCAAAACCGATTTTTGTGAAACTGGCGCGCAGATCTTTTAACTGCCTTACATCGTCACTCTTTTTAACGAAGCGGCTTAAAATGATGCCCCGAATAAAGCAGAATCCAATTAAAAGCCCAGGCCACAGAATCCAACTTGGACGTGCCAGGGTTGCTAGGCCACTGGCCGCGCCACCAACCAACCACCACCCAATCGACAAAAGTTTTGACTCGCTTTTCAAGGCGCGATAGCTCGCCAAGAGCGAAAATAACATCAACGGACAAAAGACGGCCTCGCTCAGAACAAAAATACTCATTCCGACTGCGCCCGGATAAACAGTCGCCAGTAACGCTGCCATCAAAGCGGACCGGTCATCGTCAGCTAACCTGACAATTTTAAAAATTAGAAAAACACATATCGTGCCTAGCAAACATCCGACTAGTCTCGCCGCTATAACCGCCGAACGTTTGGGCTCAATTTTAGCAACCGTCGCCAGAACCAAGGGATACACTGGAGCTCGAAAAACCTGAGAAGCTTCGCCGTGATATTTATAAGGCTGGCCTTTAGCGATCGCGTTTCCCAGGACCCAGTATGAGTCGCTATCGCCGAAGCGAAAAATTGTTGATTCATTGTCCGCTTGCCTTTGCCAACCTAACGCGGCCAAAACGCGGATTGCGAAGGCCAGAACTAGTATGATTCGCAACCATTTTCTTGACCAACGGTCGGATTTTAAGATGGGTTCAGTCAGGGTCACGATTCTTTCAAATTTACCGCATCATTTGGCGACGAAAGCGTGAACGTTTTTTGAAAGCGTTTCGCGGCTTTAATGTTAGTGTGTAAGTGAGTCTGTCCCAATCGCTAAGAGCCGACCCGAAAAGGGGTCTGACCTTCACCGTTCCTACAAAGGGTCAGACCCTTTTTCGGATAGATTCTAAATGTTCTTGCGACCAATGAACTGATAGTATGGCACCGTGGTCAAGGGCATGTAAGGCATGCGATTGGTTTGCTCGGTCAACAGTTCCGTTTTAAAATGGTGCTGTAAAAACGGCAGATGATCGGCAGAAGGAAATACGTTGTCATTGGCAAACCAAACAGGCCAAAACGATCGCGTCGACCATCGATGACGTTTTAAAGGGGATGGGTGTTTCCGCGAAACATAAAAATCGATGACGCCAATTTTCCCACCTGGTCGCAGTATTCGAATTGCATTCTCAATCGCGGCAAACCAATCAGGAATCATGGTTAGCGAGTAAGAAAAGGTCACAATATCAGCAGAGCCTTCGGGAACGGACCATTTTGTCGCGTCGGCGGTGACCGCTTGCACATTGTTCCAACCATTCTTTTGCGATCGTTGTTTGACCTTTTCGAGCAATGAGGCTGCTAGATCGACCACATAAACCTTGCTTAGCTCGGTGATAGGCTGACCAATGTACTCAAGATTCCCACCGGTCCCGCCGCCCATATCAACCCAAACTTTGCCAGCCGAATCTTGACCTAGCCGCTGATAAACGTCCTCTCGTCCGCGAAGCAATCG
This sequence comes from Pirellulaceae bacterium, assembly GCA_041740995.1. Lineage (GTDB taxonomy): Bacteria > Planctomycetota > Planctomycetia > Pirellulales > Pirellulaceae > JBGSKY01. The sequence continues at coordinate 25,196 of JBGSKY010000239.1, forward strand.
TTTTCTGAAATCATCATAAGCGTCAGCTTGTCCAGAATAGAAATTCTCCATTCGCTGTGCATGGTCAGCTCCGCGGATTGGTTTAACTGCCAAATGATAGAGGACCTTGAGGTCCGATAGCATGCTCATTCGAGTTCTTTCGAATTGTTCTTTATCTGAGAAACGTCCACGTTAACTGTCAGCTTTGGCGCTCCACCGCCAATGAGAATTCCTTGAATGGGAGAGACGTCTGCATAATCTCGGCCCCAAGCCAAAGTGATGTGTTCATCACCGACGATTATATTGTTGGTTGGATCAAAATCGACCCAGTGCCCGTCTCCAGCATAGACGCTGACCCAAGCGTGGCTTGCGTCGCTTCCAACCATTTTGACTTGGCCAGGTGCTGGATGAGTCAAGATATATCCGCTGACATAGCGTGCAGGGATACCAAAACATCGCAATCCGGCGATCATCAATTGCGCAAAATCTTGGCAGACACCCGAACGCGAATCAAGCAACTCTTGCAGAGTTGTTTCGATCGTTGTCGAAGCCGCTCGATAGCGAAACTCGCTAAAGATTCGGCCCATCAAGTCCTTCACCGCTGCTAGCAGGTCGTTGTTGCGCAACAGCGATTGCGACGCGAATTCCATCACTCCAGGTGTTCGGTAAGCGTATTTGGAATCGAACTGAAATTGGGCAGCAAACCGATCGATTGTCCGCTGCGGATTCTTGACCGCCGAAACTAAATCTCGCCAAGCGATCTGCGGCGACCGCGTAAAAGGCAGAGAACGCTCGACAATGCTGGTCGCCGTAACGCTCATTAATTCGTGGGACTGTTCGATGGAAAAAAATTCGGCCAGATTGCCAAAAGGGTCAGCCCACATTCGACGAGCGACCGGCGACGGATCGACAGTAACCTCGCTCGAAATCACTCTTTGACAATCCATTACGCGAGGATGCACTCGAATTTGGTTATGCGATAACGGCACGGGGGAGCCGTAACGGTATGAGGTTTTATGCCAGACTCGATATCGCATGGAAAATCCGAGAGGTCCTACAAAGCCGTAAACTTAAATGCCGCCAAACGACTATCGCGACTGCCCCAAACGTTGAACGTCCGCAGTGTGAACGAAGAATCGACTTGACAAGTAATTATGCAACCCAAGAATCACCGAATCGATATGATCAAGCAGCATCTTTAGCGCAAAACGTTGACGCTTGGATACCAACAGATCGGGAAACGTATCTCGGATCGACAATACCGACGGGTTTAGTTTTTCTGATGAGCTTAAGCTATTGGTTGATCTCGGAATCATCGGGAGTGTCAAATCTCTCGCGTGATCGCGTAAAAGTGAAAGCGATTCGGCATCGATCAAGCGGATCGCACCTCTACATTGCGACAAGCGATTGCGTTGCTCCGCCAGTCCGATCGTGTCGATCGCCTGGAGGGATGCTGTGAGCTCGTCAAGTTTTGAAAGCTGAAATGCGACTCCGCGCGGATTGGACTCGTCAACTAACAAAAGATCGATCGCTGGATCGATTTCGACGTTCATCAAGTATCGAAACCGATACGTCATCGTCGAATCCATAATTTCCAAATTCGCTTCTAGCATGGGCGTCATCCAAGCGTAGTCGTACAACAAAAACGAACGCATTACGTTTAATTGATGTTGGATTCTTTCGATACGGACACCAATGTCCAAGAACAACCAGCCAGGTCCACGCGTCATGTTTTCGGCAACCATCCCCGAAAACGCCGAAAGGGAGGTTAGCATGCGGCTAAGTTCAAATTGCAAATCGGCCAAATCATCAACGCTAATTTCTTTTTGTCGGGAATTCAACAAAAGCAAATTGGACAACAATTGATAACTGTCCAAGCTCAATCGATCACGAACCATGACCATGTTCGATTCTACAGACCACAAAATATTTTTCAGCGATTGACCATACTTCGGATCAAAAATTGTCCGATGAAGTCGCTGACGAATGACACGTAATATTTCATCTGAACTGGTCATCCCTTTGGGCCATGCCGGGCGATCACTAGGTTCTATCGCATCGTGAATTGCAGCAAAAGCTTGTGCGATGTGCACATCGGTACTGTCAATCAATCGACTAGCAACGGTCCGCGCGTGGCGTATTCGACATTCCGCTCGCTGAGACCACCGACCAAGCCAAAATAAATGCTCGGCGACACGACTGGGCAAATCAAAGCTGCTTCGACGCAGTTCCAACGAACCTTGTGGTGGCCGTCTTAATGTCAACGGAATCGGCGGTTCGTTTCCTAAAACCCACACATCCTTGCTGAATTTTCCAGTTCCTAAGGATTCACCGGGCGTGTTTTCATCAATTCCCAGCCGCGCGATCCCACCATCCAAAACGGTGTATTCGTTCTGGTTGAGCGTCGCAAAACCTCGCATGACCATCGGCCACGGTTCAATTCGGTCGTTGTTCCAAACCGGCGCCGTGGAAAAATCAAAAGGCTCGATTGCAATGTATTTCCAGGGTTCAGTTTTGATTTGCTCAAGCAGTTTTGATCTATCGCTAGCCGACCGACTTGGCAGCGAGACCAACGCAAGCTCTTTACGTTTCAGCGCATCTCGAATCTCCAAGCGGTCAATGTTCTGATAGACGTAATTCGCCGATTCACGATTGCCACACCAATGCATCGGGACGGACGGTAGAATCAGTTCTTCACCCAACACACGTCGGCAAAGCTCTGGAAGTATCGCAGCAACCGCCGGCATCTCTGCCCACCCACAACCGATCGGATTCGCGATTGCAACCGATCCATCTCGAACGGCCTGACACAGTCCTGGCACACCAGAATTAGATTGCAACTCTAACGGATCACACTGATCGTCTTGAACACGACGCAAGACAGATTGGACGCGAATGAGGCCAGTAAGCGTTTTTTGAAAGACTTCGCCATTTCGCACAGTCAAATCGTCGCTTTGCGCAAGCGTGTATCCAAGATAGCGAGCCAAATAAGCGTCTTCGAAAAACGTATCACTACGAACACCGGGGCTCAGTAAAACGGTTCGCGCGTCAGGCTGTCGCATGTTGGCATATGCCGCAATCGTATCTCGAAGCTGAGCAAAAAAACCGGCTGAACGTCGAACATGAAAGTCGCGAAACTCTTCCGCTAGCACACTCGATAATGCGATACGATTTTCTACCGTATAGCCACAACCACTTGGACCTTGAGTCCGATCGGCAATTGCCAGCCATTTACCGCTGGAATCACGGCAGAGCTGAACTGCGTACAGATAAAGTGCTGGCTCGCCAGCACGAATCGTACCTTGCATCGACGGCTGAAAGCTACTCGCGCCGTAAACCAATTCGACCGGAATGCTCCCGTCGGCGATCAGCCGCTGGGGTCCGTAAATATCGCGTGTTAGTTCGTCGAGCAGTCTAGCTCGCTGAGAAATCCCTGCCGCTAATGCCTTCCAATGCTTGTCAATAATAACAAGCGGGATCGGGTCTAGCTCCCAAGATCGGCTCGCCGGTCCCGATGATTGCGGATTGAATGAAGTATTGTGTTCTTGCAACCATTGTTTCACTGATCGCCAACGTTGCGTAATGCACTCGCCCATCGCGTTGGCAGTGTACGGAACTCCCCGCATCTTTTCTAGCGAGCGGTGATCGGTCAGCAAATGAAACCAAGCCTTGAAGACTTCAGGATCATTTTCGAGCAATGCATCGAATCGTCCCGGAATGGCTTGATAGTTGGGCAGTACGTCAGCAATACATTCCACACCAGGTATCGCGTGTAAGTCTTCCGTTGAAATTCGGTTCATTTTGGAAAACTAAAGTGCACGTCAATATTCTAATCGGCTGCCACCGACTCGCCGCGGCCTGCGATTCCCTGCGACGGATTATAACACTAGAAACTGCCCTCACACAGCCCAACTACCGCTTGATAATTACTCGTTGGTGAATCTGCAGCGGCTTAGTAATATTCCTGCTCTTAGAACTTCAAACCAACGAATCCAACCATTTGTCGCGTTCACCGTTCGCGTAGTGGCCCTTTAGTGGTGAAAAATTTCCAACTCGGCCATTTGCTCAATGCCGTCGATCAATGCAACTACAGACGCTTTGATGCCGCTGTCCTTCTCACCGCTGGCGTCAATGGCGGTGACCATTTCAATGTCTTTGGCCATAAAAGTTCCATCGGCTTGTTTGTCTAAGTCATAGAATTTCGCGTCCTGACCGGTCATCTCCAACTTCACCTGCAACTTCTCAACCGCTTTGCCAGTTTCGACAACTTCGTCGACAAACATGGTCACTGTCCCTTCGGCCTCGTCATGAGTCCACTCAATCTTATAGTCGCCAGGTTCAACAGTCACCAATTCTCCACCGTGTGCCCCATGTTCATGCTTGCCGTGGCTGTGTCCCGCATCATGATCGTGAGCATCGTGGTCATGACCATCGTGGTCGTGATCTTCCTTTACCATCGAATCAGATTTTGAATCTGAATTTGGCGGGTTACAGCCATTTAAACCGGCCAATGCGCAGCTCATTACCGCGCTAGACCAAAACATTCGCGAGCTGCGAACCAATTTCAAATTAGAAGCTGACATCAAAAAATTTCCTTCACGTTATAAGCGACACGATTGAAAAACCATCGGCCGATATTGCCGATATAACAAAGCAGAATCTACTAGCTTAATGCAATCCGTATGCAGTTTGCAAGCAGGTCAAGTCCACTCACCGCTGACACTTGGGACAGAAAAAAGTACTACGTTGCGATTGCACTATTCGTTCGATCTTTCCGTGACGACAACTCAAACACGGCAAACTCTCGCGGTCGTAAACGCGATGGGCATTTTGGTATTGGCCATCTTTGTTGAGGGAATTGCGATAAGTTCCATCGGACAAGGTCGAGCCTTCATACAAAATCGCTTGATCCAACACATAGCGCATCTTTTCAAAAATCTTTTTGTAACGCGGCTTAGAAATTTCGTCGCACCGCATTCGCGGATGGACTTTCGCCAGATGCAAAATTTCTGATGCATAAAGATTCCCGATACCGGCTACTCTTTGCTGTTCCAGTAACGCCGGTTTTATTTCACGTCGTAGTTTTGCGAAAACTGTGTAAAAGTTCGCTATGGTGATTTCCAACGCATCGGGTCCAAGGCGTTCGGGACCAAAATAGCTCGCAAGCTCTACCGCCGACATTAACGCTATGGTGCCAAGCCCACGGCTGTCCCAATAGGTGATTTTCTCAATTGAGCAGTCAGTCAACTCGATCACTAGACGAATATGATCTTGGGTCGGCGTCTGACCAATTGCCACTAACCCCGACATTTTTGGTTGCAGAACTAATGTCAATTCAGATTGCGTATCAATCAGTACCCGTTTGCCTAATCGCCGAACGGCTGTAATGATCTGGCCTTGCAAACGCTGGTCGATTGATTTGACAGAGGGCGTGATGACCAGCGGACGGTATCGAATTTTGGGAGCAAAAACCCGAGCAATCTTGCCGCCAACGATTGGCAAAATACCACGCCGCATCGTTTCTACTTCGGGCAACTCAGGCATGCTTGGTCTCTATGCCGCTCACTCGGATGACTTTGCTGTTGCATCCGATCCAAGCTCCGTTGCATCTGTTTGCATTGTAGAAGATTGTTCGTCTGAATTGACGCCTTGGAAACTCGCGGATCGGTTCTTGAGCCGTTCGAGCATGGCGCTGAAGCCCGTTTTTTCGACGGCCACTGGCTCTGATGCCGGCGTGCTTACTGTCGGTTCAGTAGCAATAGATTCTTGATCAATCGTGCTCAGTTCTCGTTGTAGTATGCTCAGCAACGTTTGTAGCAGCGTTACCACGATCGGACCGACGACAATACCGATCGGTCCAAGCGCTTGAACGCCGCCCAAAATACTTAGCAATGCAAGTAAGGGGTGCAGGGAGCTTTGACCATGCAACACAACCGTCTTTACTACGTTGTCGACCGAGCCAACGACCAAGACACCCCAAACCGCTAACCCACCCGCAGCCCAAAACCGTTCTTCGTAAACCGCGAGATAAATACAGACTGGAACCCAAGTAATCGCGGGCCCGACGAATGGGACCAATGCGCAAAGGGTCGTGATTAAGATCAAAAACACTAGCGATGGCATGCCTGCAAAATAGTAACCGATACCGGCCGTCATTCCTTGAACAATAGCAGAAGCAATCAGGGCTAACACAATCGCTCGAACGACACGATCGAACTCCGTCAGCAATTCCGCTTCGTATCGATCATCTAGTGGACTCAGCTTCATCAGGCCCCGAACCATTGCCGGCCCATCGTATAGAAAGAAGAAGAGCGATACGATCATGACCGCAGTCCCAATCCCTAATCGAACGAGGAACGCGCTGGTCGCCCCCGTGATCTCCAAGAGACGGGGACGGGCCGAATCAATGAAGTTCGTTCGGAACTTTTCGAATTGTTCTTGCGACGGATTGGCGAACTCACGCAGAAACCCCATGACGGTACCGCCGAGTAACATTGTGCGTAGATTCTGCCATTCGGCTCCCAACTCAACCGCCCGGCTTTGCAGCTCGATTAGATTGGTACCGTTAGCCGGATCTTCTGGATCGTCCAACCTCGGCGTCACTCGATCAAGCTTCAAGAGCACTCGCTGAACGCCCGCCAGAACCATCGGATCGGCGATTCGTTCGGCTCCATCGAGCTCACTTGGCAGAATGAAATCGTCTTCGACTGCTGGCAACGCTGGTTCGATTGTGTCGTCTGCATCGCGCTCTCGATGCAGAGTCATTTGGTATTCGATATATTGCCCGACTGAATTGAGCGAAGCTTGCATTTGGGCAGCATACTTTTCATTCTCTGCCGGATCGCGATCGATTAGTTTGTAGCTCTCAAATTCCGCTTGCGCTTTTTCGCTGACCTTGGTCACATAAGCGCGTCCCAAGCTGCGAATATTGTCGTTGACGACTTTTTCAAAACCAGCCAACCGTTCAAGTGGCTTCTGCAAAATTTCTTGCTGAGTGTTCGTGACCTCCTCCTGGATCCCGTCGATGGCTTTGTCAATCGCCTGGATCTCAGCCATACCTGGGACCTGCAAATTAAAATAGTCTCGGCCACGAGCGATGCCGACACGAATGCTGGTTGAGTTAATGCTTTTCGCCAGGCTAATTCCTTGAATCGTAGCGAAAGTCGCGACCGCACCTGTCGGCAGAAGCACGATCAAGGTAATGATCAACGTCGTAACTCCAGCTGCGATATGATCTTTGTTTTGAACCAGCGTTAGAACTTGTCTGTGCAGCGGGCGAAACACTACTACCAAGACTGCCGCTAAAAAAAGCGGAATAAAAAAGCCCACCATCACCTTGTAAAACAGTATCCCAATAATGACGATACAGGCGATCAGCGCAATCAGCGAAATCAAACGACTCATATCAACCAAACAATGCGATAGGGCAAATTAAGCAATTAGGGAAACACGAAGCCGTTGCGAAAATCTGCACAAGTCTTCATGTGTTACTCTCAAAGTTTGTTACTTCGTTGGACCAGTTCGTCTTCGTCTCCCAACCTGATAGACTTTCGATTTCAGCGAAGCCTTCTAACTGTCAATCCTGACCGGATCGATCAGCGTAGGCAAACCAGCCAACTTCGGTGTCACTGCCGAAGGCTCATTCCGCCCTCGACAGTGTATTAAATTTTAAGGTATTGAGTTACAGATCTTAACGCACGATACAACCAGAGCGGCACGGTTATAACCTGTTAGCAGTCTTAAGTCACATGCAATTGAGCGAACCCTCCGACGAGCGACCAAAATCCAGAAATTTTCTGGCGGGCCGGAAGCTCCGGTACGCAATCAATGTCGGAATTATCGTCGTCGTTTGCTTCGGTTTGTGGAAGACTGTTCGATCGGCTTTGCGCGACTTGCAAGTCAAAGACGCGGCCGTGCTTTTAGAGATCCAATCGCTTCGACAAACCGCTCGTAATTCGAGCTCTTCAAACGAATCAACCGATTTAATTCGTCGCGCAGACCAACTGGAACGTGAGCGATTCTCGTTCGCAAACATGCAGTGGGCGTGGATTCTTTTAGCGGTTCCGTGCGCAATTGTCGGAATTCTTGCCCCGGGTTTGTATTGGTTTTGGACACTGCGGGCTCTCCACATTCATGTCCCCTTGCCAATAGTTGCCAGAGCTTACTACGTTGGCAATCTTGGAAAATACGTTCCCGGCAAAGCAATGGTTATGATCTTGCGTGCAACCGCATTACGACCATTCGGTGCGACAGTGCCGATGACGGTTATTAGTGTTTTCGTCGAAACGCTGACAACGATGGCCGTTGGTGCAGCGATCGGTGTGGTTGCTATTTCCCAAATCAACGTCCCACCGTGGCTCTCAATTTTGGCGTGGATTTCCGCATCGCTTGCCGTTTTGCCGACACTTCCACCGATTTTTGTACCATTGCTAAAAAGTCGATTGGCGGGCGAAAGCGAGCTTCGACGTCTTCTTCCCAAGACTTACAACTGGTCGTTAATGCTTTCCGGTTGGGGAATTTCGGTCGTCGGTTGGCTGGTCCTTGGTACCGGCCTATTTTGTGTTGCTCAAGGCATGCCACACTTGCATCAGGAAGACATTGCGGCAGCGCAAACTGTGACTTCCAGCACAGCGACCGAATCTACGCTAACGCCACCCAATAAAAATGGGCTAAAATTGTGGATCGTATGCGTTGCGGCATGCTCGCTTTCGGTCGTCGCTGGTTTTGTCAGCTTGTTGCCTGGCGGCGCCGGTGTCCGCGAGTTAGTGTTGACCATCCTGCTCAGCCCAATCATTGGAACGGCGGCGGCTCTGACTGCGGCCATCGTCCACCGCTTGGCAACGATCTTCGGCGAATTGGTCCTTGCGGGTTTGTGTAGTGCCTGGACTAGAGTGCAGAAAAAATGATGACAAACTTCACATGATGAACTTAAGCATTATCGTTCCTGTTTATAACGAACAAGACTCACTCGAAGAGCTGGTCCGTCAAATCGACGCGTCTCTAGTCGAAAGCTCGTTGAGCTACGAAGTAGTCTTTATCGATGACGGTTCAACAGATGAATCTTGGAAGCGAATCGTCGAACTTGCAAATTCTCATCCGAATCGTCTTGGCATACGCTTCCGCCGCAACTTCGGAAAAGCAGCAGCTTTGTCGGCTGGCTTCGAATACGCGACCGGCAGCGTTTTCGTAACCATGGACGCCGATCTGCAAGATGACCCAACCGAAATCAAACGCTTGCTTGCAAAGATCAACGAAGGCTTTGATTGCGTCAGCGGTTGGAAGCAACGTCGCAATGACCCGTGGCATAAAGTCTACCCATCACTAGTTTTCAATTGGATGATTACCCGGCTGACTGGCGTAGCATTGCACGATCACAATTGCGGATTAAAGGCTTACCGTCGTGAAATCTTTAAGGAGGTGCAAATCTATGGTGAGATGCACCGTTTTATTCCAGTGCTAGCGGCCGCGAGAGGATTTCGAGTTTCTGAGATTGTTGTTAATCATCGTCCCAGGACAACCGGCCAATCGAAATATGGCTTCGAGCGATTTGCAAAAGGTTTCTTAGATTTATTGACGGTCTGTTTTCTGACGAGCTTTCGCTATCGACCACAACACCTATTGGGCACCGCTGGTATAGGGCTCTTTGCGATCGGCACGCTAGGACTGATTTGGTTGAGCTTCCTTTGGTGTGTCAGTCGAGTATTTACTTTTATGTCTCCGATACACTTACATGAGCGGGCAGTATTTTATTTCGCAATCGTCGCTATGCTGCTTGGAATCCAGCTTCTTTCGCTTGGTTTTCTGGCAGAACTGATCACGGCAGTGACGCGTTCGAGCAGTTCACCATTTGCAATTTCAGATACGACTAAAATCACTCCAAGCTAGCAGTGCGAACAAGGCCCTTTTTAGTTGATTTCTAAAGTGACATCCGCAACTCAAGATACTCCCAGTTCGACAGCCTCTTTTCAATTCGGATCCTCGCTTATCATCTGGATCTTGGTTGCAATCAGCATTGCTAGACTTGTGTCGGTCGTTGCTTCCAATGGTGAAACGCCGTTTCTCAGCGCTAATGACCGTAGTCGTTGGTCGGCGGTTGCGGCCATTCTTGAGGACCAAACATTCGCAATCGACCGTTTGCTGGAAAAACGTGACTCTCGCGGGCGTTCTAGAACTTGGTATTCAATCGATATGGTTCGCCATCGCGATGCGACCGGTAGCGAACATTTTTACTCTAGCAAACCACCGCTTTTGACGGTCATGTACGCGGCCATTGTTTGGCCGATCACTATGATCTACCAAGTTCGTTTGAGTGATAATCCTTTGTTGATTGGTCGGACGGCGTTGGGCGTGATGAATTTGGTTCCGATGATTGCTTGGTGGTTCTGGTGGAGAAGACAAGTAATCAAACTATCTGAAGACTTTCGATCGCGGTGGGTTCTGCTGCTGCTAGGACTCTTTGGAACATTTCTGACGACGATGTTGGTAACCCTGAACAATCATCTTCATGCAGCAATGCTCTTTACGATCACTCTGAGCTTGCTTGCAAGTTTGCTCCTAGAACCAGAAAGTTCACCGAAGTCTCGATCACGAAAATGCAAGCTGCTTGGACTGGGAATAGCCGCAAGTCTTCTATTCGCGTGTGAATTACCGGCGTTGGCGTGGGCCGCAGCCATTCCATTGATTTTGTTTCGCAAAACAAGTTGGCTTGGTGATTGGTCCTTTTATGTTGTTGGATTCCTGCCTTTCTTAATCGCAAACGTTGGCGTGAACTGGTATGCCCATGGCGACTGGCGGCCGCCGTACTACCACCGCGAAGCGTTGGGAGAATTGGTGCTCTCAATCCCGGCTTCAGAAGTGCCAGTCGACATCGACTCGGCGTCGGACGTCAGCCAACTAACCGCCTTGCAACTATTTCAATTGAATGCTGTTTTTGATAGCGACTTAATCAAATCGCCGTTGGGCATCCAATCGCCTTTGGAAGTTCAACCGGCGCGGCGTATGGCTACTTTGCGATTACAGGGCAAGAGTGCCGCTGCTCCGAACATCCATAAACGCTACGCCTTGGTTTACAACAACAAAGCATGGCATTTTCATCAGTGGAACGACTGGTACGACTACCCTAGTTCTTACTGGTTGCCTGAAAACAAGCGCGGCGTCGACCTGGGTGAAAGCTCACTCGTAATCTATGTTTGGAACAGTTTCTTCGGCACGTACGGTGTACTATCGCTCACGCCATTTTTCGTCTTCTGTATTCCTGGAGCTTGGTTTGCCGCGAGAAGCAATGACGCGGCAACTTGTCGAATTGCGATTGCCGTTGTACTTGTAACATTGGTGTGCTTTGCCTTCTTTTTTAGCCGTGACCAGCTTGACCGCAATTACGGTGGCGTCTGTTGTGGCTTCCGTTGGTTGTTTTGGCTAATCCCGGGATGGTTAATACTAGCCGCGAATTTTTTTGCGACCCAGGGTGATTTGATTTGGCGAAATGCCAGAGCCAGCATCCTGACCTTCGTTGTGCTACTCGTTAGCGTTTTTTCCACTTGGTTTGCCGCCGCCAATCCTTGGCAGCACCCATGGATTTATCAACTGCTACAGTAGTAGCGAAGAAGCATGAAATGGGCTAGAACTTGAGAGCGATGCTGTCTATCGAACCGCAGAAGTGGACGATGCGAAGAATAGTTTCTGAGACGCGTATTTTGCCATTCGTTCAAGCACGATGTCAGGGTGACCGCTGGCCTGCATGATCGACGATTCGATTTTTTTACCTCGGTGAAAAATCGTCACTTCGACTTCCCCGGATGGTTGTTCATCTTTGCGAACAAGTGGCCAAGGTCCGACGACTAACGACCAATCGCTAGAGGCCACTTGGGTTAATACATTTTCATCAGTCGGCTTTAAAGGCGACCAATTCGCAAGAACGAGTACCGATTTACTGAGGCAATTCAATGCCGCCGACTTTGTGAATCGACTCGCCATTAACGACTGGGCTCCGTATTCGATGAGCCCCAATGTTTCCGAGCATTGTGCAAGTCTTCGAACGATCACATCCCACAATTCATCCTGATCGTCGCCGAAAATATAGTCGCCTAAGTGCTGCTCGATCTCATCGATTGTCGGCTGCATCTGCTTCTGTGCATCTTCTTCAGTTGACGCAAGCGTCGCAATTCGAAGATTGATGGTTGCACGCGAGACAGTGATTCCGACGAGCGGCTCTCTTTGTCGAGCAATCAAGTCAGGAATTTTTGCCTCAACGTCACTCTCACCCAAGCCGAAAAGACGAATATTTTTGAAGAACCATTGTACTTGGCCCACTTTTAGATCAGCTATCAATCTGGGCCGGACAACTTGTTCGTACATTTCGAACATCTCAGCTGGCACTCCTGGCAAAGCGAAAATCCGCGACTCCTTGTTGGGATCGCCGGAACGCTTCACAGTTAAATCGATGCCTGGCGCTGTGCCGAAACGATTGTTGATCAGCTGGCTTTCGATTGGGAACATCGCTTGAATCCGATTCCGCTCTGGCATGGTCCGCGAACGTTTCGAAAAGAGATTTTCGATGTGGTCCATCGCCACTTGTCGAAATTCCAATGGGCGATCAAATGCCGTCGCGATAGCCTCGCGAGTCAAATCGTCAGCCGTTGGGCCTAAGCCACCCGTCGAGATCACAATGTCAGCTCGGTCGGCTGCCGCTTGGAACACCAGCACATTATCCGCCAAGCTATCGCCGACGGTCGTGTGAAAAACTGTCCGAACGCCTAATTGCGACAACTGGCTGGCCAACCATTGAGAGTTGGAATCCAATCGCTGGCCAGAAGTCAGTTCGTCGCCAATCGAAATTATTTCCGCTCGCATATTGGGATGCTTACATATCCAACGAAACGGTAACGGTCTTGTTTTCAGTGTAGGCTTTTAGGCCTTCCTCACCCAACTCGCGACCTTGACCGCTCATTTTGAACCCACCAAATGGTGCCGCCGCATCAAATACATCGTAGCAGTTGACCCAGACCGTTCCAGCGCGAACGCGACGTGCAAAGTCATGGGCCTTGGCTATATCGCGAGTCCAAACTGCGGCAGCCAAGCCATAGAACGTATTATTCGCTCGGCGAATCAATTCGTCCCAATCGTCGAAAGTCAACACGCTAAGAACGGGTCCGAAAATTTCGTTTTGAGCGATGTCCATATCGTCGGTCACGTTGTCGAACACCGTCGGCTTAATAAAGAATCCTTTCAAACCAACCCGTTCGCCGCCGCTGACGCAATCTGCTCCGGACGATTTGCCTTTTTCGATAAACGACATGATTTTGTCGAATTGCTTCTTGTCGATTTGAGGCCCTTGTTCGGTCGCCTTGTCAAACGGATCACCAACCTTTCGATTCTCGGCCAGTTTAACTAACTTGGCAACAAATTCCTTGTGCACATCTTTGTGAACAAAGACTCGTGAACCGGCGCAACAACATTGGCCTTGATTAAGAAATAGACCAATATAGCTGCCCTTAGCGGCTTTATCCAAATCCGCATCAGGCAGAATAACATTAGGGCTCTTTCCGCCGAGTTCAAACGTCAATCGTTTCAACGATTGAGCTGCTTCGCGCATAATGATTTGCGCAGTCAGATGTTCGCCTGTGAAAGCGATTTTGTCGACTCCAGGATGTTTGACTAGCGATCCGCCTGCCGTTGGTCCGAAGCCCGGTACAACATTTATAACGCCGTCTGGAATACCAACGTCTTGAGCCAATTGAGCCATACGTAAACACGTCAGCGGCGTTTGTTCAGCGGGCTTCATGACGATCGTGCAACCCGCAGCCAGTGCAGGGCCCCATTTCCATGCGGTCATCAGCATCGGAAAATTCCAGGGAATAATTTGTCCGGCAACCCCAACTGGTTCACGACGAGTATAAGTGAAATAGTTCCCGCGAACTGGAATCGTCGAACCGTGGATCTTATCCGCGTAACCGGCGTAATATCGCAAGCAGTCGATGACCAGCGGCAAGTCGCCGTTTCGCGATTCGGAGAAAGGCTTGCCATTGTCCAGCGTTTCCATCGCTGCCAACTCGTCGATCTGGTCTTCAATTGCGTCGGCTAGTCGATACATCAATCGGCCCCGATCGCGAGCGTCCATGCGGGACCAAGGGCCGCCATCAAAGGCTTTTCGAGCCGCTTTGACTGCCTCGTCAATATCTGCTGCATCGCCTTCAGCTACGTCGGCAATGACTTCTTCGGTTGCTGGGTTTACGGTCTCAAAAGTCTTACCACTTTTTGCTGCAACCCACTTGCCTCCAATGAAGCATTGGGTGTGTTCAATTTTTAGTTCGGTGGGTTTTTCTGCGACGGTTGCCATGGGTTATTGCTCCGACATTGAATTGAATTAGTGGACGGTTCGTTACCTAGAAGCCTAGCCGACGGGCAAGCCGCCGGAAAGCCCCAAGGAACGTAATTGTCTCAGGAATTGACGCATCGAACGACCGCGATGCGAGATAGCCGATTTCACGCTTGTGGTCAATTCAGCAAACGTGCAATGCAACTCCACTATTTCAAACAACGGGTCATAACCGAAACCATTATTTCCTCTCGCTGTTTCAAGCAAGCGACCGTAGCAGCGATCTTCAACCGCAAGCAGCACATTCCCGGTCGAGTCGGCAAGCGCTATCGATGAGACATAATATCCGATCCGGTCAGACCCCTTAAGCGACGCCATTCTCTCAAGTAAAAGTGCGTTGTTCGCGCAATCGTTTTCGTGTGGATCTTCTGATTTCCGCCCGGCATATCGAGCTGAAAAAATCCCTGGTTCGCCGCCCAAAGCTGGCACAACTAAACCGCTATCCTCACCAATCGCAGACAGACCAAAATGCTTGGCTTGAGCGATCGCCTTCAACGCCGCGTTGGCAGCGAACGTGTCACCGGTCTCGGCAACATCTAGCAACTGGCCCGGTGCAACACTCGCTAGCTTGAAACCAAGCGGTTGAAGCAGACGTTGCATTTCCCCAATTTTTTTGGCGTTGGTCGTGGCCAAGAGAAGGGGCCCCAATCCATGCATAATTTTGCCCTCAATAAAGAATCGCCGGCGACTTGTGAAATTTCGCTGGCTAGCATACGCTTGTCCAGTCAACCCTTCAAACCCTGTTGATTCAAACGAATTAAGGAGGCCGGCTGTGCAATCGACCATCGACGCAAAACAGGTACTCAAGGACATCTGGGGTTACGATTCTTTTCGCCCGTTGCAGGCCGAATCAGTTGATTGTGTGCTTCATCGCCGCGACAGTGTAACGGTTTTGCCAACTGGCGGTGGTAAATCGATTTGCTACCAAGCACCTGCGTTGTGTTTGGATGGGATGGCAGTCGTTGTTTCACCGTTGATCTCTTTGATGAAGGATCAAGTCGATGCGTTACGCGCATGCGGCGTCGAAGCGGCTTTCGCCAACAGCACTCAATCGCCCGACGAGAAACGCAAAGTGGTTCAGCAAATTCGTGCTGGCACGTTGAAATTACTTTACGTGGCACCAGAACGTCTGCTGACCGAGCAAATGCTTACGTTTTTGCAGTCCGCGAATGTATCGTGTTTTGCAATCGACGAAGCGCACTGTATCAGTAACTGGGGGCATGATTTTCGGCCTGAGTATCGCGGTCTAAGAACGCTGAAGGAACGCTTTCCGGGGCTCGCCGTTCACGCCTTTACGGCCACGGCAACCGAAAGTGTCCGCGATGATATTGTCGCACAACTAGCACTCGATCAACCAAAGGTTCTGGTCGGCAGTTTCGATCGTCCGAATCTTGTCTACCGAATGCTCGCCGCATCTAATCGGTCACAACAAATTCTTGACGTGATCAAACGTCACCCCAATGAATCAGGCATTATTTATTGCATCAGTCGCAAAGAAGTTGAGAGCATGGTCGAGCTGCTGCAATCCATGGGGCACTCCGCACTTGCCTATCACGCTGGCATGAGCGACATCGATCGAAAATCGAATCAGGAAGCTTTTATCAACGACCAGTGCAATATTATTGTTGCAACGGTTGCCTTCGGTATGGGCATCGATAAATCGAACGTTCGATACGTGATCCACTCCGGGATGCCCAAATCGATCGAGCACTACCAACAAGAAAGCGGCCGCGCCGGTCGTGATGGTTTAGAATCCGAGTGTGTTCTGATTTACTCGGGCCGAGACATTGTGGTTTGGTCCAAGATGCTCTCCGATGGCAATTCCGAATTCAATGAAGCTGCCAAAGAATCGCTTGAAGCAATTAATCGATTGTGCACCAGCGCAACTTGCCGTCACCGTTCGATCGTCGAACATTTCGGCCAGAAGTTTGATAAAGAAAATTGCGGTGGCTGTGATGTCTGTTTGGGTGAAATTGAGATGAT
Source organism: Pirellulaceae bacterium (assembly GCA_041740995.1). Lineage (GTDB taxonomy): Bacteria > Planctomycetota > Planctomycetia > Pirellulales > Pirellulaceae > JBGSKY01. Next base: position 41,532 of record JBGSKY010000239.1, read on the forward strand.
GGACGATCCAATCACGCTCAGTCAAAAAATCCTCTCGTGTGTCGTCCGTGTCAATGAACGATTCGGCGCAGGGCACGTTGCCAAAGTCTTGGCCGGTGCGACGGAGCAACGCGTTATCGACCTGGGCCATGACAAACTCAGCACCTACGGCTTGCTGCGCGAAAGTGGTGTGAGGGCGATCCGATTGTGGATCGATCAATTGACCAGCCAAGGATTTTTAAGGCGGGAATCGGAATACCAAACGCTCTCGCTGACCGATGCTGGGAAACGTTTGCTGCGTCGTGACGGCGCGCCGCAATTAAGTTTTTCGGCGGCGGCAACCAGTCGAACAAAATCGTCGCGCACAACATCAACATTAACAAGCTGGGAAGGCGTCGATCGCGAGCTCTTCGATGACTTGCGAAGACATCGCGCTCAAATCGCAAGCGAGCTAAATGTCCCTGCATATATCGTTTTCAATGACGCTACGCTTCGAGATTTAGCCCGTTTCAAACCGAGCACTCAAAAAGATTTTGGGAATATTCGAGGCGTCGGTCAGCAGAAAGCAGAACGTTATGCCGAAGGTTTTCTTGCTTTGATCGCTATTCGTCCAGATCGAACTGATATCGGCATGCGAAACACAACGCCTTCAGCAACAACAGTCGATACTCAAAATAGCAATTCTTTTCGCGCCTTTCCCATGTTCCAACGAGGTGAATCGATCGAGCAGGTCGCCGCGAGCATGGAACGAGCGACTTCTACAATCTGGCAGTACTTGCAAGACTTTCTCCGTTTCAACGAAATCAGCGATTGCTCGCCGTGGGTTGATCCGGCAATCTGCAATCGAGTGCTGAGCCAAAAAGCTCTTGCGTCGCAGGGCAAGTTGAAACCGCTTTATGAACACTTCAATGGCGAAATCGGCTATGAACAATTACGAATCGTCCTGATTTGCGATCAAATCTCTAGTCAGCAATAGCGGCAAGAGTCCGCAGCGCGACCGATGTCTTAACTCGCATTCTATGAATGGCGAAATGTAACAGTGGCGAAACTGCGGCCAGACGCGCGTTGGCAAAAGTTTTAGCAACTTTCACTTTGAAGCGATTGACGATGATTAGATTGAACTGCTGCTCGTAAGAATCGGATACATGAGGGCTAATACAATGAACATGACGATCATTGCGAGGATCAATAACATAATTGGCTCCAACAATCGTACGACGACTTCAAGACGCCGATAGGTCGTTTTTTCCAAGCTATCAGAGATCTGAATCAGCACTGAGTCCATGGAATTGGATTCCTCGGCGACCGAGATCATCTCGACAACCGTCTTCGGAAAATGCCCACTCTTCTCTAGCGGTTTTGCCAGCCTCTCACCAGCGGTGACATCTGCAACCGCCTCAGCAACCGACTGACTGAGGATCAAATTTGCCGCCGCATGACGACTGATTTCTAACGCTCGCAGTAACGTTACGCCGTTACCAAGCAGTGTACCAAGTACACGACAAAAACGAGCCACCGCGAGATTTAAGAGCACCGGTCCGAGCATCGGTGTTTTGATCTTAATCTTGTCCCAAGCGATCAAACCCTTGGGCGTCTTAAAATAAGTTCGCAAACCAATAACGGTAGCAATCATCGCTATCAGCAACACCCACCAGTAGCGTTGCATCACGTTACTCATCGCCAACAGGACAACCGTCGCACCTGGCAAGGTTCCACGTTGCCGCATCGAATCAAAGATCGAATCGAACTTTGGAACAAACACGACCATCAACACCGTGACGATGATCACGCCGACCAACGTAATAAACGCGGGGTAGGCAAGTGCCCCAATCGTTTTTCCTTTCAGTTCTTCTTGTTGCTCGATAAACGAAGCGATTCGCTCCAATGCGTCTTCTAAAAAACCGCCTTCGCTGCCAGCGCGAACCATGCTGATGGCAATAACATTAAACACCCTTGGGTACCGAGCGAACGCGTCACCTAAAGACTCGCCGTCTTCCACCCGAGCTTTGACATCTTGGAGCACTGATTGCAGCGTTTTTGAGCCAGACTGTTGCGACAGAACCGTGATACCGCGAAGCAACGGCACACCGCTACGCAGCAACGACGCCAATTGCGAGTAGAAGCTGACCATCCGCGCGCCATTAACCCGCCCAGTGATAACCCTCTCGCTCGACTTCCCAGCCGCTATTGAAATCGGAAACAACGACTTGGTCGCCAACTGCGCAGCAACTTCGCGCGAGTTTGCAGCACTGATCGTACCGGTCGATCGTTTGCCTTGTAGGTCTCGTGCAACGTAAGCAAAATCTGGCATTTTTAGTCTGGTTAGCTCTTCCGCGAAAATCGCATCGTCATCAAATCAGGCTCCCTGAGACCGGCTTCATCAAAATCAATTCTTAGCAAGAATCGACAGCTGATCTTAGCGTTTCTATCCCAACGAATCATTCTTCGTCACCCGCATGACTTCGTCCGTGCTGGTTGTACCCTCAAACGCTTTTCGCCAAGCGTCCATGCGGAGCGTTCTCATCCCCGCCGCGATACCCGCTTTTTTAATTTCAAAGCTACTTACGCGATCGTGAGCAAGCTGTCGAATTGATTCCGTTGTGACCAACAGTTCGTAAATCCCCATTCGCCCAGAATATCCCACGCCGCGACAAATTCGGCAGCCAACACTTCGATGAAGTGGACGACCATCGCACTCATTCCATGGAAAATCAGGCGGTAAATCGTTGCGATCCGGTTGATACTTTTCTTTGCAATGAATACAGAGTCGCCGAACCAATCGCTGAGCCATGATGCCTTCAACAGTACTGGCAACCAAGAATGGCTCGATCCCCATATCAACAATACGAGTAAATGCACCGGCTGAATCGTTGGTGTGAAGCGTTGAAAAGACAGTATGCCCCGTCAAAGAAGCTTGGATTGCATTTTCCGCTGTTTCCGCATCACGGATTTCACCGACCAGAACGATGTCCGGGTCATGCCGCAGAATACTTCGCAGCGAGGCGGCAAAGGTAAGTCCGATCTTGGGATGGACTTGAATTTGATTGATTCCGTCAAGCTGGTATTCGACTGGGTCTTCGGTGGTGATGATCTTGTTTTCAGGTGACTTAATTTCCAGCAGGGACGAGTATAAAGTCGTTGTTTTTCCGGAACCAGTTGGCCCAGTCACCAAAATGATTCCGTGCGGCAAGCGAATCAATTCGCTGTAAATTGCAAATGTCTGCTCGCTCATTCCCAAACTTCGCAGATCAAACTTCATCGCACCTTTGTCCAAGATACGCATGACCAAACTCTCACCATGAATCATCGGAATGACCGATAATCGAATGTCGATCTCGCGACCGTGAACCCGTAGCTTGATTCGACCGTCTTGCGGCAATCGCTTCTCGGCAATATTCAAATGCGACATAATTTTTAGTCGCGAAATGATCGCTGCTTGAAATCGATGAATCTCTGAGGGAACCGGTTGCGTATGCAAGATACCGTCGATTCGATATCGAACGACCAAGCCGCTTGATTGCGATTCGACGTGCACGTCGCTCGCTCGCATATCGACCGCTTCGATCAAAATCTCGTTGACCAATCGAACTACCGACGCTTCTTGAGCTTGTTCGCTCAACTCGCTGCCGTCGCCTTCAAATTCTTCGAGCAATTCGATATCGCCCGAATCATCACGGGCTGCGATTAACCCCTCGACCGTTTCGGAGCCAACTCCCAAATGCTTCTTAACAAGCTTCGCAATCTCAGCTCGTTCAGCAACGATTGGAATAATTTGACGATTGGTGGCCGCTGCTGCTTCGTCAAGCGGGAAGAGGTCCAACGGATTCGACGTTGCGACAACAATCGCATCGCCCTCGCTGCGAATTGGAAACAGCGAATGTCGATAGATCAGCTTTTGCGGAAACACTTCAAGCAACTGCAGCTCGACATCTGCTGATCGCAAATCGATAAAGTCTAAGCCAACTTCTTCGGCCAACGCTTGCAATGCGGCCTCTTCGTCCATCAAGCCTTCGTCGATCGCTGATTGCATCGCAGCGATACCGTTGGTGCCACGTGAGAATTTTTCCATCGTGACCGCGTCAATCAGCCCCTTTCGAACGAGTATTTCAGCGACTTGTTGCGGCATATATTTGGTCTCTATTTAAATCGTTTCTTGGTAGCCGATTCGCTCAACTACTCGGAGAATATGTCTGCTCTTGGTTGAGCAATCGCAATGCTGAAGG
>JBGSKY010000240.1:0-62059 GCA_041740995.1 Pirellulaceae bacterium
TCGGTGAAGCAGTTTGCGGCAGCGCGTTGGCCACGGGACCAGGCGCGGCCGCTCCGCTGGGCTTCGGATTGGAGACTCGCTGGACGACCGGCACTCTTGCCAAAGTACTTCTTGTATTGCCATACCAAATCACACCACATCGACGACTCTATGCCAAGCCGCTGCAAGATCGGCTTTAGCGTCGCAGGGATCGAACCTCGTTTATCCATGCGGCCCTGGCGGCCTGTCCAATCCAGTAGTGCCAAATAGTCCTTCAATGCCATCGGCAGGAAACCTTTGTCGCTGGCGCGGATGCCCGACTTGTTGGCGTACACGCCCGATGCCGCCCGACCGTCGACCGTTAGCGGAGCAAGCCAACCGTCACGCGAAATCTTGCGACCGCTGGTTGCCGAACGCTTCTTCGCACGTTCGGCTTTCAATCTTCTCACCGGCGTTTCTCGAATCTGCCGGCCCGCTTCTTCGCGATCGATCACCGTAAGCTCAGCGGCTGCGGAATCGATTTGCTCGCCCTGCAAAGATTTGATGCGATCGTAAGCCGAAGTGTGCCGCGACTGCTCAGGCGTTACCGCCATTGCGGCGCGAATCGGGTTTAGATCCACATACATGCTGCACGCCAACAAGCCCGCTTCGTCGGCGATTCGTTGCGCTTTGAAACGTCCTTCCCAGAATCGGCCGGTGCATTCATCTTGTTTGTTAGCCAGTCGAGCGATCGGCTCGGAGAGCGCACGCATGAACCACGACAGATCCGACAGCCGTTTGCGAACCGTGACCAGTCGTTCCTTATTATTGATCAGCGTCTGGACGTCCTGCGAAGTCGGTTCCGCCAATTGCTCGTCAAATCTTTTGCCCGGGAAGAGCCGCAGCCACCGCAGGGCCGTTTCGCGATCTGACCAGGTCGCCACCACGTCGGGGCGTGTTCTGGTCACAACGTGAATATGATTCGAGAGGATCGCGTAGGTCAGCACATCGACACCAAAGACGCTGGCCAGCAATTCGAGTCGTCGCCGAATCCACTCGCGGCGGAATTCGTAGTCTTTGCCGGACACAGCATCGACACCGGCCAGGTAAGCTCGTCGAACGCAGCGCTGCACGCAATGCACGATAGCCACTTCGGTTGGAACAAACGTTTCGGTTCGGGGCGCTCTAGGCATAACAGATTCTCCTGTGCGGGCAGCCTACCAAACCAAGAGCTCCCACACAATAGGTGGCTGGCACCTATTGCACTGGAACCGAAGTTATCGTCGTCAATGACAACAGCAGTGACGAAACCGAAGCAGCAGTCTTGCGGTGTTCGCAAGTATGGCCAAACGTTAGACTAGTTCGTCGCCATCCGCCGAGCGGCTTTGGTCGAGCTCTGCGATCCGGTCTGCCGCTTGCTAATGGCGAAATCATCATCGTTTATATGGCAGATATGTCGGATCATCCAAGTGATGCTTTACACTACTACGAAAAAATCGTTGAAGGATACGATTGTGTCTTCGGTTCGAGGTTTATCGCAGGTTCAAAAGTTCGAAATTATCCGGCGTTTAAACTGATGGTCAATCGCGTAGTTAACAATGCGATTCGGCTGATGTTTTGGACCGAGATGAATGACCTCACCAACGCTTTTAAAGCATATCGACGCGAAGTCATCGAAAACTGTGGCCCTTACAAATCTTGCCACTTCAATATCACGCTCGAGATTTCGCTCAGCGCTCTGATCGGTGGTTACAAGATTGCTCAAATCCCCATTCAATGGGAAGGCCGGACTTGGGGCTCATCAAACTTGCGATTGCAAGTCATGGGCAGGCGATACCTGTGCACCTTGCTGATGATGTTTTTCCAGCGGCTATTAATTAATGACGATCTGCGATCGGAACGATTTTCGCAAACAAGTTCATCAGTCGAACTCTTTCCGCAGAAATTAAACGCTTAAAATCAACCATTCATCGGACGATGTCAGTGGTCTTAGAAATTGAGGCTTTTGATCGTTTCAGCTTGTGAAAACAATGTTGAACGCTCTTGGTTCGCAGAAAGAATTAGAGGGGTCAGCGATGATACTGGCGGCTCCATTCTGGTAAACTTTTGGTATCTATTTTTCTGCTTTCCAAGGGAGCCACAATCAATGATTGACCTCATTTTTAATTTGTCTCGATGCATTCCGCGTCGATCATTGCAGGCCACGATACTTTTCGTTTCGGTCAGTACGCAATTGCCGGCAACCGAAAACGAACGACCCAATGTGATTATCATCTTGGCTGATGACATGGGTTTTTCGGACGCAGGATGTTACGGTTCGGAAATTGAAACGCCGAATTTGGATCAACTCGCGCATGACGGCTTGAAATTCACGAATTTCTACAACACCGCTCGATGCTGGCCGACGCGAGCGTCGCTGCTGACCGGATTCTATGCCCAGCAGGTTCACCGGGACAGTTTTGACGGCCGTGGTGGCGGTAACAAAGGTGTTCGGCCGGCTTGGGCACCGTTGCTCCCAGTGCGATTAAAAGATGCTGGATACCGTTCTTATCACAGTGGTAAATGGCACTTAGACAGCGATCCAATGTCGACCGGTTTTGATCAATCGTACCAATTGCTGGACGATAATCGACATTTCCGCCCTGCCCGTCACAACCTCAACGGCAAAGCACTGCCAGCCGAAACTCCTGAGAGCACCTACTACGCCACGACCGCCATGACCGACTATCTGTTGAGGTTCTTGTCGGAACACGAGCGTGATCACGCCGAGCAACCTTTCTTTGGCTATCTCGCTTTCATCGCGCCCCATTTTCCACTCCAAGCACGACAAGAGACCATCGACAAATATGCCAAGCACTACAGCGTCGGCTGGGATCAAGTGCGGGCAGCGCGATTGGCGAAACAGCATGAACTTGGCATGAACGCCACATCAGTCTTACCAGACTATGAACCGGAGATTGGACCGCCTTATGATTTTCCTGACGCTATCTCCCAATTAGGACCCGGTGAAGTCAATCGTGAGTTGCCGTGGGAACAACTCACACCAACTCAGAAAAATTCTCAAGCTTCCAAAATGGCTATCCACGCGGCCATGGTCGACTCCATCGATGAAGAAGTGGGCCGCGTCGTCGACTGGCTTAAGCAAAACAAGCAATTCGATAACACTTTACTGTTGTTTCTTTCTGATAACGGGGCAAGTGCAGAGATTATGATCCGTGGTGATGGACACGACCCAAAGGCCGCTCCGGGCTCGTCTGCTTCATATCTTTGTCTTGGACCTGGTTGGTCACGTGCAGCCAACACGCCCTTTCGTCGTCACAAAACCTGGGTTCATGAAGGCGGCATCTCGACTCCTTTAATTGCACATTGGCCAAAGGGATTTTCCGCCGATGGCAAGCGCGATAAACCGGCCCATGTCGCTAGTATTGTTCCGACGATTTTGGATTTGGCGGGACTGCCGACCAAGCCAGACGCTAGTGATTCGGGGCCATCCGCCTTTAGCGGCCAATCATTGGCAAGCGTCATGACGGGCAACGTACAACCGGAAGCAGAGGCTTCAATTTGGTGGCTTCACGAGAACAACAAAGCGTTGCGAAAAGGGAATTTTAAAGTTGTCAAAGCAGCCGATGAAGAATGGCAGTTATATGACCTTTCAGCCGATCGAATCGAAGCCCAAGATTTGTTATTGGAACAGCCCGAACGCTTAAAACAGATGGTCAGCGAATGGGAAAAGTTGCGCGTTCAATATCAAAAAGATGCTCAAATTCCTAGACCTTGAGGCTGATTCTAAGCTGGATCTCTTAATCGAGAGAATTCGCCTAATTTCTAATCTCCAAACGGGGTTTTTGCTCTCGGAGCGACTGCAACGCCGGTTCAGTAACTGCGGTGTCGTTGATCAATAAAAGAGTTAGATTCGGAAGCTCAGAAAGTCTTGAAAGTCCCGCATCAGTCACGCTTGTTTTTCCAAGGTGCAAGAATTCCAACGTGCTGATCTTGCAGATTGCATCAACAGCTTCATCATTGATTGCTGGGTTATTATCGAGGTTCAGCCGAACTAAATTTTTACTACTCAGCCGATCGATTGCAGCGTTGGTAATTTTTGTTTTCCAAAGATTCAAATCATCAAGCTTCGGCAACTCCATAATCTTCGGAATCGAAGCATCTCCAACAGAAGTCTCGCTCAGTTCAAGCGATTGAAGTGATTCAAATCCCGTGAGTGCAAGCGGCAAATCTTCATCGCCCACAAGCGTTCCGTGCAAATTTAGTTTCTTTAAAGCCTTCAGCGTTGAAATGCCTCGCAACCCTTTGCCCGTTATTGGTGCAGCAAACAGCGAGAGCTCCTTTAAATTGGTCAAATTTGCCAGCTCAAGGCAGCCGACATCGCTGATCGAACACTCTTGTAAAGTTAAGGCGCCCAATGCGGTGCACTTACAGATTTGGCTAAGTGCCTCATCGTTCAACAATTTAGATTTTGCTTTGAGTGATTTAAGGTTTTGCAATTCCTTTAATCGACTTACATTTTCTAGCCACGCATTGTCGCAATTGCGCAGGTCCAACTCAACCAACAGATCTTCTTTACTCTTCTTGACTCCGACGTCTGGCAGCGAGCGAAAGAACAATTCTGCGCTTGGTTCGTTGACTTTCGATGAATCTAAATCGACCTCGGTTTTACAGCCTGCAAAGCCGAGGATTAACAACAATAGACCAGCTTGGCAAAACGTGGAACAAGAAGAATTCGACTGGAACATAGTAAGGATCGATCTTTGATTAAAGCGAATGCTTGACTCAGGATGAAGGTAGGATCGCGCATTGTAAGCCTAAATTAATCGTCAGTGTGCGGCCCAGGCACTAACCTCATCAATGTAAGATAGAGGCTTTCGACCATCTTCGGAGAATTAATATGATTGCGAACCGAAAATTTGTGTGCCTTGCGGTTCTGCTAACAAACTCGCTCTCCGTTGCTATCGAAGCGATGGCAGTACAAGTTGACCGCCCAAATATTGTACTGATCATGTCCGACGACATGGGTTATTCTGATTTAGGCTGTTATGGCGGGGAAATCCATACACCCAATTTGGACCGGTTGGCTAAAGAAGGACTTCGGTTCACTCAGTTTTATAACACTGCACGTTGCTGTCCAACCCGAGCATCGTTATTGACTGGCCTGTATCCACATCAAGCCGGGATCGGTCACATGGTCGATGGTCAAGGCCCGTCACTAAACGTTCCCTCTTATTCTGGTGAACTGAGCAGCAGCGCGGTAACGATCGCGGAAGTCTTGCGGTCGGCTGGTTATGCGACCTACATGAGCGGCAAGTGGCATGTCACACGTGTCAAAAAATCGGTAACGTCGATGGAACGTTCTAACTGGCCGCTGCAAAGAGGTTTCGAGCGGTTTTATGGAACGATACACGGGGCGGGCAGCTTCTTCGATCCAAACACTCTCGTTCGCGATAACGAGTTAATTTCACCTTATGCTGACCCGGATTACCAGCCAGAACAGTTCTATTACACCGATGCGATCAGCGACCAAGCGTCGAGATTCATCCAGGAACACAATGATCAAGATGCCGATAGACCATTCTTTTTGTACGTCGCTTACACAGCGGCTCATTGGCCGATGCATGCCAAAGATAACGACATTCAAAAGTACCAAGGCAAATATGACGCGGGGTATCAAGCAATCCGATCGGGCCGCGTCGAGAAGATGAATATGCTTGGGCTGATAGATCCAAGATGGGAGACGTCACCCTCATCTCGAAATTGGGAAGCAGTTGAGAATCAAGCTTGGGAGTCCAGATGCATGGAGGTTTACGCCGCGATGGTTGATTGCATGGATCAAGGAATCGGACGCTTGATCGATTCTTTAAAGACCAATGGTCAGTATGAAAACACGCTGATTCTTTTCCTTCAAGACAATGGCGGATGCGCCGAAGGCATCGGACGAAATAGCAAACTTACAGATCCTTCTAACGGAACGAAATTAGCACAACTGCCCGATGATTATTTGCAACCCGATATGATTCCGAAACAAACTCGCGATGGAAAACCGATTCGCCAAGGCGAAGGTGTCATGCCGGGAGCTGACGACACTTACCTCGGTTATGGCCAAGCTTGGGCAAATGTGAGCAATACGCCGTTTCGCGAATATAAACATTGGGTTCACGAAGGCGGCATCAGCACACCGTTAATTGCGCATTGGCCTGAGGTGATCAAGCCGAATGATTCTAACAACGCTGCCGGACGAATTTCAAAAGCCCCGTCACACTTGATTGATATCATGGCAACCTGCGTTGATGTCGCTTCGGCGGAATATCCAACTTCAATGGGCGAGAGGGAGATTCAACCGATGCAAGGGCTCAGTTTGCGATCGTTGTTCGATTCAAGTGACGATTTGCCCGTGGAAATATCCGATCGCGTCTTGTTCTGGGAACATGAAGGAAATCGAGCAATTCGAGCGGGTGATTGGAAGCTCGTTTCCAAATATTCCAAAGATTGGGAGCTGTATGATGTTTCAACCGATCGAACGGAGATGCACGATCTTTCCGCTCGTTATCCGCAACGCGTCGAAGAAATGGCGTCGGAGTGGGCGCGATGGTCAATACGCGTCGGTGTACTCGATTGGCCACTTAAATAAAGACTCTGTGCCGAAACAACTGCCCCGATTCGCATCGAAATGCAATTGCAAACCGAACCTGAAAGGTAGCCGTTTAAATTAAAAAACCGCGATGTCAATTGAACCGCTGTGGAACGCAAATCGACGTAGATGCCGTCCGTATTGCAGGTACCGTTGACCTACTCTCTTCACGAAATCAAAGTAAGTTATAAATTTGAGGGCGAAATATTTGAACCGAATGAGTTACCTATTGGTCGCAGCAGCCATCATGGTCGGATACGAATCATTTGAGAATGCCATCGGGGCCGAGTTCCCAGAAGTCCATCCCGATGCGACCGTCACCTTTCGATTGATTGCGCCAAAAGCCGATAAGGTCCTGCTGGTTGGTGATTGGCTTAAACGCGACGAGCAAATAGGTATGACAAAAGGCAATGATGGCGTCTGGCGCGTAATCGCCGGGCCGCTTCCTGTTGGTAAGCATATCTACGAATTCAACGTCGACGGGCAATTGATGGCAGACCCGATCAACCCGGACATCAAGTTACGATCGTCGCGATCTGGATCCTTTGTCCACATACCTGGCGACGCGATTTGGGAAGCACGCGACGTTCCTCACGGCAAGGTCGAAATCAATTACTCGCACTCGACGGTGCTTGGCGACAATCGGACGACTCATATCTATGTTCCCCCGGGATATGAGCAAAATCATGATGAGCGATATCCGGTTCTCTATCTGCTTCATGGAGCCAATGACACTGCGGCGGGTTGGGTTATGGCAGGGGCAGCGAACTTCATTCTCGACAATTTAATCGCTGAAAATAAAGCGAAAAAAATGATCGTCGTGATGCCTTATGGGCACGCTGTCCCGTTCGGCTCACCACGTGAGATCCAAGCCACCAACACTCAGCGATTCGAAGACTATCTGCTGAAAGATGTAATGCCGATGGTCGAATCAAAATATCGCACGCTAGCTGGCAGTCGCCATCGCGCTATTGTCGGCTTGTCGATGGGCGGCGGCCAGTCCCTGACAGTTGGCTTTAATCATTTGGACATGTTCGACGCCATCGGTGCATTTAGCGCCGCTGTCCCTAACGACTTTGAATCCCAATTCGCCGACATAATCGCGGCGCCCAACAACGTAAATCAGCAATTGAGCTTGTTTTGGATCGGATGCGGCGAAGACGATTTTGGTGTCGAGGCCAACCGCGAGCTTGGCCAGTTACTAACGGCAAAAGGTATCGATCACAAATTACGAATCACCGACGGCGGACACAACTTCGCAGTTTGGCGTCGTTATCTAGCCGAGCTTCTACCGCAACTATTTCGGCGGGCCGACTGATTCGAATATAAACTTCTTTAACGAAGCTAGGCTGCATCAATGTCTGCAAAAGACTTTTTGCATCACAGAACAAATAAGCTATCGAAAGTCGCGCCGCAGTGCACATCAATGACAACGCTTTGCGATAGATAAAACCGAATGAACAAAACCCCTACATAAGGCCTGTTAAATGCGAGTAGCAATTGTTGGTGGAGGTGTAATCGGGCTTACCGTAGCACATCGTTTAATCCAGTTGGCGGAAGAAATAACACTCTTCTCGCCCCAACCGCTCGGCGAAATTACCTCTTCAGTCGCAGCCGCTTATTGGTCTCCCTACTGGGTAGGAAACTATGACCGCTCGATTGCAGTAGAGACGCTTATCGAGCTTCAATCTCTCGCAGAGAAGAGAGTGCCTGGAGTTTCGTTAATGCGGTTTGAGCAGTGGTTCACTGAAGATGCGACTGAATCGTTTGAGGCTAAACGTGAAGTCAGCCATTGGTGGAGCGAGCTCCCAGGAATCGATTTTAAAATCGAGCCTGTAGCATCTCCGATGTCGCGAAATATTTCTGGTAAGACAATTCGCTTTACACAAAAGGCCACGTTTCATTCGGTCGTGGCGCGGATGCCGGACTACCTCCGTTGGTTGGAAGATGCTTTGCTGGATAATGATCATTTTTTGTTGGCTCGACAATGGGTTGACGATCTAACGCTGTTGTCTAACCAATTCGATGCAGTCATTCACTGTTCGGGCTGGGGAGCGAAAACGCTGGCAGCCAATGATGAAGCTACCGCAAAAATGAAATTGCTCGCTGGCCACATTGTCACCGTAAATGCGCCGAATGTAACTTCAGGCGTTTTGTTCTGCGGTCAACCTTTCGACGTCGATCCGGTATACATAGTGCCACGACACGGCACAACTTCGGACGTCCTATTGGGTGGCACAGCTATCGAAATTGAAGAAACTCTCGATCCACGAAAGCCGATTACTTTTCAACGTGACGAAGTCTGTGAACAGGTCCATCAACGTGCACTTCAATCGGTGCCCGCGTTGGGCAATTCATCAGAAATCTCAAGAGGCGTTGGCATTCGGCCAGTTCGTGATGCCGTTCGTATCGAACAAGATCACGCCAATGCAAAGCTGATTCATTGTTATGGCCACGGCGGGTCTGGGCTAACCCTTTCGTGGGGCTCCGCAAACCGGGTCGCCGACTTACTGGTGAGCAGTCCTTGAAAACTTGGAGTTACTCCAAATACGTTCTTAATTTGGAACCGTCAGCGTACTGGGAAACAAGTTCTTGAGCGCGTTCAGCGGAGAGTTCGCCAGCATCTCGTTGTGCTTCAATCTTTGCCTTGAACGCCGCAATTAATTCGTCTGACTCATAGTGGGCAAAACGAACCATATCTTCGATCTTGCTACCGCGAATAGTCTGCTCGACCTTGAAATCGCTTTCGCCAATAGTAATCAACGCTTCATCTGGTATTCCAAAAAGATTGTGATGCGAACCCATGACCTCTTGATACGCACCGACCAAGAACAAGCCAAGATAGTAGGGTTGGCCTTCTTTCCATTCAGGAAGCTCGAGCGTTTCTCGAACGTCTTTCAGATCGACGAATTTGTCAATCTTGCCATCTGAATCGCATGTCACATCGACCAGCGTTGCAAAGTCAGTTTTTGTTTCAGTCAGTCGATGGAGCGGCACAACTGGAAAAAGCTGTCCGATGGCCCAGGAATCGGGACAAGATCTAAACAAAGAAAAATTGCATAGATACTTTGCGGCTAAAACCTTCTCTACGTCTTCGAATTCTTCATTGCGAAAACGCGCTGACCCAGATTCTTTCAACGCTCGATCGCAGATTTCCCAAAACAAGACTTCACCTTTAGCGCGATCTTCGAGCGAGATCAATCCTAGATTGAACTCAGTATGCAAGTCGTCCTTGTGTTCTAAGGCATCGTGATAATACTCGACGTAATTTTTTCCGTTGATATCATCGAGCAGATACTTCAATTCGCTGATCACTTGCGGATCGTCTTCGTCAATCGTCACCTCTGGCTCATCGTCTGCGAACGTTTCAATCTCTTCCCGAATTGAAACAACAAGCAAGCTGTGGTAAGCCGTCATCATTCGCCCTGATTCAGTTACCAAGTGTGGGTGAGCCACCTCTTCGTCATCGCAAACGCCTTGGATGGTATAAACCGCAGCGTTTGCGAATTCTTGCAGCGTATAATTCATCGATGATTCAAAACGTGTTTTGGATCCGTCGTAATCAACCCCTAACCCACCGCCGATATCGACGTACTCAATTGCGAAACCCATTTTGGTCGTCTTTGCATAGACACGAGCGGCCTCCTTCATTGCATTTTTGACTCGCTTGATATCGGTTATTTGCGAGCCGATATGGAAATGCAGCAGTTTCAGTTGCGAGGCGTGATTTGTCTCTTGCAGCAAACGCAAAGACTGCATAATCTCCGATGTCGTCAAACCAAATTTAGCCGAATCGCCACCGGAAGAAGCCCATTTGCCTGACCCGCGCGAGTACAGTTTTGCGCGAAAACCAATCCAAGGACAAACACCAGACTCGTCGGCAACACGCAGCAACATTCGTAATTCGTTCAATTTCTCAACTACAATCACAACGCGTTTGCCTAGCTGAACGGCAAGTATTGCTAAACGCATAAATGCCTCATCTTTGAAGCCATTGCAAATCAGCAGTGATTCAGGCGATTGCTCCTGAGCAACGGCCGCATAGAGCTCTGCCTTGCTTCCACATTCCAGCCCCACGCGTCGAGGCCCACTATCACGCAAGAATTCCTGAACGACTTCCCGCCTCGGATTCACTTTCATCGGGAAAACGGGAAAATGCAGACCGCCGTATTCGTATTCCTTAATTGCGTTAACGTATGCTTGAGAGAGCAGCTTTAATTGGCTCTGGAGAATCTGTGGGAACCGCAAAATCAGCGGGGTCGCCAATCCATGCTCGCCTACCAAATGCTCAACGACCTTTAACAGATCCACACTGGATACGTCATTGGGTGTTGGACGAACTGCAATGTGGCCACTGGGTGTTACGTCGAAGTATCCTGCCCCCCAATTTTCAATCCCGTAAGTCTGGTGAATTTTTTGGAGGATCAGTTCTTTCATTCGTCCCTAACAGCTTTCGTTTTTCCCGACATTCTTGCCGGAACTATAACAACCAATGCAAATTCGCTGGCCGCAGTGGCCGGCGATCGTTTGAAAAACCTAACACGTCCTCGCAACGGACTCGCCTTATTTGACCAGATAATCGGTGGGTTGCAAATTCTGCTTGCTGAAGTAATCCGGCGTAGCAGAAAACCCAAACATAGTCGGTTCATATTGGCTAGGCAGCTCGATTGGAGAATCGGCTGTAATTTTATCTTGCCAGCCCAAAGCCCAGTAAGTCGCATTGACAACCAATCGGCGAATGCCGTCATTCTTCAAATCAACGGATGAGCACATCGTTGTGCAGAATACTTTTCCAGGTTCGCCGCCGTCAAGTTGATAGCTCTTGGTCCATGCAATTGGCATCATCGGATCGTTGCGTCCGTCGGTAACTGGCGCATCGCTTGGTGACATGCCCTGCAGCACTTGACCGCGGAGAAGGACATGGGCGTCCTCTGGCAGATGCTTAATGCCATAAACATCGGCATAGGCCCAAAGGTCATCCACGCCTCGTAAAATTGGATGATCGACTGCAGCAGGATCCACAACCCCTCGCGCCGACTCAACGCGATGCTTTCCATGATGCGAAACCCACGTGTCGCCGATGATGTTCTGACCAAATCCGCCCGGCCATTGTTTGCTGTTCCATGACCATTTTGCAAATCGAGTTGAACTATTGGCTGGAAAATCGAATGGATGGGTTGCTGTTCGCAGGGCCACAATCGGGCCACCACGCATGACATACTTTTCAAACAATTCCATTTGCTCATCGGGCCAAGATCGGAAACGGGTAAAAAGTATCACCGCATCGGCATCGGTAAGCGCTTCGAGGCCTGGGTTATTTTCGTGATAGTTGGGATCTACCGAGTTGGTTTTCGGATTGATGCTGAAAAGCACCGTGCAATCGATACCATGCTGAGCCGAAAAAATCTGGGCCAACATGGGCAGCGCTTCTTCGCTTCGGTATTCATCGTCGCCACTAATCAAAACAAGCTTCGGCTTCTGGGAAATTCCAGCGGGCAGCTTCGCAGCATCGCCGATCAGTGTAAGTTTCTGCTCCGCCGCAACAGAGGCGACTGATTGATCCTGTGCAGAAGTATCCAAACCGATCGCCACAACGCAAATCATGCTCGATAGGCAAGTCAAAAAGTTTAATCGCATAAGAATGCCAGAGTGATTACTTGGAAGTGAATTGAATCGCGATCGCCGCCCGATCGAGATCTGTCTACCCAGTTGAGTTGCCGATCCAGTGAAAGGGCAAACGCAAAAACGTCGCCGCATTATAGCTGGGAAGCAGGTCTATCGGAAACCACATCAGGCTTTTCCTTGACAATCGTTTCGGGTGAAAAATAGAGTCGATTTGAACCGATGTAAGCGGCCACCGCGGCCGGTGTGCGATAGCGCAGTGAAAGGCCCTTTGACGCTCGGTCTCGAAGTTCCCGGCTGCTCAACTCAATAATCGGCATTTGCAAAGCGGACTGAATAATCGTTTCGATTTGCGAAGTCGTAGCAAAAGCTTGCAGAACAGAATAATCTGGTGGCGATGCTCCACCTCGGATTGCTGTCGCCAAAGTTGCCAAGCGGCAAATGTCGGCCGGTTGTTTCCACCTTGCGAATTCATTTAAGGAATCCGCACCGATGATCAAATACAATTCGACTCCGGAGAGTTCGACATGTATTTCTTCCAATGTATCGATCGTATAGCTGACTCCTGATCGACGCAGTTCGCGGTCGTCAAGCTCGAATCGAGAGTTACCGCTAATCGCCAGCTTTACCATCTCAAGTCGATGACGTGCCTCGATCGGCGGCTGATCTTGCTTCAGCGGCGATTGAGCGGCCGGAACGAAACGGACTTTGTCTAAACCCAATTGCTCGCAGGCTGTTTCGGCCAGCCAAAGATGCCCGATGTGAATCGGGTCGAATGAACCACCAAAGATGCCTAGCCGCTTCATGACCGAAATACTCATCTCGAAAAACTATGATTGAATGAAACGTTATGCTATGTCACCATGGACCAGAGGTGTCAATATGCTGACGTAAATTAGACAGTAAAGACGAAAAACCTAAGCAATCAGCGATCCATTTTCAAAGCTCGATTGTCCTATGATGCAATGTAATGATCGATCTACAACCTGATTATGACAATACAAGGAGAACTTTTCGACAACGACTTACCGCCCTGGGAAATGGACTCGCACCACGAGGTCAACGCGGCATTTATTGCTTTGACCGAACCGCCATTTGGACCTTTTCACTATCGGGTACCGAAAGACCTCGATGGACTTTTGACTGCTGGCATGCGCGTCCGAGTACCGCTTGGCAAATCCAATCGACTAGTCGACGGTTATTGTATTGCCGTCGAAACATTGCGTCAGAGCCCTGACGCATTTAAGCCGATTTCAGAATGCTTGGATGAACATGCCCTTTGCAACGGAAAGCTGATTGAGTTGATCCAATGGATGGCAAAGTATTATATCGTGCCCATCGGTCAGCTCTTTGAAGCGGTCATTCCAGCGGGCGTTCGATCGTCGGCTGGTACGCGAATCAAGAAGATGGTTTCGTTGACTTCTAAGGCCAGCAACGATGAAGAAGTTTCTAAACTGCCTCAAAAGCAACGGCAAATTGTCCGCCAGTTGATCTTGGCCGACGGAGCCATGGCAATAGATGACCTACTTAAACTTGTCAGCACTTCGGCATCGCCAGTTCATACTTTGACTAAAAATGGTTTTCTGAAGACAGACCAGCAACGCGTCCTCGCTGGTGATTCAGTCAGCATGATTTCTGGAAAAAGAAGTCACGCCAAATCGCTCAGTGTTGACCAACGCCTTGCCCTCGCGGAAATTATCAAGGCGCTCGAAAGCTTGAAGACGGAAACAATTCTACTGCATGGAATCACTGGCAGTGGGAAAACGGAAATCTACATGCAAGCGATCGAGCGGGTGGTGCAGTTTGGCCGACAAGCGATCGTGCTGGTACCAGAGATCGCGCTTACTCCACAAACTCGCAATCAATTCAAAGATCGATTTGGAGACGTTGCGCTCCTGCACTCGCAAATGACTGATGCCCAGCGGCACTTTCAATGGCGTCGAATTAGTGATGGCGAGGTCTCGGTAATCATAGGCGCCCGCAGCGCGATCTTTGCGCCCGCGCCAAATCTTGGGCTGATAATTTTAGATGAAGAGCACGAAAGTTCTTTCAAACAAGATTCGATTCCGCGATATCACGCCCGAGACGTTGCGCTGCAGCGGGCCAAACTGGAACAAATCCCACTCCTCTTGGGATCGGCAACGCCATCACTGGAAACCTGGCAACGCGCGGTCAAAGGCATTTACCAACGAGTCTCACTGCCACGTCGAATCCATAATCGACCTTTGCCGCTGGTTCATATCCACGATATGCGCAGCGATCGATTCGCATCCACTCAAGGCTCAATCTCGGAAAACTTACTCCGAGAGATGCGATCAACCACCCAACAGGGAGGTCAAACAATTCTCTTGCTCAATCGTCGAGGCTTCTCGACCAATATTCAATGCTTGGCTTGCGGTCACGTGGTTGCCTGTCCAGACTGCGACCTGCCTTTGACACATCACCGAGATGGCGGCAAGGCGATGTGTCACTATTGCGACTACACCATACCAACGCCACCATGCTGTCCAATTTGCCGTGCCGATGGCATTCGATTCTCCGGCATTGGAACCCAACGTCTGGAACATGAAGTCAAACAATTAATGCCCGATGCAAAAGTGGCGAGAATGGATTCGGACACGATGCGTCGCCCTGGCTCACATGAAAGAACGCTTTCGCAGTTTCGAGAAGGCGAGATTCAAATTTTGCTTGGAACTCAAATGATCGCTAAAGGTCTCGACTTCCCAAACGTCTTGCTGGTCGGAGTCGTCAACGCTGACATGGCGTTGCATTTCCCCGATTTTCGAGCAACTGAGCGTACGTTTCAGTTGATAACACAAGTCGCGGGCCGAACCGGCCGAGGTGATAAGCCAGGATTGGTAATCGTGCAAACTTATTCGCCTGAGCATCCATGCATCGAGCTTGCATCCAAACATGATTACCTAGGTTTCGCCGCGAGCGAACTTGGACATCGCGAAAAATTCGGATACCCGCCCTATGGCTCGATGGCCAGAATCATCATCCGTGGACCAGTTGAAAAGTCCACTGAGACTTTTGCCGACGGATTTGCGAAACAACTTGAAAAGCATCAATCAAAGCTTGGAACCAAAGTCCGCGTGCTCGGTCCGGCGATACCGCCTATCGCAAGGCTTCGAGGTCTGTATCGCTATCATTTAATGTTGTCAGCCAGTGAAGCGATCGACATCAACACGCTCTTGTCCAGGACTGTTTCCGACATAAGCCCTCCTAAAGAGATTCAATTTGTCATCGATATCGATCCGATCGATATGCTCTAGGCCAAATGGATGTTGATGATTGGGAATGGATTAGAAGCAAAGCGAGATCTATTTGGCTAAAGATTGCAAAATTTATGAGTCAATCGATTCCGGGGTTTTCGCGACTTGTCTAAATTCGCTAAGATTTGAGGTTTGGCGGAGACGCTCAGGGATAGTCTCTGACATTGGGCTGAGTAAAAAGCTTGCGCTGCGCTGGATTCGGAAGTTTTGCCGTATGAAATTCGCGTACCGCGAGTTTGTATGGTCATTGCGTTATGTAATGTCAGGAGATCATTTGGTGAGAGCGTTTTCTATTGCCCTTGTCGCATTGTGCTGCGCGTGCGGACCTCAACTTTCAAAGCTCTTCGGCCAAAACGAAGCACCAACGCTTTCTATTGATCGCCTATTGCCAGCCGAAACACAGGGTTGCGTTCGAGTCATTAATCTTCCGCGATTTATTGATCGATGGAATTCAACCGAAATGGGCGCGCTTGGTAAAGATGAACGATTGCAGCCATTTTGGAACGCCCAACAAGCAGAAATCGAAAAACGATTCGCCGATGCAGGCTGGCAGCTCAACTTAAAGGCTGATGATTTGTTGTCGATCTCGACTGGACAAGCAGGTGTCGCTTGGGTCGCTCAACCCCAGAACGCACGTCGTCCTTATGCTGTCTGTTTGGTTATGGACATCAATGGAAAGCAAGCATTGGCTGAAAGCCTTTTAAATAAGGTCAGTGAAGAGTTGAAGAAAAAGGGAGCCACTTCGGAGGACTCGCAAGTCGCTGGGACCGCTGTTCGGCAATACACCCTGCCCCGCTTGCCCGGTGAAACAGTCATACGCCAGACCTTCTATGCGCTGACAGAAAACCAGTTGTACGCTACTGATGATTTGACTTTGCTGAGCAACCTTATCAATGCAAACAAATCGGGAGGGCACGCTAACCCATTAGCCGAGGACGCAACCTTCAAAAATGGTTTTGCGGCGCTCACTGAAGATCTTAACGATTTTGACATCGAATACTTCGTACGACCAATCGGTTTGGCGAAAGCGGTTCGATCAATCTCTGGCCGTCCGGCCAGCGGGCAAACAGACATCTTGAAAGTGCTTGAAAATCAAGGCTTCAACAAGATTACCGCCGCCGTAGGACGCGTTCGATTCGACACCGAAGTTTTCGATTTAATTCACGACGCTTTTGTCTGTACCGAATCACCGCTTACCGAAACCGTGCAGTTTCTAGACTTCCCAAATACGGCGTCGAAAGATGTGCCAGGCTGGCTCTCGTCCGAATCATCCTCACTGACTTCGTTTGCCTGGAATGCTAAAGATGCGTTCTGGCGGATTCGAAACGTGGTCGATGAAATCGCTGGACAGGCCGGCACATTTGATGAAGTCATCGCTGGCATCAAAGAAGATCCATTGGGCCCGCGAATCGATATCCGAAATGAAGTCTTACCTTACATTACTAATCAGGTATATCTTGCAACTGACACAGTATCCCCGATCAACATTAATTCGCGACGAGCGCTGGTAGCGATTCAAGTCAATGATCCGACCAACAAGCTTCAAAAGGTTCTCGAGCGTGCGATGGAGAACGAACCAGACGCGATGGCTGAAGATTTCCAAAACCTTCGAATCTGGAATGTGTCGCGAGTCGACACGGACGAACAATCACTTGACTTAGGCGATGATTTTGGTCAGTTGGGCACCAACAAACCTGCTGCCAGTAATGATGAAGAAAAGCCGCTGCTCAATAACTGGGCTATTACTAAATACGAAGACTATCTTTTGTTTGCCTCGCATGCCGAAGTTATCAAAGAAGTTATCGAACGAGCCAAGTCAAAGGACTTAGGGTCGAAACTAGATGCTGAAAAGGATGTCGCGCAGGTCATTCAAGAGCTGTCCAAACTGAATGATGAAGATGACCGATGCGCGTGGCGAGTCGTTCGATCAGATAGATCATTTGAAATGCAATATGAGCTTTTTCGGACCGACCAATTACCACAAAGTAAATCGATACTGGCCGTGCTGCTCGATCGAATTCTCCGCCCCAGGAACGACGTTAAAGATAAAAACCAAAAAGTGAAAGGCGATTTGCTCCCGCCTTATAGCCAAGTGCGAGATCGATTGATGCCACTTGGTTATGTCGCGAAAACACAAAGTAACGGATGGACAATCAAAACTTTCTTGCTCGCCAAATCGGCTACCGAAGCACAAGAAAAAGCTAAGCAAGCTGAGCGAAGCCCAGCGGTCACAACGCGTTGATCAAGAGCATCGGATAGACCCAAAATGTTGTTAAAAGCGTCTCTCGCCAGACGCGAACGCAGTGCAAGGAAGCCCGTTTTTATTGAATTTCGGGCCCCATCCTATTGCGATAAAAAAGCGAGCTGACACGAACTTTTAGAAGTCCGCTTTCAACCAGAATGCATGCTGACGATCTGCTCGCTGCCGCAGATCTTCTAGAATTACCGCGATGTCTAGCTGCGGCTCAATTTGACGCGCTCGCCCTCGGTCGTAAACGATAATCTTTTCATCAAAACTTACTTGCTCTTGATTGAGCCAAAGTGTGAATCCTTCGGCCGGAATTCCACCAACCCGAACCGCATTGGAATTGGGTCGCAATAACAATGCTTCAATTTCGGGAGCACGGCGATTGGTGTACTGCAACGGATGCACCAGCACGCTTTCACTTATGTTGCGAAGTTCAAGAAACCAGAAGAAATTGTCTCCCGGCCGTTGTGTGGTAACGCGAAATTCAGCTCGCTCAAATTGACGTTTATGCCCTGATTGGTTCATCCACTGCATGATTCGCGGAAGCTCCTCTTGGAAATGATCGCGACCACGACCTTTGTACGCCACCAAAAGGCAGTCGTATTGAGCACTCTTCAAAAAACGATCGAGGTACTTTCCATTCCTAGCCAACGGGCTCGGCGCCCCGTCCAGTTCGCCCATCACAAAATACATTGGAACGTATTTCGCGTTGTCAAAGTACTGGATTGGATAGCGTTCGCAATCCGCGCCAACCGCGATCATTCCCGCCCATAAATCGGGGTGAGCCAATGCGATATCCCACGTCGCGTCACCGCCCATGTGATGCCCGCTGAGGAAGATCCGATCGCTATCAATACTGGTTCGACGCATCGCATCGCGTAAGGTCGATAGAACGATCGCGTGCTCGTTTTCGGTGTAATCATAATATGTCTTCTTCTCGTCCGCCCAATGCGGCGCGACAATGATGTAACCGTGCCGCGACGCCTCTCCTAAGCATGAATTCCAATCCGCATTGAATGGCCCCGACCACCAATCGATTTGGTCTTCTGCCGTCGAATACTCCCCATGCAAAGTCAAAACGCACGGGTACTTTCGATTCGCATCGTATTCCGGCGGCAGCTGGATTGTGTAACGATAAACTGGCGCGCCTGGAATTGCTGCGACAGGCACCTCGACATCAAAACGTCCAGGTGTCCGTTCCGCATTGGGAAATCCTTGGGGTGGTGTAATCAGTTTGGCCAATTGTGAAATGTATGGCGTCGTCCCACCTTCAATCTTTCGAAGTTGCTCAATAATTTCAGCTCTTCGAGCACTATCAGCGTCGTTCAGATATTCGAAAATTAGCCCGCGTGCCTTCAAAAGAGATGCGGCTAAAGGCAAACTAGATATCGAAGAACCGCTGCCCATCAACCAACCCGATATACCGACGGCAAGTGTCTTTTCAGCGCTTGCATCGATCAACTGCGCCATGTCGGCAAATCGAATAATTTGCGATGGTTTCAAACTGGCCGCAATCTCATCCACTGCTTCTTCAGCGTTTGCCTTCAAATCGGGATCGTTGACTTTCATCAAGCTCGCCGAGAGCTGGGATTTTATTTCATCAATGCGGGTCTTGTCCGCTTGGCGTTTGCTCAGCTCGCGATCAATTTTCACCTGCGTCTCAATCGAAACCCCGACTCGACTAAAGCCTTCTAGCAAGGACTGCGAGAGCACGGACTGACCAGCACGATTCCGGATTTCAGCTTCTGCAAACATTAGCTCCGCGTTCAACTCATCAAGCTGTAGAAGCTGCGGACGAAGATCTTCCAATTCAGGAAATTTTTGGATCGCATCGTAGAGAACTTCTCTAGCCTCACGATATCGCTTGGCTTGCCAATAGAGCGAAACGATGTCCAGCCAGCCCTGGCTGCGATTGAGATCAACATGATTAAACAGAATGCGTCGAAGCTTCTCGGCGGGAATAGAATTGAGCGATAGCCGCATATCCCAAATGATCGAACGCTCACCCACCAAGCCCTCAACTCGCAGGTGATTGGCAGAAATCTCAGTGATGCCTTGCAGGATCTCGACTGGGCCATCTGAAGTAATCAGAGAATAGATGCGCCGGCCGAAATCATCGAATGGGGTAACTCCGATCGCCGTTTGCACCGCGGCAATTCGCGGATGGTTCCCACTGGCCCGCAGATCTGCGTTGCCAGTCGTAATGACTTTTTGCTGCTCCACTTTATCGTTTACGCTCTGCACCAATGCATTGCGGACAAAGGTCAAACGCAAGTTGTCGTCTAGAACCAATACTGGCTTGGCCGCGATTTCTCCATTGACCGAATTCGATCCAAAAGCAGACTGATCAACGCCAGAAACAGAACCGCGAACGCCGGGCCCGATAGTCATACCGTTTTGCAGAACAACAAGCGATTCTATCGCCGGCAGCGTGGTGGCACTTAAACAAGAGAACAGCAAAAAACCAAAAGCTAATTCGCTTGGCGATCTCAAACCATACAATTTGCGATCAGGCTGGCGTCGCTTTTGTTCGACTCTCGAGTTCAATTTCGGAAGCAGTAACGCCATGCTTCGGTTCTTTTGAGCGTCAAAGACTAACGAGAAAAAATTGCCCCGCGCGAGCAAACTTTTGACGCGGCGAGCGCCCGGTTTTCGCACTACCGGCCGCCAAAAAACTTTTTCAACGTCTGCTCGGCTGCGAGCTTCGAGTTTTGGGTAGCTGGTCCTGTTTTCATTTTTGGCAGTTTCATAGGCGATTGCTTGTCCTTGCGTAACGTTTGCGAATCGTCGTCTGCTTCCGATTCGACCTTTTCCAACTCGATGTTGGTCGTCTCGTCCATCGCTAACATCTTCGTCTCAGGTTCGATATAAACCGAACGACGCGAACCGCGATCCATCGTGTCAGCCTCAATTAACCAGTCTGCGACGTCGAATGAGTCAGTTTTTGGGTCAGCCGCTTGTGGCTCACTCGCCATTCGTGCCGCAGCCTCCATAACACTGGAAACTTGGGGTTTTTTAGCGCCGCCCAGACCATGCTCAATCAAAACCTCGAAGGTAAGTTGACCAACTCGAAGAATATCGCCCGGGTTAACCACTTTGGCTCGCTCTGGCTCTAACGGCTGATCATTCAAAAATGAGCCATTGCGACTCTTCAAATCCGCAACTAGAACCCGCCCGTCGCGCTGAACAATCGCGCAGTGCTTTCGACTGATTGAGTCGCTTTTGGGCCGCAATTGGCACGAGTCACTACGGCCAATTAGAAACTTCTCATCCTTGATGATGATTTCCTTGCCTTCGTGCGCCCCACCCAAAACTTTGAGTTTTACCTGCATATAAATCCTTCGAAAGATGAGATGGCCAAGCGTGCGACGATCAGAAGATGACGAGCTTTATGCCTCTATTCTACTCTATCGACATCGCGGGTGGTTAATCCGACTAAAAAGCATTCCAAGGGAACCTATAAAACCTGCGTTGACCAATAACTCATTATATCAACTAGGCAACGCAAACAACAGAGGAATCGCCGCTAATTGCTCTAAGGGGGTGAATAACGACCATTGAATCACTCAAAATAACCAAGTTTTCGAAAATGTGCCCAATAAAATCCCGCGAAAGCGGCAAACCGCAACTAACGCTGGTACAACCATCCTGAAGTTGCGTACTTGGTCGCTTGCAAATCAGCCGCTCGCGATTCGACGATGACAACCATTCGATCGTCAATCATTGTGCATGCGCGTCCCAGCCCTAAACAGCCAAGCAAATGCGGTTCCAAAGCCCGAACTATTTCGCCAGCTAAATCATTTCGGAAAGTTTCTACACGTTTTGAAAACGCGTCGCTGCTGAGCCCCAAATAGATCTGTTCATGTCCAGTAGACGACTCCTGGCTAGCTCCCATCGATGTGAGAGAAGCTGGAACAGAAGAAACAACTCCGTCTAACATGCCTCGCAAAGTCGGTGCAAACTCAGAAGCAGCCAGGAGTATACTGCCGTGCTGCAACACAACGTCCCCGATTCGTCGTTGCGCTGAACCAACAATCTTCGCATTCCCTAAAACTAAATCAATGTCCGCGCGACGCTCGAAACACATGAACTGTTGTTCGGATCTCTTTAACGATCGCTCCGTCCCAATCTTGCATGCGGCTGACTGCAACTCGTAACCCAAGTTTCCGACCGCCGCTTGGATCGCTGAATGCATTTGGCAATACATTTCGCTGGCCGCCGACTTACTCTGGCTGGCTACTGGCATTGCCAAGCTGTAAGTCAATTCGTGATGGTGCAGTATCGCTCCACCCCCACTGAGTCGTCTGGTGAATGGCAAATCAGCCAATTTTGCAAATTGCTGCCGATCCAGATGCTTCTGAAAATAGCCTAACGAAAGGGTGGCCTGACTCCAGCCGTAAAAACGCAAAATGGCGTTTTGTTGCAAGCCGGCTTCGATCGCGAGCGACTCGTCAATGGACATGTTGGTCAGTCCATCATTCAAGCCATCAATCCAAATCGCAAGATTCAATGACTCGACACCTGCTGATAAAAGTATGGGAACGCTTGAAAATAGTTGCCCGAGCGGCAAAACGATTTGCCGGTAAATGCATTATCAAGACCGGGATAACTGAATACGCAAATCGAGAGTGGCTTCGAGACGATCCCGAGTTTTATTTTGGGCTGTTAGCAAATTCGACCTTTTCATCGCTTGAGCGATATCAATGCGACTTGCCGCACTGCTCTTGGTATTGCTCAAACGTCATCAGGGCATTTAACTGCGATGGATCGGAAACCTTCACCCGAATGATCCAGCCTTTCTCGTAGGGATCATCGCCTAGAATCTCAAGCTCGTTCACCAACGCATCATGGCTTTCGGTGACCACGCCCGAGACTGGCGCATAAAGCGGACTAACGGCCTTAACTGATTCGACCTCCCCAAATTCTGAACCAGCCGAGACTGAAGTTCCGACAGATGGCAACGCCATGAAAACCAGGTCCGTAAGCTCTTCAACGGCGAAGGCGGAGATTCCGATCGTTGCAATATCTCCGTCCAAATCGACCCACTCATGCGTTTTTGCGTAATGTAACTTCTCAGGACTTCTTGCCATACACTTACTTCTGCTTTCTGCGATAAAAAGGTAATTCTACGATCACACTGGCAACTCGCGAACCTCGAATGTCAATTTCGACTGCCGAGTCTTTCGTAGCGACGTTGGCCGCCACATAGCCCATCGCGATCGGAACACCCAGCGTTGGCGAGAACGATCCGCTGGTAATGATACCGATCACTCGATTGTCGAAATCTACCACAGCCGCGCCCTCGCGCGCCGCTCGGCGACCATCTAATCGGAATCCAACTCGTTTTTGTAATGGACGATTTTTGGCGACCGTAGCAAGCGATTCAGAACCGATAAACTGTCGATCCGATAAATTTACAGCCCATTTCAGACCCGCTGTGAGCGGATCAATGCTCTCGCTTAGCTCGTGCCCATAAAGCGGCATCGCAGCTTCCAATCGCAATGTGTCACGAGCACCCAACCCGGCAGCCATGATCCCATTATCACGACCAGCAAGCATCAAATTTTCCCAAATCCGCGACGCATCTTCGACGCGGACAATTATCTCGACGCCATCTTCACCCGTATATCCAGTTCGCGAGACAATTGTTGGCTTGCCAAATTGATCTGCAACCTTCCCATGATAATACCGCAACGAAGAAACGTTCGATTTGAAGAGCTTGGAAATTGTCTCCATAGCGGCTGGACCTTGAACAGCAATCATTGCGGTTTGCTCAGAAACATCGCGGAATTGCACATCTGCAAAATCAGCCAAATGCGGTTTGATCCAGGACTTGATTTTCTCTCGGTTACTCGCGTTAACCACTAACAAAAAATAAGTGTTTCCATCGGTCGCTTCCAAACAATACACCAGTACGTCATCTAAAATACCACCGTCTTCATTGCACATGAGGGCGTAACGAATTTCTCCGATTTGCATGTCATCAATGCGACGTGTTAGCAAATGGTCTAGCAATCGATCAGCTTGTGGCCCATCAAAGCGAAATCTCCCCATGTGAGAAATATCGAACATCGCCACTCGCTGACGCGTCGCCTCGTGCTCTGCAACGATGGATCCATACTGTATGGGCATCGCGTATCCAGCAAACTCAGCCATTCGCGCATTGGCCGCAATATGCCAATCGTAAAGCGCCGTTTTCGAAAGTGTGTTTTCCATGATGTACTTCGTTGCTATCGAACGCGACCAAAGCAATTTGGCAAGCGGAAGCGTCAAATGCCAAACGCCGTGAAAGGCAATTTCTCTACAGTCTCTCTTGCCGAACAAAGTATAACTCAGAGGCGCTCTTAGCCTAGTGCGATCAAGACTCTGCTTGCAAATCGCCGCACGCGTGTTTCAATAACTATTGCACGATTAGAAAAGTTCTTCACCGAAGCCCCTGGATCAATGTCCTACAAACTTGGTTTAAACACATTTTGGGTTGCCTTGATTTTTTGGGCATCGCCGACCGCTAATCCCTCTCAATGCAAGGCGAAAGAAACGTTAGACGGCTATACGGTTGAATTCCCTGCCATGGGATCGAAATTCGAGATTGCCATTTATGCCCACCGTGAATCGGATGTAATTGAAGCAGTTGGCAAAATTGAGAACGAAGTCACACGGCTTAACTCTATTTTCAGCGATTACGATCCAACAAGCGAATTGCAACGATTAATTCAATCCGAAGTCTTCGCCGAAGTTCCCGTCTCGCTCGATCTATTTAGCATCTTGACTCAGGCGCGAAATTATTCCAAGCGCTCCGATGGAGCATTTGATGTGACTGTTGGCAGCCTAACTCACTTGTGGCGCGCTGCGAGAAAACGACAGCAGTTGCCGACCAAAGATTCCGTCGATCTTGCACTACAAAAAATTGGATGGAACAAAATCCAATTGAATGAATCAAATTCGTCGGTGGTCTTACAATCGCCCGATTTGCAAATCGACTTCGGCGGAATCGCAACTGGATACACAGTTGATCGATGCGCGGAAATGTTGATCGCTGCAGATCTTCCGCACTTTATGATCAATAGCGGTGGCGACATCCGATGCGGTAAAGCTCCGCCCGGACGTAACGGTTGGCGAATCGAAGTTGCTCCTATCGACATAGACGCGCCGCCTATTCGCTATTTACTGATCCACGATTGCAGCATCACAACCAGCGGCGATTTGTGGCAATCAATCGAAGTCGACGGCGTACGCCGAAGTCATATCGTGGACCCTCGAACCGGCTATGGAATCCCGGGACCGATGGCAGTGACTGTCATCGCAAAGCATTGTTTGAGCGTCGACGTTCTAGCAACGACGCTGTCGGTAATGGGCCCCGAAAAAGGCTTCGAATTCCTCGAGACGTTTGCGGCTGAATCGATCGAAGCGATGTTTGTTTGGCGTGATCAAAAAACAGACTCGCTTCACTTTTCTTCATCCGCCGGTTTCGCAAGCAAGGGCCAGCGAACAGAACGCTAAGCCGACAATTCTATCCAACGTTTGGAAGAAAAACTGCCGCTAATCCTTCCAGCTCGCAATGCGTTTCATCGTGCTTTCGACGTCGGTAAATAGCATTGTCTGCCAACCGCGCCGTTGAGCCGCTTGAATATTGGCAGCTCGATCGTCGATGAAAAAAATCTTCGCAGGTGCAACATTGGCCCGCGACTCCGCTGCGACGTAAATTTCTGGATAAGGTTTCATGCGCCCGACACGACAACTTAAAACGATGTCTTGAAAGCTAGAGTGAAAATCCAGGTCATTTTGATCGACGATCCATTGCCAATGCGCCTCGCAAGTGTTGGACAACAAACCGATCGGAATGTTAAGCTCTTGTACGAATCGGATCAGCCGAATAATTTCGTGATTGAACGTAAACATATCGCTGACCGCATAGAGAAATGCATCTAAATCAAAAGTCCTTCCGATGGTCCGTGCAACTTCTTCGGCGAACCGATGCGAGCTGATCACGCCGTTCTCATACATTTCTTCTAGCCCAAAGTCATAAACTGCAGAACGCAGTTTTTCCTCGGTAACACCGGCAACAATCGCTGCTTTCGAAGCCGAAGCGTGGTAGTCGAACAAGTAGATAACATTTCCAAGATCAAAAAAGAAATATTCCGGCCGGTCACTCATAAACAATTTTGCTCTCTACCTACATAGGTTGACCGTTGGTTTGCAACGTACCTTGCAACTCGCTAAAAAATTGACCCCGCACAAAAAGCGTGCGCCAGATCAATGTCAAAGCTATACTAAAATGCCCTTGCTGCTGGGCACATCGTTGCTGCGTGGGTCCTTTTCAATAGCTGCACGAAATGAACGGGCCGCTGACTTGAAGATTGCTTCGGCAATATGGTGGCTGTTGCGGCCGTGATGTAGGACCACATGCAAATTGCAAAGCGCGTTGTTGACAAACGCCTGCCAGAAATCTTCGACCAGCTCAGAATCAAAATCCCCAATTTTGCCTTGCGGAATCGGAGCATTAAACACCAAGTAACTGCGTCCACTTAAATCGATCGCCGTCGTGACCAGCGTTTCTTCCATGGGCAAAACGCAATGACCGTAGCGACGAATCCCTCGCTTGTCGCCAACCGCATCCCGGACAGCCAAGCCAAGACAAATGCCGACGTCCTCGGTTGTGTGATGGCCGTCGACAACTAAATCACCGACCGCGTTGATTTGCAAATCAACCAGTGAATGCTTGGCAAACAAATGAAGCATGTGATCGAGAAAACCAACTCCAGTTCGGCAATCACACTTGCCCGATCCATCAAGATTTATAACCAGTTGCACATCGGTCTCGCCGGTTTTACGATCGATTTTTCCAATCCGAGATGTCGCCATGCTTCCAGAGGCTTTCTTAAG
Source organism: Pirellulaceae bacterium (assembly GCA_041740995.1). Taxonomy (GTDB): domain Bacteria; phylum Planctomycetota; class Planctomycetia; order Pirellulales; family Pirellulaceae; genus JBGSKY01. The sequence continues at coordinate 26,624 of JBGSKY010000240.1, forward strand.
GAGTCGGCCTCGCTGCGGCCAAAGCAGTTTCTAATGCAGCCAACATTGTATCAATGTCAGCATCAGTTCCGACGCTAATCCGCAGTCCGTCAGTCCAATCGGGATAATTCATGTATCGGATAAATATCTGCTGAGCTTTCAACGATTCGTAAATCGATTTCGCAGATACATTCGGCGTTTTGCACCAAACGAAATTTGCTTGTGACTCGATCGTCTCTAAACCCAACTCGTTTAAACGTGTGCTTAGACGTCCCCTCGTCGCATTGCACTTGGCGACATTCTCGTGCAACCAAGCTTGATCGCTGATCGCGGCGGTAGCCATCGCGTTGGCAATTACGTCTGTGTTGTAGCTGTCTTTCACCTTGCGAAGCGTCGCAATGATTTCTGGCTGTGCCACCAAATAACCGAATCGCAAACCAGCCAATGCATATGATTTACTTAGTGTCCGAGTCACCAAAATATTCGAATACTTGGACGGCAAATCGACGCAACTAGAATCGGCAAAGTCAACGTAAGCCTCATCAACGACTATCGGACAATTCAGTTGCTCGGCGAGTTGAATGACCTGTTCACGCGGGACCATCGTCCCAGTCGGCGAGTTGGGATTGGGAATGTAGACCAGCTTTAACCGATCTCGCGAACCAAAAAAAGCGTCACCGAGCGACCAATCTTTCGCGAAAGGCAACTCTTCAATATTTGCGTCCTGAAGATGGCCCAAGGTTCGATACAGGATGTAACTTGGATTAGGAAATCGAATCCAGTCGCCTGGTCCAACGAACGCGCGCGTCAGAATCGTCAAAATATCATCACTGCCATTGCCACAAAGTATCTGGTCCGGTTCAACGCTCAGGACCTGTGCCGCCGCTGCTCGAAATTCCGAAGCCAACGGGTCTGGATAACGCTCCAGGCGTTGTGTGGCCGCTTGCATTGCGGCTAAAACGCGACTGCTCGGCGGATATGGATTTTCGTTTGTGTTTAGCTTGATAGCTGTGCCTGGAGGCGGCTGCTCGCCTGGCACATATGGCTGCATCCTTTGCACGTTGGGCCGAAACATCTGTTGCATTGCTTTCGCGATTGTCTCGTCTGTCATATCACTTCGCACCGCTTGGCAATCGCACAGTTACGCTCTGTTTGTGGGCAGTCAAACCTTCTTTGTCAGCGAGCACGCAAACGTCTTGGGCAATCGCCGCCAAAGCGTGGCGATCAAATTCGATCACGCTGTTGGAACGGAGGAAATGATTGCTACTCAGCCCCGATGCCCATCTCGCTGTGCCACCGGTCGGCAAAACGTGAGACGGACCGGCAGCGTAATCGCCCAACGCAACCGGCGTATGAAGACCGAGAAAGATCGCCCCAGCGTTGTGTAGATTTGGCAACATGCCACGTGCCCCTTCAATCGCAATATGCAGATGTTCGGGGGCCAATTGAGAAATAATTTGGCATGCCTGCTGACGATCTTTAACCAAAACGTAAGCTCCGAATTCTTTTAGCGATTCCACGATTAATTCGTTTCGCTCCAAGCTCTTCAATTGCTTCCTAAGAGCCGCATCGATCGATGTGATCGTTGTCTCGTCCCAGGAAATAAGGACACTACTGCCAGGAGAATGTTCAGCCTGAGAAAGCAGATCCGCAGCTGCAAATTCAGGCGGCGTGGTTTGATCGGCGACAACGATGACTTCACTGGGTCCCGCGATCGAATCGATGTCAACATGTCCAAAGACGTGACGTTTGGCCAGGGCAACAAACAAGTTTCCTGGACCAACGATTTTGTCGACGCGTTCCAATTGCTCTGTCCCGTATGCCATCGCGGCAACAGCCTGGGCACCGCCGACAGCGTACAATTCAGTGATTCCAAGTTCGAAGCAGATGGCTTGAATATCGCTGTTGAAAGCCCCCAGCTTGGTTGGTGGCGCAACGACGACAATTTGCTCTACGCCTGCTGCCAAGGCCGGCACCGCAGTCATCAACAACGAAGATGGATAGGCTGCCGCGCCGCCCGGCACGCACAAGCCAACGCGTCGCAGCGGGCTGTAAAACTGTTCCAACTTAACGCCGTCAGTATTGGATACTGTGACGGACTTGTGCAGAATCGATTTTTGAAAGGCCCAAATCCGATCACGAATTCTGCGGACGCATGCTAAGAATGCCGGATCACATTGCCGATGAGCTCGCTCCAATTGAGTTGCTTCAACACGAAAGCTCTCACTCCCGGCAACATACCCATCGAGCAATTGGCTGTACCGATCGACTGCCGCTTGTCGATCTTCCAACACATCCCTGCAAATCGTTTCAACAACTTGAACCGGCGTAAGCGGCTTCCCGAAAACACGCTCGGTGAGTCGCTGACCCGCTGGACTCACGACGTTACCGCTGGGCGCTAGCTTGCTTCGCAGAATCTCCAATTGTGCGGAAATGTCAGATTTGGTTCCGTCGAAGAAGTTGATTATGAATTCTTGCACAGCTCAATCAGTCGTCGCACACATTTATCAACAATTATGAAAAATCGCACATGTCCCAAGGTCTGCAAATTAGGATCAACTACGTTCCAATACTGAAATATCGGACGGCTTTGACCGGCAGGGACGATTGCACTATGCCAATTCGGCAAGTTGCTCTTCGGAAAAGTTTACGTTGGACGAGACCGATTGAACGTCATCGTGATCTTCAAGCTGTTCCAAAAGCCGTATGATATTTTTAGCGACTTCAGTATCAACTTCGACGGTTGCGCTTGGTATTCGCGTCATTTCCTTCATTTGAATTGGAATCTCAGCAGCCTCCAATGCGTCAGAAACGGTGGCGTAAGTGTCCATCGAGCAGATGATCTCGATTTGTTCGCCTGATTCGTTCACGTCTTCGGCCCCATTTTCCATGGCCAATTCCATCAGACTTTCGATCGATGCAGCAGAAGACTGAACGACGATGAGTCCCTTTCGCTCAAATAAATAGGCGACGCAATTCGTAGATCCGAGCTTACCACCGGAAGTGTCAAAGATCTTTCGGACTTCCGAAGCGGTTCGATTTCGATTGTCGGTCATAATGTCGCACAACACTGCAACGCCACCTGGACCGTAGCCTTCGTACAGAATTTCCTCGACGTCACCGCCGTCCAGTTCTCCAATCCCTTTTTTGATCGCTCGTTCAATATTCTCTTTCGGTAGCGACACAGCTTTCGCATCCGAGATCGCCGTTCGCAGTCGAATGTTTCCAGAAGGATCACCGCCGCCAAGCTTTGCCGCGACGATAATTGCCTTGCTCAGTTTGCTCCAAAGCTTGCTACGTTTACTGTCGACAGCAGCCTTGCGGTGTTTAATGTTTGAGTACTGGGAATGACCGGCCATATCAGATCTTTTTCAAATTTTTCCAAACGTTAACGTGGCTTTTTTTTGCTCAGTGCCGTCGTCGCCTTCGAGTTTTTGGCTACGGCTTTCTTGACTGTTTTGGACGCTTTTGTGTCGGGGGCTTTCTTAGCATTTGCAGGTTGGCTCTTGCTAACCTTCTTTTTCGTTGGCTGCGCTTTGGTAGCCGCTTTTTTCGCTGGGACTTTTACATCGACAACTTTCTTTGGCGGGCTAGCCTTTGGTTTGTTCGCAGCCACTTTTTTGCTTGGCTTTGCCTGTGCAACCGGCTTCGCTGGAACGATCTCTTCGATTGGCGTTTCATCAACCTTTGTTGCAGCTACTTTTTTGCTCGCTGGCTTTTTCACTTTTGGCTCGGCGACTGGCTCGACAACCGGTTCGTACTTGACCTTTAAATCTTTAAAGACCGCAGCGACATTGGGCAGTTTGTAATCGGCGACAAATTCAACGCCAAACTGATGGATTAGCTGCGCAAATTCTAAGCCTTTCGCCTTTGGAATTGCTCTCTCGAGGCCAGGAATGATTCCCTTTTCAGATTCGCCTGCCGTAATCAGTTCCAATGCGACCGACGCCTTCAAACTGGCCGCCCCCAACGGAATCGAATGAGCGCCCAATGCGATCTGGCTGACGTACCCAGCAACAAATGGACTCATGCCGCGAAAGCCGTTGATCGTCTCGGTGGCCTTGGCAAGATTCGACTTTTTTAGATCATCGATCTCGTATGAGTATCTGGTATCATAAACCGATTGCAAAATCCGCTTGATCCTCAACGCGGCTTCATTTGGACGAGGGATATTTGCGAGCGTTTCGGCCAGCTCAATCAACGTTGTTACACGTATCTCATTATATCCAACGGAGTTTTGCAAGAGTTTTGCGAACGCTTCGTCAGCCGCTTCGTAACTTGCGTCTTCCAACACACAGGCATAGATCAAGTGATCCATCACCGAACGTTCCGTAGCGGTCGGAATCAGCTTATAGTGCTTGCGAAGTGATTTGCCAAGCTGCTCGATTTTGCTAGCACGAGAGGTGCTCATATTGGGTCGATTAACAAAAGGGGAGTTCTAGTTTCTGTTGGACTTCTGTAGCCAATCAATCTCATTCCGACTGGGCGTCCGCGGCAGGACCTTCATCGGACTCCACGGCAACCGGTCCAGTGATATTTTCTTCGCTTTTCGCTTTGCGTTCCGCAGCGATCTGTTCAAGTATTTGTGCGACGGCGATCGATTTTTTGACGCCCTCGTCCAGCATGAACGTCAACCGAGGCGTGTATTTGGTGTCGATTCGATCGGCTACTCTCTGTTGCAAAAATCCTGCCGAGTTCTGCAACCCACGGACAGCGGTTTGTTGCTGTGCGGGACTGCCCATTACACTCACGTAAACCTTTGCTTCACGCATATCCGGCATCACCTCGACACCCAATACAGTCACGTGTTGAACTCGCGGGTCACGCAACTCCGTAACAATACTCGTTGAGACAACTTCTCGAATCGCTTCACCAGCTTTTAGTAAACGGCGTGAATTCACCGATTATTCAACCTTTATCCAACGCAAATAACTCTTCACTTACAGCCTCTCGTATAGAGCGGCCGTATCATAAAGCAAAAATGATCAATCTAACTTTCGAGCGACCGATTCAATCTTATAGGCTTCTAAGATATCGTCTTGCTTAACATCATTGAAATTCGACAGCTTGATTCCGCACTCCATACCGCGCGGTACCTCTTTGACATCTTCTTTGATTCTTCGCAAGGTATCTAATGCATAGTCACCAATCGTTCGACCATCTCGGTTTACGCGGATTCGGCAACCACGCTCGATTGCCCCTTGGGCCACATAGCAACCTGCAATCGTTCCAACGCGTGATACGGTAAAGACTTGTTTGACCAAGGCTCTTCCCAGCTCAACGACTCTTTCTTCTGGTCGCAATCGACCTTCAACGATTGCCTTAATGTCTTCGGCCAATTTGTAGATGATGTCGTAGCGTCGAATCTCAACATTGCGAGCTTCGGCGAGTTGCCTTGCCGCTTCGTCCGGAATCACATTGAACCCAACGACCACAGCATCAGATGCTGACGCGAGCGTAATGTCGGCCACGCTAATTCCGCCTACCGACTTCTGCAACACTTTAATGCTGACTTCAGGATGGTCCAATTTCGAGAGCTCTTTCTCGATCGCTTCGAGCGAACCGCGTGCATCGGCACGAATGATCAAATTCAAATCGACGACATCTTCGCCCTGTGCTAGCTTGCCAGAAAGCAGTCGCTCTTGAAAAGTCTCAAACGAAACTTTCGTCGTTGATCCAGACAGAGTTGTTCGACGCGTCAAGTTTTCGCGAGCTTCAGCGATTTCGCGAGCTTGTGCGATATCGTCCATCACATAGAAACGCTCGCCTGCTTCCGGTGGACTATCCAAACCAGTGATGTGAACGGGCGTCGAAGGCCCAGCTTCCGACATCTGCTTGTTCCGAATGAGCGTATCGTACAACGCTTTGACGCGACCATAGGTACTTCCGCAGACAACAATGTCGCCAACACGCAATGTGCCGTTATCAACAATCGCTTTGACAATAACGCCTCGATCGGAAGCTTGTTCGCTTTCCAAGCAAACTCCCGAAGCCGGTCGCTTGGGGTTTGCGCGATATTCATTGAGCTCAGCAACAGTCAAAAGCGTATCGAGCAGATCACCCATGCCCTCGCCGGTGATCGCACTGGTTCCGACCACTTCGACATCACCGCCCCACGCACTTGGCGTCAGACCGTACTCTGTCATTTGAGTCATCACGCGATTTAAGTCCGCACCGGGAAGATCAATCTTGTTAGCAGCGACGACGATCGGCACACCAGCCGCTTTGGCGTGAGAAATCGCTTCCTCAGTTTGCGGCATGATTCCGTCGTCGGCAGCGATAACTAACACAGCGATATCTGTCACATTGGCACCGCGTGCACGCATCTCAGTGAACGCTTCGTGGCCTGGAGTATCGACAAACGATACCATTCGACCGTCCTTCTCAACTTGATAAGCGCGAATATGTTGGGTGATACCACCCGCCTCTCCGGTCACAATTTTTGTACCAATCAAGTAATCCAGCAATGACGTTTTACCGTGATCGACGTGGCCAAGGAACGTGACAACTGGCGGCCGCGGCTGTAGATCCTCTTCGTTGTCCTCGTACTGAGCGTACGATTCCAACAAGGTTTCTTCACGCGTTTGAAGCTCCGTAAACTCGATATCCACACCCAGGTCTGTCGCGATAGAAACCGCTTGTTCCATATCTAACTGAGCGTTGATGTTCAGCATCACGCCCATAGTCATTAACGACCGCAGAACTCTAGCCGCCGGAACTCCGGCTGCCTCAGAGAAACTACGAACCGAGCACGGCATTTCCAGTACAAGCTTATCTTTGCGAGGCACACTTGCGGCTTGTTTCTTCCGCTTTTTATCCCCACGACCATGCCGCCGATCATCGCGGTCCATTTCGTCGACAGCAAAATTGCGCTTACCACGCGACTTGCGTTCACGGCGCATATCGGAAAGCGAATTTCCGCGGCCCGACTTGTCTTCGACCTCCTCCGGCCCTCCACGCTTACCGCGGACCTTCGCCTTATCGGCATTTGCTTTGAACTCCGAAAGCGCGCCAGTACCGGCCTTGTTGTTGGCCTTGGCCGTCTCTTGCTTTACAAAATTCTCTAGCGGCGCGCTCATGCCTTTCCGCGAACCAGCGATCATCTCGGGCGTCAAACGAACGTCCGGACGCATTGGCTCAGGCTCTTTTGACGCAGGCTGCGGTGGCGGCGCGGCGCTTTTCGGAATCCGTGTATTTAGGTTGATAACCGGCTCTCGGCTAGGACGTTTTTTCCTAGCCTCCGCTGCCGCTTCACCTGTTTTACTGGCCGGACGTAGGCGTGAACTAAGGTCTCGAATCCGACCGCCAGAACTGTCCGACGAACCAAACTCTTTTCGGGAAGGCGACGCCGCCTGGGACTCCGAGCGGGGTTCTTCTTTAATCTGCTCGGTTGCCGACACCGATTCATCGACCAATTCAGCTTGCACTGATTGCTCTTCAAGAGACGCAGGAACTTCCACCTCCGGCGACGAAACATCCGCTATCTCAGCCGGAATTGATCCGCCCGATTTCCCGCCAACAACCGAATCTCGGGCACGAGCGGAAACCGCGAGCGGCGATGTAGCAGCGACCGCAACTTTTGCACGACCGCCAATCTGCCGCATCGGATTCGTATCGCGAACTGCCACGCGCTCAGGAGTCTTGGCTACAGGAGCGGGCGTTCTTTCCGGAGCGACTACGGAACCGGTCTGTGCGGCTGGAGCCTTTTCGTTGGCGACATGACGCCGCACACGCTCCACTTCGTCGTCATTAAGATTGGCCAACGGAGAACCCTTGTTGGAAATACCCAACTTGGCACACAAGTCCACCAGCGCCTTGGAATCGAGACTAATCTCTTTTGCGAGCTGAAAAATACGCATTGCGTAAGGCGTAACCCTCAGAAAATATTACGGCAACCTAATCAGTCTCTTCGAACTCGAAATCGCCACAGAGACGCCCGAGCAAACCCGACACTAACAAATCACCCTAAAGCATTCAAAAACTGTTTACATTAACGCCTCCAGAACAACCACTGCACTGAAGCATCGCGCTGCGTCCGACAGCTTATAGCCGCCAGACAAAACGCGAAAATATTCGCGACAACGACAAGACCGACGCATAGCCATTAAGCTGCGTCATCCTTGCCGGACGATTCTTCTCCATCGTCAACGATCTGAACATCCCCACTTGCCTCACCCGAGACAACGCCATCCTCATCAGCGGACGGAACCAGCGAACCTTCATCAACCGCGTCCGCTTCGCTTTCGCCAGCAGCCTCAGCCACCGCCGCCAACTGAGCTTCCGCAGCCTGCCGAATCCGCTCCTCTTTTTCCAAGCCTTTTCGTTCGGTCTCACGCCGTTCTTCCTCGATCGCCAGCGCATCTGCCTGCTCGACAATCGCATCGACCTCTTCTTCGGTCAGCCCACCAATCTCCATCAGTACATCGGGCTCGATAACCGAGAGATCGTCATAGGACAAATATCCTTGCTCAACCAATTGCTGAGCAATATCGTCAGTCATACCTTCAATCGCCAAAAAGTCACCAACGGCTCGCTCAATTTGCTTCTCGAGCTCACTGGCGGTCATAATTTCAATATCCCAACCGCAAAGCTTACTTGCCAACCGCACGTTTTGACCATAACGGCCAATCGCCTGAGACAGATGCTCCTCGTTGACCAGTGCGATCGCTCGACCGATCATATCGCACAGCAATACCTGATCGACCTCCGCTGGCTGCAGCGAATTTGGAATCAAAATCTTCGGATCATCACTCCAGCGAACTATATCAATCCGCTCACCCGCCAACTCACCCGTAATATTCTTGATGCGATTGCCGCGCATCCCCACACACGCCCCAACACAATCAACTCGCGAATCGCTACTAAAAACAGCGACTTTAGATCGATAACCAGGCTCGCGTGAGACCGATTTGATTTCAATCACGTTTTCAGCAATTTCCGGAATCTCTTGCTCGAACAGCCGTTGAATCAGCGTCGCCTTGGTCCGCGAAAGAATAATCTTCACTCGGTTCCCGGCCGCCTTGACTTCATAAATAACCGCCCGAACGCGTTCACCGGGATGATAGGCTTCGCCAGGAATCTGCTCACTGCGAGGCAAAATCGCCTCGACGGCACCAAGCTGAACGACAGTCACCCCACGTTCAGTTCGTTGCACAACGCCAGTCACCAATTGACCGACCTGATCCTGAAATTCATCCATTCGAGCGTCACGCTCGGCTTCGCGGACTTTCTGAATAATGACTTGCTTTGCCGTCTGAGCACCAATTCGCCCAACAATCTCTTCTTGATCCAGCGATTCACCATCGACAGCAGCCGAAATAACACCGGTGTCGCGAGCGATTGAAACAACGACTTCTGTAGTTTCACCGAACTGGCGTGTGAACGCAGTCTGCAATGCTGCCTCAATCGCCTGGAAAACGAATTCGCTATCGATATTCTTTTCGCGATGAAGCGAATCGACAATTCTGAGCACTTCTTGGGGATTCATGCGTAAGTCTTTACTCGCTTTGCAATTAGCGAGTTGCGATTTCGTCGTTAATTAACTGATTATAACATCTGCTGCGCATGCCCCACGTTCAACAAGAGATGTCACCAAAACAAGACTCCCGCAGGAAAAACCGCAGCATCAGGAATCGAGCAAAAGTAATGCGATTGGGCAAAACTGTCAACCGGTAAGGCTGAATTATCGCCTTGCGACTCACCCGAAAGAGCGCGCCATCGAGCGCATCGTCAAACTCGAATGGAAACCAAGCAGCCCACTGACAGAGCGCGGCGCGCCGCGAGCGCTCACCAGATCGTTTGCTCCGTGAGGCCATTGCAGAAGCCTCAACACCAGATGATCTAGCCATTCAACTCCGACCGGAGACCAGCGATGCCGCTGAATCACAGCGTCCGGAAAACATTCACTGCCAACCAACAAAGAAACTAATCCGCTAAAAATTGCACATTGCGAAGCCGCGCCCTGCCCCTGTCTGGCAATGTCCATCATTCCAGCATACCAGTCATGGGTGTAAATCAGCCATGCGTAGATCGACAAACATACAACCGCTCGTGGATCAGAACCGCCAGCATACCCTTCAAATGCTTCACTAAGAACGCCTGCCAATTGCGCCAGTCCCCAGTTTTCCTCTAAACCTCTTTTCATAACTGACAGCGATTCGGCAACCGCTGGTTCGCGAGTCCCCTCAGCCAACCAGTCGCAAGCCTCCAGTGGGTTCCAATTTCTAAAATCGGTCAGTAACGCAAATTGTGTTGCGCGGGCCAACAACCGGACGAAATCGACCAATTCGACTTCGTTTTGCTTGTTCGCCGCAAAAGTAGATTGCAGCCAGGGACTGATACGATTGACAGTCCCTTGAAGGCAAGTGGTCAAAAGCACAACGGCGGGTAGCATCCGATCCTCGGCCCATAATCGACCGGCACTGTAATGAGGCTTAATGCGGCGCGACGGACTGAGCAGACGAGAAAAAGTTGACGCAAACCGATGACCTATCAATTTTGTCGAAAGCACCTCGCCGTATCGCTCATGGCTTGAACGAGAGCAAAGGATGGCCTGAGCAACTGAAATAGCAGCGACTGTCTGGAACCCATGTCGGCGTGGAAAACTTTTACCATCGGGAACCTGTTGGAGGGAATCGACTTTGGAAGCCGCCGACGCCTCAGTTTTCAACTCAAATTGCAGTCCGAAGGATTCACCAATCGCGATCGCATATAAAGCTGTCTCAATCGCCGATTCTCGCTCGGCCGCCAAGAGCGGAACGAACCAACTTTCCGTTGGATGCGGTAATTCCGCAGTGATGCCATCAAGCTGTTTTTTACGTGGAGCAAGCATGGTGGCATGTTCGTTGGAATCGGGTCGTAATATCATAACAGCTTTCGCTCAAAAGTTGTTGAACAACAAAAGCAGCGTCAAAAAAGCATGTCACTAAATCTTACAAACTTGTTGCACAGAAGGAGTGACAAGCCATCGGTTTGCCGCAGCAGCGAATCGCGTTCCAAGGTGAAGACTTCTGATCAATGGATTTTCAGGCTGCCTGCAATAGTACGACTCTGAAAACGGTTACGGATTGCAATTCGAACTTGAAATAAGTCTAAAAACATCCAAAAAGGCAACTTTTCCGATTATTCCGGTCTTGCAGCGTTTTGAAGCATCGCCAGTTTATTTGTTCTTGAACGATGGATCTTCCACCGAATTGGACCGCCCAGGGGCGCAACTCAGGCACATCAAAGGATATGCGGATTTGACTTTCATCAAGGACTTAACAACAGCTGCAACAAGCCTGAGGCGAATCAAAATTCCACCTCCGGCGGCTTATATGCGACGATTTATGCCTTTCATTTGTGCATTCGGCGGCAAAAATGCTGGACTTGCGTTTACATCCGGGACGTCCTCTGCGGTTGATTTTATCACACCGTCAATTTGCAATTTTGAGCCGCTTTTCTTTCTCCGGTGTTGTCGCCTAGCACCCATGAACTCCCAGCGTATGCTACCCCAAACTTGTTTTCTGCTCCTCGCCTTGGCGAGCTGCTTCTCCTTAGTCGGTTGTACGCCAAATATTCAGTACCCAGACCATTTGCTGGCAGAATATCGAGCACAAAAAGAGGTTGGCAACGATTACATGGACCTAAAAGTTTTCGTTGCTTCGTCTCTGTCCTGGCTGTTTGGGACTATCGAAACCCCAACGCTGCCGGACGACCTAAGGTCCGATCTTCATTTATCAGACGTCTTAGACATCAATTCGATTCGCCGAGCTGCGGGCCCGGTCGGCCGCAATGCCGATGGAATTGAGTCTGGCGTGTTCCGAAAACACTGCACGATCTGCCACGGGCTTGGAGGCGATGGACTTGGTCCTTCAGCGATGATGCTTGCACCATACCCTCGCGATTACCGTCGCGGCACCTTTAAGTTCGCGACCAGCGGGCAAGGCAAACCGCCCAGTCACGACGACCTTGTTCGGATAATCACTGACGGCATTCCTGGAACTGCCATGCCCGCAATGGCGGCTCTGGCAAACGATCCACACTTTAAGGAAGACATCGAAGTTTTAGCTGACTATGTGGTATTCCTTGCAATTCGAGGCGAAGTCGAACGCCGCATTTGGTTGGAATTTATTCCCGAGCTTTCCCAAGAAGAAATGAACGAACTTGCCAAGGTGCGAGATGCGAACGACCTGACATTGGAGTCCAAGCAGCAATTACTCGACATTGTTCAAACGGTGGGCGAGCGTTGGCGAAACCTTGCACCAACGCCCAACAGTGTCTCTTCGCTGGCATTTCAATGGCCGGAAGACCTCGAAAGCGAAAAGCACGCTGAAATGCTTGCGTCCGCCAAAAGAGGGGCCGATTTGTTTCAAAGTGAGACGACAGCTTGTGTTCAGTGTCACGGTGCGACGGGCAACGGCGATGGACGGTTGAACGATTTTGACGAATGGACCAAGGATTGGACATTTCGTGCTGGCGTTGACCCACGCAATCCCGAGCAATGGAAGCCTCTGAAACGGCTTGGATTGTTGAAACCGATTGTCGATCAACCGCGAAATTTGCATTACGGTGCGTTTCGGGGAGGCGACGACCCGTATCTCATCTTCAATCGCCTCGCCAACGGAATCGCTGGAACGCCAATGCCGGCGATACCTAGAATTGAGTCTTCGCCAGTCGGTTTACGCGAGGACCAGATTTGGGATTTGGTCAATTTTTGCCAATCGCTCGCGTTCGAAGAAACCAATAGGTCAGAACTTTGAATCCCCAGATAGTACCGCCCAGCCCGCCAGTGTTGGATCAGCATTCATCCGAGCCGTTTTACTGCCGAACGCGGTTTTGGTCGCTTTGCGTTGCGATCACTATCTTTCCGTTGATCTGGGCAGGCGGGTTAGTTACGACTAACGACGCGGGTATGGCCGTTCCCGATTGGCCAGGCACCTTCGGCTACAATCTTTTTCTATACCCGATCAGCACCTGGATTTCAGGTCCTTACGATCTATTCGTCGAGCACGGGCATCGTCTGCTCGGCGCCTTTGTTGGATTGTTGGCGATTGCACTCGTCGCCGTAGCTTTTGCGAAACAAACTTCGAAGAAACTTCGTCTCTGGTCGCTAGCACTTTTGATCGCGATTATTTGCCAAGGATTGCTCGGTGGCGTCCGTGTATTAGCAGTCCAGCAACGTATCGCTCTAATTCACGGCTGCACGGGACCTTTAGTATTCCTTTTGGCCAGTTACGTCGTCGTTTTAAGCGGACGCAGTCGCAGCGTCGCGATTGGCGACCATCTCAGCAGCCAGGCAATTCTGGATGCAGAAACCGCCATAAATCCGATCGACGCAAGTCGCTTGAAAGAAGGTTTTATGACGCGAGGCTTTCATTGGTGGACCACAATTCTCGCGTTATCGACAATCTTTCAATTGATCATCGGCGCTTCGTTGCGTCACGCCGAACCGACGCTTAAGCCAGTGGGATTTATGGCGATAACCCATTTGCATCTTACGTTTGCGACAATCATTTTCGTTTTGACAGTTGTGACTTTTTTGCGGAGCTGGACAAAGAAAGCGTCTTATTGGAACGAAGCAAAAAGATACTCTGGCTTGCTATTTCTACTGATTTGCGTACAAGTTGGATTGGGAATAGCGACTTGGTTTGTGAACTACGCGTGGCCTTGGAGCGGTTTGACGGCAGATCTGGCAACGCATGTCAACGAGCTAAAAGGTTTTTGGGAAACAATGATTGTCACGGGCCACCAAGCTGTTGGCTCTCTAATTTTGGTGACTTCTTTTTTGCTCTCGCTCGCCGCGTGGCGTTTAAGCCAGTTTGGTGCAAAAAATCACTTCATCAAACAAGTGCGAACGTGACAAACGGCCCGCAATGCACGGTTGATCCTACTCCGTCGGAAGACTTTGGACCCAATGAAATGACTGCCACTGTGCCAATGCTAAATACCGCCGCACCGCTGAAGTCGCCTGCAACGTTTGAAACCGACTACATCAGCTCTCGAATACCGGGCGAAACAGGAGTTTCGAGTGGCTTGGTCTCAAAGGCTGTTCAACTCCCAAGTGGTACGGGAACTGTAAGTGTTCAGAATCCATCATGGGTCGCTGACTACATTCAGCTAACCAAGCCAAGAATTCTGTTCATGATTTTGATTACAGTCGGCGCCGGTGCGGTTTGCGTTCCAGATACTTCGACTACTCTTGTGACGCTATTGGCCAGCTTACTGGGCACGCTGTTCGTCGCGGCAAGTGCGTCGGTCATGAATCAAGTCGTCGAAAAATCGAACGATGGCATGATGCAGCGGACGCTTCGTCGACCACTGCCTGACGGACGTCTGACGAAGCTTGAAGCGACTTTGTTCGGCGGCATTTTGCTCGCGTTGGGAATGTCGATTCTACTTTGTTTGACAAATCTTTCCGCCAGTCTAATTGCGTTGGCAACTTGGCTGCTCTATGTCGGAATTTACACTCCCTCAAAGACAATGTCCGTTTGGAACACTGCCGTCGGAACACTGCCCGGCGCCATGCCCGTGTTAATTGGCTGGTGCGCTGCTGGAGGAACGCTGTCTGATTGGCGTGGCTGGATGATTACATCAATCGTGGTGCTTTGGCAGTTTCCACATTTTATGAGCATTGCGTGGTTATATCGACAAGATTACGAGGGGGCAGGATATCGAATGTGGACCACTGTTGAGCCGACAGGGATCGTCGCTGGCTGGCACGCTAGCATTGGGGCAGCTCTTTTAATCATTGTGGCTCTGGCATCTATTAATTATCAATCGCCGGTCGACTTTTTTTTCGGACTGATCATTTTGCTTGTCGCCGGCCAACAACTGATCGCGGCGATCAAATTTCACCAATGTCGAGACGACCAAACCGCCCGACGCTTACTCCGAAGCTCGCTGTTGGTCCTCCCATTGCTCCTGTTGGCAGTTGTTCTCGCATCAGTTTTGTAATTGCTTCCTCTCAAGCTCAAAGAGATCTAAAGTTGCTCGAAAACACTGCATTGTCGATTGAGAATGTCACGTACCATTATGGTTCGCGGCTTGCGCTAGACGGGATTAGCCAGTCAATTTCCGCTGGTCAAGTCTTCGTCATCCTAGGTCCTAACGGAAGCGGCAAGTCGACACTTTTCAAATTAGCATCAACGCTCATACCGCTTCAGACCGGAGAAATCTTTATCGCTGGACATTCAGTGCGCGAACAGGCCAATCAGGTGCGTCGCCACTTAGGAGTCGTTTTTCAGTACCCGAGCTTGGACAAAAAACTAACCGTTCGAGAAAACATCGACTGCCAAGCTTCGCTTTTTGGACTTCGAGGAAAACTGCGGACCAATCGAGTTGACGAGGTTCTAAAAAAGCTTGGACTTACTGATCGAACCAACGAACGAGTCGAAAAGCTTTCAGGCGGTTTGAAACGTCGAGTTGAACTCGCGAAAGGAATTTT
Organism: Pirellulaceae bacterium; assembly: GCA_041740995.1. Lineage (GTDB taxonomy): Bacteria > Planctomycetota > Planctomycetia > Pirellulales > Pirellulaceae > JBGSKY01. Next base: position 42,027 of record JBGSKY010000240.1, read on the forward strand.
GCACCGACCGTCTGTCTTGCTGCTTGACGAGCCGAGCACTGGATTGGATCCGTCGGCACGGCTTGATTATTGGGCCGCGTTGCAAGAACTTCGAAAAGAAGCGGGGACTACGGTGATCATGACTACCCACCTGCTCGAAGAAGCCGACAAAGCAGACTCAATAGCCATTTTCCATCAAGGAAAAATTGTCGCGCAAGATTCGCCCGAAAAGCTTCGTCGCGATATGGGGCAAAACATCGTAACAATACAAAGTCGCTCGGCCGTTGATGCTCAAGAGCTTGTGCAATCGCGTTTCGGCTGGTCTTCTGACTTGGTCGGCAATCAAATCCGGATTCGAAACGCCGAAGCGGCACAACGGGTCACCGATCTATCCGATGCGCTCGGAAATATGGCTGACAGCTTAACAATTGGACGACCCAGCTTAGAAGATGTCTTCGTTGAAAAAACAGGCGTCAGCTACTCAGCCGATGCTGCCATCGCCTCATAGCTGTTTTGGAAATAACACAATGCAAACTGAGGAAATGCCTGTCAAATCGAACAATTCACAAGTGTTGCTAGTGATCAATATTGTCTCGATTGCTGTTCCCGTCGTGGTCGCTTTGCTGCTTGGAATACGATCGAAATTTGACCTTGGCGATTGGACTGGATCTCTGCCTCATCTGATCGGCGGGATCAATTCACTCACGACTCTGGTTCTGGTCGCAGCTTGGGTAGCCATTAAGCAGCGAAAATATCGCCTGCATGGCACCTTGATGACGACCGCAATTGTGCTTGGAGCGATATTCTTGGTCTGTTATGTCACCTACCATTTGAGCAACCCTTCGACTGCGTATGGCGGCGGTGGCCTACTGCGGTCTGTCTATTATTTCACATTGATTTCGCACATTGGGCTATCATTGATCGTATTACCATTGGTGCTGCGATCGTTTGCTTTTGCGATCACCAAACAATTTGAACGCCATCAACGAATCGCCAGATACGCTTTGCCGATTTGGTTGTACGTCTCTGCGACGGGCGTGATGGTCTATATGATGATCCGGCCCTACTACCAACATTAAGCTCATTCCAATGACCCAAGCGACTATCGATTCCCAGTCGGCAAGCTCAACCAATTCAATATCGCCAGCAATCGATTTGCAACTTGCAGATCAAGCCGCCGCGTCGCCAATTCAAAGCGGATCCCAAGCCAAATCAATTGACGTCGCGATGATGCTTGCTTGGCGGGAATGGATTCGTTTTTTTCGCCAACCACATCGTGTAATAGCAGCCCTCGGCCAGCCGATCTTGTTGTGGATCCTCTTTGGTACCGGCTTGCACGGCGCCTTCCGCTCCGGCAACGAGCAAGACTTCATGGCCTATTACTTGCCAGGAACGATTGCCCTAATTTTATTGTTTACAGCGATTTTTGCGACGATTTCGATCATCGAAGATCGGCGCGAAGGATTTCTGCAAAGCGTGCTTGTATCGGCAGCTCCGCGATGGACGATCGTTCTCGGAAAAGCGATCGGTGGCGGAGCAATTGCCTGGGTTCAGGCTTTGATTTTTCTTGGTTTGGCGATTTTGATTGGCACGGCAACTCTTTCACTCGACACTCTGTGGCTGGTTCTATTAATGGCGGTATCAGCGATCGGAGTAACGGCGCTGGGTGTTTGTTTCGCTTGGCCAATGGACAGCACTCAAGGCTTTCATGCGATTATGAATTTAGTGCTGATGCCGATGTGGTTGCTTAGCGGCGCTTTCTTTCCAATCCCAGCACTTACTGCTGAGCAACCGATTGGTCAGTCGATTATGCATTGGCTTATGCGGCTCAATCCGATGACTTACCCGGTTGCTGGAATGCGTCACCTGATTGTTGACGGCTCTTCCGCAGTGGTCACTTCAACCTGGGCCCCCAGCCTTCAAATGTCATGGGCCGTGACAATCGCAGCAACAGTTATCGGCCTGATCGCTGCAACTTTCGTAGTTCAGAAGAACAAGCTTGGAGATGCTGTATGAAACGGGCACTTGCCATAGTAATGGCCGCTTGTGTAGCGCTGGTCTTGGTTTGGCTGACCAATCGAAACAAACTAGAAGGTCGGGCTTCAACCGGCGAAACGAATGCGGTACTAGTGCAGAATGACCAGCACGAAACGGTTGTCGCACTTTCAAAGCCTGAAGATCCCGGTCAGCGTACCGAAATCGCGGCGATGATGAAAGAGATTCAGGCACTCGACGAAGATCAGTGGCTGCACAAGTTTTATCTCACTGGCAGCGATGACAAGCCTGTTTCTTCCGACGACTTGAAAGGGCAGCCTTACATTGCGAACTTCTTTTTTTCCACTTGCCCAGGTTCATGCAAACAACAAACCGACCAAATTCGATTATTGCAAGATCGATATCGCAACGATCCAATTCGTTTTGTCAGTATCACCGTTCATCCGGCGTACGACACGCCAGACAAACTGGCGGCATATGCTGCTGAATCCGCTGGCGCGATTGATGGCAAGTGGCTTTTTCTGACTGGTGATATGAAACAAATCTCTCGTATTGGCAACGACATCTTTTTGCTTGGGGCAATAAAGGAGTTTGGTCACCCAGATCGACTTTGTCTTGTCAACGCCGATGGAGTGCTTGTCGGTAAGTACAATTGGCATGATTCGACCGAACTTGAACAGCTCAATGCTCACGTCCGTGAGTTACTTGATATTGACAAGAAGTAATAACTCTGGAAGCGAATGAAACCACACGCTGTTGAGTTATATCTTTCTCGAACTCTTGCTTCGGTGTTGTTGCTTTTCAGCTTTTGGATTGCAACCAACTCCGCGTTCGGCCAGCAGAAAAGCGCTGCAAATATCCAGATAGATGACCCGATCGCGATCAATCCTCAAGCCGAGTCTCGATTGGTGCAATTGCAGGAAGCATTGACGCGATCCGACGGCATTTCACGAGTAGCAATTGAGACATTGCTTAAATCAAAATCGTCTCCGCTGATCCAAGTATCAAGCATCGTTGTCGACGACCAGTTCGGAGTCAAAACTTTTTCCAGCGAACGTTCGCTAACCGTCGACTGGCTGATACGACACCCAGAATTCGCGACTTCTGATCCAGTCATTGATTCGATTGACAGCTTGGAAAGCAAGATCAAACACTTCCAATCGATCATCTCTCAAGTAGCGATCCAAACCAATGCTCGTTCACTGCTGCTGCAATTGGTCGATGCCTTGATTGACGAAGGGTGGACGTCTTCGGCGCGATCTCTAATCTATCGAATAGATCCAACGATCTTGGCTGATTTAGGCAGCAATCGTTTAAATTCCATTAGCGTTCGAAATTTTGCAGGACCGCTACAGTTATCCCAATCCAACGCTTGGGTGCAACCGCTTGTTCTAAACAATCAATTGTCTTTGCGTGATCGCAGCCGGCTTACTGCTACTGCTCAATTACTCATGCGACTGCTCTATTGCTCGTATTTGGATCACGATCGCAATCGTATTGAAACCGAAATACGATTCATCCTCGATCATTTTGGAGAGTTGCCATACTTGCCAAAATCCAATCTCATTCAAATCGACTTGGACTCTCAAGAGTCAAATATACAAATCAAAGACCAAGTCGCTAAGTGGCAAGACAGTTTCAATCGGACAATGAGTGACAACTCAGCCTTCGACGACCTGCTTACACCCATCGACATTCGGAATTTCACGTCGCGAATCTTCGACCACACATTGACCAGCGAACAAGATACTGATCCATCAAGAATAAAAATTATCGGTTACCCTTATCGTCCCGAAGCGATAACCAACATTCAGAATGATGCGATCTTTTTCTTTCGCTCAGACCGGAAGCTAGCGGCTTGGTCAGAATCATCTGGGAAATTTTGGCCAATCGCAGACCGTGCGGATGTGCTAGATCTGCCAAACGACGACCGGGCGACGAACATGGTAGCAGATGACATTCGTTTGCTTGGTGGACTAGCGCCGAATGACGAACATCTCTTTTTCTTAGTCGACTCACAACGCAGATCTTCGTCGGCATCGCACGCTCTTCAAAAATCGTTGTTGGTTGGTATCGACCTAAAAAAGGAAGCGGCAATACTCTCGCAAACCCCGCTCGCCTTTGAATCGGCCGTAAAAGCCAAAGCATCTGAGTTCAGCTTTGTTGGCACTCCATTGTTGGCCGACAGCGTTGTCTACATTCTTGCTCGCGACCGACGTAAAATGAATGTCTTCAAGCTGGTTTGCCTCACAGTTCCTTCGCAGCAATTGTTTTGGCAATCACCGGAATTTGGTTCTGCCGAAATTGCTGACGATTGGCAGCAAGACAGCAGCGCTATGTTACTGCACGAAGGTCAGATCACTGTCGCAACAGGCAATGGCACCTTGGCAACATTCGATACTGACGATGGAACGATCACCTATCAAGTCAATTATGCTAGACGCCCGACGAAAAACAATCGTTTCTCAGCAGTTGCTCTAATGCCGAGCTTTACCAAGCTCATGCGACATCAAGAGCTACTAATTTGCAAGCCATGTGATTGCGAACGAATGTTCGCAGTGAACTGGAGCAACGGACAATTCCAGTGGGCAACTTCGGCAGAGGTTATGGATCGATCAAGCCAGCTTTTGTCGCAAATCGATGGACGACTTTGGTGCATCGGCGAACGCGTCCAAAGCTTCGATGTGGAATCCGGCACAGTCCTGACATCGGCTGAATTGCCCAGAACGGCGCAAAGCATTGCCGGTCGTGCATCGGTTGTCGGTAATTCGCTGCTATGGTCCAGCGGCCCAAGCATTTTCCAAATTGACATGAACAGTTTGGTGGCCCAGGACACAAATTATCGCTTAATCAACTTTGATCAAATCATGCGTTGGCCGATTGAGATTGGAGGCCCGATTGCGTTTCGATGCGAAGGTCGTTCGCTGGCAGTGGTGACGCCGGAGAAAATCCAAATCTTTCAACACGCTCCGATCACAAAACGAAATCAATAATCGTCGATTTAGAAACCTCATTTTTGGAGCGTGCGTTCACTGCAAACTGCGAGACTCGACTAAACGAAATTGCCGCCTACCGACTCGATTCGACCGATAGGCCATCGAAGCGAATCATGCCAGTTGCTCCGAAAAGCCCAATTTGCAAAATCGCTTCGCGGCACTTCTCCGGAATGGGAAACGTCTGTTCGTCGACGATCCACTTATGAGTTCCTGAATAGAATCCCAGCCAGTACACGCCCATGACTTCGCGATTCTCATCTAGCAGCCGCAACTGAATCATTGGAGCCTGAGTTGGATCGGGACCGCGGACCAAGTTTTCGCTTCGAACCGCACCTCGCAATTTTGCTCGACGTGTTGTTCGGCCATCTAAGCGAAATCCTTGAATCAGCATCGACGGTTCATCAGGATCATCACTACGGAATTCTACGACATTCGGACCGAAGGGTGATTTATCGTCTTGGACCAGTTTGGCATTAAATTCATAATACCAGCCCGGGATAAACTTACCGTCAGCAGCCTTATCTTCAAAATCTCCGTTGACCAATTGAGGCCGATTGCTCCTAGCCTCGCGTCGCTCGGATTCCGCTTGGCCGGTCATTGGTACAAACAAAGTTGGCCGAATCGATTCGCTAACCAGTTTGCCATCGAGCTTGCGAAAGACATGCAACAGTTGCTGATAACTGGTGCCAACCGGGATCACCATTAGGCCGCCTTCTTGCAGTTGATCGATCAATGGCTTGGGGACTTCGGACGGCGAACAAGTCACTATGATTTTTTGAAATGGTGCATGTTCAACCCACCCCTGAAATCCATCGCCAATCTTTGTATGGATATTTTCGTACCCTAACTTTTCTAAAAAGTTTCGTGTATCCAGGCCAATACTTTCAACGATTTCAATTGTATAAACATCTTGGACTAGAGGTGACAAAACAGCAGCTTGATAGCCGCTGCCAGTGCCGATTTCCAAGACTGAATCGGTCGGCAACGTCTGCAAGGCCTCTGTCATCACGGCAACAATATACGGTGATGATATGGTTTGCGATTCGCCGATTGGAAGGGCTCGATCAAAGTACGATTGATCCTTCAAAGCGTCAGGCACAAATGTGTGTCGCGGTGTATTTCGGATCGCTTCTATAACTCGCAGGTCGGTGACACCGCCTGGTACAATCGTGCGTTCGACGAGTTTGTTTCGTTCGTCAACGTACCCAGTTAACTCACTTATGACTAGATTCGAAAGACGACCGCGAATGTCGCTCGCAGTCGTTTCAATTGAAGCTTTTGTTGATTCAGGCTTTGAATTTTTCAGCGGATTGGGCTTCGTCAGTTTGATGGATTGAGGGTCGCCAGTCTGAGCTAGCTCGCCCGATTGGGCTTGAGAATACGCTTCACTTGGACTGAGTGTTGAACCAAGGATCAGAGTTGCGAAAAACACTCGCTTGAAACTCATCGGATTACCAACACAGCAGTTAGATAGGTGCAAATGGTACTTTGTAGCGATTCATCCGCCAAAAACGGATACAACGAAAAATCTCTTATGCACATTGTATCCTGTCCGAATTAAATGAGGAGTAAACGCTTTAACAATGTTTCGTTCGAGGTCGCCATGAAATCAATTCAAATGTCACTTTCAAATTTCAAGGCGAATCAAGTCGTCACGATTAAACCGTCATTAGCTAGCTTTGCGGCATTATCGCTTGCATTTATAGCCTTACTCTCGCCTGGCAGCAGCCAAGCTTATGGGCAAACCATTCACCAGAAATTTGATCAGCATTACAATCCTTATGATCCACGCCCAGACTTACTGCCACGAGTAATTTACGATGCTTGGGTCCCTTATCGAAAAGCTTACAACCGACCAACTTTTTTAGGCGGTTACGCTGCTCATGTAATTGAGCCATCGAGCCTTGAAGCCATGTCTTGGGAAGAAAATCACGCGCGGGGCTATTACAAGACGCACTGCCCTACCCCGATTCGCGGATACTACTATCCGAAGCCGTGGGAAATGCTCGAAACAGGTCCCAGACCTTCATTGGAGGGAGATGCAACGGCAAGTCAGACGCCACCAGTTTCCCTCACGCCAGAGAATCCATCGCCGGCGATTCAACGCTATTAACGCTCAGCTTAACAATCTGCTTAGCAGTCGACTTCTCGGCGACCAGTGATTAAAGCACTCAAGATCAGTCTACTAAGCAACTGCGACGTCAATGCTGGCCGCTATTGATGACACGAGCTGCGTGAGCTGATCGTTGCTGATACACAGCGGAGGCATGATCACAATTGTATTTCCCAGCGGACGTAGCCACACTCCATGCTTCAATGCTTCTCGACAGAGCCTAGCGCCTCGTCTTTGCTCCCATGGATAGCTTTGATTGCCTGATTTATCTGGAGTCAACTCGAACGCAGCGATCAACCCGAGAACTCTGATCGACGACACATTGGGATGGTCCGCTAGTAATTGCAGCTGCTGTCGCAGGTGGTGCGACTTTGCAGGAAGTTCGGCCAGCGTATTTTCGCTCTCAAATAAATCGAGACTCGCCAGTGCTGCCGCTGCCGCGAGCGGATTGCCTCCAAAAGTGTGGCCATGAAAGAACGATTTAGATTCGGAGTATTCACCGAGAAAAGCGTCCCAAACTCGGTCAGTTGTTAACACAGCGGAGAGCGGCAGATAGCCGCCACTGAGCCCTTTTCCAAGGCACAGGAAGTCGGGCCGAACGCATTCATTTTCGCACGCAAAGAGTTGCCCTGTTTTGCCGAACCCGACAGCGATTTCATCAGCGATCAGCAACGTGTCATGTCGGTCAGCGAGTTCTCGCAATCCAGCAAGAAATCCTTCGGGATGAAAAACGATGCCAGCAGCAGCTTGCACAAGTGGCTCAACAATGATGGCCGCGATTTTCCCCGGGTGGCGATTTAAAAGCTGATCGTATTCCGCGAGCAACCGGTCGACTTGTGATCGATCCTGACGGTCGCTGCGATTGCAAATCGGCATTGGGCCCTGCACGACAGGAAAAAGCAACGGATGAAACATCGACTTGAAACGCGACACACCGCCAACTGAAACTGCGCCTAAAGTGTCGCCATGGTATGCTCCCCCAACACATAGAAACAGGTCACGCGCCGCGCGTGTCTTTGCGTGTTGCCGCCAAAATTGAAACGCCATCTTCATGGCAACTTCAATAGCCGACGCGCCATCAGAAGCATAAAAAACGTGCTTCAAGCCATCCGGTGCTAGCTGGCAAAGCCGACGAGATAACTCAATTACATTGGGACTTGCCAAGCCAAGCAGACTCACATGCGAGATCTTTTGAAGCTGCTCGCTGATGGCGGCATTTATGGCAGGATGAGAATGACCATGAATGTTACACCACATTGAACTTACACCGTCAATGTAGTCCCGACCTTCGAGATCGCGGAGATAAACCCCATGGCCAGATTCAATGATCAGGCCGTCATAGTCGGACATCTGTGAAAACGCGTGCCACAACGTTTCTCGGTCCCACTGCCGAAGCTGAGCGTGCGTGACTTTGGTTGTTTCTGGGTTAGTTGCCTGAACCGATTGCTGCATTGAAGGATCGAGATTAAGCGGATACGTGGATCGACGCGCCGGACCTTATACCAAGCATTGCGGCGGCAGAATCGCCAACCAAATGTAATCGAAGCGGTTCGTCACCTGATTGGATGGCGAGCAGAGTCATTGCCGGCTGACCGTCGGATGTGCCGAAAATACCAAACGTCTCATGCTCTCCATCGACGACGATTCTAGTTTGAGACTCTCTAGCGCATCCGGCAAGCTGATTCGCCGCGATATCAGAAATTAGATCGCCAGCGTCCGTGACTTCTACGACCTTACCTTCGATCTTCATATTTCTCTCCGCAACAACGCACCACTAATGCACTTTTTTTGCAGCAAACTCCAGAGCGTAGTGTACCAGCAATTGTTTCACGTTGTGCTAGCGATGTTCACGGTTTTAAGTTTCATGACCTACTTGAAAACGATGTCAAATCGTTGATTTCGCTGCAAACCAACTTGTCGCGCCGCGTTACCATTGGTTAAAGCAAACTCGACGTACCCGCTGGAGCCAAAAAGGGCAATGAAACTACCAGGTTGCTTCGCTCCATAGGTCGTGACAAGAGATGGTATCGCTGTAATGCCTTCGATTTTGAACCTCAGATGCGATTCTTTCTCAATCTCATCGATCGAAGTTAATTTGGTAGCTGACTCTGGAAAAACTTCTAAAACGCAAGACCGACTAACATTGGTTATCGCATTGCCAAAGGAATCAATATAAAGAATCTGGCCGCTAATTCGATCCTCCAAAACGACCGGCTCGGGAACGTCAAGCTGTTGAAACTCGTCGACAGGCTTGCCCAGTAAGCTAATTATTTCTGGGTTGCGTTCGGCCTGACCCACGACGCTCGCCAAGATATCTCGACCGTCAAAGGTAGTTGCATTGGTTTGCCGCCAGAATTCTTTGTTGGTCAATGACATTAATCGGCTAACCGGATGTTTCCGTGCAACAAGCGTGATCAAACCGTTATCTGGGGCAACAATACGCACGCCGCGAACTTCCGCTAGCAGCATCGGTCGAGCAGTCCCGACACCTGGATCTACCACTGCGATTATCCAAGAGTTCGCAGGAAAGGCCTCTAGACAGTGCAACAATTCGATCGCTGCATAGGTCACATCCTGCTTGGGAATATTGTGGCTAATGTCAATAATGTTCAGCCGAGGGCAGTGTTGCCAGAGGACGGCCTTCATTTGCGCAACATAATGCGTCCAGCCGAAATCAGTCAGCAATCCGACCATGCCCGGCGAGTCAGCCGCTAGTCCATTCACTAAACCAATCCCCATCGATTTCTAAAGTACCATTCGGCACTTAAAAGTGTGACTAACAATAAAACGACCAACGGATGATTCCAAAAAGAACTAGGAGGCAAACGCTCGATGTGTATCGCCTCAGCGTTTGATAAATCTACCTTCAATTCTCTCCATTGGGATAATCTAAACGATTGACCACCACTTTGAACCGCTAATTTGTTCATATGTTCAAAGTCAGGTTTGACCGCCGCACGCTCTTCTGGCGTCGTTATTATTGCAAAACTTGCACGACTGGCCATCGGAGTATCGATATCGTTTCCAACATTCAAACTGTATTCACCACTGGGCAATCCAGCCGTGCTGAGCCGGAATTTCGCCGCTTCTGGATTCGAGTTCCCGGACAGTTTAGTCCATGTCGCTGGCAAGTCCGCTCCATCTTTGCCTCGCAAAATGAAACTCATTTCATCAAGCAAATCATTTGAAGCACCGAGACTCTTTACTTCGAAAATCAAATCACGCCCTTGGTAAATTTGGTCATTGGTTAATTCGATTTTGAGGATGCGATTTTTGTTTGTCTGGCTGGAACGTTTGATCGCAATGTCGAGCAAATCCATCCAATACTTATTGAATAAATCCTCGCTACTTTTAAAACCTCGCCAACGATATGTTTCGTCTGTCGCCTGAAAAAGCACGCGACCGTTGCCAACAAAGTGCATGCTGGTCATGGGCCAACTCTCGCTTTCATCCAATGCGTCTTCAGGCGGCTTGTTGGAACGAACCGGCAGAAACCTTGCCAAAACAAACGCATTAGGATTGGCGTTTACTCGAAAGAACGACTCGATTTTCGGAACTGAAAATTGTGCCTGTTTGGCCAACAAATATCGATTGACCTCACCCATTCCCAATCCGACACCAATTGGGGTAATAGCTGTACTCGCTTTTAAATCGGAATTCAATTCAAGGCTTTCATTTTCTACCGCTCTAATCGGCAGCAAATCAGCCCACATTCGATTCCGCAGTCCGCGGAGTTTGTTGTTCAGCCCAGCTACATAGACGAGTCCGCAACCGTGATCAGAAACAGCATCTTTTATTGCCAAACTCTGCAATTGATCCAAACGCGAAAGATCGGGATCAATTAAAACACAGACCTCGAATTTCTCCCACCATTCCGAAGCGGTTGGCAAATAAGTAATCATGCTTTCGTCGGATTGTACTAGCTTGGGCGAGGCATCCGCGATGCATGATGTCACATCAAAGTATTTACCGCCGCCGGTATTTTTTTGCTTTTGTCGTTCCAGGAGATTTTTGACATAACGCGTTTCGTAACTGTATCTGTCAGCCACCAAAAGAACGCTGATTGGATTCGTTCGCACGAAATACGAAACATCGACAGTTGCTTGATCTGCATCGATCCTCTTTTCATGCCCACTAACTCGACCAGTTGAACCCGTTGAAGCGTTCACTGCTATCGTGCGATGATTCATTCCTGCCTGAGCAGCGTCACATGCAAAAACGACAGGCGTAACGAAATCGTCACTAGTTGGCTTAACTTCCTGAAATGACGCCGCTTGATCAGCGTCCAGCAATCTAGCTTCCAAAGTTTCACCATTTAAAGATCGAGCGCGTATCTGGGCTGAAATTTGAACGCGGTCAGCGAGAAATATTGTCTCTGGAATTTGCACGTCTGTAATAGCGATGCTTGCTCCGTCATCCGCTCTGCCAGCTACCAGCGAAATGATCTTCGTGTTGCGTGCCCGTGCAATCCGACTGACCTGGTTGACCATCGTTTCATCGGCCAGCGAATCCGTCACGTGACCATCGCTCAATAAATAAACCATACTTGGCGACTTCAAGTTAGTTCGTCCGAGCAAGTCAAGAAGATTGATTCCTAAGCGACTGGCCTCATCAAATTGCAGGCGACTCCCAGAATCATTCTGACCCGGTTGTTCCTTTGCCTTGTCTCCTGTTGACGCTAACTGCTGTACAACCGCTAGGTCCGTCGGTACAAGTTGTTCGCCGACGAAAAACAACTCAACAGAGGCTTTGGATCCGTTCTTGGAAAGCGAACTTTCGATTTGCGACTTTAAACCACTGGCTGCTTTCGTCGCTTGTTCAAAGCGCGAAATCGAACTCCCGTTTGAATTTTGCTCGTCTCGTTCAAGCATCGAAGCAGATCGATCGACGCAAATATAAATCGGAGCAAGCGTTTTCTCGCTGGCCCTAAAAGAGAGTCCGAGCAACATCCATAACAAGATTGCCAAGGACGAGCCACGTAGACAAAAGAGCTTCAGAAATCGCCATTTCAACTGACTCGATTGTCCTAGCAATAAAATCCTTCGATACCATTGCAAAAGATAACAAGCGCCGACGACCACGAATAGAACGATGACAATAGCGATCGTCGCATTGCGTGACAGCAACCATTCGAATGTCCATGAGCTCATTGAGGAAACCGCCCAGACAAGCGATTTAGTCGCGATCGAGGCGATTCGAACGTCAGCCAAGTCGAAGCGATCATTTCTAAGCACAGCAACACGATCGCGACAATCAACAAATACTTGAAGAGACCTGATGCGTCACTTAAACGATTTGATTGAACAGATTGATCCAATACCTGCCCCGGTCCTACTGGCGGCTGCGATTGAACTATCGATTCATTTCCTAAATATTCCAATTGAAAGTCATCTGAGTCGGCATTGACACCGATTTTTTGCATTTTGGATCCGCTCGAACTACCTTGCTGTGTCACGTTTTCATATATCCCAGGCCGATCAAACTGAACTGCGAATTCATCTTTTAAAACTAGCAAACGTGGAGCTGCGGATTGCATGCTCACACCCGAGTCTACGGACTCATTGATGTCAAAGCTGTTGTTCCAATTGATCGTCTGTCCACATTCGTAATTCCGTTGAGGTTGATTGATGGCGGCCATGTTGATCGAATCTACAAGCGGAACGAATGTGGGCCAGTTTGCTATGTAATTCCATGCATTATCTTCATCACTGGTGGACAAGGTTGGTGGTGTCGTTACCCAAGTCAGGCTCCCATTTCCTATCCTTCGTTGAAACGCAAAACCAGTCCCATCTGATAAACTCAAAATCGATAACCAATCTCCTGTTACATCCTCGACGCCCCAATATCGCGACATTGGAATGGCGATGGAATCACTTGTCTGAGAAACAAATTCTGACACTTCGCTTGCGATGACAACTTCGGCGAGTTCGTCACCGTCCCACTTCTGACGCTTTAGCGAGCGGCCAGGAAAAACGCTTTTGTGAGTCGACAAATCATAAGAAGATTGCCATACATCTGGAACAGTTCTATTGCCCAACCAGATTACAAGATTGGCGCCGTTGACGGCCAGCGAGTAGAGCGAATCGCCAACAAGCGATACCGTTTCCGGATCGATGACATGAATTAGTCGAGGTCGTTTCAACAGAGCAAGTTCGTTCATTTGGCTATCTTGCGGTTTTAAACCAAGACTTCGAAGGGCAGTTGTGACTGGGATTGAATCGTCTTCAAAATCGGCGACCACTGAGACTTCGTCATCCAACATTCTAGGTATGACGAGATAACGGTGATTGTCGATTTCTAGCTGATCTTCGCCCAAAAACGAAACTTCTACGGACTGGTCAAAAGCTCTCGATCTCTCCAACGACCAATTAACTTGTTTTGTTTCCCCAGGCTTTAAAGAAAGTGTCCTCGTATCTCGAACTTGGCCGTCAACTTGCAATTGAATTATGCGGTCAATCAGCATTGTCTGTCCGCTATTTCGAATCTCTGTCAGCAGATTTGTTCGATCTTTCCAATAGTTGAATCCGTCAAGTCGTACAGAAGCGATGCTTACATTTTCTACTGACTCTGCTTCTACTGACTGCCTGGACGAAATCAACCGGCAAGTCGTTTTTGGCATCGAAGCAATCTGATCGACCAGCACCTTAAGCGTAGGCGAGCTCCATTCCGCCTTCGAAAAATCGCTCACAATAATTACGTCACAAATCGAAATCGTCGACAACTCGCGGCTTGCTTCACTGATCGCGGATTGTACAGCTGGGACAATTGACTCGGTCGCAATCTTCATCCCGTTCGATCGCCAATCGCTCATCGAATCGGTCTTGTTCATCGCGTCAATCGCATCGCCCCAGTAGACTAAATTGTTCGTTTGATCAGCCAGATAAACTGCCAGTAAGTCATCGGCATCTGCCTTGCGAAGCTCTGTATCGAGCACTTCTTTCGCCGTTTGTAAAAGTGTCACATCGGATTCCAACGTCGTTAGTGCGCCCGTCGAAGCTGATCGATCGATGATGACACACAAAAACTTCTGGCCGCGTTGTCGCTCACTGGTCGCATCCGAAGTTGCACGAATTGGTTCGGCAACTGCCAAGCCGACCAACAGCAAAGCAGCAGCTCGCAACAACAAAACTAACCACTGCTGAAGATTGAATCGCTTTTCGCTCCGCTGAGCGCTGGCATGCAAGAACCTAGTCGCTGACCAATCCAAACGCTGCTTCGGCAGTCTTCGATAACGGGATAACAAAAACGGGATGATCGATGCAGCGGCCCAGGCCAGCATCGAAAACTGCAGAAATTGCATCACACCCCTCTCGCGACTTGATCAAGAATTCTAAAAAGCTGAGGTGCAATCGGGTCTTGAGTAATGACTGAAAGAACCTTGCAATTTTTTTGCGGACCACCAAAGCGTTCGACTATAGTTTTGAATTCATTGGCATGAGATTTGAACGCGTCCATGTAACTCTTGCAATCGGTTAGTGGATCAAATACGACCTCTGCTTTCGTTTCCAAATCAACAAACAATCGTACCTCCGAACTCTTCGGCTGTTCCTCTTCTCGATCCACGATTCGAACAAACAGAATCTGATGACCAGCTTCAATTAATCTTGCCATTGGAAGCTCAAGATCAACAACCGGGTCGATTATATCGCTTAACACGACCAAACATGTCCGGCGAGACAAACGGATCGCAGTTTCGTCGAGCACCTTTGATAGCCGAGCAACACCGCTCGTGGGCCTTGACTCGAGTGATTGAATCAATTGGATCATCGCTTGATTAGAACGACTCGCATCGAACCAATCTTGCAGTATTTCTTGGTAACGACAACCTCCAACTGCGTCGCCACCTTTTAAACAGATCGTTGCCAACGCAACAGCGATGGTGCACGCACACTGCCATTTGCTCCATACGGCATCCGATCCGCGAAAGCTCATTGAAGCGCTGCTGTCGATTAAAAATTGAAAATGACGATTTGATTCGTCTTGAAACCTTCGGACCGTATATCGATCTGAACGAGCATGCAGCTTCCAATCGATGTAACGTGAATCATCACCGGGTGAGTAGCTTTTGTGATCAGCGAAATCGACCGAATTCCCATACCGCTTGGTCGAGTAACCGCCAGCGACCCATCCATCAGCGACATGTGCCGCACGAAGCCGAAGGCCTCCGAGCGATGCAATCAATTCAGGACTGAAATAGTTTTGCGATTCGGCCACGATTTGGTTTGCCTTGCAATTGCTCGCGGACGTGATTCATAACCAGTTCGATAATCGACGATTCAGAAACTCCCTTAGCTTGCGCTGTGTAGTTCGTCTTGATTCGATGTTGTAAAACCGGCTGAACGACGGCTAACAAATCGTCTTCAAGCACAATTGCTGAACCTCGCAACGCTGCCGACGTTTTTGCAGCTAAGATCAAGAATTGTCCTGCCCGAGGACCGGCTCCCCACGCAACACACTCGCGGACTAGAACGATGGGATTTTCTGAATTTGGACGAGTCAATCGAACGAGCTGTAGCGCAAGACTTGCAAGGCCTTCGGAGATTGGGATTCTTCGAATCAGGTGCCGATACTCAAGAATGTCCACCGCACTCATTTGTGACGTTACGCTCACAGTTGAGTCGCCAGTGGTTCGCAACAGCATTTCCAATTCGTCAGATTCGCTTGGATAATCTAATTGCACGACAAACATAAAACGATCCAACTGCGCTTCGGGCAACGGATATGTTCCCTCTTGCTCGATTGGGTTCTGCGTTGCCAAGACAAAAAATGGATTTGGAAGCGGATGTTGCACCGCTCCGATCGTGACTTGACGCTCCTGCATCGCTTCCAGCAGCGCTGACTGCGTCTTTGGCGGCGCACGATTGATTTCGTCAGCCAAAACGATGTTCGAAAAAACCGGTCCTTTCAAAAATCGGAAATCGCGATCGCCGGTTGCTTGGTTCTGCACCAACACATCAGTCCCCGTTACGTCCGAGGGCATGAGATCAGGCGTAAATTGGATTCGCGAAAATCCAACATTTAGAATCGACGCAAACGTGCGAACTATCAATGTTTTGGCCAAACCAGGGACACCGATCAAAAGACAGTGCCCGCTGGATAGCAATCCATTCAGAATTAAATCAATCGCCTGGCTTTGCCCGACGACGACTTTTTGCAGCTGCGATTTGAGCTGCAGCGACGAATCGTGCAGTCTATGCAACAGCGCTTCATCATCAATTTCCGGCGGACGATTCATAATTCTCTCTCAATCTCAGCTCGCCAACTTCACAAATACGCGTCAGCAAGCAGAGATCTCACGCTTAACTAAGAGCTGGTTTGCAAGTCTACCAACTTCTTTTCAGCCGCCATCTTGCGAATATCTTCGGTTATTCGCATCGAACAATACTTTGGTCCGCACATGCTGCAGAAGTGCGCCGTTTTGAAAGTATCTTGTGGAAGCGTTTCATCGTGGTACGCTCGCGCGGTTTCTGGGTCTAGCGACAGTCGAAACTGCTCATTCCAATCAAACGCAAATCGTGCACGCGATAACGCGTCGTCGCGATCTTGAGCTCCCTTGCGATGACGGGCCACGTCAGCCGAATGGGCAGCAATCTTGTATGCGATAACGCCTTGCTTCACATCCTCGCGGTTAGGTAATCCCAAATGCTCTTTCGGCGTAACATAGCATAACATTGCCGCACCAGCCCAACCCGCTAATGCAGCTCCAATCGCACTGGTGATATGATCGTAACCAGGAGCGACGTCGGTTACCAACGGTCCTAGGACATAAAACGGAGCACCATGGCAGACTTCGATTTGACGCTTGATGTTCATCTCTATCTGATCCATCGGAATGTGACCAGGGCCTTCGACCATGACCTGAGTTCCACGTTCCCAACCGCGTGTGCACAGTTCGCCGAGCACGTCAAGTTCCGCGAATTGTGCTTTATCACTTGCATCAGCGATACTGCCTGGACGCAACCCGTCGCCTAAACTCCACGTCACATCGTATTGACGCATAATGTCGCACAAGTCGTCAAAGCATTCGTAAAGAGGATTTTGCTTTTGATGGACCATCATCCACTTGGCGATCAATGAACCGCCACGCGAAACGATTCCTGTTACGCGATTGACCGTGAGATGCAAATGTTCAAGCAGCACGCCGCAATGGATCGTCATGTAATCAACCCCCTGCTTGGCTTGATGCTCAACCATATCAAGGAAATGCTGAGCTCGCATGTCTTCGATGTTTCCACCGAGCTCTTCAAGCATTTGGTAAATCGGTACTGTTCCGATTGGAACCGGCGACGCTTCAATGATCGCGGCGCGAATACTGTCGATGTCCTTACCCGTCGACAGATCCATGACGGTGTCTGCACCGTGATGAACCGCCATGTGCAGTTTGTCCAGCTCTTCGGTGCTGTTGGAAGTGACTGCCGAATTACCAATGTTCGCGTTGATTTTGCATTTCGTGGCAATACCAATGCCCATCGGCTCTAGTTTGCCCTGCAAATGAACCTTGTTCGCCGGAATGACAAGCCGTCCAGCGGCAATCTCGTCGCGAACAAGTTCGACAGCCAACTGCTCTCGTTGGGCGACAAAAGTCATTTCCGGAGTAATTTCTCCAGCGCGGGCAGCGAGTATCTGAGTGGTCACGTATCGACGGCTCCTTAAAGCAGCAACCAAAGTGGTCGCCAAGTTATTACAGTTGTTTAGTTTCGTAAAAGCAGCTCCGCTCGCGATTCACTTCGATCGCAAACGACTCTAGATTTTATGCGCGTCCGTCAAGCCAAACTAGAGCAGCTTGCGGATTCCACCCGCTTAATTCCTATATTTCAAACGCTCAACACCGATTGCGCATTCGTAGGGCTGAGCTGTTAAAAATCTGGTATTGTGAGGAAAATCGGCGCTTTTACCGTTCTATTCTCGCCTCCTTTCGACTTGATTTTCCCATGAAATTCCTATGCTCACTCGGCCTTGCCTTGCTGCTGCAAGCAACCCTCGACGCCCAATTTTCCGGTTCGCGAGGCGGCGAATCCATACCCGCTTTTCAGCAACGCGGCAGCAAGGGATTCGATCCAACCGTTCAGCAATACATCGAAGTGGAGGGCAAAATTGAACTGCGCGTCAAACCTGACCAAATCCGAATCGTGATAGCTGTCATCGAATCGGCTAAAACGTCAGCCGAGTGCGAAAAAAAGCTGTTTGCGAAACTAGCCTCATTGAAGAACGCTTTCAGGCAAAACGGAATCCGTGACGAAAATGTCGTCGACGATTTTATCGCCGTGCTACCACAATACGAATTCGCCTTCGAAAAACGAGATGAACAGGAAGTGGCAGTGGAGAGGCTGACTGGATATGAGATGCAATCCAATCTGCACATCCAAGTCGCCAACAATACACAAGCCATGCAAGTCATCCGCTCTGCGTTTGCAATGAACGTTTCCGATGTCATCGGTTTCGACTACGGCAGCACGCAATTGGACGCGATGAAAAAGCAGGCAACCGAACAAGCGACCGCTGCCGCCAAAGAAAAAGCTGACACGCTATTAACGGCCATGTTCGACGAAAAGCCTCGGGTGATCAACATTAGATCGGAAACTCAAGTTGTGTTGCCCGACCAGCTATACCGCTCTTTTGAAAACTCCAGCTCCGAAAGCTACTCGCAATCGAAAATTCGCACCAACATGCCGGTCATCCGCGTCAGCCGACCGCAGAACACGTATTACAAAGGATTCTTCGAACTGACTCTGGATCGTCAACCAAATATGTTGCCGATGCAAAACGAAATTTCGATCATCGCCAACGTGTCGATATTTTACGAATCACCCGTCGCTAGCGAATACCGCCAGTTAGAAAATCCACCATCACCAGCAAATTAAATCGAGAAGAGCTTAGCTGCGATCAGCAAGCGACAAAGTTCAGCCGATTCAATTCTCTTAGTTTTAGTCGAATCAACCACGAAAACCAATTTAGACCTGACTAAGGTCCCCTTATCGGCTGCCGGAGGGACTCTTCGTTTCAGACGTAAATCTCGCAAGCCTCTGCGACGATATCGAAAAAACTCGCCTAAAACCGTTTCTCGCTCTTCACGCTCGAAACCCTCAACGAAAATGCTAGGGAAGCAATCAACAAATCGTTAATTTTCTTCAGAACTTGATAGTTGAACTTCAAAGCGATTGCATCAATGCGTTGAGTCTCTGAAAGGGAACGAGGATGTAGGTCGCAATGTAACAGCGGCGCAAAGGCCGGCGAACAACTTTCGCTGCTGGATTTAAAAATCCATAAGCAGAACGTTTTCTGCGTGAACGACGATAAGTTCGAAACGAGATCTACTGAACGCGAATTACGCTTGGCACAAAAACCACATCAAACTGTTGAAAATATAACGACGAGTTGAAAAATAGACAAATTTAACCAACGTGCGATTTAGAAAGGTCAAATAGTTATGGCGTAGATCCACATTGAAGCCGCAAGTTCAGCACATTTTGTAGAAAACGAGAAATCACCCCACTCACTCTCTCGGTTCCGTATGTGTTTGAGTTGCGATTTATGGCTATCTCGCTACGAAAGCGTTGCCAACAGCGCTAGCGCAATAAAAAACCCGATGGTAAATTGCTTTACCATCGGGTCTCTAATAAATCTGTGATGACCTCTAACTGATGTATGCAAGCCTCGTCTCACGGTAGCCTTGCTTGTGTTACCACATGCAAGACGATTATCCTTAGAAAGGAGGTGATCCAGCCGCAGGTTCCCCTACGGCTACCTTGTTACGACTTAGTCCCAATCATCGAGCTGGCCTTCGGCGCCTGCCCCCTTGCGGTTAGCTTAGCGACTTCGGGCCCTCCCAACTTTCGTGGCTTGACGGGCGGTGTGTACAAGGCTCAGGAACACATTCACCGCGGTATGCTGACCCGCGATTACTAGCGATTCCAGCTTCATGCAGGCGAGTTGCAGCCTGCAATCCGAAC
>JBGSKY010000241.1:0-2430 GCA_041740995.1 Pirellulaceae bacterium
GCGAAGAGATTCGCACAAATCCCTCAGTTGGGTCATCAGTCCCGACTTTTTGAAGGTCTCTTTCATCTGCGACGCAAGCTGAATAAAGCGAGCTCGGTTCACAACCAGCTCGCCAGCAAGATTCATCAATCGATCGAGCCGTTGAATATCAACGCGGACCGTTTCCACCACTTTGCTTTGGGTTTCTGCAGTAACGGGAGTCTCAATTGATGTCGTCTCAATTGATGTCGTCTCAATCGCAGGAGTCTCAACTGGATCCGCCACAGTAGGAGCCGCCACAGTTGCTGCAATGTCAGATTGCAACGCATTCGATTCGTGGGGTACGTCAGCATTGGGCTGAACCGCCGTGTGCAGCGGCACATCTACTTGGGAGACCACCGCATCTTTTTCAGATAGCGGTTTCGCGAGACTATCTACATCGACTAGCCCCGCTTCGTCGACCTCGTCGATTTCGATAAGCTCCACCCCGACAATATCCATTGCCCCACGCAAAGCGTCGTCATTGCGGGCGGTTGTTAGCCACACTTGCAACGTTCGAAGCTCGGCTAGGCTTTCCAGTTGGTCGGTGGCAGGGCTTGTTCGCGTTACTTGGCCGAGATCGTTCAAGCGAGCGAGAATCAATTCCGCTTTCAGTTCAGGCAACTCAATGGCGCGGTCGAGGTACACAATGATGCGCTTTTGAACAGGACTTGCTTTCTCACCGGTTGACTCTTCAAACAAAGATTGCGATAGCTGTTCGATCAATTCGGGGGAACTAAAAAGTGGCTTTCCATCGCGTAGTTTTCCAACTGCGTCGCGCAGGAAGTCGACGCATTGCAAGATCAGGTTCATCATGGAACGGTCAAGGGAGCGAAGTCCGGACCGGAGTCGATCAAAATGATTTTCCAGATGATGCGTTAGCAAGGCAATGCTATCGAGTCCCATCATGGCGGCCGCCCCTTTGATCGAGTGGATCAAACGGAACGATTCATTCAAGTGGCTTGGGCTACCAGGATTCGTCTCCAGCACCAATAACACTTCCACCAGCTCATCCAATTGTTCGGACGTTTCGTCCACGAACATTTGAAGGTACTGTGCCATTTCATCGGAGGGCAAACCGGTGGAGAAACTAAATTCGTCGTTCACGTTAGAATCCTGGCTTTAGGGCTTTTGGTAAAGAAACGTGCCGCACTTTTGGAGCATACCAAGCATGTCGTAAACACCCTCGGAAGGTCCAACGACCAGATAGCCACCACGGACCAGGGACTGAACGAGGTTCTCGATCACTTTGGTTTTGGATTCGCGATCGAAGTAGATCAAAACATTTCGTAACCAAATGCAATCGAATGGAGGATCCGACAAGGGTTTCATGAGGTTGTGGTTCTTAAACCGAACCATTTGAGAGACAGCGGGCCGCAGCCGAAATTGGTCGGTTGCTTCCCCCGTAAAATAACGTTTCAGGGTTGCTGGTTCCAATTCTTGCATTGTACGCTTGCGGTAGACTGCTTCACGAGCCAGTTTCAGCGAAGATTCGCTGATGTCCGTTCCTAGAAGCTCAAACTGCCAGCCTCGCAAAGGAACACTTAAATCAGAAAGGCACATCGCGATCGAATAGGGTTCTTCGCCAGAACTGCACGCCGCCGACCACACCCGCAACGAAGCAGCGCGTTTGCCTTCCAGTTTGTCCTTGAGAAGCTCTTTGATGTAGTCGTTTTTAAACCAATCGAAGTTCGAAGGGGTTCGGAAAAAGGAGGTTTCGTTGGTTGTAATAGCATCAAGAAAACCTTCCAGTTCGACGCCACCATCTTTTGATATGAGAAAGCGATAATACGAATCAAAGTTTTCGAAGTTGCTTGCTTTCAGCCGTCGTCGGATGCGGTTACTGACAAGCGTGACCTTGGAAAAATCAATCTTGATGCCAGCACGTTCGTAGATGAACCTCTGGAACAACTCAAATTGTTTCGGGGTGAGTCGTTCTAGATCCATTGGGTTTCTGACCTTTAGCATTAGACTTTGAATTTAGCCACAAGGTCGCGCAGGCTTTGGGCTTGGGCACCCAGTTGCTCAGCGCTTGCGGCCATCTCTTCGGAGGCAGCGGCATTGGATTCAGTGGTTTGCGAGACACTTCGGATAGCCACTTTGACTTCTTGGGCGCTGGCAGCTTGAGCTTCCGTAGAAGCGGCAATTTGACCAATACCGTCGGCTGTATCTTCGACGGATTCTACAATCTTGGTAAGAGATTCACCAACCTTCTTCGATAAACTAGCACCTTCTTCTACGCGACGCGATGATTCTTTGATCAACTTGGTAATTTCCTTGGCTGCTTCGCTGGAGCGTTCGGCCAACTTACGAACTTCATCAGCAACCACAGCGAACCCGAGCCCATGTTCACCTGCCCGTGCGGCTTCGATGGCGGCGTTCAAGGCTAGCAAGTTGGTTTGACTTGCGATC
>JBGSKY010000242.1:0-2825 GCA_041740995.1 Pirellulaceae bacterium
CTTGATTCACAGCAACCGCGTCTGGCTTGCGCAGATCCTCTGCCGATCCCAAGACGAAGTTCGCAGGGATACCGATCATCGACTGATCATCGGCACCAACCAAAAGTGCGGATTCCAGTTGCCCGGTTTGCGTACGAACCGTCGCCATCGCTTTGAAATAAGGGACCGCCCACTGCACTCCTTCAACACCTCGAACGCGTCCCAGTTCGGTATCTCGAAGCGGAAAAACCGTGTCCAGGTTTTTGACGCCTGGGTCCATCACCCAAACGTTGGCCTCCGGAATATCGTCGATAAGGGCACCGCCCCGCGAGAGCAGCCCAAGGAAGATTCCCATTTGCTGATTGATAAGCAATGTCGAAAATGCAACCCCAATCACCAAACCAACATACTTGGCTTGGTCGTTGAAGAGCATTTTCAGGGCGATTCGCCACATGTTGCTTGCATTTCCAGAAGATGCTACCATATTTATTTACTACACCGATCTATAGCATAATACGGTGTTTTTAAAAAAGCAGATGACACAATTACGGAATTCAGGCGGAAAAATTGCAAAATTCGGAAACCGATGGCACTCGTCGTCCACGCGGACGCCCTAAAGACGACTCGTTGCGTCTTAGAATCCTGAAATGCGCCACAGATTTCTTTTTGGAGCATGGATACCAAGCAGTTTCCATGGATGCCATTGCGGAAGCAGCATCGGTTTCGAACAGAACCGTCTACAGCCATTTTGAAAGTAAAGAGAGACTGCTTGCTGCGGTCTTTCGGCACGAGGCGGAGCGGCTTCGGCCACAGTTTTCTGAGAAAGCTATTAGAACTGCTTCCGAATTTCAATCGGCTCTTCAAAGTTTTGGGGAGCAATTTGTCGGCCTATTGACTCATCCGACGATCAATGGAATGGGTAGAGTGATGATCGAGGAGGCGCGGCGTCACCCGGGGATGGCTAAAGAGTTTTACGCATGGGGGCCAACACAAACCGAGAATCAGGTGGTGGACTTTATCGAGTTGGGCAAGCAACGCGGTTGGCTAGTTGCAGCGAATAGCAGGCTTGCAGCAAAGCAGCTGCTGGCTCTTTGGCAAGGTACTTGGCACTTCAAGCAGCAGCTCGACCTTGCAAAGAGATTGAGCCAGAAGAAGATTGCAATTCATGTGAAAGAGTCGTTGCAGTTATTCTTTGAAGGTGTTGGTCGACGGTAGTCTTACTAAATTATTGGAAGTATTCGCGGAACCTGTACGGGTCCTGTAGGTTTAAGCATGTGCACTTGCTTTCGTTATGTGGCTGCCGGTCGCACGCTGACCAGCTCATCCGCACGCGTAGCCACTTCCTCCCGGAACCTTTTTCCAAGTCGAGTTCGGTTTGATGAGAAAACTTTTCATTTTGTTTGTCACTTTCCTAGTGCAGCCTCCGCACGCTACAGCTCAAGACGAAACAACCAATCCGAAAAGGCCTGCACGCGAAGAACCGCGTGGTGATTTTGGTGGTCCGATCGAGCTGGGGCCCGACGACCAACAGATTTACGAAGACCCTCCCAGCAGTATTGTTGAGAATCGCGAGAACATTCCGCACGGCAAACTGGAGATGATCCAATACGAGTCGAAAACCGTCGGCACGACACGGAAAATGAATGTTTACACACCACCGGATTACTCGGCGCAGAATCAGTATCCGGTTCTTTATCTGTTGCACGGTATTGGCGGTGACGAAACAGAATGGCAACGATTCGCAGCACCAGACATTCTCTTCGACAATTTGATCGCGGATGGCAAAGCGGTGCCAATGATCGTGGTTATGCCTAACGGACGCGCTCAGAAAAACGATCGGGCGGAAGGTAAGGTATTTCAGGCCGCGCCAGCCTTTGCGGTCTTTGAAAGAGACCTGCTGGACGACGTTATACCGACAATTGAATCACGATACTCCGTGAAAGCCGATCGAGCTCATCGTGCGATTGCGGGCCTGTCGATGGGAGGTGGCCAGTCGCTGAACTTTGGACTAACCCACTTGGACAAGTTTTCCTGGGTTGGGGGCTTCTCCTCGGCGCCGAACACAAAGTCCCCTGAGCAATTGATTCCAAAGCCAGAACAGACAAAGGAACAACTGCAACTGCTTTGGCTATCCTGTGGAAACAAGGATGGACTGATTCGTATCAGCCAACGACTGCATCGGTACTTGAAAGAAAACGAGGTACCTCACATCTGGAACGTTGATTCCCATGGGCACGATCCAACTCACTGGAGAAACAATCTATACCATTTCGCTCAAAAGATATTTCAATAGGATGTGAGCTAAGCAGTCGCAATTGTTTGATGTGATTTAGTTAAGATCGCAGGTCCGCCAGAAGTCAAGTAGGCCGTAACAAGCGCTAGCGCAGTTACGGCATGCCCCGTCGGAATCCAATTGCCTCAACGACCGAGCCAACCGGCCCAGCACTCCATGCCGTAACTGCGTCCAAAGCGACTTGTTACGGCCTACGAGCTTGTCACGGCCTTCAAGCGGAAGAACCTTTTATGAGGTTACTTTCGTTTCTTTCTTTTATCGGGATACTTCTTGGATTTTTTGGTTCCGAAGGTTTTGTTCGATGGCTTGGAATCGCGTTCTTGGTCTTTTCGCTTTTTGGTCTGAACCGGCATCGGAGAAGTGCGCTTAGTGACTTTTTCGAAACCAAAATGAAGCTCGCGTTTTGCAGTATCAACACGTTGGATGCGCACAATCAATTCGTCGCCAAGACGGAAACGATTCCCATCCTTAAAACCTTCAAGCGTGTGCGTGTCTTTGTCGAATCGATAGCGATCTTGCGGCAGGTCGCGAACGCCGATCGTGCCGTCGACCG
>JBGSKY010000243.1:0-2768 GCA_041740995.1 Pirellulaceae bacterium
TCATCCAAAGTTGAAGAGTCGCCTAGGCGTCCGAAATTAGACCATTTTACCGTATCTTAATAGCTCTATTTTCAGGCAGTGATATTTTAAATTCGTTGCTTGAGCAATTCCAACCAACACATTATTACGCGGAATCCATGCTGTCTTTGGCGACCGAGCGCCCTCGTGGCCAGTCACCCAGAATGTATGGCCATGCAGATGTATCGGATGATGCTGCATCGGAGCAAAATTCAACAGCCGAACTCGAACTCGCTCACCATGTTTGACAACAAGTGGTGTCGTGTAAGGTCCACTACGGCCGTTGATCGTATGCCAATTCCAGTCCATCCGCCAACTGTCGGCGATGTTTTGATTGCTGTCGACGAAGAAGTTTTGAAAGATCAATCCAAAATCACGATCCACTTGCGGATCAAATACTTTGCGTGGGTGGACAATAAAAAAGCCAACGCTGCCGAACGCTTCTTGCATCGGTACGTGCGAGTGGTAGAAGAAAGTGCCTTCCTCGTGGACATCGAATTCGTAAACGAACGATTTGCCAGGTTCGATCGGATTCTGCGTCAAGGTATCGCTGCCGTCATACTGCACCGGCAATTCAAAGCCGTGCCAATGCACAGTCGTCGCTTCGGGAAGTTCATTCGTAACAATGATCCGCACTCGATCTCCCTGCGTCACTTCAATCGTTGGCCCAGGCATCGAACCGTTGTAACCGTATACGTTCATCTTGTAGCCGGGTAAGAACTCACGCTGCACCGACATTGGCACAAGGTGAAACTCCTTTGCACCGTCAACCATCTCCCATGGCAGCTTCGTCAAATCGGGTGCTTCGAATGGTGCAGGCCCGGCGGCGACACTGCGAAAGCCGGGAACCAACTTCCCGATGTAATAGTCCGAATCGGGATCGTTGCTACGCGTTGGTTTGAAGCGTGAGAATCCATCGTATTCGACAGCAACGCTGGAGTCCGCCGGAATCGATGGCTCCGGCGCGTCGGCGTGTTTTGCATGCTCATGCTGCATCGGCATGTCGTCCATTTTCATCGGCTCTTGCGCTTGCGCGCGACTCGCCAGTAAACCACTCGCCAGACCTGTGGCCGCGAGTGAGCCGATTTTTAAGAATGAGCGGCGATCTTCAGGAGTTGTCACGTGTAGCTTGCTTTCCGTTTTATTGATTGACTCGTCTCCATACTGAACGATCCTTACCTCGGCTTCGGCACCGCGTCGATATGCCCAGGCGGTGTCGGGCCCTGCGCCGCCATCAAACCACCTTCGAGCAGAAAACCATCGATAAGCGTCTCTTGAACGCGCACGTCGCGAAATTGATCCACCTGCATCAATCTTGCGTTGAAGTACTCTTGTTGAGCAACAAGCACCTGGGGCCAATCGACGCGATTGTCTTGGTAGCCTCGCAACAATTCGATGTAGGCTAGTTTCGTTTCGGGAATGATGTTCCGTTCGAATTCGGTCGCATGTTGAAGCGATGTCGCATACATTCGATAGGATGTGGCCAGACGTTCTCGCAGCACCAACTCAATGCGACGTATTTCCTCCTGTTGCCTCTGTAAATCGCGACGTGCTTGTAAGACGGTTCCCTGATTCCAATCATATATTGGAAGCTCGACGCGGACACTTGCGTTGTAGACCGGATCGTAATTCGTAAAGTTATAACCCGGTCCGACTTGAGCCACGATGTCAGGAACCCACTGCACCGACTCGCGTTGTACGGTTGTTTGATCAGCCGCCAATTTCGCTTTCGCTGCTAGCATTTCGGGACTTTCTTGAATTAAATTGCAGTAGACCGTTTCAAATGGAGGGATTGCGGACTGGGGACGTAGCGTGCCGTCCAGATTTCCGACAGGGAAGTCACAACCGACGAGCGCGGTCAGCCGCCGAAAGGATTCCGCGAACTCGTTTTCTGCCTTGAGAACTTCCAACCGCTGTTGTTGCAGTTGCACATTGGCTCGATGAATACCTGGCAGATTCGATTGACCTTGGTTGTAAAGCTCTCTTGCCGTTACGCTGCTGTCTTCAGATGTTTTGAGCAACTCACGCTGCAAACTTAATCTTTCGAACGCAGCTAGTGATTGGTAAAAGTGCTTTTTGAGATCGTTGCTCACACGATACTGTTGTGCAATCGCCAAATGCTCGGCAACGTGAGCGCGCTGGCGGTATTTTAATCGGCTGAGCTGCAGCTTGTTCGCGGTTACAAAGCGTTGCTGAACTTCGAATCCTTGAAACTCGCCCGCTGTGCCATCGCTGTTGATCTTCTCGCCGACGTACATCAGCACAGGATTGGGATAAAGTCCCGCCTGCAATGCCTTGGCAGTCTCCGCCGAGATTTGCAAACGAGCTTGACGGATAGTTGGATTGTTCGCGGCAGCCAACTGCATGAGATCATCGAGCGAGTATGTTGTCATAGTCGTGCGTGCATCCAGCGCAGAGTACATACTGACATCAACAAAACCGGACGGCATCTCTGGAAGCGGTGGTAGATCGCTTGCGGGCAAAACTTGGCGAGTTCCAGGCATAGCCATCGATCTCACACCAGGATCGGCCCGTTGACCGAATACAAGTGAAGGATACGCGGCGAATGCAAGCGTTAGAAATATTCGGGTTCGTCTCAATCGTTGCGTCACGTAAATCTGCTCCATCGCTGGTCCAACTGCGGCATCCTAACTAACCTGCTCTATCGACCAGATACCCGTCGGGGGTACGGTAATATTGTTTTTAGCAGACGTAGGCAGGTAGGTTATATCTTTAGATTGAAGCTGGGC
>JBGSKY010000244.1:0-9549 GCA_041740995.1 Pirellulaceae bacterium
GGAAGGACCGACCAGCCTTGGACGACGCGACCCGTTCAAATATTACTTCACGATCTATGGCCAGCCACAAAGCGATCAGCCATGGGGCTTGAGTGTCGAAGGACATCATCTTTCGCTCAACTTTGTTATTCAGGACGGCAAGATTATCGAATCGACACCACAGTTTTTCGCGACTAATCCAGCCACAATCCAGTCCGACTTCGGCGACGAATATCCCGCTAAAGGGACCCGCGTGCTCAAGGACGAAGAGCAACTTGCGTTCGATTTGATGAACAGCTTGAATGCCGATCAAAAGTCGAAGGCGATTGTGGCCGCAGAAGCCCCGGCGGAAATCCATTGGATCAAACAGCCCAGCGCTGACATGCCCAAGCCTGTCGGAATCCTTGCCAGCGATCTCACCGATTCCCAACGTCAGATGCTTCGATCCTTGGTTGAGGTCTACACCAGCAGCATGACTGACGCCGTGTCCGAAGCTCGATGGGCGTTGATTGAGCAAGCCGGTTTTGAGAAGCTGAGCTTTGGTTGGTCAGGCCCCACAGAACCAGGAATTGGTCATTTTTACGCGATCCAGGGACCAAGTTTCATCATAGAATTCGTGAATACTCAACCCGACGCAGCCGGCAACCCGGCTAATCATATTCACTGCGTCTGGCGTGACGCAGACGGCGATTTCAATTTGCCGCAAGAAGTTGCAGCCAAGTAACTATTTTTTAAGGCTTGGTAGTTTAGGATTTAGCCAGTAGGGTTATCGCTCGGTCACCCTGTCGAAAATTGGTAAATCGACCACAGTCGTCGATTCGCCAGCTAGCTCCTATTCACTCGCAATATAGTTGCGATCTCTCAACGCATGGTCAACACCCTTTTCCTGCCAGAACTTCGCGAGATGCTGGCAGACGCAAACACGACAGAGCTGGCTGTATTCTGCACCGCTCTGCATCCTGTGCGGACAGCAGAATTCATGGAGGGCCTGCAGGATGGCGAGCTGTGGCGCGTTCTGCAATATGCCGAGCCAAACTTGCGAGCCGAGATTTTCAGCTACTTCGAATGGGATCGCAAAGTCGAATTGCTCGCCGAGCAACCCGAAGCCGAAATTGCCGAGCTTATTACCTGTTTGGCTGTCGACGACGCGGTTGACCTGATCCAAGAATTGCCACTTGACCGCGCCGAATCGTTGCTGGCGTTGGTTCCAGCGGCCGATCGTCGTGACATTCGGCGGCTGCAGACTTATGCCGAAGGGACCGCTGGCTCGATCATGACGACCGAGGCAGCCCGTTTACCGGAGTATATTACTGTTCGCCAAGCATTGGAAAAGCTGGGCGCCGAGTCGGAAAATCTCGAGACCGTTTACTACCTCTATATCGTCGACGAAACCAATCATTTACGAGGAATCGTCAGTGCTCGATCGCTACTTTCGGCAATCGCGCGGCAGGAGACCAAGCTGGCCGATCTGATGGAAAGCGACATCGTTTGCGTTCTTGCCGACGAGGACCAAGCCGAGGTTGCGCGGAAAGTCGCGCGTTACAACTTGCTGGCTATCCCTGTGGTCGATGACCAACGGCACATGCTGGGAATTATTACGCACGACGACGTGATCGACGTCATTAACGAAGAAATGTCCGACGATTTTCAGCGCATCGCTGCCGTTGAACCGCTCTCAGACTCTTACATGCGAACCGATTTGATAACCCTCTCATGGAAACGAGGCATGTGGTTAACCCTACTCTTCTTCTTCGCTTTGCTGACCGCTTTTGTACTCGACTTGTACGAAGTCGAATTGGAAACATTTCCATGGCTAATCGCCTTTATTCCGCTGATTATCAGCAGTGGCGGCAACAGCGGCAGTCAGTCGTCAACGCTGGTAATCACCGCCCTTGCCACCAAAGATGTCGAGCTTTCGGACTGGTGGATTGTTCTCAAACGCGAGATGGTGATGGGCCTACTTCTCGGTGGATTTCTAGCGACCATCGGATACCTGACCGCTATTTTCATCGCTCCCAGCATGTACGCGGCGACTGTCATTCCAATCACCATCTTGTCCGTTGTCATTGCGGGAACAAGCATCGGTTCAGTCTTGCCGATCGTTTTCAAACGACTTGGACTCGACCCGGCGATGATGAGCAACCCGTTTGTGGCTGGCATTATCGATATCTTGGGTATCCTCATCTACATTCAGGTGGCGATCTTAATTCTCCGGTAATCAATCGCGGATAATTGACTACTCAAAGTGAAAGACCGCGCCGGTTGAGATATAATCAAATCGGCAAGCCATCGCCAAAATGCGTTGGCTGCCGCGCACGCAGATCGATGCAGCTCGTAAAACCTATCTTCTCAAACAATCAGACGACCCTCTACCATGACCAAAGCGATGCAAGATTACACCGGATTGCTTATTGCGCGTGGAATCATCTCGAAGGAACAATTGCATGAAGCGGAAAAACTGGCCAACCGAGAGGATAAGCCAGTCGGCGATTTTCTAGTCGAATTGGGGTACGCAACTGACGAAGAAGTTACCAAAACGCTAGCTGAATTCCACCATTTCGAATACGTCGATCTACCGAGCATCAAGATCGAAGATTCGGTGATCCAGCTTGTTCCGGAATCAGTCGCCCGCGAAAACAAGATCATTCCCTACGAAGACGAAGACGACACCATTCGCGTTCTGGTTTCAGACCCATTTGACATCGAAACCATTGAACGATTGCGGTTCATTTTAAATCGCAAGGTCGATACTGCTCTGGCGTCCAAAGAACACATTCAAGAAGCGATCAACCGGTATTACGGTCAGAGTGAAGGCGAGTCGGCTGACTCGATGTTGCAGGAATTCACCGACACTCAGATCGATTTTACCGAAACCGAAGAAGACAAACTCTCCCAAGACGAACACTTTGACCAGGACAGCGCGCCGGTCGTTCGACTTGTGCATTATATGATCCAAGAAGCGGTCCAATTGCGAGCTTCAGACATCCACGTCGAACCGTTCGAAGACCGTGTCAGAATCCGTTATCGAATTGACGGCAGTCTTGTCGAACGCGATAGCCCCCCGCGCCGTTTGCTGGGTGCAATTATGTCCCGCATCAAGATTCTGGCGAAAATGGATATTGCCGAGCGACGGCGAGCTCAGGACGGCCGAATCAAAATTACCGTTGGTGAGAAAGAGCTCGATCTGCGGGTAAGCATCATCCCAACCAACCATGGGCAGTCAGCGGTCATGCGATTGCTAGATAAAGACAACATCAAAGTCGGCGTCAAACAGCTTGGCCTGGGCGACCGTGACTTCAAAATCTTCACGAGCCTGATCCGCCGGCCAAACGGCATTTTGCTGGTGACTGGCCCGACTGGCTCAGGAAAAACAACTACGCTTTACGCCGCATTAAACACCCTTAACAGGCCAGACCGAAAGATCATCACTGCTGAAGATCCGGTTGAATATTACCTACCAGGCATCAACCAGGTCGAAGTGCGGCACAACATCGGGCTCGATTTCGGACGCATCATCCGGGCGATGTTGCGACAAGCTCCGAACGTAATTCTCGTCGGCGAGATGCGAGACACGGAAACCGCCCAGATGGGAATCCAGGCCAGTCTAACTGGACACTTGGTTTTCAGTACACTACATACGAACGATGCGCCGAGTGCTGTCACGCGAATGACCGACATGGGTGTACCGGCGTACATGGTCGCTAGCAGCGTGATCGCCGTGCTCGCGCAGCGTTTGGTGCGCAAGATCTGCACCCGCTGCAAAGTTGAATTCAAGCCAAGCGATTCCGTCCTTGAAGACGCAGGAATTCCGCCAGAGCTAGCTAAAGATGGCAAGTTCGCGCGGGGCAAAGGATGCTCGTATTGTCAAAAACGCGGCTACCGTGGACGTATCGGGATCTATGAATTGATGGTCGTTAACAATCGAATTCGCGACCTGATGTTCCGAAGCGTTTCCAGTGCTGAGCTGCGGACGGAAGCCATAAAGTGCGGTATGACAACGCTTTACTGCGATGGAATCCGCAAAGTCCTCGCGGGCATCACCACTCTGGAAGAAGTTTACAAGACCGCCAAAAAGACCGAGCAAGAAGAGTTGGCGCTTGAAAGCCTGATCCGAGAGTATCGGGAAGCTAGCAAAGCTTAGCTCGGAACCGTTTTCCCCGAACGCTCGACGGACCGGCATCAAGCTTTTGATGAGCTGCTCGCAGTCCGAGGCGGTCAAATCGCCACCTCGAGAATCGCGATTGGCGGGATTCTACCGCGTAGGCAGCGCCTGCGGACGATTTGCAAATCTTCCCAATTTGTTCATTGGGTTAGAAATGATGCCAATATTTGCCGTTAATTCGGGTTCTGGAGTACAATAGAGGTACCATCGCTCAGGCACTTCGTCTCCGCCCGAGCGAACCTCGTCTAATCCAATGGCTGAACGACTGCGGTTGACCGCAGTCAATACGACGCGGCCGCTAAGTGAATTTAATTGCCCATGGCAACCGTTCTGATCGACAAGCTGCTTTCCGCAGCAGTGAAGCAAGGCGCGAGCGATATTCACATCGTGGTTGGTCAGCCTCCGGTTTTCCGGCTGCATGGCCGGATGCGGAAGCTCGACACCAAGACTCTTGAGCCAGATGATTCGGTTCAATTGATGAAGAGCATTGCGCCTGAACGCTGTCAACGAGAGTTGCAGGAGACCGGCAGCTCAGACTTTGGATTCGCGTTTGGTGATTTAGCTAGATTTCGCGTCTCGATTTTCAAGCAGCGTGGAAATATCTCCATGGTGCTGCGTCAGATCCCCAACGACAAGTTGACACCCGAGCAATTGGGCTTGCCAGATTCTGTAGTCGATTTGGTACAGCGGCCCCGCGGATTGGTTCTGGTGACTGGCCCGACGGGAAGCGGCAAAAGCACGACTTTAGCAAGTTTGATCAACTTTCTGAACGAGACTCATGACCATCACATTATCACGATCGAAGATCCGATCGAGTTCTACCACGAACACAAAAAATCGACGATCAACCAGCGTGAAGTCGGTGTAGACGTTCCGAGTTTCGCCGAAGCGATTCGTCGGGCGTTGCGTCAGGACCCTGATTGTATCCTGGTGGGGGAAATGCGTGACTTGGAAACTATTGGTGCTGCTATTAGTGCCGCCGAGACAGGTCACATCGTTTTCGGCACGCTGCACACCAATAGCGCTCAAGGAACCGTGAATCGAATCATCGATGCGTTTCCTGGCAACTTGCAGGATCAGATTCGGACGCAGCTCAGCTCGACGCTGCTCGGTGTAGTGGCCCAAACTCTGCTGCCACGTAAGGGCGGCGGACGATGCGCCGCGTACGAGGTGCTAGTTGTGACGCCGGGCGTCGCTAACTTGATCCGAGAAAACAAGACGTTCCGCATCAGCTCGGCAATTCAAACCGGTGCAAAGTTTGGCATGCAATTGATGGATGACGCCCTGTTCAAGCTTTGGAAGGACGACCTAGTGACGGTCGAAGACGTTTTATCGAAATCGCATCGACCGGATGACTTGGCCAAGCGAATTGTGAACGCTCGCCGAGGGCTGGATGATGACGGCGGCGACGAAATTGAAGATGACGACCACAGCTAACTTGCGTTGGCGAAATTGTTCTGGTCCAAGACATTTTTTCATTGAGTATTGAGTAAGGGGTAAGACATGGCATCGCGTCGAATCGGTCAGATCTTTGTGGATCTTGGCTTCATCACCGATGATCAACTGGAACTGTTGCTTGAAGAGCAGCAGCAACAGCCCGGCATCTTGCTTGGCAAGCTTGCTGAAGATATGTCGATTATCAATGAAGACCAGCTTGCCCAGGCTCTCGCTGAGCAGATGAATATGCAAGTGGTCTCGTTGGAGACGGTAAAGTTCCCACCCGACTTGATCGAGAAAATCAGCGAATCGATGGCCCAGCTTTACCGTGTTGTCCCGGTAAAATTTGATGGCCATCGGCTGACCGTTGCCACCTGCGACCCTCAAAACTTGAACATCCAAGATGAGCTGCGAACGTTTTTGGGTTACGACATTGAAATGGCGGTTGCGACCGAGCGTGCAATTAACGCGTCAATCGAACGCTATTACTCTTCGGAGTCCGAGAGCGTCGAGAAGCTAGTCAAATCGCTGGCCGAAGATTCGGAGCTAGAACAGGCCGCACGAGCACTGACTGGCGAAGGAGCTTTTGACTTGGACGGCGCCGAAGCCTTGGCCGATAGCGTGCCAGTCCGCAAGCTGCTTAACTTGGTTTTACTGCTGGCAATTAAAGATCACGCCAGCGACATTCACTTTGAACCATTCGAAGATGAGTTCCGCATTCGGATCAAAGCCGAAGGTGTGTTGTACGAAATGGTTCCGCCACCACGCCACTTGGCATTCGCGATTACAACGCGGATCAAGGTCATGGCCAACTTGGATATTGCGGAACGTCGACTGCCACAAGATGGTCGAATCGAACTGATGGTCGGTGGTCACCCTGTCGATCTGCGGGTCAGCGTCTTGCCAACAATGTTCGGTGAGAGTGTTGTAATGCGAGTGCTCGATCGCAGCGTTGTTTCGCTGTCTTTGGACAAGGTCGGCATGGACGATGTGACAATGGCTGGATTTCGAAAGATTATGGAGCGTCCCAACGGCATTGTGTTGGTGACAGGCCCAACGGGCAGCGGCAAAACAACCACTCTTTATTCCGCGTTATCGGAAATGAATGAGATCACCGAAAAGCTGATCACGACCGAAGACCCAGTTGAATACGATATCGACGGCATCATTCAGATTCCAATCGATCATGACGTCGGCGTCACGTTTGCTGCCTGCTTGCGAGCGATCCTGCGACAAGACCCTGACATCATCTTAGTTGGCGAGATTCGAGATTTAGAGACAGCCGAAATCGCGATTCAAGCTTCGCTGACCGGTCACTTGGTGTTCAGCACGCTGCATACCAACGACGCGCCCAGCACGATTACGCGGCTTAAGGATATGGGTATCCCAACGTTCTTGATCACGGCTACGGTTGAAGCGATTTTGGCTCAACGATTGGTCCGTCGGATCTGTGCAAACTGTCGCGAAGAAACCGAGATTTCCCGTGACATGCTGCTGGATTTGGGCATCAAACCCGAGAATGCAGATCAACATAAGTTCTATCGTGGCGTGGGTTGCAATAACTGCAACAACACTGGTTACAAAGGACGTGTCGGCCTTTTTGAGCTGATGGTCATGAACGACGAAATGCGCGACTTGATCATGCAAAACGCACCAACCGACGAGTTGCGCGTAGTTGCGACCAAACACGGAATGATTCCGTTGCGCGATTACGGCTTGAAGTTCATCCTGGAAGGCGTAACGACTGCTGACGAAATTATTCGCGAAACAGTTCACGACGCATAATTGTTTTTTTCCTATCTGAAATTTTATTATTTGAACGCCGAAAATTAGGACTCCAAACCATGCCAATCTATCAGTTCGAGGCAATGGACCGGACCGGTCAAGAAATCAAGGACGTCATTGAATCCGGCAGCGAGGAAGAAGCGCAAACCACGATTCGTCAGATGGGATACTTCGTCACGAAGATCTCGCTGAAGAAAACGGCGGCTACCAAAGCTCGTGTCGGGTCGAAGAAAAAGCGAAGCTTTGCAATCGGCGGTGCGAAGACAAAACACATTGCGACGTTCACCCGCCAATTGTCGATTCTTCAAGACGCCGGTCTGCCGATCTTGCGTTCGTTGAAGATTTTGGAAAACAACCAGAAGCCTGGCAAGCTGAAGAACTCGCTGATGGACGTGTGCGACGAGATCGAGACCGGTTCGACGCTTTCTGAATCGTTGAGCAAAAGCCCAAAGGTCTTCTCGCGATTGTACGTCAACATGATCAAAGCGGGCGAGGCGGGTGGTGCTCTTGAAACAATTCTCAAACGCTTGAGCGAGTTCTTGGAATCATCGGAATCGCTCAAACGCAAAGTCAAAGGGGCGATGATCTATCCGATCGTAGTCCTGTTGGTTGCTGTGGCGATTCTTGCCCTGATCATGGCTTTCATCGTTCCGCAATTCAAAAAGATGTTCGAAGACTTCGAAGTCGAACTGCCAGCCATTACGCAGTTATTGATCGCGATCAGCGATTATGTAACGCAGTATTGGTTCATGATGATTCTCATTCCAGTAACTTATTGGCTGATCGTCAAATTAGGCCGCAAGTTCACGCATGGCCGCATGGGGTTTGACCAATTCATTATTAAAGTTCCGGTTTTCGGATCTCTGGTAGAGCGAAACATTTTAGCTCGAACGACGCGGACTCTCGGGACATTGGTGACCAGCGGCGTGCCGATTCTGGAAGGCTTGAACATCACCCGCGAAACTAGTAACAACGCCGTTTTTGAACGAATTTACAACAAAGTAATCGAAGCCATTCGCGAAGGTGAAGTCATCGCCAAACCGATGAAAGACCATTCAACTTTGGGGATTCACCCAGCCGCAGCCTTTTATTGGGCACTGATGGGATCTTTCCCAGGCATGATGGTTTTGTCCGTCGCTTTGACTGCTGGACGTGGCGTCAGCGCAGGTGGTAAGGACGCTGTGAAACCGGTTGCTGGCGTGGCTCATGCGCAGACCAATACGGCCATGATCAATATGGGCTTGCAAATGATGGCGGTCGGTTCCGCAATCTGTTTGGCTGTTTGGATCCTAAAGAGCCGTTCACGCGTCATCGACGACTTGGTAGTCAACATGGTCGACGTCGGCGAAGAAACCGGCGAGCTCGATACGATGCTTTACAAAGTTGCCGACAACTATGACGAAGAAGTCAAAGTCATGACCGAAGGTTTGACCAAACTGGTCGAGCCGCTGTTGATCGTCTTCCTCGGTGTCGCGGTCGGGTTCATCGTTATCGCTTTGTTCATGCCGATGATCGAGTTAATTCAAACCCTCAGCGGCTAATCGTTGCTTGTTCTTTGTCGCTGTTTTTGTCTAGTCCTTTAAACCTTTCCAAAACCTGCTCACGCTCGTCACCGTGAAGGCAACCTCATTAGGAGTCCTGAGATGAAATTTAGAAACGCTTCATCGCGATTGGCCTTTACGTTGGTCGAGTTGCTAGTGGTCATTGCGATCATCGGCATCTTGGCTGGCTTGACGCTGCCGGTGCTGTTAGGTGTTGTCAACAACATGAACCGCAGCGGGATCAAGTTGGAAATCGACAGCATCGCTGACGCAGTCGAAAAGTATCGTGACAAATACGGTGATTACCCACCCGATGGCAGCGATTGGAATGTAATGAAGCGGCACTTGCAAAAAGCGTTTCCACAGATCTTGCTATCGGAACTTGATCTCTTGGATCCAACAGTTGGCGACACGCTAGCCACAACCGGCGTTCAATATAATTTTGGCGGCGCGCCATGCATTCGTAACAGCAGTGACACCTTTGTTAGGACAGCTAATGGATTTACCCCGAACGATTTGCGTGTAATGGATTCGGCTGAAGCTCTCGTATTTTTTCTTGGCGGGTTCAGCTCTGATCCAAAGAAGCCTTTTACCGGACGAGGTGGGCCTTTTCTGGAGGTACTCGACAACAGCGGAGCTTCTTAT
>JBGSKY010000245.1:0-1538 GCA_041740995.1 Pirellulaceae bacterium
GACGGCTTCCAATCAAATCAAACTAATATTCACCTACTGCGAAAGACAAACCGAACTAGCTCTTCAGGCTTTGTCAGACTTAGGTGTGGACAAAGCGACGGGGACCGTCAAGCGACGTGACTTAAAGAAGTGGGAGCAAGCGGTAATTCAATACGTCCATCTCCGGCGCGAAGAATTTGGCTTGCGTTTTCTCGTTGATTTCTACCGAACGTTGCGTGGTGTCGCAAATAACTGCCAAAAGAAAATCTTCGATTACACAAGCAAAATTACCGGGATGGCAAAGCAGTTTATGCAAGAACTACCTCCATCCGAGATGCTAGGGGGTGATTCGACGTTCTGCATGGACCATTTGCTGACCGAAAGTATTGATACCGACATTGAAAGACTTGTTTCTCAAACAGAGACGCAGGTCTATGAGAATCTGGTAAAAGATATGGGTGGGTACCCAGAACTGCTTGATGATGATACTTGCCTGAAACATCACCTTCCCGCTGAAATCGTTACCGCAGCCCAACGGGTTTTGGCAGACGCCTATAAGAAACTCTCATTGGACAAGGTCATTGCTGACAACAATCTGGGATTAGAGCAGATCGTCAAATGGATGAATGAGAAAATGCGGGTTGCGCGACCAAAAATCGATAACTGTGGTGGCGCTTCCAGAATATTGCTGGGTTTGCCTTCGCTTTCATCTGGTTCGTCGCTTGAAAACATCATTCACCAACAGTTTGGTTTAAAGTTGAAAACCATTCGCGGAACATGCGGCGATGTCGTGTTCTGTTTTGAAGCAGAAAACTTATCGCTCGGGAATGTCGTTTTTCGCTTGCTCGCTGACCGCCCCGACGCGATCGAATTGGTCAAACGAATCCACACTCGTTCGGATATTAA
The DNA here is from genome assembly GCA_041740995.1 of Pirellulaceae bacterium. Lineage (GTDB taxonomy): Bacteria > Planctomycetota > Planctomycetia > Pirellulales > Pirellulaceae > JBGSKY01. The sequence continues at coordinate 886 of JBGSKY010000245.1, forward strand.
ATGGAAGCCGCTAAGCGATTTGCTGTAGAAGCACTGGAAGTATGCTTCATGATGACCGCCGCTAACATGATCGGCCGTTTCAAACTACAATCCACTTCGTTATGAACTGGAAAAAGCGTATCCATGAACGACTTCACCATCGCCAGATCCAAGACCTGTGGCGCACGAGGCAATCAGCGAGTGCATCGCTCGGTTTAAAAGTAGAAGTAGCGGGCAAGTCTCTGCTTAATTTTTGCAGCAATGACTATCTGGGATTGACTCGGCATCCGGACCTGATCGCAGCGGGCCGAGAGGCGATGCTGAAATGGGGCGCTGGCAGTGGCGCGTCGCACCTGATTTGCGGACACACGACGCTGCACGATCAGCTTGAACATGAGTTGGCGGCGACGGTCGACGCGGAGGCTGCCCTGGTTTTCTCGACCGGTTACATGGCGAATCTGGCGATCCCGCAAACGTTTCTTGACCGACACGGTTTGCTGCTCGCCGACAAACTCAATCATGCTTCGCTGCTCGATGCGGGATCACTTTGTGATGCGAAAATGAGACGCTACCCGCATCTCGATCATGCGACTGCTGAAAAATGGTTTGCTGAATTCGACGCGCTCTCTTCTGTATCTCAACCAAAAATGTTGATTACTGACGGCGTGTTTAGC
>JBGSKY010000246.1:0-15074 GCA_041740995.1 Pirellulaceae bacterium
CGGGGTTGGCAGCCAATTGTCCGCAGGCAGCGGCTATGTTTTGTCCGCCAGAATTCCTGACGGTCGTGAACAACCCAGCAGATCGCAGCTCTCGCGCGATTTGCCAAATGCGATCCGGACGAGTTCGGCGAAGCAAGGGACCGCACGCCCCCGTAGAATCAATCGACTCATTATACGGTATAAGATTAATCTCAACACGAAGCCCGCGACAGAAGTTTTTTAAAGCTTCAATATCTTTTTCGCGATCTGTAACGCCATCGAGCAAAACTATCTCAAGCCAAAAAGTTCGCTCTGGGAATTCATTGCCAAGGTCGACGATTGTTTGACGAATTGAACCAAGTGACCCAACGCCTCGTGGAACAATGAGTTTTCGAATCTCGGGATCGCAAGAATGTAAACTAACTGCAATTCTTATTGACGGGAATTCTCGAGCACAGTTGGATATTTGATGCACAACTCCAGCTGTCGAAACACAAATGTGACTTCCAGACAAATAGAAAACGTCATCTCGCATCATTTCCTGAATCGAATGGCGAACATTAGCCCAGTTATGAAACGGCTCACCCATCCCCATGAAGACAACGTTGCGAACGCGCAAACCGACTCGCAGTGATTCTTGCCTCAACAAAAGAAGCTGCTCCAGAATTTCGTAAGCAGTTAAATTGCGTTGAAGACCAATCCGGCCAGTAGCGCAAAACGAACATTTCACTCCACAGCCTACTTGGCTCGACAAACAAGCGGTCGCTCGCGCCGATCGACTGGACGGAATCAATACCGCCTCGATCGACTGCGAGTCTCGGGTTTCTAAAAGCAATTTGATCGTTCGATCGTGCGGATCGACCTGACGACGAAGCACCTTCAACAGACGATTGGGCGCATCTGGGATACTTTCCCTATCACTCACCGATGGCTCCAATTGCCAAGCCGCCTTCAAGGCTTGCCAGTGCAACTCGATCGGCTCACCGCGTTGAAGTACGCGCCACCGCAATCGACGCAGATCGCGGCGCTGAGCCGGTTGTAACAGCCAACGCCAAAAACCTAGCGTGGCGGCTTGTGGCTGCATCGGATTGGCAATTGGCAATTCAAGCATGGTCGTTCAAGAGTGAAAATTTCAGAGGAAGCGAGTCGGGCACATTCCCTTCGCTATTGTGCTCGGAGCGAGCTAAGAAGCGACATTCGATTTACTTTCTGAACAGCAAATGCGCCTGCGATCATCCCAAAGAAAAACACTAGCGATAACATCAACAGCGGCCAGCCAAGTTCACCAACACTTTGGCCGCTTCCGGACGCTAACGCGACGGATAGCATAGCGGCCAATAGGCCAATCAACGTCCCGCCACCCAACAGGACAAGATGTTCCGCCATCAAAGTTTTCGCAATGCGACCGGCGGAAAAGCCGATTGCCCGTAAAACCCCGAACTCGCTTTGCCGCTCCACAACCGAGCGAATTTGTATAACTGCCAAACCCAGTGTCCCCAGAACCAATCCCAACGCGCCCAACGATTGAAATGCACGCAAGTATGTATTCTGAACTGCGAGCAACTCTCGCAAGATCAAATCTGATCGTTTTGCATCCATGCCTTCATTCGCCCAACCTTTTTCTAAAGTAGCCGAAACTTCCGCGACGCGCTGCGAATCGCACCGTACTAGAAAAACGCGTTGCCCAGAGACATCAGGAAAGAGATCAGTGAAATTGGTTTCCCCGATAATCAACGACCCTTGTAAAATTGTGTTCTGTAAAAGTCCCACGGTTCGAAAATAGACTTCATTTTGGTCATATTGATAGTGAAACACTTCACCGATGCCAGCGGCTAAGTGCAAGCCCCACATGGCCGTGTTTTGGTCAATGATGACCGGTATCGGATCGTCAGCAGTTCCGACGGCACGCTTTTCTAGATGACTCCAAACGCTCAAACCCTCGGGAACTTCGGCAACAGCAGCCCAAGCAAAATTTGAATTGGTGCCATTCTTTGCATTTGGATTTACATCAATGGATTGAATCAACGGACTCATTCCAAGAACCTGCGGCTGATTGGCCTGATAAAGATTACTGCATCCAGCGTAATCGCCACCCCGCAATCGCATCCCGACAATACGGGTATCAGTAAGGCCGGCGGCTTGTTCCCCGAGAGCATTGCGGCGAACCTGTTCATCATTTAAATCGCGTGAGACCGAAAGATTCGTCTGTGCCATGAGAGAAAAACCTCCGGTCCCAGCAAGGTCCGGTTCAACGTGAAAAAGGCTCACGCACAGAATCAAGAACGAAGCGATGGCGATCAGACTTACCGCCAATAGGCTTCGGAGCGGGTTGCGCTGCAGAGAACTTGACACCAACGTGCCGAAAGAAAACGAAAGAACTTCGGCTTTACTTGAACCACTCGACTTAAAGCCTGGTATTCCGAAACGGTAACGACGAACAACTAGTAATTGGAAAAGTAGTATCATCGCTACCAAAGCAAACATCCCCGCACCAAGAAACGCACCAGCTTTCGCGGGGCCTTCCAGAGTATCTGACGTGTTCGGCAAAATAATGACCAGAAGCGCGGAAACACTCAGCGCGATCAATGTGAACCATGGCGTGTTCTTTTGACGCTGGGACGGACCTGACACAGAATTGCCTCTGAGCAAATCGACGATCTTTTGCTTGAAAAGAAAGTAAACCGAAATCCAAATCGTCAAAAATGCAATTCCACCGCCGATTAAAAGCCCTAATAAGATCGATCGCCATGACCAATGAAAACTGAGAAAGGGAACTCCAACGGCGCCAACCCACCGCCCACGCAACAAATCGAGAATCAACAAGCAGAACGCAACACCTAGACCAAGCCCGATCAGGCTTCCAAAGACAACAACCAGAGCCGACTCACTCAATATCAAACGGCGGACTTTGGCCACTGTCCAGCCACCAGCCTGCAACAATCCCCACTGACTCGATCGAGTCTCGACCGCCAATCTCATCAGCAAGAAAATCAACATCAATGATGCAGCAATTACAAAGAAGCTGAGCGAAAGAAACAAAGCATCAAATGGCGTTGATCCGTTTGCCGCTTGAAGTTGTTGAGCTGCAAGCGGTAAAACCTGCCAACCTAACTCCGGTGCAATGCCCTGTATTTTTGGAGTTAGCTTCTCAACGAGTTCCTCTACACTCGTGGCAACCTTCGGATCGATTCTAATGCTGCTTGCATTCCCAAACCGTGATCCAAAAAGTTTCTTTGCGTTGTCCAAGGATAGAAACAATTTGGGTGTCAGCCGATAGTCTTGCCAGTATTCATCATCTTCACTTCGAACTGTCCGAGTCAACGGGAACGGCGTGTTCCAATCTGAAATCGAATCTTGATCTGTGATCCCCGCCACGGTCGGTGTCATCGAGGAATCATTGAAAGCGGTCGGTGATTCGGTTTCAAAACTGGCGGGACGATTGCGTCGAAAGCTGCGTGTTGGCTTTGTAATTGGGACGATGCCTTTGACAGTCGCTTCAAAGCTCCGTTCGACTTCGTGACCATTTTCGTTTTCACTTTGAAAGTAATCAATTTGCAATCTATCGCCAATATTGAGGCCAAGGTTTTCAGCCAGCCAACTGTTGACCAAACAATCATCGGCATCGAGCGATTGGCTTGAATCGATTGCCTCGCTTCGAAGCTGCCAAGTTTCCGCATTGGGTCCGATGCTAGCTGGATCAACGCCAGTAATTGTACTGTACGGAACTACAGCCTTCGCCTTGTCGTTGATTGCCGAAGTAGTCGATGGCTCAATCGATATCGATATGCCATTCGCCAAATAGGTCAGTAAGACCATTGTGGAATCGAGCCCCAAAGTTTCTTGAACCACTTCGATGACGGGATCGGGAACAAGCAATCGATCGCTGGTCAGTTGATAATAATCGAAAGCTGGTGTGTCGCCCGCGTCGAGGACTGACGCGGTGTGTCGTTCGATCGCAATTCCTAGATCAGATAGCTGCAACGGCGTTTGACGCAAAATCTCCGAGGCCGAAGACTGCGATGTTTTAAGATCAGCCTCGGTACGTCCATTCGTCAAATTGCTCGTCGCATACAATGCTGCATTAAATTGAAGCGGTCTCGATAATGCATCTTGAATTGTGGCGGCGGAAACAAACGCGTTGAGCGAGATCCGCTGCGAGCTTTGCAAATCAAATCGCGCTAGGCCCTCGTTTGGCAGAATGGCGACTAGCTCTAAGTTTCCTAAAGCGACTGTCTCACTGTCGCGTTTGCCAAGCGGATTGTCCGACGAGACCGCCGATTGAGCGGGCACTTGCATCGTCAATCGATCGCCAATTTTAACTGCTAATTCGTCAGCGACTGCTTGGTTGATCGCGATCTGATTTTTTTGCAAAGTCGGCGCCAATTGGTTTCCGCCTAGCTTCCAGAACGTATCGTCGATTCCCATTGAAACGACGCCGCTGGCGCGACGAACTTCTTGAAGAGACTGAATCTCGATGCTCGTCGCGGGAAATAGAATGATCGGCGTCGAGTTTGGTTCTGTACGACTTAGCGTTTGCACATCAAAGAAATTTGGTGCCAACAGGACAAATTCGATTCGGCCGATTCGATCGAGTGCCAAAAATCGCAACGAACCGCGTAGGCTGTCTCCAACCAACAAGGCCCCCACAATTGTGGCGACCGCAGCGGCGATACCGAGAGAAATTGGCCACATAAGCTTGGGATAGTATCGCAGCGAGGCGAACGCAAACGTCGTTAAACTGAACCGTGGCGACGAATCTGCGAAATTGGGCTGGCTGGGCAAAAGTAGCTTTCCTCTTAATGCGTTGTGTTGTTTGAGAACCAAAAATTGTAACCGGTTCGATGACTTTGAGAAAATTGGCCTCGCTGTGACCGTTCAAAAAACTGTATAGGTTTTTGGGAAGAGAGAAGGGGGCTCGTGTTTTGAGTCGATCCAACGTTGGATGATTGCAGAGAATTTAAGACCATGAAGACCAAATTTGCTTTAATCGTGCTGACCCTCGGTGTGTTCTTTTCAAGCAGCAACGACTTGAAGGCCGAGGGATGGAGCTGGAATCCAATCAATGCCGTTACGCAACCAAATTGGTTTACGAAATCGGTGTCTGCGACTGGAACAGCAGTCAAGAAAACCACAACTGGAACCTGGAATGCCGTCTCCAAGGGGACCGCGACAGTCTGGCACAAAACAACCGATTGGCTTGATCCTTACCCGAACAAGCCTGACAAAACGACATCGGCAAAAAGCTCGTTCGACGGAAAACCAGCCACAGCGCAAGAGTTCTTGAATCAAGATCGACCGGCCTACTAAACAATCGTCCTGCCATAGGCTTGCGAATTGATTTGTAGCGGTAGGATGCAAGTCCTGCGGTTCAAGGCATGCGAGACGCCATTGGGGTTTCACAAGGCTGCCATTGCAATACATTTATTATTTGCAGTGTGTCACACCTTTGTTGATTCAACCAAACCTTTTTAACGTCTCCAATTTAACCCATGGCTGTTGAAACCAAACTGGAAGCAATTCTTTCGGCGATTCCGCATCGATCGCCAATGCTGTTGGTCGATGAAATATTGAACCAGACAGAAAGTTCAATTTGCTGTTCAAAAACGTTCTCCGGAAACGAGCATTTCCTTCAGGGACACTTTCCGCAATTTCCGTTGGTCCCAGGTGTGATATTGTGCGAATGTGCTTTGCAGAGCGGCGCAATTCTTCTGAGCAGCAAGACGCCGCAGAACGATTATGTTCCGGTCGCGACTCGGATGGACAATGTCAAATTCAAGCAGATGGTCCGCCCTGGTGACACGGTTCAGATCGATGTGACGCTCAATGAAGTCGTTTCAACGGCTTATTTTATGACCGGAAAAGTGACCGTCAGTGGAAAACTGGCCGCTCGGTTAGACTTCGCCTGCTCGGTTGCCCCAATGCCAAAATCCGACGCAGCATCGGATAACGTCAGTTAAACCCTCCAATTTCGTTCGCCGATCCCTACTCCTTGATTCCTGGATTATTGAGCAAGAAACATACGCCGCGAAGACTTTGACAGAAAATTCGCGTGTATTGTCAGTGGCAGCAAATAAAATGGAGAAGCGCTGGACAAGTCACAATCCTTACATGACGGCTCACGTGTGCGCTTGTGTGAAGTCAATTCCGGGCTCAGTATCTGTATTAACCTCTTAAGTGCTTGCGATCTTGTCTTCTACGGTGACTCAACAACACGAATCTATATCACCGTACGAGCCGGGTGAAATTCCGATTGAGCGAACTTGGCTCGATAAATTGCGCAGCGTTTCAGGTGTGGCGAGTACCATCGGCGTCTCGTTTGGTGTCTTTGGATTCTTTGCGATTCAAGGAATCATCCTTGCAAGAATGCTCGGACCGATTGGTCGAGGCGAATTTGCAGTCGCTAATCTTTATGCCCAAGCGCTGATGTACATCGGATTGCTTGGTGCACCTGAACTGTTCGCTCGGCTAGCTGCCAATCACGAAAACGAAGTCGAGGTTCGTCGCGCCGCGGGCCGTTACGGAATTTTTGCCGGACTGGTCACAGCTACGGCATGTATCGTTCTAAGTTTTTTGACGACCTCAAACTCACAGCAATATCTTCTGCCGATGGCCTTCGTTTGCGCTGCCGCTACAGCCGCTCAACAAATCAGGTTGAGCGTTCAAGCAATCGATCACGGACGCCGCCAAATGCTGCGCTACAATGTATGCCGAATGATCGCTGCGGCTCTCTTCCCGATCGTTCTGTTAGCGGTCTGGAGCACCGGTCGGTCGAGCGTGCCGACAGCCTGCTGGACGCTTTTGATCTGTTCCGTTGCGACCGTCGCGCTGTGCCAATGGGGTATGAATGGAAGTTGGTTGGGACGACCAGCGATCGGACTTTTGGATTCATTGAAGATGGCCAAATCGATTACCGGATCGGTCGCAATCAACGAGCTGATGGAACGACTTGATTTGGTTTTAATTGTTTGGTTTTTATCGTCGACCAAACTCGAAATTGTCGGCGCATATGCCGCCGCGATTCCTGTTGCCGGCGTGATGATGATTATCCCCAACGCCGCCGCTCTCTACATTTTCAATCGTGCCGCCAGAGCCCATGAGACACCGACGCAAAGCGAAATGTGGACAGCGATTGGTGGCTTGGTCGCCTTGCAAGTCAGCTTCGGGATTCTGCTCGCGGTAGCGATTCCGTTTCTTCTACCGTTTATGTATGGCGAACGCTTTGAATCGGCGATTATGTTTGCCGAAGTGCTAATCCCAGCAGCGGCCCTTCGCGGTCTACTGCAATCAGCCGACGCCTACTTGCGAGCTCGTGGCCGTTCGACGGTCAGCATTCCTCCGCGGTTCGTCGGCGTCGCGATTATTTTAGTCACCTCGTTCGTTGGTTGGTCTTGGCTCGGGCCGTATGCAGTCCCGCTCGGCCTGACGCTTGCCCAGCTTTACTGCTTTTTTGCGGTTTTGAGCAAAGTTCAGCGAGATATCTCCCAGAACTCCCCCGCACCAACGGTTTGATGCTTGGTCGTGCGCAAGCATTGTCGAACGCGCGTCAGATGACCAAAGCGCTCGTAGCATGTCGCATCTTGCGTTTGGCGACTACAATTCAACGCGTCCCTCCGCCTCGGAATTCGTCGCGCGAGCTGACAGATTGTATAACGAGCAGCCAAACCGATTTTTTTCCGCAGTCAGCGAGTCTTAAAAGCTCCGCAGACTTGCCGGTACATTACGACCGACAACCAGCAAAATCCTCATTCCATCTTATGCAAGCTGAAGCATCTTCGAACGACAAGTTCCAGACCTATGACGGCGTCCCAATCTCGCTGGGTTCGCCGACCATTGCCGCGATTTTAGCGTTTGTCTTTCCCGGCGCCGGTCATGCCTACCAAGGTCGAACTTTAAAAGCATTGCTGTATTCCGTTTGCATCTTAGGCTTATTCTTTAGCGGACTTTGGATCGGCCAGGGCAAGGTTGTGTACAGCTCATGGACCAAAGAAGACTTCCGGTGGCAATACGCCCTGCAAGCCGCTGTCGGTCTGCCTGCCGCCCCGGCCGCCGTTCAAGCATATTGGATCAAACACTACAACCAACCATTGGCTAGCGGCTGGATGGCGAAACCGAACAGCCTGCAAACTCTCTCCGATTGGCACTACCAATCATCAGCCGGTTTCGACCTGGGCACGCTCTACACAATGATTGCCGGAATTTTAAATTTGCTGGTCGTTTTTGATGCTTACTCTGGACCGTTGCCGCCACCCAAACAGAATTCCAAGAAGAACAAAAAAACGCCTGCCGCGGGCGAGCCTGCTTCGAAAACTGAAGACTAAAATTCTCTACCTATGCAACTAATCGAACAAGTTCGTAACCAGGTCACCACCGTTCTTGCGTCACTGACCAGCCAGCCCGAACAACATGCCCAGCGGGTAACAGCAACCCGCGACGCGGCCCTTGGCGACTATCAAGCAAATGTCGTTTTTGCATTGGCCAAGGAGTTAAGCCGCCAGCCAGAGGAATTGGCCCAAGAGATCGCGGCCGACTTGCGAAAGTGCGATCTATTCGAGCACGTCAGCGTCGCCGGAAAAGGTTTCATCAACATGCGGATGAAGCCGAGCTTAATTCTCGACTTGCTTGTCACAGCTGCTAGCGACGGACGTTGCGGCGTCGACACAACGCATCCAACGCTGACGTATGTGGTTGACTTCTCCTCGCCAAACGTTGCAAAGCCGATGCACGTCGGACACATTCGTTCAACAGTCATTGGCGATGCGATTGCCAAGATGTTGCGCTTTGTCGGTCATCACGTAATCACCGACAATCATCTCGGCGACTGGGGCACTCAATTCGGGATGATTATTTACGGCTTTAAAAATTTCGTCGATCAGGCGGCATTCGAAAAATCGCCCGTCGAGGAGCTAAGCCGACTTTATCGTTTAACGCAACAACTGATCGAATATCAAAAATCTGTCCGCGATATTGACGCTATGATCACAATCACTGCCGACGCCCAAGCCGCTTGTGACGCAGCGATCGCGGCCGCGGCGGCAAAACCAAACGACAAAGCGCTTGAAAAAGCGTCGCGTGCAGCGCAGAGGAAATTGCAATCGATGCAAGCCGACGTTGAATCGGTGCAGGGAAAAATGCAACGCGTGCAAGCTGACGCGACACTGAAACAACTCGCCGACCAGCACACTGACATCGAAGCCGCCGCATTGCGCGAGACTGCGCTGCTGCACGCCGGAGATGCTGGCAACTTAGCCTTGTGGAACCAGTTTATGCCGCAGTGCTTGAGCGCGATCCAGGGCATCTATGACCAGCTCAACGTTTCGTTCGATTACCAGCTTGGCGAAAGCTTCTACCACGATCGACTAGCCCCCGTCGTCGAAGAGCTGAAGCTTAAAAACCTAGCGACTCAAAGCGAAGGGGCCGTATGCGTCTTCTTGGATGGCTTTGATGCACCGATGATCATCCAGAAAAATGACGGCGCTTTTTTGTACGCGACCACCGACTTAGCGACGGTCGCCTATCGAATCGAAAAATTTGATCCCGACGCAATTCTCTATGTCGTTGATCATCGCCAAAGCGAACACTTCCAAAAACTCTTCGCCGTCCTTCGTGCGACCGGTTGCGAGCTTGACTTGCGGCACATCAGCTTTGGTACCGTGCTTGGGAAAGACGGAAAGCCGTTTAAGACCCGATCCGGTGATTCAGTCGGCTTGGAATCGTTGCTCCAAGAAGCGATCGATCGTGCACACGCGATCGTTTGCGATCCCGAGCGACTGCAGAAAGCTTCGTTGCAAATGGACGATGCGGAAAAAGAAATGATTGCCACCTCGGTCGGTTTGGGAGCGATCAAGTACGCCGATTTGTCGCACAACCGAACCAGCGACTACGTTTTTGATTTGGAAAAAATGGTCCAGTTGGAAGGCAACACGGCGACTTACATCCAGTACTCATGCGCCCGCGCGTCGAGCATCTTAAGAAAGCTTCAGAACGAGGCAATTGATTCTTCGGCACAAGACGTTCCATCGTCCGACCAGATCGAGATTACTCACCCAGTTGAACGAACATTGGCGATCCAATTGCTGCGTTTTGAAGAAGCAATTCACGTCGCATTGGCTGATTTTCAACCGAACATTCTGGCCGATTATTTGTACGAAACGGCCCGTCAGTTCGCTTCATTTTTCGACCAATGCCCAGTCGCCAAAGCTGAATCTGAAATCGCTGGCAGAACGCGACGTTTACTAGTTAACCTAACCCGCCAAGTCCTCAGTCAAGGCCTCGATCTCCTAGGCATTTCAGTCATTGAACGAATGTAGCAGCCAAACCGGCGGATTCTGCTACAAAACGCCGTTCATGTTTGGACTAAATTTGACTGAATTCAACGCTAGAATATGCTAGTAGCCGCCACCTTCGGCAATTTCACACGACTCGCTCCAAACGACCTTGATGATTGATCTGGGAAAAAAGAATCTGATCGGCGTTCAGATCGACGCGGTCGATTACGAAGCGGCTGTCAGTCGAATTATTGATGCGGCGAAAAACGGTCGTCGTTGCACAACCACCGCGCTGGCTGTGCATGGCGTGATGACCGGTGCGCTGGACAGCGAACATCGTCATCGATTGAACCAGTTGGACTTGGTTGTTCCTGACGGCATGCCTGTCCGATGGGGGCTGAATTGGCTGCACGGAACGAAACTGCCCGATCGAGTCTACGGCCCTAATTTGATGCTCAAAGTCTGCGCGGCGGCCGCAGACCAGGGCGTTTCCATTTTCCTCTTTGGAACCGATCAAGAAACGCTCGACCAATTGTCGGCCAAGCTGCTCGAAAAATTTCCGAAGCTCAAAATCGCGGGCGTCCTGCCGTCCAAGTTCCGTCGCTTGAATGCGGAGGAAGGCGAAGCTTTGGCGGAAACCATTCGCAAAAGCGGAGCGGAAATCACTTTTGTCGGTATCGGCTGCCCGCGTCAAGAAGTTTGGGCTTACGAATTTGGCGACAAACTGCAGATGCCGGTCTTTGCCGTTGGGGCCGCGTTTGCCTTTCATGCCGGAACGCTCGCACAGGCACCAAGCTGGATGCAGAACGCGGGACTTGAATGGGCCTATCGCTTCATGAAAGAACCGAAACGACTTTGGCGGCGATACGTTTACTTGAACCCAGCCTATCTGAGCATGTTGGCTTTGCAGTTCTGCAAGCTCAAGAGCTTTCGAGTTGATGCCACCAAGCCGCCGTCGGAACCGATGATCTACGGCTGAGCCTCAATGTTGCAATGTCAACTGTTTTAAAAATGAGCGGCATGGCGCTAAAAGAAGAATGCTACGCCGCGTTGAATATGCCGCTGGCGATATAAAACGACGCGAGCATGATCAGCCAAACGACGTCCAAGAAATGCCAGTAAATCGCGCACACTTCTAAACCTGTATATCGTTCGTGGTCGTAACGCTGCATGAACGCTTTGATCTGCACGACGGCTAATCCAAACAACCCCGCCAGGACGTGTAATGCGTGAAGCAACGCGAGTATCAAAGTGTACGGATAGGGGCTAGTTCCGGTATTGCCCAACGCTTTGGTTTCGATAATCAAATAAGCCATCGCTTCGGATTGAATGACTAGAAACGCGATCGAGGCAATCATCGCGATCGAAACTCGAATCGTCACATCAACAAACTTATCTCGTCGTGCGGCCCCGATCGACAAATGCAAAGCGGCCGAGACGATCAACAGAAGCCCTGTGCTGATCCAAAACATTCTAGGCAGAACAAATAACTGCTCTGCATCAGGAGCTCGATCTAATCGCAAGGCGATATAGACGATGTACAGCAACATACTGGCGAAGAAGAAGATGCCAAGCGACGCCACAAGGAGCCACATGCCTTGTTTGGCACGGTACTTCTCGGCATTCAGGGTACTAGCGGCGGACAAATCGACCTCGGACGGATTGGGTTAGAAATGAAGGTAAGACGAAAAGCATCTAGTGCAATGGCACCGGAGGGCTTGCGCCCTTCCGCTAACGCCTTTAACTATAACGGAACGGCGCAAGCCGTCCGGTTCTTCGGTGCTCTTGAAGACAGGAGTGCGAGAAGAACTGAGCGGAGTCACCGGAGGGCTTGCGCCCTTCCGCGAAAAATAATTTGGTAATTGATTTCGGTAGCGTTAATAACCGCAACCTAATCGCGTATTGTAATCGCAATTCTTAGTTCACCAGCCCTTTCGTGACCGTCATAAAAATATCTTCAAGCGTTGGTTCTTTGTCATGAAATGACCGAATCGCGATGTTCGCTCGTGTCATTGCTTGCAACAACTCCGCCACGCCTTGATCGTCGGTATCCAGTTCGACGCGAATGCCATCGGGAATTTCTGTCAGCGATCGCATCAGTGGGCTAGATCGCATGAACGACATCGCCCGCGTAGGTTCTTCATTGAGTTTGATATCGACAATTCGGCTGCGATGAATTTGCCGATAGACTGACTCAATCGAACCTTGCATTAGCAATTTCCCGCGCTCGATAATTCCGATCGACGAACAAGTGTCGGCCAGTTCTGCCAAAATGTGGCTACTAATTAAGATTGTCTTGCCCATCTTGCGAAGTTCTTTCAGCAGCGATTTGACTTCGTGCCGCGCGCGCGGATCGAGGCCGCTGGTCGGTTCATCAAGAATCAAAACTGGCGGATCGTGAACAAGCGTCTTGGCCAGACACAATCGCTGTTTCATACCCCGCGAAAGTCCATTGACAAAGTCGTCGCGTTTGTGACCTAGATCCAGAAGTTCCAATACGTCCAAAATGACCTTCTTGCGTTGAGTTCGCGGGATCTTGTAAGCGACCGCAAAAAAGTCGAGAAACTCCCAGACCTTCATCCCGTCATAAACACCAAAATCATCTGGCATATAACCGATGCTGCGACGGACCGCCAATGGGTCGCGACTGACGCTGTGGCCGTTGACTTTGCCATCTCCGCGACTGGCCCGCAGCAGCGTTGCAAGGAAACGAATCGAGGTACTCTTGCCAGCACCGTTGGGGCCGATGAAGCCGAACAACTCACCGGCTTCGATCTTGAGATCAAGGCAATCGACCGCGGTAAAGCTGCCGAAGTCCTTGCCAAAAGACGTCAATTCAATCATTGCAACATCGCTTCTAAATCGGACTCACTCAAGACTTTTACACCGAGCTTTTCGGCTTGTTGCAGTTTACTACCAGCTTCTTCGCCAGCCACAACGAAAGACGTTTTTTTCGATACGCTGCCGCTTGTCCGACCACCTGCTGCGACGATTGCGGACTCGTAATCGCGACGCGGTTTCGAAAGCGCACCAGTTAATACGAAAGTCATACCAGCCAGCTTATCAGAAACCTCACCCGCTTCTTCAACGTCTTGAACCATCGTCAATCCGCTTTCTCGCAGTTGAAAGATAACCGACAGGCCAGCTTCACTGGTCAGAAAGGATTGGACGCTTTGAGCGATAATTTCGCCGACCTCAGGCGTCGCAGCGATCTCGTCCAAACTTGCTGATTGCAGCTTTTCCATCGAAAGAAAACGTTTGGCCAGCGTCTCTGCGGTCCGTTTGCCTACATGTCGAATCGAAATCGCATTGAGCACCTGCGCCAATGGTCGACCGCGGCTGGCGGCAATTTGATCGATTAGATTTTTAGCCGATGTTTTGCCTTGCCGCGGCAACGCCGAGACGGCCTCGATAGTCAGTTCGTACAAGTTGCGATAATTCTTTACCAAACCTGCACCAACTAACAAATCGATCAGTTTGTCTCCCAATCCCTCGATATCCATGCAATCACGGGCTGCAAAATACCGCAATTTCTGCCGCCACTGATCTGGACAATTATCTGCGGGGCAACGCAGATAAACACCTCCCTCGTCACGCACTAAATCAGTACTGCAGGACGGGCATTTCGTGGGCGTCTCAAAAACGGCTAGCGATTCAATGCGGCGATGTTTTTCGACACGAACGATATGTGGAATGATCTTTCCAGCTTTCTCGACCGTGACCCAATCACCAATGCGAATATCTTTGCGACCGATCTCGTCGAAGTTATGCAGCGAACATCGAGAAACGGTCGTCCCCGCGAGCTGGACCGGTTTTAGCGACGCAACCGGCGTGATGGCTCCGGTCTTTCCGACCTGCAAATTAATTTCCTCAAGCTGCGTTTCGGCCTCATATTTTTCAACCTTGTAAGCGATCAGCCAACGCGGGCTCTTTGAACGCTGGCCCAATGATTCGCGTTGGTCGAAGCGATCGACTTTAACGACCAACCCATCCACTTCAAAATCTAATTCGTGCAATCGGTTCATCCGTTCGTCACACTCACGAACGACTTCATCAGCGTTGGCAACCGCCTTCGCATCGGGGGTGACTGGGAATCGCCATCTTTCCAACAACCCAAGAAAGTCGCTATGGGTCGCGGTCGGTAACGCGCTGCAGGCACCAATGCCATGTACAAAGAATTGTAAATTCCGCGTTGCAGCAATCCGCGGATCGAGCAATCGGATCGTTCCGGCGGTCACATTCCGAGTATTCTTGAAGGCCGCTTCACCAGTGGCAACGCGAGTTTCATTCAATGTCACCAAATCGATGTTCCGCATGTAGACCTCGCCACGCAGTTCAAGGTACTCCGGTACATCGCGGTGTTCTAAACGCAGCGGCAGCGACGCGATGGTTCGAATATTGTGTGTGATGTCATCGCCGAAAACGCCATTGCCTCTCGTCAACGCCGTTTTCAATTGACCGCGTTCATAAATCAATGATGCGGCTACACCATCAATCTTCCATTCGACCACCCAGGTTATCGCCGCATCATCAAGCGACTTTTGCGTTCGATTGAGGAAGTCTCGTAACTCTTGTTCGCTGTAAGTATTTTCGATCGACAACATCGGCAATCGATGCTCGACCTGACGCAGACTTTCCACCGGTTGATCGCCAAGCCGAACGGTCGGGCTATTGGAATCGGCAAATTCAGGATGTTGGCTCTCAAGTTCCATCAACTGCTTCATCAATTGGTCGTATTGCGTATCGCTAATCTTTGGTTCGGCCAAGACATAATATTGATGATCATGTTCAATGATCGATTGGCGAAGCTGTTCGATCTGAGCCTTCGAT
>JBGSKY010000247.1:0-2639 GCA_041740995.1 Pirellulaceae bacterium
GCCTTCTCGGAGAGCAAACCAACTCCGCCCCTCGAATGTGATATGCCGTCCGAGTTCAAAGAACAGCTCACGATCTTCGATCTCTTGATCTCCAGAGATTACCTCCAGGACATTCATGCCGTCTGACCTGGTTGATGAAGACTCCACGTTTGCCATCGCACAGAAAGTGGGGAAGAAATCTAGGGCACTGACCATGGAAGTGATCTTCTTGGCCGGATCAATTCTTGCCGGCCAACGCATCAGGCAAGGAACACGGATGCCACCCTCAAACAAGCCCGCCTTCTGACCCCTGAGTGGTTTGTTGCTCCCGCCATATTTCGGATCGCCACCATGATCCGTCACGAAAATGACCAGTGTGTTCTCTCTCAGGTTCGACGTGTCGATTGCTTCCAGAACACGCCCAATGCCATCATCAAGGTTCACCACCTTCGCTGCGAACTTACGTCGAGTGGGATCCTCGATGTAACTGACTCTCGCCAAATCTTTTGGCGGTGGCTGCATGATATTGATGGCTGCTTGGTTTCCGTCGTCCCAGCCTTTACCGTAGTGCGGAGCATTGTAAGAGAGCATTAAGAAAAACGGTTTCTCTTTTCGCTCGTCCGCTTTCAGATACGCCACGGCTTCGTCGGTGATCAGGTCGGTGGCATAGCCTGTCTTGTCAACGATCGTTTCGTTTTCGTACCAATCCTTGTCATTGCCGTAACACATGGTGTAGAAATCTATGCATCCACCGGTGTGACCTCGGAAGAAGTCAAAGCCGTGACGCGTCGGCAAGAATTCTTTGGCTCCGTGGCCCAAATGCCACTTGCCGATCAGCGCGGTCGAGTATTTGGCCTGCTGCAGCACACTGGCGATTGTGGTTTCGCTGTCACGCACGCCTCTCTTCTTGTCTTCCAAGTACATGAGCGCCCCCAGGAGCTCATCTTGCGATCGACTTGGGTATTGGCCTGTCAAAAACGCGAAGCGAGAAGGTGTGCAGATCGACGATGCCACATAAAAGTTGTCAAACCTTGCCCCTTCATGGGCAAGTGAATCGATATTCGGCGTGCGGATTTCACTGCCATAGCAACCAACATCGTTCACCCCTTGATCATCAGTGAGAATGAACACGATGTTCGGTCTTTCAGAACTCCACGCAGAAGGCAGAGCCATTAAGGCGAATAGCCCGAATCCGAATAGGAAAAGAGTTTTACTGATCATTCGCCAAAACGCCTTTTTCAAAGAAATCAGATATTTCGTCTTCGGTGTAGCCCAGTTCCAAAGCGACCGCTCGGTTGTGCTGTCCGAGTTTAGGAGGGAACGATTTCAGTTGCGGTGGTGTTCCTTTCAGTCGCACTGGAGTCCCTAGCAGCTTCAGTTCACCAACTTCAGGGTCTGTCATGCTGACAACCATGTTGTTGCAAGCGATTTGAGGGTCGGCAGCAGCGTCTTGGAAACTGTTGATGCGAGCACACAAGACGCCTTGGCTCTCCAGAGACTCCATCCACTCGGACGTGGTCTTCCGAAAAAATTCTGAAGCCAGAATTTTGTTCAGTTCGATTCGATTGGCGATCTGAAGATTTTCGGTTCGGAATTCTTCTTTCAGGGACAGATCTCCCAAGTCCATCGCCGTTGAAATGTCTCGCAAGGCGTTGTCGGAGAAGACCGGTGATATCTCGATGAACCCGTCTTGGGTTTTGAATGCCTTGTTGATCGCTGCTTCCGTTCCTCCCACTGCGGCAGGCCGGTCAATCTTCTCGCGGTTCAACTGGGCGGCGGCGTCCCACGCATGCGCATGAAAGGCAACACTCAATAAGTCGGTCGAAACGTATTGCCCCTCGCCGGTGCGAAGGCGGTGAGCCAGGGCGGTCAAGACTCCGACCATTAGGTTCAGCCCGGCGGCGTAATCAATGCTGATCCCGCCAGGTATCGGAGGTTTCTCTTCATCGTAAAACGTAAACCAACCGGCTTCCGCGCGAGCCATCATGTCATGTCCACCGCGACCACGTTCAGCGTACGGTCCAGTGTCGCCCCAGCCGCTTGACGTTGCGAAAATAAGAGCAGGGTTCACAGCTTTCAGATCCTCGTATCCAAAGCCAAGTTTCTCCATTACTCCCTGGCGAAAGTTATGGACGAGGATGTCGGTCTTTTCGACCAACTTAAGAATCATTGTCTTGCCTTCCTCTTGCTTCATGTCGACTGTGATCGAACGTTTGTTGCGATTGAGATTGGCAAAAGGCATGGAGACGTCTTTGGAAAACGGTCCCCATGACCGGCTCCAGTCTCCGCTGCCGGGACGCTCCACTTTGATGACATCGGCGCCATAGTCAGCAAGAATCTGAGTTCCCACAGGGCCTTGGTAAACGTGACTGAAATCCAGAATGCGGATTCCTTCGAGTGCTTGCGGTGTGCTCATATCACCTCTTTCCCTTCTTGGTTAAGAAGTCGTGTAGACGTTGTTTTGTGTCGGGGTCTTGCAAGCAGGTCACTGAACGAGAGGCCTCGATCGCCGCGCTCTCGTCCCGCAATGCTCGTTGTTGGTCGTTGAGTATTGCTTTGAATTGCGAGATCGCGTTTCTGTTTGCACTCAGAATCGATTGGCAGTAACTCTGCAGTTCAGTCTCCATTTCGCCTTGATTGGCAACCAAGTCAACCAATCC
>JBGSKY010000248.1:0-30600 GCA_041740995.1 Pirellulaceae bacterium
TGGGGTTGGCAATCGATCATAGCGGTTTCCACTAGCCAAGTCCTCTCAACGCCAGCTAAATGACCACCCGACGACGAGCCCGAGAAATCGTCTTGCAAGTGCTCTTCCAAGACGATTTGAATCCGACGCGTAATCTTGCCCTGGATGACAACTTTATTACTGCCCGGATGTTGGCAAATAAACCGTTGGTCAAGTTCGCAAAAGATCTGCTGCAAGGCGTTCGAAAAAATCGCGAGCAACTGGACAAATCGATCAGCGAGTTTGCGGTGAACTGGTCGGTGAAAAGAATGTCAACGATCGACCGAAACATCTTGCGGTTGGCGACGTTCGAATTGCTGCATAACGATGTTCCGGATCGCGTTGCGATCAATGAAGCGATCGAACTGGCGAAGCGTTACGGGCATCAGAATTCAAGCAGTTTTGTCAACGGTATTCTCGACCGAACTAGCAAAATGAAGAATGCGCCGGTCGCGGATTCTCCGACCGCGTAATGACCACGAGTCGCTGGCGAACTTTCGCTGGGTACAAATTTTTGGCGCCATTTTCAAGTCAGTCATTCATGCGAGTCTTATCTGGAATTCAACCGACTGGGCGATTTCATTGGGGCAACTATTTCGGTGCAATTCGTCAGTACATCGAATTGCAACATGATCACGATGGCTTTTATTTTATTGCCGACTTACATGCCTTGACGACCGTTCGCGATCCACAAACGCTGAGCGGTTACGTGCGGGATGCGGCCTTGGATTTATTGGCGTTGGGTTTGGATCCAGCCAAAGCAACTCTGTTTGTTCAGTCCGCTGTGCCTGAAGTTTCGGAGCTCTGCTGGATCTTGATGACAGGCACACCAATCGGCTTGCTAGAACGCTGCCATGCGTACAAAGACAAAAAAGCTCGAGGTGTGTCGGCGGATGCGGGACTCTTTACGTATCCAGTCCTGATGGCGGCGGATATCTTGGCTTACGATTCGAATTGGGTTCCCGTTGGCGAAGATCAAATTCAGCATATCGAGGTCTGTCGCGATCTGGCGCGTTCATTCAACGCACATTACGGCGAGGTCTTCAAGCTGCCCGAGGCGCGGGTGCTAAAAGATGCCAGCAAGGTGCCCGGCACCGACGGCGAAAAGATGAGCAAGAGCTATGACAATACGATTGGTATGTTTGAAGATCCCAAAGCGGCTCGCAAAAAAATCATGCGGATCGCAACTGATTCGCGAGCGATGGAAGAGCCAAAAGATCCCGCAACTGACAACTTGTTCGCCCTGTTGCGATTAATGGCCAGCGAGCAAGAGGTCAGCGAAGTTGCTGAGATCTATCGTCGTGGCGGCTTTGGATATGGCGAGATGAAAAAACGTGTTGCCGATGCGAGCGATGCATTTTTTGCAACCGCACGTCAACGACGGACTGAATTGGAAGCTGATCCAGACCAGGTCGATTCGATCTTGGCCGAGGGTGCTGCGAAGGCTCGAAAAGTGGCCGGTGACGTTCTGCATCGAGCGCAACAAGCTTGCGGATTGATTAGGAGCCTTTGAGATGACAACTGCACCGATTCGAGTGCCAGGTTCAGTAATCAGCGTGGGAACCGACATTATCGAATGCGTTCGGATCGCGCAAATGATCGATCGTCACGGCGAGTTGTTTTTACATCGCGTGTTCACCGTTCGTGAAATTGTCTACTGTGCCGCAAGAAGGACTTCGACGCAACATTATGCGGGTCGATGGGCTGCCAAAGAAGCGGTTCTCAAGACTCTCGGGACCGGCTGGACGCGAGGCATTCGTTGGACGGACGTGGAGGTCCAAAAGGCGACGTCCGGTAGTCCCTCAATCTTGCTACACAATCGCGCGGCGGAGATTGCATCGCAGATCGGTATTACTCAGGTGATGATATCGATTTCCCATTGCCGCTCACACGCCGTCGCCTTTGCAACCGCTGTTGGATAAAGCTGGGCAACGCAAAATTTCTCGTTCAGCGTAATCAAACATCGAAGAGCTTGATGGTAGGCCGATCCTACTTTGTCAACGTTCAAAGCGTACGATATCAGAGCCATCGCCCATTATCGCGGCAAGCGGCGTGATGATGACCTGGGTTCCAGGTTGTAGCGTTTCAGTGGCTTGAATTGCCCAGAACTCGCCGCTTGGATCGAGGCCGCGCTTGGCGAGCTGGTCGGCAACCGCCTTCACGTCAGGACGTTCTACCAGTCGGACTGTTCGAACGTTGGATATGACCTCGACGCGACCCACGTTCCAAATATCGGCCGGAACTTCCGGTGCGTCTTTAGTCTTTTCATCGGCCGCATTTGATGAATGCTCACCCTTTTTGCCGACCAATTTTGTGTTGCCGATGGGCGTCAACGCCGTGTTTTTACTTACCAAGTTCTTAAGTGCAGCTTTGTCTTCGCTAAACTTCCAGACATCACCGCCTGGGCGAACGGCCAGTTTCGGGACTAGGACCATCGCGCGACTGGGCGTTGTTTTGAAAACGGCTTGGACGTACATGCCTCTCAGAAGTGCGGGAACCAAGCGACGATTGCTGGTATCGGGCGAGTGTGTTTGCGATTCGCTCGAAACAACCCGGACTTTTCGTGGTTCGGGAACTGTCACTCGTACCGATATCGTGCGGCTTTGAAGATCGACGCCAACACCTTCGTAACGGCTAAGGATGCCGTCCCATTGGTACTGGGTACTCTCGCGACCAGCCAATCGGTAGACGATCGTCACTGGCGTTTGGGGCAATTGGTAGCTTTGCGAAATACGTTCGGTAATCACCGATGTTTCTTGGTTGGCCGAGCTGTCGACGACCGACTCGACTTCAGTAACTTTGGCATTACCAGCGTCATTTTGATCAAGAATTGCGGCTAGCTGGTCGGTACGCAAGTCGATCGAAACCTCTGCACAACTTGTATCTTCCATCGTACAAAGCGTCTGACCGCGGGTCACAAACGAGTCTGTTTGAGCGTTTTCGTTGACGATGATTCCAGCAATCGGAGCTCGAATTTCTGTCCGGGCGAGATTGACTTTGGCTTGTTCAAGCTGTGAAATCGCGAGTTTCTCTGCCAGCTCAATTCGCGTGCGACGTGTTCGCAACAAGTCCAATTGATTTTGCAGCGTTGTAACTGTGTTGACACTTGCCAGACGGCTTCGACTAGCGGCGTCCAACTCTGTTGCGCTTGCATATCCGGATGGCAAGTCGAGCAAACGCTTTATCTCGCGATCTTGAATCTCCAAGTCTTGTTCGGCAACGCTGACTAGTCGCTCGGAGTTCGAAATCTCCTGTTCCAATTCCTGTTGTTGCGAATATTCGCTTTGACGTTGCGCGGTCAGTCGTTCAACGTCGAGCTTGTAATCTTGGTCGTCGATTTTGAATAGTAATTCATTCGCCTCGCAATAATTTCCTGCACGGCATTTTTCGTTTTTGTAGACGACGCGCCCAGCGACTTCGGCTGCGAGCGAAATTTCACGAAACGGAACGACCACGCCGTTGCATTCGATATCGAGTGTTTGGCTTGGGTCGTAAGACATCACCTCGGCGACTTCGACGATCGGAATTCTCAGCAAAACCGCTTCGACGCTGTTATCTGTCTGGATAATTTGCTGGGGCTTGGACTCGCCCATGGCGAAATAAATCAGCAAGGCAATCGCAACAATACCGCTAGGAATTGCGACACCAACAATCAGCGTCTGAACGGCGTTTTTCTGCACAGTCTTAAAGTTCTCAATCTAATCGTAAGCAAATCACCGCACGCACGATGCGTTACCGTTTGGTATTAGGCGCGACACAGGCCAGCGGAAAATTCACCGTAACTCTTCGGACGATTGTAGATTGTCGGAGCCGTCATGTTAACTGAACAATCGAGATAAATTCATCACGTCGTTGATGATCACAAAGACCATTAGACTCAGCAGGGCTAAAACTCCGCCGAGCGTCAATTGCATCTGTAAATTCTCATCGACCGGCTTGCCACGGATTGCTTCGTAGGCCAAAAACACCATGTGACCGCCATCGAGGGCTGGAATTGGCAAGAAATTGATGACCGCCAAGTTCGCGCTGAGCATAGTCAGAAACAGAAGCAAGCGAGTTGGACCGGCGGCTGCCTCTTGAGACGCGGCGTAGAAAATCACGCCCGGTCCGCCCATCATTCGCAAATTCATTTTGCCAGTCGCCAGCATCCGCAGAAAGTCGACAACACCGAGCATTCGATGTTTGACCTCATCGACCCCGAGGACCAAAGCGGTGCCAAAATTGCTCTCAACATACGTCCCGCTGAAGGGCGAAAATGCGACGCCGCGGTCCGAAGCCGACCAATCTTTGTCGAATTGGACTTGAACATCGCACTGATTGATTTCCGCATCTCGTTTGTAAGACAGCTTCACAGTCGATCCTACAGGCAGTTCTTGGATCATTTCATTTAAAAAGACAGAGTTTCGGAAACCATCAAGTGTTTGCTCTTCAAACGCTCCATTTCCACGAAACATTTTCTTGTAAACTTCACCGAGCTCTCCGTCGGCAGGCATGATCTGGACTTGTTGCACCAAATCGCCCGCTTTCAAACCCGATTTCTCCGCTAGCGAATCGGGTTCGACACGGCTGACTTCGCGCAACACGCTGACAACCAGACCGGAGCCTGGCAGCTCGTATCCCGCCACCGCTTCGCGACCGTAACCGATGTGTGAAAGGATGAATTGCTCGGGCACTTGCCACGCAAATTCGTAAGTTTCATCGGTGTTTTCCGCACCATCGTTTGCCATTCGCTTCAAAGTCAACGTGGCAGTCTTCCCAGCGAGTTTCGCAACGGCCAAATGCAGTGTTAATCCGTCTTCGATCGGCTCGCCGTTCAACATCGTTGGTCGATCACCCAAGCCGACTTTCGCTTCTTCGGCCAAGGTGCCCTTACCAATCGCTTTGACTGGCCCAACAGCCATTGAAATGCCGAGCGTTCGACGCGGAACCGGTTGCCAAGTTACGTCGCGAGTCTGCGATGATGCAGCGTCACCCGATTTGCCTTCGGCGTTTGCTGCTGCGACGGTGACAGTCACTGGTTTATCAAATTTCGGATCGAGAAGCTTTTGCAGTTCAAACAAGCCCGCGGCAGGCTGGCCTGGGAAATTCGGCAATGGCTGACCGTCGATCGCGACGATTCGTTCGTCAAGATTGAAATCTGGCAGCGTCACTGGGCTGTTGGGCAGTTTGGATTCATAAACGATTTTGCGATCGAAAACGCTCGTCCCCATGATTTTGGCCATCATCGCCGACGTCACGCCGATCGTCATGTACTTGCCGCGTTCGTCGTGTTCGCGAGTGCCGACAAAATTAAATTCTTTGCGTTCACCGTCTCGCAAAACGACCATTGAAAGCGGTTCTTCGGGGCTGCGAATCCCGTGCATCACCACCGCCTCGGTCATATCGGTAAAACGCAGTTCGTCAGTTTCCGGGCGGCTGTTATCGACGTTAATGAATTGATCACCTGGTTGCAAACCATTAACCCAAGCTGGATCGCCGGGCAGCGTCGAACCAACAATCGACGGATTGTACGGCACGCCAATCATGAACGCGGCGGCGGCGAAAATCGCTCCGAAAATCAAGTTCATGATCACGCCAGCGGAAATGATGACCATCCGCGCGTATACCGGTTTGGCTGGATAAGATCGTGGGTCCAAGCCTGTGGCTGTCAGTTCGACCGAATCGCCGCCGGCCTCGCGAATTCGTTTCGCTTCCTGTTCCGCCTTGCGAGGATCGTCGTCTTGGCCCAGCATCTTGACGTATCCGCCCAGCGGGATCGCACCGATACCGTATTCGGTTTCGCCCCACTGAAAATGCACTAGCTTGGCCGGCAACTTGATTGGCCCGATTGAAATTGGCACGTCGAAACCGACGTAAAACTTTTCACATTTCACGCCGAAAGTTTTGGCTGCTAAAAAATGTCCTAATTCGTGCACAAAAATGACGAACCCCAACCCCAGGGCGACCATTGCAATCGTGTAAAACGAAGTCAAATAACCGGCCAGCGTCGACGGCTCGGCGATCTCGGTAGCGGCCAGCAACCACGTCATGGTCGGTAAAAACCCATCTTGCAAACTTAAAAACGTGTTCATGCACAGGAGCCTTTTGCCAGTTGGCTCCATCGCAAAACCTCGCGACGAGCCCAACTGTCCAGTTCTAGGAGTTGAGTGAGAGTAGGTGAATGATCAAAGGTATGCTGATGCAGCACTTCGGCGACAGCAGTCGTGATTTCGGTGAATTTTAGCTTTTTGTCTAGGAACAACGCTACAGCAGCTTCGTTCGCCGCATTGAGCACCGCGCCACTGGTCCCGCCAGCGGTCGCGACCTCAAAGCCTAGCTCAAGAGCCGGATAGCGGTCTAAATCGGCCGGAGCCCAGTCCAACTGCATCGCTTCCGACCAGTCCAATTTACGTGCTGGACCGGTTTTTCGTTCAGGGTACGTCAACGCATACTGAATTGGCAGCCGCATGTCAGGCGGCGAAAGCTGCGCTACGACCGAACCGTCGACGAATTCTACCATCGAATGAATGATCGATTGCGGATGGATGACGACCGAAATGTCGCAGGCTGGGACGTCAAAAAGCCAACGGGTTTCGATGATTTCGAGCGCTTTATTCATCATCGTGGCTGAATCGATGGTGATTTTGGCCCCCATTTTCCACGTCGGATGGTTCAGTGCATCTTCGACCGTCGCTTCGGCTAATCTTTCAGCCGGCCACTGCCGCAACGAACCGCCGGAAGCCGTCAGAACCAATCGCTCGATCTGAGCTGGATGACTGGCAGCGAGGGAAGCTTGAAAGATTGCACTGTGTTCGCTGTCCACCGGCAACAGCTCGGCTCCAGACGCCTTGCACTTTTGCGTCAGCAGCGGCCCGGCCACCACCAGGGCCTCTTTATTAGCCAGCGCTAGCCGTTTTCCAGCATCTGCGGCGGCCAAGCAGCTTTCTAAACCAGCCGATCCAACAATTGCTGCTACGACAATGTCCAATTCTGGCGACTGGACAAGCTCGACCAGCGCCTCGCGGCCAATCATAGCTTGAGGCTCGGATCTCGATCGCCAAGTCGACTGCCAAGCATTTGTGGCTGCGGTCGTTGGATCGGTCAGAACGGCAAATTTAGACTGAAACTGGTCAGCCGATTGACGTAGTTTCTCGAAGCTTTGATGGGCCGAGACCGCCCAAGCAGCAAACGGGTGACCTAACGATTGAATCACTTCTAGCGTCGCACAGCCAATGCTTCCAGTGCAGCCCAACACGGCTACGTTTCGACGCAATTGGCTCAAAGTCAGGTTCCTAATGATCTACAGATGGCGATCGCACAATCTGCCAATTCTAAGACGATACGCCGTTGAGCTCAACCTCAGCCGGCTTCAATTCAGAGTAAGTCGCTGTTTCGACTTAGATTTTTTGCAGCTGAGCGTGGACTCACCTTTCTCATCAAATATCGCCTCGAACGGCCTTTGGCTAGTTTTGGATAGCGTGGGGAGCAACACCGCTGAAAACTTGGCCACTTTGCAAACCACGCCATCGCAACCAACGCTGCCCCATCGATGTTGAAGTTGCAAAATCTTGATAGCACGACGTCATTAAGCCCAACGAGATCGCAACTAACGTATTCTCGATGGTTGAAAACGAAATCTCGTGAAAGGCCATCTGGATCGCATGGCAAGCGACTACACCGCAAGCAAAAATTGCTGAAGCTCGCGCCCAGGGAGGTGCTGCGTTGTTTTGGTAAAGCCGAACGCCAATTCGGGCAAACGCGATGACCACCCCAGCGTACAAAATACCGCCAATCAACCCGAGATCGACCAAGATACTGGCATATGAATTGTGATGCACATAACCGCGAATCGACTCCAAGCGGATCGTCGTCGTTCGGTCATCAAGATACGGTCGATTATAAACTTGGAATTGATTAAAACCGAAACCAGCAATCGGTCGATCCTTGATCATTAAATAAGAAACGTAAGCAAAAGC
This sequence comes from Pirellulaceae bacterium, assembly GCA_041740995.1. GTDB lineage: Bacteria > Planctomycetota > Planctomycetia > Pirellulales > Pirellulaceae > JBGSKY01. The sequence goes on from JBGSKY010000248.1 coordinate 7,974, forward strand.
GCCTCGCATCCTGGTGCTTTCCAACGTCTCCGCTTCAGAATATTCTCGCTTGAACGCGATCAGCGACGGACCAATCACGACTCCGCCAAAAGCTCCTGCCAGCATCAAGCCGCCAAGCGTCATCGTTCGCATCTTTCCACGCAACATCAAACAGAGCGACACCAATAAGATAACCGCCGTGCCCATCCAAATACTACGCGTCTTGGTCAAATAAATTGCCAATAGAAAAAGCGGCGTTAAAAACGCTGTCACGGTCCACGCCCATCGTTCATAACGTCGCAAGAACAAGACGTATGTCCAAAGCGCGATCAAGCAAAAATTCAAACAGACGCCCAACCGCACCGATTGCAACATCGGCCCGCGAGCGCGACCAAAGTGAATCCCCAACGATGGATCGCCGATAAACTTTGGAAAAACTAGCGACCACATTGCCAGCGACTCAAGTACCGCGGTGATCGACAAATAAACGCCAAAGAGCAACAGCAAAACGATCGCTGGATAAATCGATGCTGGCGTAATTCGCGAAACACGCAGCAATGCATACACAAAGATTGGAATCAAGTAGCCATTGATCAAATGCATAATTGTTGACGGCTGATCGGGCACTTGAGCTGAAAGTGGAAATCCAACAATTCGAAATATCAGCCAGAACACAAAACTGCACAGGAGTAAATCGCCACTGTGCAATTGTCTCCAACGAATTCGTCCAACGCGCCAGTTGTAAACGATTTGAACAATTAAGCAGACGATCCAAAATCGATCTAACGTCCAAGTCAATCCTCCAGCGTCGATGCCAAAGAACTCAGAAGAGAAGATGCTTGTGACGGATAGAAATATTGCGCAGCCCAATGGCAGATCGTGATAACGCAAAAACGTTAACGACCAAACGGCCATGGCGATGGCAAGAATGATGACTGCAAATTCCATAACTTCGGAAAACTCCCCCGCAACCATAACCTCTCGCTAGACTCTCGCCAGAATTGCTGAAGAAATAGCCTGCCGGTACGCTTTCCTCGCGCGACGATGTCCGCTTGATCGTTGCATTCGTCACAGACGGTAAAGTTTTCGTCATGTTCATGTTCGATCGCTCAGCCACAATTTGCGGAGGCGACTAGTGTGAGCCACATAACATTGTCAAGTTTTGGGAATTGTAGCCTCACAAGTTTTGCAATTGCTGCTGCCCGTCGTCAAAATCATGCTGTTCAATGTCTCTGCTGCGTCAAACACTCTTGCAATCTTATCGACTAGCGACAACGCGCTGGCGCGAGCGGATCTTGCATGATTTGATCAGCCGTAAACAAATGCCAGCGGCGATACTTTTTTATCATCGCGTCGCTGACGAACATCCCAACGATTGGACAATCTCTCGGCGTCAGTTTGCCTCCCATTTGGATTGGCTGCGTCAACACGTCGGCTTCTCGACGCTCGAAGAAATCCAAGCTTCGCAAAACGATGCCAGTCGTGACAAGATGCAGGTATGCATTACGTTTGACGACGGATATGCTGAAAATTTTGATTGGGCGATTCCAGAGTTGATTAATCGCCAAATCCCCTGCTATTACTTTGCCAGCAGCAGGAACGTTGCGTTGCAAATGCCATTCGAACATGACGTCAAACGTGGCCAGCCGTTGCCGATCAATACGATCGAACAACTTCGTCAGATGGCCGATCGCGGAGTTCAAATTGGCTCGCACGCTCAGACTCATCCTCATTTTGGTCGCCCTCATTCGAAAGAGTTTTTGCATAACGAGATCGTTGACAGCCGCAAACAATTGCAAGATTGGACCGGACAAAGCATCGACTACTTTGCTTTCCCGTACGGATTGCCCGAACACATCAGCCAGGCCGCAATCGATATGGTTTTGGCGGCTGGCTACAAAGGTTTTCTGAGCGCTTATGGCGGTTGGAATTGGCCCGGCGAAGATGACTTCCATTTGCAACGAATTCACGGCGATCCGAGCCTTTCCATGCTCGCCAACTGGCTCACACTCGATCCACGCAAGTTGCGTCGCGGATCGAAGATCCAATATCAAAAAGGTGCCAGGAGCGTCATATCATCCAAACCATCGTGAAGCCTAAATCTAGGCCGCTCAACACAATGTTTGTCATCACCAGCATGCATGTTGGTGGCGCCGAAACGTTGTTGCAGAATTTGATCCTGCGATGCAATCGCGCACGGATTCGTCCCCACTTGGTCTGTCTCAAAGAGCTCGGCTCAATCGGCGAGTCACTTGCCAAACAGATTCCGACATTTCACTCGATCACTCGCGGTCGAATGGATATCAAGGTCTTTCCAAACTTGACCCACATTTTTCGCGAATGCGAAGCCGATGCTGTGGTGACAGTCGGCGCTGGGGACAAAATGTTTTGGGGTCGATTAGCCAGCCGTTGGGCAGGCGTTGGCATCACCGCATCAGCACTGCATTCGACAGGCTGGCCTGACGGAATCAATTTCGCAAATCGGATGCTGACACCACTGACCAATGCGTTCATCGCCGTCGGCAATTCGCATCGAGAATATCTCTGCAACGTCGCACGACTGCCTCGCAATCGTGTCTTTGTTGTCCCCAACGGAATCGATACTGAACGCTTTATCGCTCGCCCAAAAATGCGAGCGGAAGTTCGCCAAGAACTTGGCTTCGCAGCGACCGACCCAATCGTCGGCATTGTCGCAGCGTTGCGACCCGAAAAAGATCATGGATTGTTCATTCGGGTTGCTCAAACAATCTTGCAAAAGATTCCAAATTGCAAGTTTCTCGTCATCGGCGACGGACCGGAGCGATCAGCGATCGAGCAGCAGATTGCCAGCGCGTCGCTGACCGACCAAATTCGGTTGCTTGGTTCACGAAACGATACTCAACGATATCTCGCCGCAATGGATGTGTTTACGCTGACCAGTAAGAATGAAGCCAAACCGGTTTCGATTCTTGAAGCGCTTGCTTGCCAAGTACCAGTCGTTGCACCTAACGTTGGTTCGGTTGGGGAGAGCGTGATTGATGGCCGGACCGGATACTTAGTTCATTCGCGTGAGCCTGCGGAGTTTGCCGATGCAATCATGTCGATTTGCAGCGACCCTCAACTGGCTCAACAAATGGGAAAAAGCGGACGGGAGCTTGTCGAGCAAGATGGCTCGCTTGATGCAATGGTCCGTGGCTATGAGTCGTTGTTGTGGCAGTTGCATTGCCGCTTGCAAGGCCGCGCGTGGCCACGTTGGATCAGCGTCCCGAGTCGTCTCGCCTTGCCGGTGCTTGGCCGCCGCTAAGTTATCAACGCGTTAAAAAGGTTTGAAGCGACCGAACCACTTGGAAACCCATCCGCGGGAATAGCCATCGCGGACTTGGCCGGCTTCATTCTTCGAAATGTTCAGATCGAATATATCGCGGCTCAGTACCACATTGTCTGGTCCGATATCAGTCGGACGACAAATGCCGCTCAGCGACAATTCCCACCTGTTATCGTTATCGTTGATGCCCTTGGTCGCTGAGAGAACCAGCAAACCGTTGGGCCGAATATCGGCGATCTCGGCCTTGATGTTGAAGGTCATCGATTCGCGCGTTCTCAGCGTCGAGTCGGCTCGGTAGACTTCGTTGTTTTGGCCGGCAAGGCGTGGTTCGCCGTCTGATTCATTTGTGGGCTTGATGGTATCTAAACCGTCGAAGCGAACCCAATCTGAAAGCAAAATATCCAAGCTTGCATTTTTTCGTGCTTGAGCCTGTCCACTGGCGGTCGTTTGTGACGTTTCATCGACGCGAATGCTGACCAGGTCATGGATCTGCAGGACGCGAGGTGGCGGAAGCGGAGTATAAATCCATGACGCGTTGGCTAAGCTTTGTCCCTGCCCGGCAAGTTGATTGCCAACCGCTGGCCTAACACCTGCGTAAGAATTTGCTGAATCATCCAGCAAACCAGCCATCGGATTTACAAAGTTTCCGTTGGCTTGCGGCGGACGCCAGCCGTCAGTTGGTCCAGCTTGATTAATTCGTTGATTTCCGTAAGACGTCTCCGGTGCACCGCTTTGCAATTGACCGCCATTGACGATCGACGCAGGATCCTGAAACAAGCTGCTACGCTGCGCAAAACAAGTCGATGCACCTAATGTGATGACCGACGCGACTAGTAGGAACGCGTTTAGCTTTAATATTGAATGGCACATAAATTTGCTTTCTCTCGCCTAACTCAATTTTACGGTGTTACCACGCTGACCACGCCGGCTTCGACGATTCTTGCGGAGACCTTGGAGCGGTATGGCATGATCTCAACAGTGATTAGGTCGTTCATTCCGCCACCTTGCATCGCCTTGCCAGGCGTCGTCACTAACAAACCGGCCGATCGCACATGAACTTCGACATTGTCGTATGCATCGATCAGTCGTGGGTTGGCTACGAAGCCCCGTTCTATCGCTTGGCCGGACGCTAGTGCGCGATTAAGTTGCTTGCCGACTAAACCGTCAAGCGATTCGAAACATTGCGCACGCGTGTAGCGAGCTGACTTCGGAATGGTCGCTAACTGCAGATCCGATTCTTGAACCACGTGGTCACGAGCCAGCGAACGGACAGCGACAAAAATCATTGGCGGCAACTGCACATCGGCCGCAACTTCGATCACCACTTCGCCTTCGCGTTGTTTGGTTTGCAAGTTAAATCGCTGTCGTCCGATCCATGGCGCTTCGCCGCCACTGATGCCGATAATGCTGCGACGATTTTGAAGGTAGACAACGCCAGCAGGCGGCAATTCCACCGTCATTTCATACTGCACATTCGAATTCGAAGCGACTTTAAGATATTCTTTTAGCGCATCTGTGACGTTGCGTTCGGCTTGTGTTGACTGGTACCGCGAGACGTTCGTTGAAACAAAATCGGTTTCGGGCGAACTTGGATCGCTACTTAAAACGTTGGTCGCGATGGGATTGGATTGCCGCGTCACCGTACATTGCGAGCTGCCAGTCCAGCCCAAACGTGAGGTGTCAAAGCCACGCAGCTTTAGCAAGGCTTGAATGTCCGCGGCGTTCCAAGTTTGCGACTGACCATCGGTCGGCGTCGGAGCAAGTGGCGAGGCAAGCAATTGAACAACCGCTGACGAAGCAGAGTCGCATTCAACCAAGTCGCCAAGGGTTAACAGATTTGAGTCGACTTGGATTTGATCTCGCAACCGGAAGACTATCTGGCGGGCGAGTTCCAGCGGCACCGGTTCGCTCAAGCGCATGCCTTGGTTAGATGACGGCATCAACGGCGGTGTCTGAGCAAACAATCCGTCCAGACGAACCGCTAGCGCAACGCAGACGATGGCGAAAGCAGTTCGGCGAATCGATTTGTAAGACAACTTCATCGGATAGTTGGGACTAGTGTGATTGGCTTTTAGAATCGTCGGAGGTTAGCGATTTGCTGCATGATTTGATCGCCCGCTTGGATCGCTTGTGAATTGAGCTCAAATCCACGTTGGGTAGTAATCAGATCGATCAACTCTTTGACTGGCTCGACGTTTGATGCCTCAAGCGAACTTTGGCGCAGCACGCCGAGCCCGTTGCTCCCAGGCTGGCCGGGAATTGGTGCTCCCGAGGCATCCGTCGCGCTGTACATGTTTTCGCCCATCTTCAAAAGCCCGTCCGGATTGACGAACGTCGCCAGTTGCATGTCACCAAGTTGTTGTAGCTGGGTTTGGCCGGGTACTCGAACAGAGACCGAGCCGTTGGCGTTGATTACAATGTCCGTCGCATCTTGCGGTATGGTTACTGGCGGTTCAAGTATTCGACCGGTTTGGGCTGAACCGATCACAAGCTGACCATTGGCATTGACGTCCAAATTGCCGGCGCGAGTGTAGACCGTCGTCTGAGTCACGGGATCGGTAACCTGAAAGAATCCTCGTCCCTCGATGGCGACGTCCAGCGTTCGTCCGGTGTCTTGCAATGTTCCTTGGCGATAGTCCGATTGCACACTTTGCACGCGAGCTCCAAGTCCAATGGCGACGCCGGTTGGAGTTGGGTTTTGTTGGGCATCGAGCACGCCGGGATAGACTGAATTGCGGTAAAGCAAGTCTTCGAAATTCGCGCGGTCGCGTTTGAACGCGGTCGTATTGATGTTCGCCAAGTTGTTGGAGATGACGTCCAGCTTGGTCTGCATCGCATCCATGCCGGTGGCCGCAGTGTACAACGATTGAACGCTCATGGCGGATTCTCTCTGGTCAGGTCGCTTTTCAAGTTTTGAGCACCGATGAAACGGCGCAGTATGGTGTTAGAAAATTCGCCGCCCCGATGCTAGTCCAGTGTGCGAATTTCGAATCGGCCGCGGTTCGGTGGCAAAAGCAAGCTGGAAGCTGATGTTAAGATTTTTCAAAATGTGCGGCGGTAAATAGGAAGTCTGCGGCACTTGGAGCATATCCGAAGGCGGCAAAGTGCCTTCGATCCAATTCTCAAAACGCTTGATGCCTGTGAAAAAACAGCCGCGGGCTCGGAAACTAGGAAATAAATGATGCGAAAGCGAATGTTGGGTGTCGCTATCTTGGCCAGCGCCACGGGGCTTGCTATCGTCGGACCAACGCTGCGGCTGGTCGGCCAACCACCTGAAACCCAGCAAGGTCCTAACCGCGATGGAGATGGCTGGTTTCCAGGATTTTTTGAAGGGATGCGCGGTCCTGGTGGACCTGGTGGACGGGGTGGACCTGATCAGCCCGATCGAGAGTTGCTGGCAAAATTCGATAGCGACCATAACGGTTGGCTCAACCAAACCGAGCGGGCCGCCGCCCGAGATTTGATTAAAAGCGAACCAGCGCCAGCGCTACCATTTGGACCGCCCGGCGGAGGTGGACCAGGTTTTGGTCCGCCTGGCTTTGGTGGACCAGGTTTTGGTGGGCCAGGTTTTGGTGGGCCGAGGCGTGAACAACGCGATCCGCCGACTGCCGGTGTTCGCGTTTCTCCAGATGACGTGACGGCCAGCTCAAGTGATTTCTACGATGCAAAAACTTTACGTACGATCTTTCTAGATTTTGAAAACGCCGATTGGGAAGCGGAGCTGCAAGACTTTCATAAAACAGACATTGATGTACCAGCCACAGTCACAATTGATGGCAAAAAATATCCCGGCGTCGGCGTTCGATTTCGTGGCATGTCGTCTTATATGATGGTCAGTCCCGGTTACAAGCGATCGATGAATTTGTCGGTCGATATGCAAGATGAAGAGCAACGTTTGTACGGCTACAAAACGATTAATCTGCTCAACGCACACGAAGACGATTCGATGCTCAGCTCGGTTCTCTATTCGACGATCGCGCGGAAATATATCGCGGCGCCGAAAGCAAATCTTGTACGCGTGGTCATCAATGGCGAAAACTGGGGCATCTACTCGAATGTTCAACAATTCGATAAAGAGTTTGTGAGAGAGAATTTTGAATCGAGCAAAGGAGCTCGTTGGAAAGTCAGTGGCTCGCCTCGGGGTGGCGGTGGCTTGGAATATCGCGGCGAAAACCTCGATGCCTACAGGCATCCTTACGAGATGAAATCGGGCGACGAGAAAGACTTGAAAGCGTTGATTGCACTGTGCCGCACGCTGGACCAAACGCCAACCTCGGAGCTCGAAGCCGCATTGGAGAAGATCATGGACGTCGATGGTTTGCTGTGGTTTCTAGCGCTCGACAATGCATTGATCAATAGCGACGGTTACTGGATTCGCGCCAGTGATTACAGCATTCTTTTGGATAAAGACAACAAGTTTCATATCCTACCGCATGACATGAACGAAGCGTTTCGAAAACCAATGGGCCCCGGCATGGGCGGACCACCTGGCATGGGCGGTCCTCCGGGATTTGGCGGCGGACCTCCTGGCTTCGGTGGCGGACCAGACGGACGTCAAGCTCGCGGTGACCGACGACCGGATCGGCCTGCTGGTTTGGAAGACGGCGAAGCGCCGCGACCTGAACGCGAGCAAGCCAATCGCCCCAATCCACAACGCCCAGACGGTCAACGCCCAAATGGTCCACGGAATGGAACTCCAGGTGATGCGTTGGAGCGTGGTCGAGGCCGTGGGCCACGCGGTTTTGGTGGTTTTGGTGGCCCACAAATCGATGGCGTGAAGCTTGATGCGTTAATCGGTTTGGACGATCCAAGCAAACCGCTCCGAAGTAAAGTGCTAGCCGTGCCAAGCTTGCAAGCGAGATATCTGGAGAAAGTCCAAACGATCGCTCGCGAGTCGCTCGATTGGAATTCGCTTGGACCGATCGTCGCTAGTTATCGCGAGCTGATCGATGCGGAAGTGAAAAGCGATACACGAAAACTTGGCAGCTATGAAGCATTCGTGAATGCGACAAGTGAAGCTGTTTCGAAGCCAGACAGCGACGCTTCGCCAGAACGACCCATGCGGCGTGAGTCGATGAGCTTGAAGGAATTTGCCGACCAACGTCGCGAATTTCTTCTGCAAGGTCGATAACATCAGTCGATCCGTCTTTCTGCGGACGGGCATCGGGATATTTCGCGCGTCTCGGAGTGACGCGTTTGCCGATTTGTTCATGTCTGTAAATTTCAAAGGTTTTTTCTAGTGCCAGAATGGTTGAATTCACCGACGGCGACTATGCCGTCGGTTCTAACAATCGTCGTTCGATTGTTGCTCGCTTGGCTTGCCGGCTGCGGGATCGCGTGGCTAGCCAGTCCACGTCGCGACGCGACGTGCGACAAGACAATGGGGCTGACGTTGATCTTGATGAGTATCTTGATCGCCATGGCGACACAAATCATCGGCGACAACATTGCTCGCGCATTCAGTCTTGTCGGCGCTTTGTCAATTGTCCGCTTTCGAACCGCCGTTTCGACTGCTCAAGATGTCGCATTTGTTCTTGCGTCGGTCGTACTTGGGATGTCAATCGGCGCAGGCCAATACGTCGTAGCGATACTTGGCTTTGCTGTCGTAGTGGCAGCGACGATCATAGGACATCGCCAGCAAAACGGATTGGCTGACCCGGTGAAACGTCCGAACGGAAGTTACATTCTGCAATTGCGCGCGACACTTGGCACCGAGCCATTGTGGTTGGAACGATTGCCTTTGTACTTTGCATCCACGGAGCTGATCAGTGTCGAGACGGCTCGCAAAGGGACTGCGATTTCTTATGAGTACCAAGCGACGCTCAATAGTCGCTTTGATGCCGTTGAAATAATTAATCAGCTTTCTCAAATGCCGCAGATCGAATCGGTCTCACTTCAGCGATCTAAGAAATCCACGCCACCACCGATACCGCAAGATTTGCGAGACTGAAAAACGTCAGTGTTCCAGCCTTTTGCCGAAGGGCAGCTTGTCCTTTTGCCCGCGTCGAAGTGACGTGCCAACCGATGGTTAGTTATCATCGCTTTGCTGATACGCTTCGCTGATTGATTCTGCAGCGTGGATCATGTCAGCATCGGTCGTGTTCCATCCCACGCTGAGCCGAATTGCGGAGCGTTGTTGTGCTGCCGATAGTGCCGCAGCAGCCAGCGAATTGAAAGCCGTTTCGTCCAGCTCGCCGATCGATATGGTCTCGTTGTTTAAGATCATTCCATAAGCTGAATCGTCGTCGAACTCTTTTTCTTCCTGCTCATCATCAATCAGGTGACCGTTGATCCGATGTCCGTTGATCGACGCGTGATCATAATGTTTGACACACAACTCTGGGACTCGTTGCAGCACCGCAGTCGCATCGCGATCGGGAAGCAAGAACAGACGCGTGTTGCATAACAACCGCGTCGATTTTCCGATCGGATCAAAAGTGCTACCGAGGCATTGCTTGGTTGTTTCATCAAACTGTAAAAACAATTGCTCGCTGCGCATCGCGAATTTCCGAACGCTTTTTGAAACCAGCTGCGCCGCAGCACCAAGTGCAATCACGCCGGGCACGTTGGGAGTTCCATTTCGAAATCCTCGTTCGTACCACTCGCCATATAACAATGGCTCGATCGCTGTTAGGTTTCTGACCACCAGCGCTCCGATTCCTTTGCTGGCGTACATCTTGTGCCCCGATATTGAGAGCAAGTCCGCGTCCAATCGATCAGCGCTGACGTCGATCTTGCCGACCGCTTGGCAGCAATCCAAATGGATCAAGCAGTGCTCGCGTTGTCCATTTTTTGAAAGCAGTTCAGCCAACTCTTGAATGGGTTGAATGATGCCCGTTTCACCATCGGCGAGTGTGAGAGTCAGCAACGTTGGGCGATCTCCGACAGATTGTGCGATGACGGCTGGATCCCATCCCGCTGGACCGCCGCTACAAACGACTTGGACATCGTGACCGCTGGCCGAAAGAGCGGCAGCGGCGCGATGTGATGGCGTGTATTCCCAGGGAGTGAGGACAAGCTGGCAGCGATCGCCAAAATTTTGTTGAAGCGCTTGCATGCCGCTGCGGACAGCCAAGTTTACGCTTTCGGTACCGCCGGAAGTAAAGACGACCTCGTGCGATTCGCAGTCCAACAGCAACGCGACATTGGACCGCGCATCCTCGATCGCTTCGGCCACCGCGGCGCCCGTCCAATGCGACGTATTGGGGCTGCCATAAAATTCGTAGAGAAACGGTAGCATTGCTTCCCGCGCCGCGCCGGCAATCGGAGTGGTCGAATTGTAGTCGAGATAAATTAGACGCATGGCCGAAGTTTGAAAAGGAAAAGGAAAGAGTTGACGAGTCTGAAGAAAAAACTCAGAGAAAACCAGCGTCCGTCGAAATTCGACTTTTTGCAACCAGCATCCTGATTGCTACGAGCCGATTTCGCAAGCGGGTATTGGGCCGCTGGCTAAGCCGATCAAGTTCCGATTATCCGTCAAGAATCGGTCGTATTATTGCCGATGGTTACTCAGGTTGTAGTGGTTGCACCATGCGAGTGCGTGGATACGAGCGACGATTTTGCTGCAAATTGGTTAGCGGGGATTCCGGAATGGTTCGTAAGCATCTGTTAATGGCTGCCTTGGCGATTGCGATATTGCCATCGTTTGTGTCAGTGAGCAACGCGCAGCAACCTCAGGCCTATGGCACCGCGTGGGGCGGCTCCAACACGCCTCAGGATTACAATCGGTTCATGCACTACCCGTATGTCTATTATCCGCAGAACTTCTACGGTAACGAATACTACCGCAGTGCTGACAGCATGTACTACCGATATCCACCAGAGATGCAAATTCCGGTATACAACAAAAAGTGGCACAACTATTACCCAACTGGTCAACGTTACCATTGGGGCCACCATTTTATTACCGACGTATTTTAAATCGGTACGCTTAAGTGCAGCTTGATCGCCGTCGAATTGACGACTAAGTGGTGCAGGTTTCGAGGCTGTGTTTCGCAAAATGCACAGTCTGCATTGTTTTCCATGGCCCACGAATTCACTTTGCGGCTCGGCGACCTTTAGCGATCGACAGAATATGCTTGAATTGCGGCTGTGTTACAGGTTGAACGCTTAACCGCGAACCTTTTTGCAGCAGTACCATTCCGATGAGCTTCGGATCGGAACGCAATTGTTCCAGCGGGATTGGCGTTTCAAATTTCGACGCGAATCGAATATCAACTTGGAACCAACGCGGATTCTCCGTTGCGCTCTTGGGGTCGAAATGGTCGTTGTCGGGATCGAGGGCCGTTAAGTCGGGGTAGCCTTTGCGAGTCACGGTCGCTGTGCCGACGATGCAGGGGGGCGCTGCGTTACTGTGGTATAGCAGAACTTGATCGCCGACCGCGAAATCGTCGCGCAGCATATTTCGAGCTTGGTAGTTTCGCACTCCATCCCATCCGGTGGTCTGATTCGGTTGAGCTGCCAAATCATCGATCGAAAAAGTGTCTGGTTCGGTCTTCAGCAACCAATATTTCATCGATGCAAAATTTCTGTCGTAGGGGTTAACATTCGGGTCCCAAGTTCGTTCAAGGTAATTTGAGGCCGCTTTTAACGCTCGAAATCCAATGCCGGCGAGTCTTTTACAGAACCTGAATCCATTTATGGTCCATCAATTGCTTACAGTTCGGCTTAGCATTGTGACAAGCTGGGCAAGTCGATTTTGGCAGATGGTAACTGGCTGCTATTAAAGTTGGAATCCAAATAAAGCTTGACTGGTGCTGAAAATCTGTTGCCGCAAGGTTGCAGGCTTCTACACTAGCTCTGGACGGGACGTCGTAGACGACAGTTCGTCCGTTTTTGCGAAACAAGGAATTGTTGGAATGAAATCACGCTGGTTGGCTGCACTGCCAATTTATAACGAACAAAATCATGTTCACGAAGTCCTGGACGAAGTGAAGCGTTACGCAAACGATGTCCTTGTTGTGAACGATGGATCGACTGATCAAACGGCGCAACGACTTGCCGAACGAAACGACATCGAAGTTTTATCGCATGAAGTCAACAGCGGCTATGGAGCGGCGTTGAAGTCCGCTTTCCAATATGCAATTGATGAAGGTTATGAAACGATTGTCACACTCGACTGCGATGGTCAACATCAACCCAAGCGCATTCCGCGGTTCGTTGCAGCCTGTCAAAATGTCGATATTGTTTCGGGTTCGCGCTATTTGAAAAGCTATGAAGGGGACAGCGAAGCCCCAACTCAACGGCTGTTTATCAATCGCCAGATCACAAAGCAAATCAATCAGCAACTCGGTTTTTGTCTGACAGATGCATTTTGCGGTTTCAAGGCGTATCGCGTGGAATCGCTCCGGCAGCTCGATATCCAAGACAACGGATACGCGATGCCGTTGGAATTGTGGGTTCAAGCAGCAATGTTGGACATGCGTGTTCTGGAAGTGCCCGTGCCGAGAATTTATTTGGACGAAGAACGTTCATTTGGTGGTTCTTTGGACCAAGCCGATGTGCGGTTGGCTTACTATAATAGCATCATCAAACAAGCGACCAAAGCAATGTTAGCCAGGGGATACGCGCTGCCGGACAGCCAGCGTAGGCGTGGCGAATGTTCGTAAGCGACGCTTGAAATCACAGCATCCATTCCACATAGCTCGTCGCTCGTGTCTAACCCTAACCATTTCCGTTCGTTCGCCGTTCCTCGCCAGAATAACACAGCTTTGTGTTTTCCATCGCTAGATGATGCGGCGGAAATAGCGACCGAAAATCAGCGCGAGTTGCCGGCGGAACTAGATCGAGCGAACAACGTATGCTCACCCATTAGGCTCGACGAACTGCGGACGCGGGTTCAATCGCGATTGGTTTCTTTGGCGTTCCAATGGACCATCGAATCTTTACCTCTTGGCCAGCTCGAAGGCGGCGCGGTTGAAGAGGAACTACGGCAGATGGCCGAGCGATGGATCGCCGCTGATTCGGTGATCGATCGACCGCTAATTTTTCTCAGCGGTCATCAGCCCGAAATTTTTCACAGTGGCGTCTGGTTTAAAAATTCGGTGCTCTCAAAAATCGCCCTATGCCATCACGGATTGGCGATTAACTTGTTGATCGACCATGATCTTGCCAAGCACCATTCAATCAAAGTGCCGGCGATTGACGCGCAAGTTGGTCTATCGCTCAAGAGCATCACATTCGCAGAAATCGAGCGTGCGCTACCTTGGGAAATGATCGATCATCAAAGAGCGAATATCGATAAGCATTTTCCGGAAGCTGTCGAATTGGCGTCACACGGCTTACTTACTGAAAAGCCGTTGCTTGGCGAATATTGGCGCGACATGTTAGCCAGTCTTAACGTGGGAAATCGACTCGGGGAGAGCTTGGCAATCGCGCGGCATCAGAGTGAGTTGCGAGCTGGTTGGAGGACGCTTGAATTACCGCTAAGTCAATTATGTGACACCTGGGAATTCGGTAGCTTCGTTGCTGAAATTCTTGCAAGGCATAGAGAGGTCACAGCGGCCTACAATGGCGCTCGCGGAGTTTATCGACGGCATCATCATATTCGAAATGCCGTTCATCCGGTTCCGCCATTGAATGTCGAATTCGCTGACGATATCGAATGGATCGAAACACCTTTCTGGATTTTCAGTGATAATTATCCTGATCGAATGCCACTTTGGCTTGCGAGGATTGGCGAGCGTTGGTGTTTAACTGACCGCAATAACATTCGTTACCAACTGCAAGATCTGATCGATTGTCGGATGCAATCGTCGGACTGGGAAGCGATTAAGCTTGGTGGGATCAAGATCCGACCACGAGCGCTGATGACGACGACTTTCCTGCGGCTCTTTGCGGCCGATCTGTTCTTACATGGGATTGGCGGCGGCAAGTACGATCAAGTGACCGACTTGATAATTAAACAGCTTTGGGGCATCGAACCACGACCCTTCCTTGTTGCAACCTGCAGTCTTTATTTGCCAATGAAGGTTGGCCTTGAGGAGGAGCTGGTCGGCGTAGCAACGCAGAAGCGAAAGCTGCGCAAGATGCGTTTCAGTCCGGAACGATTTTTGACTAACGAACAAAATACTCGCCCCGATCTTGCTACGTTGGTGGAAGAGAAAGGGAAATTGCTCGCTGCAATTCCGCCGAGAGGCGAAAAGCGAATGTGGCATGAACGGATGCAGCAGATCAACGCCGAACTGTTTTCGCAGATTCAACCGGCCTTAGATAATCAATTCATCGAATACGAGCGGGCATTGGCCGCCGAGCGATTGCAAAAGATTCTCAACTCCAGAGAGTACGCTTTCGTGCTTTTCGATCGCGACTCGGTATTCAAGCGACTCGCGGAATTGACGCCGATCACCTGCCCAGACGCTTACGAAGCATCAATGGCTGGACAACTGTAATGATTGGCGAAACGGCGACGACAGATCGCAATGGCAACGTTATACTTGAACGTCGATTTATTATCTCTCACGATCGCTAATTTTCCAAATCGCCGTAAGGTCTCCAGATGCCGGACTTTGTTCAGCTATTTACTCGTCATGCATTTGCGGCGATTGCGTTGACCATGGTGCTGGGCGATTGGAATTCGGCCGCGCTTGCAATCGATGTCGAACTGACCGATTTGACGGGGAAAGCGCAGCAAGGCGAACTCATTTCGGTCGACGACGAAGCAGTTTCGGTGTCGATCGCCAGCACGCCGTTGGGGTTTGAATTGAGCAACATATTAAAGCTGCAGTTTCTAAACGCGCAGAATTTGCCTGTCAAAGCGACTTCCGCCAACGATTCGATTGAGTTGCGTTTGTCTGATGGAAGCACACTAAACGCGTCCGACATCGCCGGTCAAAATGATCAGTGGCAAATCTCTGGCTTTGACCCACTGGCGAACATCACTCTTCCAAACAACGCAATCGTATCGGCAAAACTTAAATCGTTACCTAGCTCAGCGTTCGAATCCTGGAACCAAGCGATTGACAGCGAACGGACCTACGACTCGCTGGCTATTCTTCGTGACGATCAGCTCGATTTTCTCAATGGCGCGATCCTTAGCATTGATGACTCAGCGATTGCATTCGAGTTCGATGGCCAGACAATTCCAGCGCCAAGAGCGAAAGTAGTCGGTGCAATTTGGTTTCGACGCGAATCGCGAACGGTTCGAAGCGCACCGACGCTCGTCCTCAAAAACGATTCACGCTTGCTTTGCAAAGCGATTCAATGCAAATCATCGTCAGCCGATGGCGGCTTCACGATCGAAACACTTGGCGGTCTGAAGATGGAACTGGCCAGCGATCAAGTTGCGATGATCGATTACGCGTCCGCGAACATGCGATGGCTGGACCAAGTCGAAGTGCTTGAAAGCTCGTGTGTCGATATGCTTGGAGTGACTGACAAACTGCCGATTCGTCGCAGCTTGCTCGCACCTCGGTTTGTCGAAGCTGATCAACCAAATGCTTCGTCATCGAGCAAGCTTCCGAGCAAGAATTTGACGTTCAATGTCCCTGGTCGAATCGTGTTACGTGTGCCGGAAGGCTATCGTCAATTAGAGACAACGATCCAGCGGAATAAAGAAGCATCGCTGCTGGCACCAATTCAGATTAAAATCGCTGTCGATGGCAAAATCGTATGGGAGAAGGAACTCTCCGGCGATACGATGAAAGTCGAAGTGAAGGTGGATGTCGAAGCCAACAAGCGGCTAGAAATCGCGGTTGATTCCAAGTCACAATTTCACGTTGGAACTCAAACAACGTTTGCCCAACCGCGATTGCTGCGTTGATAGAAAAATGGAATTCAGATGCAAATGCAGCGACAAATCGAATTAATGTTCACAAAAAACTTTGCCTTCTTGCGTTCATCATTCTCGGCGTGTTCGATCGTCTTGGCCGGAATAATTTTTTGCACCGCTCATTCGCGATTGCAGGCTCAAACGGCTTCTCCGCTGATTAAAATTTCTGACAAGGTCTTGTTAGCACAGCAACAACGGATCGCCGCCATCGAGCATGCGACTCAATCTACCGTTGGCGTTTTTAGTGACAAAGGCGACGGCGGCGGAAGTGGGATGATCATCTCCAGCGATGGATATGTGCTAACCAATTTCCACGTCTCCTCGCCATTCGGTCACCAAATGCGCTGCGGACTCAGCGACGGTCGGATGTTCGATGCTGTGGTCGTAGGAATCGATCCGACCGGGGATCTTGCGTTGCTAAAAATGTTCATTGATGAACCACTTCCAGCGGCCACCATCGCTGATAGTGACACGGTGCAACAAGGCGATTGGTGTTTTGCAGCGGGCAATCCGTTCGTCCTGGCGACAAACCTTGAACCGACTGTTACGTGGGGCATCGTTTCGGGCACGCGGCGATATCAATACCCATCGGCCTCTATTTTGGAGTACACCGACTGCATCCAAACCGACGCTGCGATTAACCCAGGCAATTCCGGTGGACCGCTGTACAACGCCGAAGGATCGCTAATCGGTATTAACGGTCGCTGCTCATTCGAAAAACGCGGGCGGGTAAATGTGGGAGTTGGGTATGCAATTTCGATCAATCAGGCGATGTTGTTTTTGAAGCACTTGAAATCAGGCCGCATCGTCGATCATGCAACGCTTGGATTCACGGTTGCCAGCGATACCAATCGACGCGTGTTGGTATCTAATATTTTGCCGACCTCCGACGCGTTTCGCCGTGGCTTGCGATATGACGACGAGATCTTGTCACTTGCCGGTCGTGAAATCAAGACAGTCAATGAGTTAAAAAATGTACTCGGAATTTTCCCAGCCAAATATCGTGTCCCGCTGACTTATCGTCGCGACGGTCGAACCATTTCGACTTGGATTCGGCTCGCGGCGCTTCACAATGATGCTGAGTTGCTTGCGATCGTCGAAGGTGAAAGTCAGTCACAAAAACCACCACAACGCACACCGCCGAAGGATGACGAGCAAGAACCAGCAGATCAACCAGCGCCAGAAGAGACTGAGCTAGCTGACAAGTCGAAGGAGAAAGAGCAGCTCAGCGAAACCTTTAAGCGCTACATTGCGCGCCCAGGCTTCGGTAATTACTATTTCAACGAATTCGAACTTAGACGCATCGAGCAACTCGATGCAACAAAAGCCGCCTGGGCGAATGCGAATCAGGAACTGAAGGTTACCGGCGTCGTCGAGGGCGAAGCTACCCCGCTTACGATTGCTTTGGACGGAAACACCATTTCAACTTCGATCGGCGACCAAAAAGAAAAGGTTCTAACCAAGAGTGGTTGGAGCCGACTGGTCGATGCAAAATCCTTTCATGCGATGGGCTTGGCCCTTCAATTATGGCGAGACTGGCAACAAAAACCGCCGCAGTTGATTGGTGCCGCGACCTACATCGGCGGCGGTGCGGTCGTCAACGAACCACAACAATTCGACTTAACACAAATCACTGCGGTCGATGTCGAGACGCTGTTTTATTCCGACGACCAAACCGGCCAGCTTCGATTGATCGAATTGATCAGCGAAGCTCGCGAAGATCATTTTGAATTTTATATCGACAGCTACCAAGTGATCGGTGGACGATCGTTCCCTGCAAAAGTTCGCTTCGGTTATTCGATCGATGACTTAATACCAGCCACCCTGGAATTTTCCGATTCGGATAGTCGTCCGAATCCGGCTAAGCCGGTACAAAATGATGCACCGGAGACCAGTCTATGATTGCATCAACCAAGATTTTTTTACGAACGTTAATTGCTTTAGCGCTCGTCATGCCGCCGCCAGTTCAAGCGGTTGAAGCAGCGGGCAACAACGCCTCTGGCGAGCGTTCCGTCTACTTGTCGAAATCGCTTCAGTCGCGTGTTGTCAAAATTTATGGTGCGGGCGGCATCGGCGGGCTGGAGAGTTACCAAAGCGGTTTTTTCGTGTCCGACCAAGGCCATGTGCTCACTTCGTGGAGCACCGTGTTGGACGTTTCCGCCATCCGAGTTGTAACTTCTGACGGGCGACGATATGACGCGACCGTTTTTGGCAGCGACCCACAAACCGAAATTGCGGTGCTGAAATTAGAACTTGAAGGTAACGATTTCTTCTCACTCGAATTGCCGATCAAAGCAACCGCAGGAATGCGTGTATTTGCGATCAGCAATTTGTTCGGTATTGCTACTGGCAACGAACCGGCCAGCGTTCAAAGCGGTGTCGTGATGGCCATTACGCAATTGTCCGCCAGACGCGGACGTTTTAAGACGCTCTATCAAGGCCCAATTATTGTGACTGATGCAATGACGAATAACCCGGGTGCGACTGGCGGTGTGATCGTCGATTTGCAAGGTCGCGCGATAGGCATGTTAGGCAAAGAACTGCGCGATGAACAAGCCGGCATTTTCATGAATTATGCGTTGCCAATCGACGTCCTTGCCGGATCGGTTAAAAGAATCATGGCTGGTGAAGTGATTGTTGCGAAGCGAAATACGGCGATGACGCCTGCAAAAGATCCCCACACCGCGAGTCAGATTGGCATTATTTTGGTGCCGGACGTCTTGCCCAAAACGCCACCATTTATCGATCAAGTGATTGATGGTTCGATCGCTCAGCAATGCGGACTGATGCCCAATGATTTAATACTATTAGTCAATAATCAACGCATTGATTCGCAACGGACTCTCTTTGAAGTTTTGGCGTCGATCAATCGAAATGACAGTTATGGATTGCTGATTCAACGTGGCCAAGAACTGGTGCAAATTGAGGTTCGTCCGTAATATTATCGATTAGATTCTTAGAATATGCTGTCTCGCGAAGAAAAGCTTAAAACGGTTTTGCTGTACTTGAGCGACATTGAAGTTTTTTCAATCGATGAAGTTCAAAAACAAGGCGTCGCGACTAAGCACTTTTTGCGACAGACCGTGAACTGCTTGATTCGCGACGGTCTGTTGCAACAGTACGATACCGATGGAAAAGAACAATTTCAGTGGACAGAGCAGCCATCGATCGATCGCGTGAGCAGCTTTATAGATCGCCAAATTCGCGGTAGCCAAGTGAAAACGACGCCCGCAACGGAACGTCCGCGGGAAAGACTGCTGCTCAACGGAACCGCCACACTTACACTCGCCGATTTGCTGTCGATTTTGATTCGTGTGGGCATTCAAGGCGAATCAGCGATCGAAGCGGGGCGTAAAGTTGCTAACTTCTATTCGAAGTCGCTGCCCAATTTGCGAAAAGTATCTGTCGCGGAATTGCGAATGATTTCCAAGGCAGTCAACGTCGTCAGCTATGCACAAATCATGGCCGGAATTGAGCTTGGTCGACGCTTGATTGAGGCCGAGATGATGCAGCCCAAAGAGACGACTCGCATAACCAGCACCGCGACGGCTGTCCGATATTGCTGCGAGGCGTTTCGTTATCTAGCTCAGGAAGGTGTGCAGGAAGAGTTCCACATCGTGACGCTGGACACGAAACTGAAGCCGATTCAAACCCATCGAATCACTGTCGGTACGCTCGACGCGAGCTTGGTTCATCCTCGCGAAGTTTTCCGGCCAGCGATCCGGGATGCTTGCAGCGCAATCTTGTTGGTGCACAACCATCCCAGCGGCGATTCAACGCCCAGTCGCGAGGATCGACAGGTAACAGACCGGCTTACCGAGGCCGGAAAGCTGCTTGGTATCAACGTTTTAGATCACATAATCGTGACGCGCAACGGCGGTCTAAGTTTATCTGAAAATCCGTAACGAACCGTCCTGACAAATATTTTGCATTTTTGACCTAACGTCGCGTGCCAACTGGCGCCGGGCAACCAGAGGAATGTGCCCGTCCGCTACAAATCAGAACGGTAAATTATGAATCGACCGTCCATAATCTTTCGGCGATCCAACGCCAGAATGGATGGTGGGCAAAAGCGACTAACAAGAGCAAGATGGTTGCCGGTAGCGTACCTGCCGAACACATTAGGGGTTAAATGTTGGCCGTCTTACTGCGCTGCACAGTCCAATTACTTGAACAATTTATCTCGCTCTAACACCTCTCGACTACCGATGCAACATTGAAGCCGTAATGTGTTTCCCGACATTTCTACTTAAAAGTCAGATGCAATCTTCGAAGCGTTATCAGAGACTGCCTGAGGTGTCTCACTTTCTGAAGTGTTTGGTACGACAAAGTGTTTTTTTCCAAGCTGCCACCCTAACAGCATCATCGCAACGACCGAGCAACACAGCACGGAGATGCTCAGCACGCTCAAGGAACGCTGCTGCCATGCACTCGCGGGTTCCTTCGTTAGCTTGGTGGAAGGCATTTTGATGCCGAATAGAATTTGCCCGACTCGACTTCGTCTGGCGATTTCAAAAAATGCTAGGCACAAAGCCGTTTGGATCATCAGACCAAGCATCAAGCCGGAGTTGTAACCTAGGTGAAACCGATAGACGATGGCGGCTGCTACGATCGCCATGTTGATGTGAATGATGTAGCTACAGTACACGGCTTGATTCAGGTAGGCGACCAAGCGATTGGGCCGATTCAGCATCCGGGCAGCCCACGAGAAAATGCACAAACACCACAACCAAGCGTGCAATTCAAGGGTATACGCAGCAACCGCAACACTAATTGAGAATGCCGGATGGCCCTGACTTGCCCATCCACCGATGGCCACGTCGGGAACGCCGAAAATCGACTGCGACCGTAGATAGACAAACGTCATGGCAATGGTGAGTACGACCAACAGGTACCGCATCCGTTCCAATGCCGAAAAATACTCTTCGCGAGCGGACATCAGAAGATAACCCACTGCGAAGTAGAGAAAGTACCTGGGAAACTCCCACCACATGCCAACCTCTCCCGCC
Source organism: Pirellulaceae bacterium (assembly GCA_041740995.1). GTDB lineage: Bacteria > Planctomycetota > Planctomycetia > Pirellulales > Pirellulaceae > JBGSKY01. The sequence goes on from JBGSKY010000248.1 coordinate 29,035, forward strand.
ACCCATGGCTTAAAGAGAACGTTGCTGAAGCTATATAGCAGCGGCGGCACCAGAAGAAGTCCCAGGCCGAGCGGCATGTTAATCGCCGCTCGAACGCCTTGCACAAGATATCCATCTGGGTTTCGTCTCACGTAGACGAACAACGGAGTGAGCGCCACAGAATAGATCAGTAGGTTATAGATAAACCACAGATGCCCATACGGCATGCGGCCGATACCGGGAAAGATCTCGAACAAGCGAGCCGTCGTGTCACCTGGGTCAACAAATCCTCCGAGCAGCACGTAGGTGGCGAATAAGAGAGGAATGAGCAATCGGACCACGCGTTCGTTGAGGTAGGCTTGCCAAGTGCGGCGCCCAAAGGCAAAAGCCGTCCCAATGCCCGAAATGACAAACAGTGCAGCGAGCCGCCATTGATGCATTACACTGATCACCGTCATCGCTGTCTTGTTTGTGTAAAGCGACGTGGGCTCTGAAGTCCATGTACAGAGACTGACGTAGTGGAGCCAAATAAGCAGCCCAAACAAGATCACTCGCAGTGCATCCACGTCGTAACGGCGATTGGCGTCAGTCGTTAACTGCATAGTGTCGCCAATCGTGGTCCCAAACGATTCATTGGTTCTCTCCAGCTCTGGAAAAATGCCTCTTTAGCGTGCACCTCGTGAATTTACCTGAAATCAGATTCAAAGAGTGTCTTTCAAGGTCGCTTCCAAACGCGTTAAGCCCAACGTATTTGCCAGTTTTTTAGCCGAATAACGAAAGGCGATCTATGTTTCTGCGCTCGAATGGATAGATCGTATGTTGAACCGAGACGCTTCGCTGCATGAGCATCGGCTATGCGGATTCATCTTTGGTCGCGCGACCTAGAATCTATTCTAGCTTCCTGGAAGATGTGGCGGCAAGCTGCGCAGGGAAATATCGCTGTCCAGCTTCGGACGCTGTTTGGACTAAGACAGGTCCACGTTCAGTTCCACCCTGCCGCTTGGGCTTCATGAACACGGGCTTATATCTGGCTAGCAGCCCGGATCGCAAGAATCCCCGAGTCACTAAGATCTTGCCCGCCATCACCCTCATCGACTTCGGCAACGCAGAATACAATCCTAAATCTGTTCGGCAATTCTTGTGCTGCACTCGCTCAAAAATTCGTCATGAGCATTCGCGTTTTGAAACGCGCTATTGGGAATTACAAAGGCGAGTAAAGGCGTGATAATAATCCAAGTTCGGAATGCGTCGTGATCAACGCACTTGATGTCGCGCCATTGGGCTCGTATCGTCAAGACATCCCCAGACTCTTCCAGCATATCCTCATGGATCGTCAAAACTTTGCGACCCACGATCCCGCGGACTGCCGCCGGTGTGAGTACGGATGAAAAAAATGAGAGCTGATACCACCGATAGAGCATCGGAAGTGTTAGTGTCAAAATAAAAGCGAATGAGCCAGATAACAGGTAGCGATAATTCTGATCGCCCTGTTTGACGTAAAACAAAATCGCGCTTAACCATGCGAGGCCAACAATTGCAAAATACGCAAACCACGTAAAGTTGCGGCCGACGGATGACCCATCAACA
>JBGSKY010000249.1:0-82962 GCA_041740995.1 Pirellulaceae bacterium
CAGCGGCGTGGCGGTTTGGCACCTCGATGTCGGCTCATCGCATCCTGGGGGTGAAGAAGCTCCCAAGGGTTTGGCTGTTCGCCAATGAAAGCGGTACGTGAGCTGGGTTCAGACCGTCGTGAGACAGGTCGGTCCCTATCTGCCGTGGGCGTACGAAACTTGAGGAGGATCAACTTTAGTACGAGAGGATTTGGTTGGACGTAGCTCTGGTGTACCAGTTGTCGCGCTAGCGGCACGGCTGGATAGCTAACTACGGAAAGGATAAACGCTGAAAGCATCTAAGCGTGAAGCCCTCTCCAAGATTAGGTTTCGTTGCTATTTATGGCGAAAGTCCCCTAATAGACGATTAGGTTGATAGGCCAGATGTGTAAGCACGGTAACGTGTTCAGCTAACTGGTACTAATGGACGAATGCTTGACCATCGGTATCTTGCACTTTGGCATCCGCCAGCTTGCAGCGATTATCAGATGACGTCATTGCGTAATGCAGTATGCCACTTCAACACAGCTTGATCAGCTCTAATACGGCTGGTCAAGTTTTTCCGGTGACTATATCAGAAAGGTCCACCTGTTCCCATCCCGAACACAGTAGTTAAGCTTTCTGAGCCGATGATAGTGTATACCAATGCGAAAGTAGGTATCGCCGGTTTTTTAATAAAGCCCTGACAACGTAATGTTGTCAGGGCTTTTTTTTGTGCTGCTTTTATCGCAAATTTGTTTACTCGAGTTTTTGCGAAAGTTTCATATTTGTCGAGGTAGACGAGCGACTAAGTTCTTTTGCAACCGACGAACTATGCCTAACTAGAAGCATCTTTATTTCGAGGTTTAGTCGGTTTTGCAGATTAATAATGTCCGACTGCATTCAATCATTTTGCTCATCGACGCCGGTCTCTGCTTTCGATACCGTTAACTTCGATGAGCTTTCCAGTTACTATGGGCGTTAGTTGGATAGTAAGGCAAAGTGCAAATCGTTTTCAATGACAGAATCTATGAATAATGCAAAGTGGTTGGACGCGGGGCGCGAAAAGCCAAACGTTGTTATTCTGATGGCTCCGTCAAAGCCGCATGTGGCAGAAGCATTTACGTGGCTGGAGCCAGCCATAACGCGTCATGCCAAAATCGTAGCTGTCGATCGTGAGTTTGCTTATGGTTTTGGTGATCCGTCAATTGATCTGGTGATTGTTCTGGGCGGCGACGGATCGATACTCCAAGCTGCCAGGCAGATGGAATACTCGCAGTATCCAGTGCTGGGGGTTAATCTTGGTCGGTTGGGATTTCTGGCAGCGTTGCAACCGAAGAGGTTCGTTGAGTTGTGGCCTTCCATTTGTGCCGGAGAGTTTCAGCTTTCACAACATTTGATGTTTGTTTGTGAAATCTATCGTAACGGAATCATTGAGCAGTCACGGTTAGGGCTGAATGAAACGGCCCTCTTGGGGGGGCCACCATATGCGATGCTTCGCATAGAGATGCATGTCGATGGCATGCTGGCGACTACATACAGTTGTGACGGTTTGATCATTAGCACTCCGATAGGTTCTACTGCCCATAATTTATCAGCCGGTGGGCCGATCCTTCAAAACTTGCTGCAAGCTTTTGTTATCAGCCCTATCAGCCCGCATGCCCTGACCATGCGACCCGTGGTAGATACCGCAGAACGAGTTTTCCAATTGCGCATACTTGAAGAGCATGCCACGTGTTCTGTTGTTGTCGACGGGCGTGTAATTGAATCATTGACTCCAAATCACATGATCCAAATCCGCAGGGCTGATGCTCAATTTCAGATGGTCAGTCTGCCTGGCCAGGACGATTATGCAACTCTTCGCGAGAAACTTGGCTGGAGTGGCAGTCCAAAAACGCAGTGGTAGTTGTGACGCCATGGGTTCGGTCAATTTTGATTAGGGAGCCGCCAGGTAGTGCCAAAGTCGGCTGCTGGATTTGATGCCTCGGTAGAAGTCTTCCAAAGCAAATTTCTCATTTGGACTGTGCGCTCCGTCATCATCTAGTCCCCATCCCAAGAGTATCGCGTCACACTTTAAAAGTTGCACCATCTGCGCGACTATTGGAATCGAGCCTCCCTCGCGAATCATCACCGGTGTTTTACCGAAACCGTCTTCTACCGCCTGCATCGCAGCTTTCATGTACTTACTATTCGGGTCTACCACGACACCGAGACCGCCGTGAAGGTCAACGATTTTGGCTTTTACTCCAGCAGGTGTATTCTGACTTACGAACTCCCGCAATTGCTCGGCGACTTTTTCCGGGGATTGATTGGGAACCAGTCGGAATGAGATTTTTGCAGAGGCTTTCGCAGGTAAAACAGTTTTTCCTCCTTCTCCCTGGTACCCGCTAGTTAGCCCATGAACGTCGAAGCTTGGGCGGCCCCAGCGGCGTTCCAAAGTGCTGTATCCGGTTTCACCATGGGTGCTTTCAACGCCAATTTGGCTAGCAAATGATTTCTCGTCGAAATTCAGTGACTGCCAAGCCCGACGTTCCGAAGGCTCGAGATCTACAACCGAATCGTAAAAGCCAGGAAGTTGAATTCGGCCGTCAGCGTTTTTCATCGCAGTTATCATATTACAGAGTGCGAAAGCCGGATTAACTACTGCTCCTCCAAATACTCCTGAATGCAGGTCGGCGCTTGGGCCTTGGACATGCAGCTCAAAATACGCTATGCCCCTTAGTCCATAAGTAATGGCCGGTTGTCCTTTGCTGTATTGTGATGAATCGCTGATGACTAGCACGTCACATGCAAGTTGATCGCCTAGCTTCGGAAGCTCTGCTTCAAGGACTTCGCTGCCACTTTCTTCTTGCCCTTCGATTAAGAATTTGATCTGGAGTGGTAATTTTTGGGAGGTGTTCAGTACCGCTTCCAATGCAAGGACATGAGTCATCATTTGCCCTTTGTCATCGGTGGCTCCGCGAGCATAAATTTTTCCGCCGCGAACTTCCGGGGCAAAGGGAGGCGACTGCCAAAGGTCAAGTGGATCAGGCGGTTGCACATCATAATGTCCATATACCAGCACAACCGGTCCATCGCTGACAGGCGGAGTTTCTGCATACACTAGCGGGGGGCCATTCGTGCCCAACTGTTGCGTTTTCAAACCCATCGACTCGAACTTTTGACTTAGAAAGTCAGCGGCTTTTTGCAATGAATCTCCAAACGACGGGTCTGCACTCAAGCTTGGAATACGAAGCAGTTCGAATAATTCATCTAGTTGATTTTGACGATTGTTCTTTAAAAACCGATCTAACTCGCTAAAATTTGTCATGTCCAGTGGGTATCCCTTTGAAGTTTAATGTTGCCATCGAAGGCTATTGAGTGTCTAACGGAGTTCGGCGAAAAGTTAGTTCTTGATGCACTCGATCGCCCTGGTGAATTAGTAAGTTTTGCGAAGAAGGTTTGTAGCGATGTCCAATTCTCAAGCTGCCGTTGTTGACGAACCGGAAGTGTATGAAAAGCCAAAGGCATCTAAGCCAAAACCAAAACGTCAGCCCAGGTACCATGTCATTTTATGGGACGATTCGGAGCATACATTTGAATACGTCATTCGAATGATGACTACAATCTTTCGTTATACTCCTGAGCGTGGATATGAGTTGGCCAAAGAAGTCGATACGTCTGGGCGAGCAATCTGTTTGACTACCACTCGTGAACATGCTGAACTGAAACGTGATCAAGTTTTAGCTTTCGGAAAAGATCCGTTGAGTGCCAAATCAAAGAGTTCAATGATCGCTAGTATCGAACCAGCCGAGTAGCCGCTTACAGCCCTGGGGGTGGCCCTGGCGGATCGTACTGTTCTAGGTGTAAGTCGTCGTCTTTGGTGTACGTCGGATCGAAAACAGTTCGTCGTAGCTCCTCGCGTTGCTTAGTAAATATAGCAAAGTCTCTTAAGTCATCTGGATGGAAGACAGGGCAAGGCTTGTCATAGACAACAGCCGCTCCCAATTCAGATTGCGGATGATTTCTCGAGAGTCCAACGACTCGATCAGCAACATAAATAGCTTCGTTAAGTTCATGCGTGACAAGAATTATGGTGTACTCAGGACGCGTGCCCGCCGCCTTGGCCAACTGGTTTTCATGATACAAACGTAGCAGCATCAACTGCAATTCGTGACGCATCGCTTCATCGAGGGCACCGAAAGGTTCATCCAGAAGGACAACTTTTGGTTTCATGATTAATGCCTGAGCCAGTGCGACTCGCTGCCTCATGCCGCCGGACATTTCTGCCGGAAAAAGCTTGCAAGCTGATCTTAATCCGACTTTTTCGAGGAAATGACGCGACGCTGCTAAATGCTCTCCACGCTTTTTCGCGTATGACGGAAACGCAAGCCACCGGTAAGGGAGAGATGTTTCATCAAGCTTTAGCCCGAAAGCAACATTTCGTTCGGCCGTTAAAAAATCGTAGAGTGAATAATGTTGGTACACAATTCCAACGTCACGATTGGGTCGCCGGACAACTTTGCCATCGGCAAGAATTTGACCGCTGTTAGCTGGGTGGGTTCCGAGGATGGCGCGAAGCAAAGTGCTTTTGCCACAACCGCTCGGGCCGACAATTGCGACAATTTGTCCTGGCAAGATGTCTAAGTTGATATCGTGAAGGACGCGGTTTTTGCCGTACCAATGACTTAGATGGCTAACTTGTAGAGCGTAATCACTCATGTCAAATTCCTATTCGCCGAACCATGGGGAAATACGTCGTCGCGTCCATAACAATGCGTATTCGGCGAAAAGTCCTGAAAGTCCCAAGATTGCCAAGTAGATATAAACCACATTCATATTCAAGATGCGGGATTCCATTCGGATTCGATAACCCATGCCAGCGTTGCCGACGATCATTTCTGCAGCTAACAAAAAAACCATGGCTGGTCCAATTTGCAGGCGTATATTGTCGATCACTCGCGGCAGAATCTGTCGCCAAATAACCTCCACGATAATCTCCATGTCACTTGCACCAAGTGTGTAAGCTTTATCAATTGCATCGTCGCGAACGTCCTTTTGGACAGCACTATAAATGGATTGAGCCATCGTAAAAAACACGCCCAGACCAACCATGGTGGCAAACATCGCTTGATCAGTCCCAACCAGCACGAAGTAAATTGGCATCATCGCCGTTGGCGGAATTTTTGACAGGAAAGTGATCATTGGCGAAAGCAAAGCTTCTATCCAACGATATGCGCCCATCGATACGCCAACTACGATCGATAAACTGACTCCGATGGCGAGACCGAGAAACAATCGCCAATAAGTTGCGGCCAGATCGCTCCAAATCATCGCGGGCTTGGGGTTGCTGGCCATCCCGCCCGGCTTAAGGATTTTTTCGAAACCTTTTTTGAATCCGTCGATGCCAGGTACTACTGTTTGCTGAGCATTCTTTGCCGTCGTTCTAGCTGAGAGGGCCGCATAACAACTTATAAGTGCTGCAATGCCGGCCAACGATAACGCGAGAAATAATAGTGCTGGAATTCGTTTGCGAATCATACTGTTAGCAAAAAAATAATGACTTCGAAAGTTTGCAGATTATTTCTTTGCCGTTGTTTCTAGATAACCTTTTAAGTATTCGCTGCTGAAGTTTAATTGCTTGTCTGAAGCATCAAAACCCAGCGAAACATCTTTGCCTGGCTCAAGCGTCAGTATCTCGTGTTCAACACAGAACTTCGCCACGGTAGGCATTGTTTCATCTCGAAAAGATTTCTTTTCAAGCAACGCGATTGCATCTTTGGGTGACTTGTAAAACTTGGTTTGAGTTACTACGGTCTTCATTGCTTTTGCATCGAGGTTGGAGAATTTTTCGCCGAGCGCGACCAATGTTTCATCCGCCGATTTTGGATCGTCGATACGTCGCGAAACTTCATAGAACGTTTCCATCAAAGCATACGCAAAATCTTTGCCACCTTTGCGTTGCATTGCCTGTTTGGAAGCAACAACCATGTCGACGATCTCTTCTGGAATAGCAGATGAATCGAAGAGGACCTTCGCATCAGAGCGAGATTCGAGCGTCTGCATGACGAAAGGGTTCCAGACGACAATCGATTTGATTTTCTCGTCATTGCTTTGCAACGCTTGCGCAGCGATTGCGGGGTCCATATTGGAGAAGGTATAGTCGCTCGGATTCAAACCATTTTTTTCCAGAACTCGTTCAAAGCAGTACTGCGACACGCTTCGCTCAAGTCCGAAAGAGGCTTGGGTCTTCAAGCTTTCCAGATCCAGCCCATCGACAGCGATACAAGCGTCCGCCCCATCGGATGTAGAGGTTGGAAACAAAACGACGCTCGCTTTTTGAAGCGAGGGACCAAGAATATCCATGTTGGTGATGCAAACCGCGTCCGCATTACCAGTTCCGTATATTTCAATGCATTTGTCGTAGTCGGCCTGCTTGAGTACGATGTCCACGTTCCACTTGCGTTCGATCTCGCCTAGTTTGCCCTCTGCCTGGTCGAGCAATCCGGCTTCGTGAGCGACACCGAAAACACTCCATGAAGGGTATTCGCTCCACGTCAGTGAAAAAACTTCTGGCTTGCTAGCCCCGCTTGAAGTTGTGCTCTTGGACGGACAACCGGCGAGCAATGGCAGACTTGCAATAAGGCAAGTGATAGTGCCGAAAGTTATGCGTCGAGGTGAAGAGGCCATTATCGGATCCTTTCAGAGAGAATAAAATTTCAACTAGCTGTAATATAAAAACACAGCTTTGATAACCGTAGCGACGTCGGATGCAACCAGCCCGTCGTTGGTTTGAAGAGGTCACTATTTGGCTACGCTTCAGGCAGCTTGTAGTCTTCGGCACGCGATGATTCCGTCGATTCTTTCTTGGCAGAAAGCCCAATCAACTGATCAAATTCATCGTCGGCCACAGTCGATTGAGCGTACTCCATAAACTCGGTCTCGGCACGAGTAGTGTCCATACCTGCCAGTTCACGCGAGACACGCGCGTTGGCAGCGGCCTTTTGGCGAAGCTCCCGTAAACGTCGCAGCTCTTCGCTCGTTTTATCGTTTGAGATTCCGGTCATCATGTCCGCGATTTGTTTCTCTTCAGTGCTTGAAAGCACGTCAGCAACCGCGTCATGTTTTTCTTCCTTCAGCTTATCCAAATCTCTCATTAGCGATTGGATCTGCGCTTTGTGACCATTGACGTTGGTAACTAATCCATTCAAGTCGTTTTCTAATTCCGAGATTCGTTGCATCTTTTCTGCCAGCGTGCTCGAAAAGTCTTTAAACGCGGATTGGCACTTGATGTATTCCGCATCGCCTTTTACAGCCGCTGGGTCGCCGGAGTATTTGGACACCAATTGCTTGGCCTTCGCCGCAGCGCCCTGCTTGAGCTTTTCTAATCTTTCGACTTCTTCCGTCAATTGTCGAAGTTTCTGCTTCTTTGATTCTTCTTGTGCAATCATCGCGCTGATTGCGTCTTTGTATTGCGTAAGTCGCTTTCGTTTTTCTTCAATGATCCGATCGTAGTTGGCCGAAATGACAGTCGGATTGTTGCTTAACGAATCAGCCGCGTCAGAAACCCGACCAGTAAACAGATAGCCAATCGCGCGAAAGAAACGACCGATAGCACCGAACATGAGTAACTCCTAGCTGGACCAGTGAAAGATTTTTAGCGTCGAATTTCAATTAACGCAGTTTAGCAATTTTTTAGCGGCGCGGCACGTGCTAACTCATTCCTTTAGAAATTCGCTGTAGTCTGTTTCGCCACTCATTTCACGCAAACGTTCTTCTGTTTTGGCTGCGATTCTGAGCGATTCGTCTAGATCATCGCGGAGACTGCTTAGGTCGGTCGATCTTTCCTTGTCGTTAATGACCTGCATTTGATCTACGGCCCGCTGAAGCTGCACAATCGTTTCTTTGACGTCGGTCAATATTGCCTCGCGCTTTTGCAAGACTTCTTGACGTTCTTGTCCGAGCAGTCGTTCGGAAAGTTGATAAGCTTCGAACGATCGTTCGAGTTGTTCGACGGCTGCCCAAAAGAGCATGTTCACCTTGGAACGCAACTCCAAAGCGCGAACGAGCATCTGCGGCTCTTCGGCTAGATTGTCAAAATCGCTTCGTGCTTTACGAAGTAGCGTCAGATAATTGTCAGTCCGAGGATCGCGATCGTACCGCAGCTTGCTCAGAATTGTCGTGAGTCGTTCTTCTTGTTTTGCTAAGATCAACGCTTGTTCTTGAGCGCTGATTCGAGCGGTAATTTTGTCGAGCTGGAACACAATGCGAGTTCCCATCCAGCCCAAGCCGCCCAGCACACCGACCAAGCCAACCACGTTTAGCGGATCGATGCCGCCACTGGCCCAAGAGATTAGCCAAGCCGAAGCGCCAGCGACAATCGGCAGAACAACCGATGGTGCAAAAAAAAGCTCATTTATGACTTTGGTACGTAACGAATTAAACCACATTGAGTTGCGTTCTAAATTAAAACTAATATGGCAACTGCCCAACTTCAAAACTCACTCGAGTCTGCCCTGCATCTTCGCCATCGACAATCCGCATGCGGCTGTCAGGAACACCAAGAGAAAGCAAGTTTTCTAGTGCTGTTCCGGCCCGCTCTTTTGCCAATCGCTTGTTCGCTTCGGCATTGCCTACGTTGGTTGCCGAACCACGAATCAATAGATAATAGGACGGCCACGATTGAAGTTTGTCAGCTAGCTCTGTCAGTATCAAACGACTGCGGTCAGTGAGTTGGGCCGATCCTCGCGCGAAAACTAACTCAGGTACGCTGAGTGTGCCAACCTGAATCAGCTTTGACCATTGGTCGTCCGAAAGAGGTGCAAGGGCTGCTTGCTCGGTGACTTTTTCGCTCGACAGCCCCGGATGAAAATCGCGTGTACTTAATTGAGCCATCGGCGGGTCGTAAAAAAGGCGATTGGTTTGGCCATTGGTTGGATCTTGTGAGATGGCATTGGTTTTCAACAGAACGGTCATAATCCGATCGATCATGTTCTCCAGTGGCAAGACCGCTCCCTGACGTAACCCTAAATGTGCAAAATTATCTTGCGTGTTTTTCCATTGAATCTTGCTGACCAACGATTTGACCTGTTTATCTGTCAGAACTGTTTTGTTCGCTCGTGCGTCTTCGTCAATCAGTTTTTCCATCGCCGACGGATCATGATAATTGTAATACGCGCGAAAATAGCACTCCAAAACGTCTTCCACAACCGGTTGGTTTTTGACGAGGAAGTCTCGTGATACAACAAGCGAGTCGACGATGTAACCAGTAAACCGTGACGAGTCGATCAAGACATGCATTTGGTCGTTGGCCAATATATCGCTTACATAAGGCTCCCAGGTCGCAAACAATTGATTGCCGGCCGGTATCGCACGACGATAGGCGGCCATCAATTCTTCTGGCGAGCCTAGCATCTCAAAGGGACGTTCACTCAAAAAAGGAAGATCAAAATTGTTCATCACGACTCGGGCGAGCGTCTCGCTTGGCGAATCGCCGACTAAAACAAAACGTGTTTCCTTGCCATTGAGCGAATCAATGGTTGGGAATTTCGATTTATAGGCGACGATTGCGTCCGCTCCCCGCGTTTCGTCAATGATGCTCACGATCGTAGCTGGGAGAGATTTTGAATCAGCCGACGACTTAATCAGTGCATCGATAGGGAAAGCAGCCATCTGATAGGTGCCATCAGCCAGTCCAGCTAATCGAGCAGCGTAGTCGGCCCGATCATCTTCGACTTTTAAACGGATTCCACGTTGCGCTAGCAGTTCCGCAAAATCCTTGCTGCGTAAAACCGCGTAACCCGAGAAGGCGTCTGCGGCCAATCGAATTTCGTGTTTGTATACGCTGTTGCCGGTAGATTTTTTAAGTATCTCTTCGGCCGCCGCGCGGTCTTGCTTTTGCTTTGCAGAGTTTCGCATCGGTTCGATAACGAACTTCCACAGGCTGACTCCGCCAGCCAAAATCACCAACCAAATGAGAGCAACCAGGACTAATTTTGCACTGTTCACTGTGGCGAACTTAACCTTTGAAATGGGAATGAAGAGTTAGACGACCGTCGAATCGATAATAATTGTTTTTGCGTTTCCTGACTAACGCTTTTTCTTTTTCAAAACTTTAATCACGATCATCACAATCATTACAAGCATGATGCACGGAACCAGGCCGCAACACGCGAAGCCGTTTGTTGCTGCAGCCGGCTGGCCATTGATGGTAATAGCACTCGGCAAGTTCGCGGCCACCTGCTGATCAATCGGCGAGCGAGTGATTGGCGTGTTATTGACTGATGCCAAGGCCGCAATCGCTTCACTTGCAAGTTGGTCAGGGAGCTGAGCGATCAGCTCGAAATCTTCGGCGGCGTCTTGCTCGTCTTGCGGTTCGGCAAGGATTTCACTGACCGCTTGCTCAAAACTCTCTGCGTCATCCACGCTGCGATAAGAATGAACTTGCGAAGCAAGTTGGTGTGTATTGGGCATATCGACGCCAATGACATCCATCGAGATTCCTCGCGTTAAGATCATCGGTGTGAATCTCGAAACTAGTTCCGGATCGTTGGCTTGTCCGTCAGTGATGATGATCAATCGATAGGTGCCATAGATTTTTTGTTTTCGATAAGCAATCAAATCGTCCGCAGCGGCTTGCATTGCGGTCCCAAGCGGAGTGCCTCCGCCCGCTCGCAGGCGAGTAATTTTCTGGGTCGCTGATGGCCGGTCTAAGGGGCCAAGTGGAACGACTTGTTTCGTTCCTGCGTTGCCATTGAGCAAGACGATTCCCAGTTTCGTATCATCGGGCAACGTGTTAACAACCTTCACCAATGCATTTTTTGCTGCATCCATTTTGGAGCTGCGACCCGTTTTTGTTCGCATCGATTCGTTCATCGAACCAGAATCGTCTAAGACGACAACTACGACTTGTTGGGCGTTGCAGGTCGCAAGCAAGCAGACGAAAAAAATAATCGCCTTCGACGCGAAGCCGCAAATTTTCGAAAGAATTGTGAGATTCTCGCTAAACAAGTTACACAAGATGTAGTGCATGATTGCGACTTTCTAACGTAGGATTTGGCGAACGTTCCAACGAATAATATCGCGACGATCTGGAAATGGTAACCTGCATAATAGCAGATTTGAGTTGAACGTTTGGCCGTCAGATGGGAAACCAAAGACTAGCAGAGTCTTGCTTATAGCCCATCCTCAATAGCGGCTGGGGCTGGTAAAATTATGGGTTGATAATCTCCATGCAATTGAGATACGGAAAGCACGTTTGATGCGAAAATTGACTAGCGGCGGTGGATGGCAAGCGGTTCGCTACACGTTGGCAAAGGCTTATGCCAGCGGTGGTTTTTTTAAATTCTACCGGGCCATGCGAAGCAAAAATTCTTGCAAGACTTGCGCTCTGGGAATGGGCGGCCAGCATGGAGGAATGGTCAACGAACGCGGATCGTTCCCCGAAGTCTGCAAAAAATCATTTCAAGCGATGGCAGCCGATATGCAGCCAGGTATCACCGCTGACTTCTGGCCGCGTCATCCGATTTCGCAAATGAAGCACTGGAGTCCACGCCAGCTTGAAACAAGTGGACGATTAATTCAGCCGATCATCTATCACGCCGGTTCATCAAACTACGAAACAATTACTTGGAAAGAGGCATTCGAGAAAATCGAGCATAAGCTTAATTCGATTTCGCCGTCGCAATCGTTCTGGTATTTCAGCGGACGCTCGAGTAACGAAGCCGGATTTTTACTTCAGCTCTTTTCGCGGCTCTATGGCACCAACAATGTCAATAATTGCAGCTATTTTTGTCATCAGGCAAGCGGCGTTGGTTTGACGAGCACGCTTGGGACCAGTACCGCGACCATTCAGTTAGACGATATTGAGCACTGCGATACGCTCTTTGTTATCGGTGGCAACCCAGCAAGTAATCATCCTCGCTTGATGACATCGATGATGCATCTTCGTCGTCGCGGCGGTAAAGTTGTGGTCATCAATCCGATTCGCGAGTTGGGGCTAATCAATTTTAAAGTTCCCAGCGATGTTCGGAGCATGTTGTTTGGCACCAAGATTGCCTCGGATTACATTCAACCCCACATCGGCGGCGATCTAGCACTGTTGCATGGCATAGCAAAAGCCGTTGTCGAAGCGGGGAAACACGACATGGCGTTTTTAAATGCGCACTGCAACAACGTTGAGACCTATCTGGCCTCGTTGACAGATTTTTCATGGAGTGAGATTGAATCCAAAAGCGGCGTCCGCGAAGATGAAATTCGCGGTATTGCGAATGTCTACAGCGAATCCAAACGATCCATCTTCTGTTGGACAATGGGTATTACGCACCATGTTCACGGTGTTGAAAACGTCGAAGCAATCGCAAATCTTGCGCTGCTTCGCGGGATGGTTGGCAAGCCCGGTTCTGGCCTGATGCCAATTCGCGGCCACAGCAACGTGCAGGGCATCGGCAGTGTTGGCGTAACGCCAAAATTGAAAGATGAGATTTTTCGCAATCTCACTGAGAAATTTAGCTTGACTCTCCCAACCTCGCCTGGTCTAGATACGCTGGCTTGTTTAGAAGCAGCTTCAAAAGGCGAGTTGAAATTCGGATTTTGCTTGGGTGGCAACTTGTTTGGATCAGCGCCCGATACAGCTTTCGCTCAACGATCATTGGAGCAGCTCGACATGCTCGTAATGCTCAACACAACACTCAACACTGGTCATGCGCGGGGCTTAGCGAAAGAGACAATTATTTTGCCAGTGCTTGCTCGCGATGAGGAACCGGAGCCAACAACGCAAGAATCGATGTTCAGCTATGTCCGGATTTCCGAAGGTGGCGAGCGGCGACACCCTGGACCACGCAGTGAAGTGCAAGTCATTGCTGAATTGGGACGGCGTGTGCTTGGCGACAGTGGAAGGCCTGTCGACTGGCAGCAGATGCAGAAGACGCAAACGATTCGAGAATGGATCGCGAAAACGGTCCCCGGATACTCGCAAATCGATAAAGTCGATGCAACAAGGAAAGAATTTCAAGTCGAAGGCCGAACTTTTCACAAACCGGAATTTAACACTGCGGATGGCCGAGCGAACTTGAAGACACACACGTTGCCGGAGTTGGCGGGCCATCCGAATGAGTTTCGATTGATGACTATCCGCAGCGAAGGTCAATTCAATACCGTCGTTTACGAAGACTATGATTTGTATCGCAATCAAGATCGTCGCGACGTGGTGCTGATCCATCCGGCAGATCTAGAGCAACTCGGCATTGAACCGCACTCGTTAGTGAATGTGACCAGTCAAACTGGTCAGATGGAAAACATCGTTGCCCAGCCTTTTTCGGATATCAGACCAGGCAATGTCGCGATGTATTATCCTGAGTCCAATATACTTGTACCTCGTCAGACGGACGCTCGATCTAAGACGCCGGCATTCAAGTGCATACCGGTAATAATCAGCTTGCCGTTGTTTGAAATTGACACTGGCCGAGCTTCGGCGTTGGCGACTCAAGAATAGCGCGAAAATGCGAAGAGCGTTCGGAATTTCAGCGGCATTTTATGACGACCGTTTTTGAGATCGAATCGTGCCAACCTGAGCCAAGATTTCCGAGAAACGAGAAAGCTTCAAAAGGGATCATTCGAACAAAGGTTCGAATCAGAATTTGGCCAACGCTTAAGTTTTGTCCATCTTCGCGAGCGACTTTCGTACCAGTTATTAGCTTGCCAAGCGTTCGTTGAGTCGTCAGCTCAAAAATGAAGTAATATCCCAACATCAAAGGTATGCTTATGACTAAGTCTGGCAAATTCTCGAAGCTCTCTATCTGTTGCTCGGTTCCGAAAACCAGGACTGCAATTCCGATCATGACCGCGACCAGAATTTGAGCGACTTGATCAATAATCAAATTCGCGAAACGCTGCCCTTTGCTTGCGAGCGTCGATGGTCGGGAATCTGAATTTGTGGCTGGTACGTTGATTTGTTCAAACGAGGCAGCGTAAGGATTGTCAAGATTATTCAAGGTGCGGTAGTTCGATTAAAGGAAAGATGCAAATTCGTGAACACTTGTCTGTGAACATAAATTTGAATCGCAGCAGTCTGTCATTGCAATAGTAGCGCAAATCGATGGATCAATCGATGATTTTGAATGGATCATCAACCCGGAAGCCACGTAGCATTGAATGTAGAAGGATCGGATTCGATTTGGCCCATCGCTGTCGTTTCCGAAGCACCGCTTATTCCCAGCTGTAAACTTTCATTAGAACAGAGGTGTGATGATGGTCGCTTTGAACTCATTTCAAACTCGGATTGATAAATCACTGGACGCAAAATTTTTAGCGGGCGAAGTTTCACTTTGGAAGGATCTCAGTCAAACGATGTCGCAGCTTCGTAATCGACAAAAACTGGCAGAAATCTGTGGCATCCATGATGACGCGCTAGTCGAACGGATTTACAAAGCAGGACTCGATGCCGATTCGGTTGAGGCACTGTTATTCTTTCCGTTAGCAGAAATCGCATGGGCCAGCGGTCGAGTTTCAAACACAGAATGCGATACCGCGATCGCTGCGATCTGCGACGCGGACTTGGCGGAAAACTTTCCAGCAATACGCCAATTTCGAGCGTGGCTTGCGAGAAAGCCTAGCAAGGAAATGTCGCAACTCTGGAGGGATTACATGATCGAAAAACTTCACTCGATCGACCAATCGCAAAGAACCGCTATTGGGCTTCGATTGATGAATTACGCATTAGCTATTGCCCAGGCCAATGGTGGGATGTTCGGTATTGGACGTGTTTGCCGAGCCGAACGAGTGGTTCTAGACCGGATCAAGCGGATGTTTGGATTGGCGGATCATTGCTTGCCGAAGAGTGTTTCTTTGGCTGCATTGGAAATCGCAACTACGGCTGGATGCTTCAGCCGCCGTTCCAGTGAGATCGCATAAAATCGTTCGTTGATGTCGGCTATTCGACCAATTGGCATCAACGAATATTGCTCGCCGACTTCGTGGGCAATTGCTGATGGAATGACGATCATTCCCTCGCCTGCTTGCCCAAAAACCTTTACCATGGCGGTGTCTTCGAATTCGTGAACGGTGTCAGGACGGACGTCGTTGTCATCGAACCACTGTTCAAGTGCGCGACGCAAGGTTGTGTTTTGAGTTGGAAGCAACATGGGCGCACCATGAAGCGATTTTGGAAAGTTCGGTCCATATTTTTCTGCCATTGCCTCCGTGCCAAAGACCGTCACGTCGCACTCGCCAAGCAAATGATTGAAGGCACGAACGTTGACTTGAGGTGTCAACGGCGAATCGGCCAAAACGATATCTAGACGATGAAGCGCTAAATCGCTTAACAAGTCCTTCAGCTTGCCTTCATAGCAAATCAGCTTTACTCGATCTCGCAGTTCCAGGGCAGGTTTTAATAAGCGATAGATAATTAATTTCGGCAGTACATCAGGGACGCCGACCAGCAATCGCATCGAGCCCTCGACCGGTCGGCCGCGAATGGCTTCGGTCAATTCGCGTCCCAAAGTGAAGATTTCGTCAGCATACCGAAACACGGTCTGGCCGGTTTCGGTGAGTAAGATTCCGCGTCCTTTGCGTTCAAAAAGCTTTGCTCCCATCGACTTTTCAAGCTTTTGAATCTGGGTGCTGAGCGTTGGTTGCGAAAGGTGCAGCAATTCAGCCGCCGGCGTAATTCCGCCCTCTTTTGCAACCATCCAAAAGTACATCAAGTGATGATAATTGAGCCAATCGACCATCATGCAATCTCGATAGGTTTTTTCAATGGAATGTTGGGTAGTTATCTATTTGATTAAGTCTATGGAACTGCCGTAGTATTAAACAGGTATTGAAAGAATTTATTTCTACTCCCGCGAAAGGGTCTAAAATGGTTGAAAAAATCAGCTCCTGCGACAAAGTAGCGACTAACCAGATGAGCGGTCTATGCGATGGACTGTTGCTGATATGCGATAAGGGAAATCTTATTGACGAGCAGATGGAGAATTGGGTCGAGCGTCGCATATTGTTTGCATTCTCTCGATTCGAGTCACATATCGAGCGCATCATCTTAGTGGTGGCCGACGAAAATGGTCCCAAGGGCGGAATCGACAAAGCGTGCCGCATTGAGGTCAGGCTCCGACGAATGCCTGAGATCATTGTCAACGATCAAGACTCAGAAATTTCTCGTTGCGTCGCTCGAATCGTCGATCGCGCCGGACGCTCGGTTACACGTTCGATTTCAAGAGCTCAGCAATCCTCGAGATCACGTTTCAATTTCTTAGACGCGTAACTCAGCGTTGGAATCAAGCCAACTGGGTAAATCCTGTCCTCAAACGGTCAAGCCAAAGCTTAAGCGATTTTTCAGTCGCTTTGCTCATTGAAAAACTTCAATGCTAGTGAATATCCATCATCTGACTATTGAGTCAAAAATGAAATTAAATGTCGAAAGAATTAGCCATGTCATCGACTAAAACGTCTATCCTTTCCAACCCCAGCACGTCGGTTAGAACATCTTCGGATACACAATGGGTGTTAGAGTTTTGCGCAAGGGTAACCAATCACCCAGGTCTGGACTCGCTACGCACTTCCTCGAGCTGCTTTTTTGAAGAAATATTTTTAACTGACAAATCGTTATTAGATGACGATGAAATCGTTTCGTTCAACGGTACAGAATTACCGCGCGACAACCTGCGGCTCAAATCGCAGCCCGAGCGAGGTTCCTCCCGACGTTCATCATCGCTGTACATCAGCCAGATGTGGACGAGACAACTCTTGACGCGTGAGCAAGAACAACGACTCTTTCGGAAATTCAATTTTTTGAAATTTGTGGTCGAAGTTCTTAAGCTTGATTTGAATGGATGTATTGGTTGTTATTTAATAAATGATCAAATAAAGAAGTTCGACGAAAAAGCTCAAGTCATCCGAGCCAAACTTATCGAGTCGAATTTGAGATTGGTAGTTGCGATTGCTAAGCGGTATTCGCTAAAAGACGCCGACGCTTTTGACGAATACGTGAGCGTTGGGAACATCGCGTTGGTCCGTTCCGTCGATTGTTTCGATTATCGTCGTCGCTTGTGTTTTAGCACTTACGCATACCAGTCGATCCAGCGTGCGATCTATGAAATCTATCGTCGTGAAAGCCGATATAAGAAAGTCGTCAGTCCGGACATCGATGACGCGACCAACCTCGCAATCAAAGATGCGGCTGCTGACCATTGGCTTGAAGCTGATAAAAAAGAGATCGGTCACCAGGTAAGATCGCTGATTCAGAAACTTGACACGCGAAGTCAACATATTTTAAAGTCGCGATTTGGTATTGATCGGGACAGCGGTAAGACCCCATTCAATGTGATCGCAAAGGAATTAGGGTTGAGCACTACTCGAACCGTTCAATTGTTTCATCGTAGCGTGGAGCAATTCAAAATCGAGTCGCTGAAGCATAGCTCATGAAGCAGCAGAGACATCCAGCTTATTTGCTTGCTTAAAAAGCCGAGACGACGCAAGCGCGCAAAAATCTAATGCGAGTGATCTAAGTTTGTTTTTCCGCAAACACTGTTTAATCTTGCATTGAAGGTTTGAAGACTTTGCGGCCGAGCGTCGGTTGGAAGGCCGTCCACGGTGAATCGGTGTTGCGGTCGCCGCGAATCATTTCGGTGGCCGCGTTAAGTTTTGCATCCATGTCGTCAAGATGCGAGAAGACGATTGCTTCAAGCGTCATCGGAACCTTCGGTGAACCATGCTCCAAAGTGCCGTGATGACTGGCGATGATATGCTTCAGTCTCAAGACGTATTCGGGATTAAGCGTTCTTTGCGTTTTGCTTTCAACTGCTTGAACCAAATGGCTTAAGATCTCAATTCCTTGAACGAGATGACCGAGTAATTGGCCAGCATCGCTGTAACCAAGTTCGTCGCCATATTGCAATTCCTCGATCTTTCCAATGTCATGTAGGAGTACGCCAAGCAATAAAATATCGCGATGCAAGGAGGGATACTGCGATGCTACAAAATCTGATAGCAACAATAAGTCATGAATGTGATGCGCTAGTCCACCAGGATAAGCATGATGCGTTTTGATTCCTGCTGGAGCAATTTTTAAGCGATCAGCGATCGATGGCGTCGAGAAAACCATCTCAGCGATTGCCGCAAGATCTGGGTCTTCTAGCGAACCCATCATTGTCTGCAACTCGCTCCAAGTCTTATCGATTTGCTCTGGGTTATTAACTTCGAAATCGTCCAGATTGATTTGGCTGGCATCGATCCAATCGAAATCGTTGACGATGATTTGCATAATTCCGTTGTGTAGCTGCGCCGCCCCGCTGACGTTGAGAAAGTCACCCTTTTGAAAGGAGTCATACAATCGCTGGTCAGAATTCCACCGAATGCCCGAGATGACGCCGGTCTTGTCGGATAATTGCAGCAACAGATACATATTGCCTTGTCGATTGGCTCGGTGTTGTTTATCCAAAACGCGAAAGACTTGCCGAACCTGCGATTGCGGTTGAATGTCGGAGATAAAACAACGTGACAAAGTTTTCATGAGCTGCACCAACAAAATAAATTAATCGCTCGCCGATCGCATTGGTAAAGCCAGCTTGCCGATCGGGGACGCAATCCGAGTTTATAGAATCAAACCTGCAATTCGTCCATTGCAAGCGGCTAATTCGCGCCTTCAAAAAAGGACGTCGGAACCGAAGTAGTCGCAGGCTTCCAAATGGCGTTGAACACCTATGGTAACAGGGAATACACAACTAGCGGTTGAAGAGATATCCGAGAATGAATCCTAGAAGCAGTGTTGGTGGCAAGATGATTGCAATCGTCAGCATGACGAGCAATTTGGGCGACGATTGCCACGATTGCTTGTTCGGACGCGGCGATAAGTTATTGAAGGATTGGCCAAAAGGGAGCGAACTGTCCATCGAGGGAATGAGCGGTGGTTTGTTGCCTGGTGAACGTTTGCTTTCTCGTTCGCCAGGACGCGTCAGTGGTTTATGTGATGTGACCGTAGCGGAATGATCTTGGCGGCTGGTTTCGAGTGAAAGTCCGCTTGCCTCGCTGCCGTTATCATGCATTTCCGATTCCAAATCGATCGCTGGCGGCGGTGGTGCCATCCACGGACCGCGAGTCCATTGCTCTGGAGGCACTGAGGAAGTTTCCATCGCCCAGGGTTCCAATCGAGCAGCCACTTCCGCACATGTCTGGGTTCGTTGCAGTGGGTCCTTCTCCATCATATCGGCAATGATATCGACGAATTCCTCGCTTAAGGTCGGTGCGAATTTTCGTGGATGCCAGGGTGTCTCGCTCAGGTGGCGTTTGAGCTTGGATTGGGTGCTGCCGCCTGGGAAAGGCACCTTGCCGCAAATTGCGTAGTACAGCGTACAACCTAAAGAATAAACGTCGCTGGCTGGAGTTATTTTGAGTGGTGACTTTATCTGTTCAGGCGACAGATAGTCGGCTGTCCCAACCACCTTACCAGCTCGCGGATCGGAGATCAGGTCTGCCGCGAAACCGGCCAAACCGACATCGCTGACTTTTGCGATGCCATCGGGCGTTACTAAAATATTGCTCGGCTTTACGTCGCGATGAATCAAGCCTTGCTCGTGAGCGTATTGTAGGCCTTGTGCGGCTTGCATGATAATCGACGCAGCTTGATTGATCGGCAGTGGACCGTTTGATTTTACAAGCTTTCGCATATCCATCCCTGGCACGTATTCAGTCACAAGGTAGTGGACGTTCCCATCGTGACCGGCATCGTATGCACGGACGAGATAAGGAAAGTCCAGTTTGGCCTGCATGCGAATCTCACGCATAAAACCCTGCAGCGACTCGGCAGTTGTCTTGCTCGTAGGCAAAACTTTCACCGCGCACTGACGTTCCATAAAATGATGAACTGCTTTGTAGACATTTCCCATACCGCCTTGACCGATCCAATCGGTGATCAAGTACGGGCCAAGATTCAGTTTCGATCGACCGGCAAGCAACTGGTCTGCCTGGTAGGGTGTGACCCAGTTTTGCTCAATAAAAATATCGGCAATAAATCGCGAATCTAACTTATCTGCGACCGCAACTGAAGATGGTGCATTCGAAACAGGCGACTGCTGGGACTCCAAAATGGATAGTCGGTGCTTGGCTAAACGGAGAGCGTATTCCCATTGATTCGAGTTGATCAGCCCACTGGTCAACGCTGCGTTATTCAGACTTTCAAGGTTGCAGTAGGTTTTGTCCATCGGTGCAGCAGAGGCAGAATCAAAGACATGAAAGGGTCAGTTAAACGAATGACGCGATCAGGACAAGCGAATGGCTGTTGAGAAAATGTAACACTATGTTATCGTTCGATGGAGAGAAAGTTTCCAGGGCCGAAAGCCGGATTTGAGGGTTCATCGGCTTTCAAACTATCATTTCGGGTTCGAAAGATCGGTGGCGATCCGATTTGACTATCTGCAATCTATAAGCAAGGGGCTGCATTCGGTTATTGGCTGATGATTTAGATTGCAAAACCAAGCGTCTACTCGGTTCATGATCTGATTTTGAAATTCCAGCCTGAACATTTATGATAACGACACTTGCCGCTGGCGGACGTCGTGATAGGATCGACGGACGCTCGTACCAGTTATCGCTGCCTGATCCATTTTGGGCTGGCGATTTAGCTGGTGGCAAACTGGCTAGAGAGCAAGAATTGAACGCCAGTTGGCCCACGGTGATTTCTCCTCCGAATAGACTTTTCAAAACTGATCTAGACATTTCTCATGCGTGGAAGAACGATTGCAATCGGCGATATACACGGTTGCGACAAGGCACTCGAAAGCATACTAGAAGCAATTTGTCCGGCGGCAGATGACACCATCGTCACGCTTGGTGATTACGTCGATCGCGGCCCTAGCAGCCGCCAAGTCATCGACCGGCTGCTTGCTTTAAAAGATCATTGCACGTTAATCCCATTGCTAGGCAATCACGAAGAGATGATGAATGCCGTCGTCTTTCACGAACAAGAACCATACGAATGGCTCCGCCACGGGGGCGTAGATACGCTCGATTCGTACGGCTTCGTGGGCGATTTGGGCGTAATTGGGCAACCGCATCGAGAATTTTTAAGCCAATTGCAGGAATTCTACGAAAACGAAACGCACATTTTTCTTCATGCAAACTACGATCCTAATTCGCCGCTAGATCAGCAACCTGCTGACCTGCTGCGGTGGGTCAAGCTGACCGAGAACCTGCCGCGACCGCATTTCAGTGGACGGCGTGCAATCGTTGGGCATACTCACAATCGGCAAGCAGAAATCGTATCGTTTCCGCATTTGGTATGCATTGACACCTATTGCTACGGCGGCGGTTTGCTGACAGCGCTCGACACCACCAACGACGTCGTTTGGCAAGCAGATTCGGCTGGTGTCCTGAAGTCTTCCGAGCCAATTCCGCTCTAGCAGATCTTCTAAATGGAATTCTGAGCCGACTGCTGCGAACTTTCGATTAGTACAGTTCCAGCGACAACCTTTCAATGTCGCCAAATCGCAAAACATGCGTCGGCGACATGAGAACTTGAGCTAACTTTGCGATATTTATCAAAACGGATAAAGCCCCAGCGTCAAGCTTTACGGAATTCGCTTAATCTTTGCGATCGCTATTGCCGATGTAAGCGGTAGACGCTATGTCGCTGGTTCTCTTTGCAAATTTGAATGCAAATAACAAAGTCGCCATCGCACTGCGTCTTTTTGCAACAACGGATTTGAATCTACTCGAAAGTGGTCTCGGCCAGTTCGATCAAACAAAGTCAATCGCTTCGTTTGAGATAGGCGATTCATTCGATGTTGCTGATTTCGATGTTGCTCGTGGGGCGAGGCAAACAAGTATGATCTGCAATTGGCTATTTAACCAACCAACCAATCGACTTCATTGGCTGGTGCTTTTGGTCGTCTGTCAAAGTAGCATGACGAGCTTTGATTCCAACGTGTGGGGGCAAGGCGATGATTACTATTTAGATGACCCATCTGCCAGTGAGCGATCGACAATACGTCAAGCGATCAACCCGGCCACTCGCCGCCGCTCGGCCTCTTCTAACGCGGAAAACAGGCAAGTCCAACTGGCTAGTGACGCCCAACCGTTTGAAGAAGATATTATCGCAATGCCAGACGTTGGCGCGGATTTAGTACCGTCTTCCGAATATCAGAACTCCAGTGGGCAGAGAATAGTTTACGGCAGCACCGATCCAAGCGTGAGCGATTGCGGTTCATCCTGCGGCTACGGAGGTTGCGACGATATCGATTGCGGATTTTCCATTTGCAACCCAGGTTGCGGTGGAACTAGACCCTGCCTGACTTTCATTAATCCGATTGTTGATCCAGCCGGCTTTACGTGTTCTTTGGTCAGTCGAATGCAATTTCGTGTCGCATCTGCGAACTTTTGGACAACAAGTTCAACCATTCCCGTTCTGGCAACTTCCGACACGGATGTAACGCTTGGAACTAATGGCGTTGCATTGCTAACAACCGATCTTGAACCAGGTGATTCGACGTCGATTCTCTACGGTGGTGCGAGACTTCTCTCGGATTCGAAAGCGGGCGTAAGAGCAGACTTGACTTACTGGGTCGACGATTGCAGCGAGCGGGGGCTTTGGCTGCGATTGTATAATTCAGGTGATCACAACATGAATGCCAGTTTTGATTCGCAAACCAACTCCATTCTGGCGAGGCCATTCAACAGTATTACAACTGGTACACTTACACCTTCGACCAATCTGCTAACGTTTCCTAACGAACGGCGCGGGACCCTAGATATCTCATTGCGATCGGTCATTCAAGGTGGCGACTTGATACTACGGAAACGGCTCAGCGAAGACGATTTGATACGCAATGACTTTCTTTGGGGTTATCAACAAGTTCGATTTGCTGAGGACCTGCTTATCGAGTCCACCTCGACTGTTTTGCCGACAAGAACTGATAGCTTACCAGTAGGCACCAAGTTGGAGCTTAACGATCGTTTTGCAACGGCCAATCAGTTCAACGGTGGTCAGATCGGATTCATGCGAAGCGCGCACGATGGTTGTTGGTATTTCGATGGGATGGCCAAAGTTGGATTTGGGCAAATGAATCGAACCGTGCAAATCGAAGGTTTTTCGCAATCCACGGTCCCAGGATCTCAGGCCAATGATTCGACCGACGGTTTGCTGGCTCGTCGATCGAACAATGGCGTGTTTGAAGATCGCACATTCGTCTTCGTGCCAGAACTTTCCTTAAGCGCTGCGTATTTGTTAACCGACTCACTCCACTTTACAGTTGGCTACACTTACCTACGATTGCCCAAGGTCACCCGCGTTGGGGATGCAATCGACAGCGACTTGGCCGTGAATCTGAATAGTCCATTAACTGGACAGGTCCGACCAGAATTTAATTTTTTGGAATCTAATGCCAATGTTCACTCGCTGGACCTTGGGCTGATGTATCGCTACTAACGAAAAACAATCTGTTGCCTGACGAAACAAATATTGACGCTCAAAATAAGGCCAATTCTGGTGAGCGTTTTTCTACGGCTCCAATATCTCAGATGATTGGTTTTGATGTTCAGCCTGGCGAACCGGGTGAAGCTGTCGTCAATCTGCCGGTTAGCGAACGCTTGCACAATCCGATGGGCCGCGTGCATGGTGGCGTCCTGGCCGCTTTAGCCGACGCCGCGATGGGAATCGCTTTCGGTCGCACACTTGATGACAATCAAGATTTCGCGACGCTAGATTTGCATATCCACTTTGTTCGAGCGGTCCGTGGCAATATGTTGATCGCTAAAGCAAGTGTCCGCCAACGTGGCTTGCGAATCGGTTTCGTCGAGTGCGACATAACCGACAATCGTCAACGATTAATCGCCACCGCAACATGCTGCTGCAGCGTACTAGATCCCGACTTGTCGTAACGAGATAGATTCGATCTTAGCGAAGCGATTTTGCATCGTTGGCCAAATGCAAATCAACTTTGGAGACGTTCTTCATAAAGCCATCGGTTTCTTGGGCGTCAGCCAACCGCAAGTTCGCTCTGGCTTCTCGTTCGTTATCAAGAGTCCTAAAGTACAAGCCGACATAAAGATAAGCGTACATCCGAGCCGTTGGCGAAGATTTGCGAGCATCAGTCGATTGGGTTACGGAATCAAGGACTGATTTTGGTTCTAATTCCCCGCGATACATTTGCAAAATTTTCATCATCGGCCACCGTGAATCGCCGCGAGTCGAAATCAATCGCTTCTTCGCTTCTTCGGTGCCAAATTGTTTCGCGACACACAAAAAATGCCAAACCGAATTTTCGACATCATCCGGATTCACTTGTTGATGTAGCTCAAATTGTTCCTGCCCCTCGGCGTATTTTTCGGCATAATACAAAGCGATTCCGCGTTGCCAAAGTTGCGGCGCAACTGCAGGACGAAGCTCAATGGCGCGATCAAAATCGCTGATCGATTCGGCAATCTTTGCGAGTTGAAAATGCAACTCACCGCGATGGATCCACGCGTTGACCGACTCCGGATTGTTCTTTATTGCGTCGTCGGCTTCCTCCAATTGTTTTTGAAGGTTCGCAAAGTACGCGTCGTTCGGCTCATCGGCTAAACACGTTGTTTTTTGGATTAAGCAACCAAAGAGCGTCAAAAAGACAACTGTTTTAATAGCTGCAAGATGCGAAAACATTGGTCGACCTATCGAAGTAATAGTGTTAATAATCCAAGGACCATCGAAATCAAAAGCAACCAAACGATCGAGCGGAAGAAGAGACTTTTACCAGAGTGTAATCGCCGACCGTTGCCATGCTCGGGAAACTCACGTTCAAGGAAGTCTTCATAATCAAACTCGTCCTCAGCTTCAATTTCATCATCGAAATCTGACCAACCCGTTTGTGCATCTGAGCCACAATGGACGCAGGCCGACGCGTCAGATCGAACCGGCTCGCCACAATGAGGGCAGCTAAAGTATTCAATTGGTTTGCGGCTTCTGGGCATGGTGTCAGTGATTATACACGTCGCATGGGTGCAATCATTGTCGGTGCAATCTATAATTGCCTCAACAGTATATTGACCTCGCGAGTGTTGTCGTCAGGCAATATCGAACCCATTTCATCAAAGAATGCCGATCATGAAACTTTATTTGCTTGCTTTCTGCCTTGCGATGTACTCACTTGCTTCTCAGTCAGCGTGTCAGGATTTGGCGAACGTCGCAATCTCTGGAAAGCAATCGACAAATGCTTTGTTGGTGACCGGAGGATGCTGTCATGATTATGAATTCCAAGCTAAAGCGTTACAGCTTGCCGCGAAAGAAGCAGGGCTAAACATCACGTGGACAATCGTCAATCAAGGCGGCAATGGAACCACGGCTGAAATTGATTTATATGAGAATGCCGATTGGGCGAAGGGCTTTGATGTCGTTATACATAATGAGTGCTTCGCTGATACAGACAGCCCCGAATACATTCGCAAGATAACCAAGCCGCACTTTGACGGTGTAAACGCGGTAGTTATTCATTGCGCGATGCACACCTACAGAAAAGCAGAAGTCGATGATTGGCGAGAATTTTTGGGCGTGACTTCCAAGCGGCACGATCACCAGAGCCACTATGCGGTCCGCGTCGCCACGCCCGTTCATCCAATCGTTGCTGCTATTCCGGAAGGCTACAAAAGCGCGATGGACGAGCTTTATATCATCGAAAAAGTTTGGCCCAATACAACGCCACTGGCGTTTTCGAGCAGCGAAAGAGACGGGAAGGAAAACCCCGTCATCTGGATCAATCGTTATGGCAAAGCCCGAGTCTTTGGTACGACCTACGGCCATTCAACGGAAACATTCAACGATCCGATTTTTCTCAAGACGCTGGTCGCTGGGATCAATTGGGCCGCAAATGGTGAAGAATCGGAACCAAAATAACAGCGCGAATCAATCGGCTTTGTTTTCAGGCGATTCTGTTAAATTTGGATCGTCATTGAGCGGCTTCACAACGGGGCGGCCGCCAACAGGCATAAATTCCGCAACCGCATTGCTGAGCGTTCGCCTTAGATCTGCGACAATGTTCGCGTAACGTTCGTCGTTAGCCAGATTGGTCAGTTCCTTTGCGTCGCTGCGATGATCGTACAGTTCATGTCCATCCTCGCCCTCGTTCCAAAGCGTATATCGCCAGTCTGGGCTACGAATAGAATAGCCCATTCGATCAACATTTTTGCCGCCTCGCCGTACTTGGCTTAGCGACCAACCCCGACCAAGCTCTTTAGGATCGTGGAGCATCGGCACCAAGCTCTGGCCTTGCAATACTTCCGGGTTCGCCGTCGTGCACAATTCGTTTACTGTCGGTGCAATGTCGATCAATCCGACTGGCGAGTGACAGACTTCATTTTGGCGGACATTGGGCGAGCTTATAATTAATGGAACTCGAGCGCTTTCTTCGAACAAGCTTTGCTTCTGCCAAAGCCCATGTTCGCCCAGATGATACCCGTGATCGCTGGTGAAAATAATTGTGGTTGAGTCGGCTAGCCCAAGTTCATCCGCAGCGGATACTACGCGTCCGACCTGTTCATCCACGAACGTAATCGCTGCTCGATAAGCTTGAATTGCTTGACGTCGCAGGTCGTCCGTCATGTCATCTTGATTCTTATGTCCAGAAGCGAGCGCCAATTGTGGGATGTCTTCGCGGTCAGTTTGGATACCAGAGGGCAGCTCAATTTTGTCGGTAGGGTATTTTGCGAAAAACTCTTCCGGTGAAACATACGGTGTGTGGGGACGATAAAAACCAACAGCCAGGAAGAACGGTCGTTCCGCATCGCTACTTGCTAATTTCAGCAGATTGATGGCTGCGTCGGCCACCAGTGCATCGGTGTGTTCTTTTGAATGTCGAGGTGAAGCGAACCAAGATAGCGTCCCACCGAATTGGCCGGGGGTCAAGCTGAAGATCTCTGGTTCTTCGATCAAGCGGTCGCAACCGGCCGGATTAACGGCCCACTCCCACGATTCAGGATCGTCTGACCCGCTGGTCCCGATACTTCTTGGAACTCCGTAGTGATATAGCTTGCCGACGCGACCCGTCCAATAATCGCTGGTCAATCGTAAGTGCTGGGAAATGCTTGGTTGGGCGGGAACCGTTTGGCGAAATATTTGTGAGTTTTGTAAAATTCCGTTTGAATCGGGATACAACCCTGTCAGCATCGAATTTCGACTTGGTCCACACAAAGGAAATTGGCAGTACGCGTGATCAAACAAAACGCCTTTGCTCGCTAGCCGGTCAATATTTGGGCTGACGGCCATGGCATCATCGTAACAACCCAATGCGCAATTGAGATCGTCGCACATAATCAACAAGATATTCTGCCGCTCTGCCGCCAAAGCGCAATTGCTAAAAATAGCAACTGTTAAGAGTACGATCGAAAGAATGGGAGAATATCGTTGCATTGCTTTAGTCCTGAATACAAATACGAAATTGGTCAGTCGACCTTCATTTTATCGTAAATGCTAATGCGATGGGACATGTGACAAGTTTGCAGATCTTGCGACCATATACGCGTGATTACAAAATCGCGACGTCTTGTTCGCCAAGCAATTCTAGTCGTTCAGACTTTCGCCTAATTCAAGTCGAATTCGTCGCAACACTCGACACTTCGCTTTGGTTGCTGCGTTGATCGAGATCTGAAGTGTCTGAGCCGCCTGCAGCGATGTTTGGCCAAAGATGACTTGTTGTTCAAAGGCCGCCCAAGTTGTTGCTGAAAAATCTTTCTCCGCGACACGCATTGCCCGACGAACGATAAATTCGTCGTGTTCCTGATCCATTCGACGTGAAGTTAAACTTTCGGAATCACCGATTTCATCCAAGGGAAGCTGGCAAGTTAGAGTAGATCGTTTTCGAAAATAGTGACGTAGCTGGTTTGCTAATATCATTCGAATCCAACCGCGAAACGCACCACAATGCCGATGCTCGAATTGATTAACACGACGGACGATGACCATTAATACTTCTTGCACGATGTCATCGCAATCACCGGTTCGAACGCCAGCCCGTGCGCACCAAGAAGTCAGAAGCTTGGCGTAGACTTGATTTAGACGCTGCCAATCCTTTTCAGCAGGATTGTCAGTAAGCCTTCCAAGCCAAGTTATTGAAGTTTCGATCAAGGTACTGATCCTTCCAAATGCCTGAATTCAACGATGCAATTAAAGGCTGCAACGGCTGGGAAATACACATCTTTTTTTCCAACATTGTATTCCAATGTTCTGTTATCGCCGATTTTGGCGGAAAGTTGCTGATTCTCTAAACGAAACTCCAAATTTACAAATTCGCTTGCAAAATCATGCGTAAGCGAATCTTCGGTTAACGCCCAGTTATGATCAGGTTTGGATGAATCTTCCAATGCGAACCAATATTTACCAACTGTGCGATGAATTATTAGGCACAATTCACCCTGGCTCTCCGAAAGTAAGATCAACTTTACGTAACTACTTGGATTGCTTTTATCGATTTTTATGTGGCAGCCTAGCACCCAATTTTCAGACCGAAATTGTGAAAAATTGAGCCAAACTTGCTTCTCGTTGGCCATCGCATTTATATGCAGAGATTGGTCTTCAATGCGAAAATCGTCTGGATTCCCATCGGCAATTTCCGAAGGAGACGTAAGAGCCCATGGACCAGATTGATCTTTCTCTATGCGCCCATCGTCGATGTTGCTTGCAGGCAATTTCAATGGTCGCTCAGGCAACCGGCTGTAAAGCGTAATTCCGACCACTAGCAAAAGACTTGCTGAAACGAAAATGAATTGAAAACGGCGAAGCATGGTTGTTTGTTTTAAACAATCATTGGATGCCAATCCTTTGCAGAACTGTTCTAAATCGTTAGCAATATTTCCTGCGTCTTGATATCGATCTTCAGGACGTTTGGCCATCATTTTGTTCAATACGTTACTCAGTTCCGCCGGCAGACCTTTGATCGGTGGTGGTTTTTCATAACGATGACAATCCAACTTTCGGAGCAATGTCCGTCCGACAAAGGGAGGTTGGCCAGAGAGTAAATGATACAGACTGCATCCCAGTGCGTAGACATCGGAACGTGCGTCGGCGTTACCACCGCTTTCAGCCTGTTCCGGAGCAATATAATCGAGCGTACCCATCAAAAATCCAGGATTTGTCAATCCGGCGTCTTCCTGTTTGGCTGCTACTAAGCCGAAGTCTATCAGCCGTACGTTTCCATCGTTGCCGCGAATCATGTTGCCGGGCTTGATGTCGCGATGAACCAAGCCTAGATCGTGCGCGTATGCCAGTCCGCGAGCGGCATCTGCAATCGCGGTACAGGCTTGACCGATCGGCATCGCGCCCCGTTGCACAATGTCCAGTAGATTTTCACCATCGATATATTGAACTACAAGGAAAGTGAGTTCGCCGGCTTGTTCGGCGTCATAAGCTGTCGCAATGTTCGGATGGTTCAGTCTGGCGGCGACGCGAATTTCACGCTTGAATCTTTCCATTACGTCGGGCTCACGTAACAGACTGGATCTTATAACCTTTAATGCAACCAACCGATCCATCGTGGTTTGCCGCGCCAGCCATACCGTACCCATGCCGCCACAGCCGAGCTTTCTTTCAATTCGATATCGCGGATGACATTGCAGTTCTTTAGGCGGCTCGGCAATTTCCCTATCGTCGCTATCCGAAATAAATTGATCGACTGACAACGATTGTTGACCGAAAGATCGGTCTTCCAAGTTACTCAAACGCTGAGTCGTAGCCGAACGCAAGCTGCAGTGTGTTGCAAGGCTAGCGTCATGCTCGACCGGATCGCTGTTCGACAAAGTCTTTGCCGTTCGAGTTGGAGCGGCTTGCATGACTTGCAGAAGTCGGTCAGCAGTTGGGCTGGTTGTTGCGAGTCGTTCCAAACACTCACGACATTCCGCTACATGCCTATCAATAGTTTCTTGCTCTTGCTCGTCAACCAAGCCTAACTGGTAACGTTGAACGTCCTGGGCCGACAGATGCGAGGCAGAGTTTGTCATAACAACTTGCGAAAGAATATGCTTATCAATTCAACTGTTCAATCGCTCTACATTCTACTGAATGAAAGAAAATTCGGCTGGGATTTTGCGACCGATTCGTAACAAGGTTTGGAACGAGGCACAAAGCAAACGGTCTGTGCATCGTCGTATTGAAGCAAACGGATTGCAATTGTTTCGCAGTTCAAAAGTCCATCAGTAGGACCATCACTAAGGCATCCTTACCATCGACGGTAGTCTTCGAAGTCCACTCCTTGTACGGTCGGTTCGTGGGAACCAAAACACCGGCAATACCTCCGATAGCACCTCCAAGTGTTGGTCCAAGCAATTTGGTGGCAAATGATCGCAGTTGCCCCGCGGCGACTTTTCCAGCCGCATTTTGTTCGATCCACTTCGAGATCCCAGAGCTGCTCTTTTCCAATGTGACAATAAACTGCTTTTGGCCATTATTATCGATCAAAACGGCATTGCCCTCGGCGCTCTCTTTCCAAATACTTCGAGTTGGCAGCGGTACCCAGTAATCGTCAAGTCGGACGGAACCGACGTTCAATCCAGCGTCAAAACCCAGCGGCCATTCCTTCAATTTCGTGACTGTCATGATCATCGTTCCCATCGGCGAGGCGTTTAAAATCGTGCAAAATGGTCGCTTCGAAGTGAGGTAAAAGTCACTTCGAACGACGGACACGATAAGGAATGCCGACCTGAACGATCCATAAGCCATGAAACCAGAAATTATCTTGAGAATTTTCTGGCCTAGTTCTCAGCAAAAAACTTCCTACTTCAGATCTTAATGCTGAAACTACCGTTTCAACCGATGCAAAACCGAAGTTTGCGATCACTACTCAACAATTTCGAGGTTCGGGTTTGCTTCTGAGAGAGCATCGATTCCGTCGTAGTCGATCGAGCTGTTGCGGACGTTGATCCACTGTAACTTTGGTAATGTCGCAAGCTTGGCTGCCGCTTCGTTGTCCATTCGAGTGCCAGATATGTTCAGGCGTTTCAGCTCTTTTAGTCCTAATAACGTATCAATCGACTTGCCCGTCACGCCGGTTGATTCGAGATTCAATTCCTCCAGCAATGTAAGTGGCGCCAGCTGAGCCATGGCATCGTCTTTTAGCTTTGTTTCCCAAAGGCCAAGATAAGTCAGCTTGGTAAGTTTGCCCAGTTTTGCAAAACCTTCGCCGGTAATCAATTTGCATTCGCTGAGGTCAAGGTAACTCACCTCGGGCATCTGTGAGATGATTTCCATTGCCAAATCATCAACCGAGGTTGCACGCAATTCAAATCTTTCCAAACCACCTAAATCGCTCAATGCTTGTATGCCCTTGCCGGTAATGTCGCAGTCACGAATTCGCAACCGCTTCAAATTCTTCAGCCCGGCCAACGAGGGCATTCCCGCGTCAGAAATTCTAGCCGAATCCAATTGAATCGACTCTAACGACTGCATCTTCCCGATTGGCTCAAGTGCCGCATCGTTGACGCCAGTTGTATTCAAGTTAAGTGATTTGATTTTTAGCTGGATTAATTCCTTTAAACCAACTTCGGACACTTTAGCACGCTCGAGCTGCAAGTCAGTCAGCGCAGAAAGTTTGCCGATCGGGATCAGACCTTTATCTGTGATGTTCGTGTTGCGAAGGTCAAGAGCGCGCAGCTTCTGTAGTCCCGTCAGCTTCGTGAGACCTTCGTCGGTAACGCTAGTTTGTCGTAAAACGAGCACCGAAAGGTTGGTCATTTTCGCAACTGCATCGAGAGCTTTATCGGTAATCGCAGAACCGGTCAGCTCAAAACGTTTGACGTCTTTTAAACTGCCCAATGACTCGAATCCTTCGTCAGCAATGCCCGGACCGGAGAGCGTGATGGTCTGGAGGTTTGGCAAGTCTGCGAGCAGCGTTACGAGATCGCCTGACGGCTCGGTGCGAGCAACGGCTGCCTCAATGATGTTGCCCTTTGCATTGGCTGTTAGCGAAAAGCCAGCGTCTTTAAGAGTTTGAACTGACGTTGCATTATCGGGATCTGCTTCTTTCTCGGCGGACACGGCTGATTGATCGGTCGGCCGTGCAACGGATTTAGTCGCCGCGTTTGCGTCTGCCGATTTGTTCGACTCTGGCTTACATCCGTTTATGCCAAGCAAGCAAACAAGTACAATCGAATATATTGGTTTATTAAAAACTCTTTGGGAAGAAGCGATCACGGAAGGTAGGCTCCAATTTGCAAGCTTGGCGGAATGGGGGATGTTAAGCGGTCATGTGCTCTAAGAGATGGATTTGCGACTACTCAACCTAGTTTCTAAATCGCGATTCCGCAACGCCCGCTAAGTCTGAGGCAGTTCATCTCAAGCGGCATTTTGAAGCGAGTCAATTGGAAGCTAGTGATGTTTGTGCGGCATAAAAAATCGAATTGCAATCCGCAGCCTGTTTTAGGTTAAAGTTGTCAAGCATGATAAAGAACCGGGCGAAAACCGAGGCGAAATCAGCCAAGAATAGCCATTTTTGTGCGTCTTGCGGACTTGTTTGACGCCCCTGCGGCAACTTATACTGCAAGGGCATTGTAACCAATCAACGGGATTTACTTTTCCTTTGATCTTCATCGTCGCTCGATGAAATGGCGGTTCTGGTCGCCGGCCGAGCTACATCCCACCCCCCACCTACGTTCAGGTTGTAAAAACAGTAAGGACTATTTTCTATGTCGAAACGCAAAACACGCCGCGTCTTTCTAGGCCAATCCGCGGCCATCGGGGCCGGAGTCTACTTAGGTACTAGCGCTGTCGCAAAGCGGTCTCAAGCATCTGCCTTAGAAGGATTGTCGGCAGGCTGCATTGGCGTCGGCGGCAAAGGCAGCAGTGATACTAGCCACATCGCTGAGCAAGGCGTTAGCATCGTTGGGCTGTGCGATGTTGATCAACGAACATTAGTCAAAAAAGGTCGTGAGTTCGAAAGCGCCGAGCAATTTCAAGACTTCCGCGAGATGCTTGACAAGCTAGGCGACAAAATCGACATCGTGACTGTTAGCACGCCGGACCATACGCATGCTCTGGCAGCAGTCCAAGCAATGAAGATGAAGAAGCACGTCTACTGCCAAAAGCCGCTGACTTGGTCGATTGCAGAAGCTCGATTGATGCGCGAGACCGCGCAACAAATGGGCGTTGTCACTCAAATGGGCAACCAAGGGACAAGCGAAAATGGATTGCGCGAAGCAGTCGAAGTCATTCGCGCCGGAGCAATTGGCGAAGTCAAGGAAGTTCACGTGTGGACCAATCGCCCAATTTGGCCACAAGGTCAGGGACGCCCCGAGGGCAGTGATCCAGTTCCAGCAGAATTAAATTGGGATGCTTGGATTGGACCAGCCCCAATGCGTCCTTACAAAGAGAACGCTTACCACGCATTTAATTGGCGTGGATGGTTGGATTTTGGAACCGGCGCATTGGGCGACATGGCTTGCCATACGACAAACATGCCCGTAATGGCGTTAAAGCTCTGGGATCCAGTCGCCGTGACCGCTATGGCAAATTCCGGCATCGTGGAGAATGAACAGTATCCCTCCAATTCGACACTGATGTTCGAATTCCCTGAGCGCGAAGGTTTGGCAGCGACGAAATTTTTCTGGTATGACGGAGGAAATTTACCGCCAGAGATGATCCTTGAACAACTGCCAGAATCTTTCAAAAAGCGCGTGGCTGAACAGCGAGCTGGCAGCGACAAACGTAAGACGAGTGGAGCGGTTCTCGTTGGTACCGACGGAATAATTTTCTCGCCGGATGACTACGGTGCAAAGTATGATTTGATTCGCAATGGTACGGCCGTCAATGACCTTAAGAAACCGGAGCAATCGTTGCCACGGATTCCTTTCGAAGGTGGGAATGACGAAAGACAAAAATGGGAATTCGTCAAATCGATCACTGGCGAATATGAGCCAGGCACCATGTCGAACTTTGGCTATGCTGGCCGTCTGACGGAAACCATGCTTGTCGGTATTCTCGCGTTGCACGGCAAAGTAGGACAGCGAATTGAATGGGACGCAGTCAATCTGAAGAGCCCAAGTCATCCAGAACTGAACGAGTTCGTTCGTCGCGAATACCGCGAGGGTTGGAAGCTTGATACAAAACTTGCCGCTGTCGGCAGCTAGTTTTTACTGCGGCTTTAAAAGCGTTACGATTTCTATAACAGGATGCACAACTAAGTGCATCCTGTTTTCGTTTAAGACCAGCAAATTTTCTGCCATCATGGGAAATGTTGCTCTCCAGCGGTGACCTCTTATAGTTACAGAAGTTTCGCTCGACGAGTAACGGTGGCCAGCGATTGATACACAGCAACTACGAGCTCTAATTGATCAGTATGGCGGAGCGCTCGTGCTTTACGCTGGTCAGTGGTGCAACGATCCTGACGATGCGTTGCAGCAAGCGTTGATTGAATTAGTTTCGCTTGATCAGTCGCCACGTGATCCAGTGGCTTGGTTGTTTACATGCATTCGAAAACGCTCGATTAATTTGACTCGATCGGAATCGCGACGATTCAAGCATCAGCAACTTGCCGCCCAGCAGCGATCCGAAGCAACTTGCGACCGTTGTTTTTTTAGCGATACCTCATGCGTCGATGCAATCGAGCTACAGCGTGCAATTGAGAAACTCGATTCACTCCAGCGCGAGATAGTGGTCGCCAAAATTTGGGGTGGACTGACGCTCGAGCAAATTGCACTGCTTACAGGTCAGTCCAAGAGTACTGTCCATCGGCATTACAACAATGCGATTAGCGAACTTCGAAAGCGGCTGGAAACTTCTTCTTAGGAGAATTGATACGATGTCGGATAAACATGATTCAGATCAGGAAAATCGCAAAGATTTCGAGCAAGCTCTCCACTCGGTTCGCCCACGCTCAGCCAATCTCGACTGGTCGCTGATTGATTTTGCTGCGTTAAATGCAGAAGCCAGTCGTAGAGAAAAGTTACGAAGTTTTGATACATACCGAGATCGAGCCGCGTGGTTACCTATTGCAGCTGCCTCATTAGTCGGTGTGTTGATTGGCTCCGGGACGACAGCGGTTTTGATGAACCGCGCGGCATCAAACGTCATTCAGCGCAACGACTTGCCGCAGCAACCGCCCTCATCGGTTAATCGCGATATCGATGACAAAATGTCGTCGGTTCAAGGGCTAGCGCAAAACAACCCAATCAGCAATCGACCTGCCACAGCGATCGGCGCTCGGTTGCTTTCCAGTGATCAGACGGAACGAGTCGCTTCATCGGTCGAGCTTCGTGATAGTGATTTTCGATCCGCCGACATCGGGCCCGCTGGAACATTGGGCGGAGATACCAAGTCGCGACCCACTTCACGTTGGCAACTGACACAGCAATTGATGTCAGAAGCGTTTGATGGGACTTAGAGCCTAACCGAAAAGGAGTCTGCCTAACCGAAAAGGGGTCTGACCCTTTGGAGGAACGGTGAGGGTCAGACCCCTTTTCGAATAGGCTCTCTTTAGATTTGCCACAGCTTACGGCGTTTATAATTTTGAAGTTATTTGAACTGGAGACCAGTCTGTGTTTACAAAAAAACAGTTGATAGTTGCAACGATTTGCTTGTTGTCGTTGATCAATTGCCGATCGACAAGCAACGCGGACGACAAGTTTTGGACCGTTATGGAAGATCCGCGGACTGGGATCACGACTCGGACACATCAACTGAGCGTAACTGCTGCTGCTGAGCCAGTGCCTGCGTTGAAGTATCGATTCCTGCCGAGCGAAAACGAGTATAAGGAAGGCAATGCGGCAACGTTTTATTTGAAGGCCAACGGCTTCTTTGAACAATGGCCTGCTCACCTGGAAGTTAATCGACAAAATCAACTTGCGTTCGACGAGAAATACAAAGATGGTGAAAATCCATACGAGTTTCTCCGCACGACAAAATCGCCTAATGAGTTGCTAACTGACGAAGTCAAAGGCTATCTGGAGGCCACGCGATTTCAGAATGTTCTAGTACGAGATGCAACCCAGTACCGTGACTACAAGATCGAGCGCTTGATAGATAGCGACACTAACCCGATCAGTATTCTGCTGCCGGAAGTGCAATCGATGCGTCAGTTGGCTCGAACGCAAGACCTGAGGCTGAGAGTTGCCATCGCAGAAAATCGCATCGACGATGCATTCTCGATTTTGAGCGGCCAGTATGCAATGGCTAAACATGTTGCCAAAGATGACTTTCTCATTTGTTCATTAGTCGGCATCGCGATTGCGCGTCTATCGTTTGAATCGTCTCTTTACCTTTCAGAACATTCCAACGCACCAAATCTTTACTGGTCTTACGCGGCATTAGAAAAGCCATTCATAGATATCCGAAAAACCCTTGATCTCGAAGCGAAATTATCGATTGTCTGTTGGCCGGCACTGAATGAAGTCGATCAAACGCCTCGGCCAGAAGCATACTGGGACGTCTTTATCGAACGATCGATTCCCGATCTCCGAGAACTCGTGCAAGCCGTTCATGACGCCAGCGACGGCCAAGACATTGGCGTGATGTCGGAAGATTTGAAGACGGCCAAAAAGCAGATCGGCGAAGGTATTGAAGCGTCTTTTCCGCAAGCTAAAGAGTATCTCTTGAACGTTTGCAAGATCGATTCGGACATCGTGTCTTCCTATCCTGCGGCTCAAGTCGTGATACTGGCGACGAAGGAATTTGCCGTCCGAACTGGTCAAGATTTTCAAAAATGGTTCTATGTTCCGTTCGTTCAACTGCAGAAGTCATCCAAACTCGAAGAGTTCGAAGCCGAATTCAAAGCTCGCTGCGAAGAAGCGGGGCCAATCAGCTTGCCAACGAAGTATTTAATGCCCG
Source organism: Pirellulaceae bacterium (assembly GCA_041740995.1). Lineage (GTDB taxonomy): Bacteria > Planctomycetota > Planctomycetia > Pirellulales > Pirellulaceae > JBGSKY01. The sequence goes on from JBGSKY010000249.1 coordinate 36,698, forward strand.
CGCTCGTTCCGCTTTACAAGGCACCAATATGGGTCGATTCCGAACTTGCCATGTTGCAAACGTTGCATGCGCTGCGCGCTCACGCGGCACAGCACGCAGGCAAGCTGCCTGAATTAATTGAAGAACTTGAATTGCCAGCACCGCTTGATCCGTTTACTGGAACAGCGTTCTCGTACAAACTAAATGGCGGCGAAGCCACGCTTCGATCGTCGCCGATCAATTCGCAAGTTTACGAATTGGTCATCTCCGTCAAGCCAACTCAATTTTAGCGGAACGGCGTAAGCCGTCCGGTGTAGTTTCAATTCAAATTCTCACCGGAACAACTCGGGGGCAGTTGTTCTGCTATTTTTGACTCGGAATTAAGCGATCGGACCGCTGTTTGTAGTCGAGACAAATATCATTCAGCGGACACGTGTTGCACTTCGGTGCTCGTGCGCTACAGACCGACTTGCCAAACTGAATCAACCAGAAGTGCCCGTCTTTTAGTGCCCATCTCGGTGCTATGATCTCAAGCTGCTTGGCTGTTTGATCAGCCAGCTTGCTGGTTGTTAAACCGATTCGGTTACAGACGCGATGTACATGGGTATCGACGGCGATGACGTCGGCTCCAAAAGTAAAGCTCATCACAATGTCGGCGCACTTGCGACCGATGCCTGGCAATGAAATCAGTCCGTCGCGAGTTTGCGGCACGATCCCTTTGTGTTCGGCTAGCAACGTTGCGCAGAAACGACGAATGCTTTTGGTTTTGTTGTTGTACAGTCCACAAGGTTTGATTGCCGTGGCGATTGATTCATCGCTAAGTCGCAGCATTGCTTGTGGAGTTTTGGCAAGTGCAAAAAGTGCCTTCGAGGCTGCGGCTGTGTTGCGATCAAGTGACTGCGCCGAGAGCATGCAGGAAATACAAGAACGAAATGGATCGGGTTGATCCTTGGGGCCTTTGGCATCGGCGGTTCGACCCGGCATGACCTTCCGAAGCCGCCGAAAAACGGTTTGAACGGTTGCTTTGTCTAGCCGTTGCGCATCGTTCATGATTGTCCTTTATTGAGAAGCTGATTCCAAGTAGCAACCATCGGCACTGGGGGAAATATGAAATCTACTTACAATAGAAGCTTAGATGCAAGTCAAACAGAACACTCCAACCCACTTTGTCGTCCATGAACAAGCCCGCGAAAAACGCCATCAGTCCGACCCGTCAAGAGAATTATCCAGAGTGGTTCCAGCAAGTCATCAAGGCTGCGGATATGGCGGAAAATTCTCCAGTCCGTGGCTGCATGGTGATCAAGCCTTGGGGTTATGCGATTTGGGAAAACATGCAGCGAATCTTGGATGCCGAATTTAAACGAACCGGTCACCAAAACGCTTACTTCCCACTTTTTATTCCGATGAGTTATCTCGAAAAAGAGGCTAAGCACGTCGAAGGGTTTGCGAAAGAATGTGCAGTTGTCACGCATCATCGGCTTGAGGACAACGGGGCAGGGGGGCTGCGGCCCGCTGGACCTTTAGAAGAGCCGCTCGTTGTTCGGCCCACCAGCGAGACCATTATTGGTGCGATGTACGCCAAGTGGGTCCAGTCGTATCGCGACCTTCCGATTTTGATCAATCAGTGGGCCAACGTTGTCCGCTGGGAACTGCGAACACGACTATTTCTTAGGACAGCCGAGTTTTTGTGGCAGGAAGGCCACACGGTTCATGCAACCGCCGAAGAGGCTATCGCTGAAACCCATCAGATGGTTCACGTCTATGCGGAGTTTGCTGAAAAGGTCATGGCGGTACCGGTCATCATCGGCGAAAAAACACCTGGCGAACGATTTCCTGGCGCAGTGACAACGCTCTCCATCGAAGCGATGATGCAAGACTACAAAGCCTTGCAAGCGGGGACAAGTCATTTTTTAGGCCAAAATTTTTCTAAAGCTCAAGAGATTAAGTTTCAAGATCAGAATAACGAATTGGCTTTCGCGTGGACAACCAGTTGGGGCGTTTCAACGCGACTAATCGGCGCGCTCATCATGACGCACTCCGACGACGATGGGCTGGTTCTTCCACCGCGACTTGCTCCAGCGCACGTTGTGGTTATGCCGATCTATCGCGATGACGAGACACGGAATGAAGTCTTAGCAGCCTGCAAAAACCTAAAGCAGGAATTAGAAGCGATTCGATATCACGAAGGCAGCGTTCGAGTGGAAATCGATGATCGTGACTTGCGCGGCGGCGAAAAGAAATGGCACCATATTAAACGTGGCGTTCCCATTCGAGTTGAGATCGGTCCAAAGGACTTGGCCAGCGATTCTGTCTTTGTCGGTCGCCGTGACGAGGCCAAGTCCAATGGAATGCCACGGTCGGAATTCACTGCTTCGATCGCTTCGGTTCTCGACCAAATGCAAAACAACTTATTTGCGAAAGCGAAAGCGTATCGCGATGCTCGATCGGTGGACTTGAAGACCGAGTCTGAATTCAGAGCATTTTTTGCAACTGACGACGACTCAACCAAAGTCGGCGGATTCGCATCGTGTTTTTTCGAATCTGAAGAGGCGGTCAAGCCGCTATTGGACGAGCTAAAGGTAACGATTCGATGCATCCCCATCGAACAAGAAAAAGCTTCGGGAACGTGCTTTGTGACCGGACGCCCGACCGAGCAAAAAGCAATCTTCGCCAGAGCGTACTAGGAACTCAGTATCGCTGCCGACCTAAAAGTTTTGTGCCGAGAGATTAAGCACCAGTCACGAATTTGGATCATTTAGCGTAATTGCGAAGATCGACCGATGGGTCGCCAACTGATTTTGAAGCATTAGCGTGCGGTGTATTTTTCTATGTACTATAAAACCATTTGGCGATCAGCAGTGTTGGGATAATTAAGCTTGCGATAGCGATGGCTTGAAAAGTGGTTCCAAATTGCAAGGCGATGGCTGCATCAAAAAAAATGATCGAAAAGATCGCTTGTTTGATGGCGGCTTGTATGTCGAGACCAGCGCCGGTGCGGATCGATTTCACTGCCCTTCGCAGCAGCGGTAGTGACAAGGCGGCGATCAATGCTGGGTAGATAAACGCTGATTGAACTCGTCGCACATCGGATTCATCCGAGAGGACAATTACAGACCAATCGACGGATGCAAGGAGGACAATTCCGAGGCCACAAATCAGCCAGCCGACTAACAATTCATTTCGCTCGCTCGAAGCGGCTTCCTTTCGACCGCTAAGCGTAAATCCGGCGACGTAAATCCCATGCCCAAGAACTGCGATGACGATCGAATAGAATGGCAGATGCGACGACTGGTAGAAAAATCCAGCAGCCGCCGCTCCGAGCAACATCGCAGCGGCTCGGCATCCGCCCATTAACCAAGGCGCAAATACGGTTTGTTTTGCGACCAAATCATAGAGCAACATACACGCCGACAAGATTACTGCGACCAAGGTGGCTGGAAACGGAAATCCGCTGGCCATTGAATTCCCGTTCCCGACAAGATCAACTGTAACAGCCACCGCAATTCCAATCGCTAAAGTGGTCATTGCACCCAAGCGTGCCGCTGATTGCGAAATCTTGCCGCTGGGGATTGGCCGATCCGGACGTTCGCGACTATCTTGCTCTACGTCGGCCACATCGTTCCAAATCATACCGCTCCAGTAGAGAGCAATGACGCTTGCGATCGCCAGCGAGACTACAATTGGACGATCCCACTGACCAGCCGCGAGTGTAAAACCCGCCAATACGTCTGCAACGACGGTTGGCGTATTTGGTAGACGAACGAGACGAGCCCATTGAAAAGCGGTTTGACGATCCATATTAACTTGAACGAAGCAAAGGTTGTTGGTTCGTGAAATTGCGACAGAACAAATTAAAACTAATTCGCCTCGATTACCAAGGGTGTATCGCTGAGGATTCTTGCATACATCAATCGAATATCGATTCACTTAAACTTGATTTGATCGCCGCTCGCGAGGCGTTTGTTCAGCGTAAGCCGCAAGTCGTGTCGCTTCCGACGGCATTGTTGTCCGATTATGGAGCGAATCGTCATACGAGTCCGTTGGGCAAGCTCTTTCGCGTCTGTACAACGTTGCACGCACAAGTGGATCGAGTCGTTGTGGTCGCATCGCGGACAGCCAATCTTGGCAGCAGATGCTTTGTCGAAAGTTGCTGCCAGCCATATTGGAATGAATTGACCCGAGGCGAACGAGGCAGCAAGCCGCGAATATACTTCATCGATCAAGATGCTGACAATGATAACTTGCAAGGTCTCTTGCACCTTTTGAGTCGCGATTGTCAGTCAATTACTCCGCACGCCGATCGATGGGCTCTGGTGGCCTATTGCGACCAAACTGAAAATAAATCGAACAGCGTGTTTGAGCATTTGCAAGCGGCCCATCAGTCACAATTTGAACTTGATCGGAGCCACGACCATCTGTTTGTTCCGATTTTGGCGAACGGGCTTGAAAGCCAATTTAAGTCTGGGTTGACTGAAAGCGACAACAGCTTTCATGTCGCAGGCGAACCCGATTCGGACTCCGTTTTTGATTTGGTAAACTTGGTCCCTGCCGGCATGGTTGGGATCAATGTTATTGAGGTGCTGCAAGGAGCTAGCGCGATGTGCGATCATTTTCAGCATGCTCCGTTGGAACAAAACTTAGTGCTGCAATACATCGCGAGGAACCAAGTTGAACGGGATTTCAAAACAGGTGTCTCAGCGCTCCAGGTCGACCATCAAGCGATGCGTTCGATCGTCCCATGGCTTGCTCAATTAAATGGGCCATCACCGTTTGCTCATCGGATCAAAACTTATATTACGGTTCAAGAGAATCGTTTCGACGACATCTTGCCAAGCATAGAAGAAGTCTGCGGTGCCATCGATCATGCAACGACTGAAAGTGATCCAAGTTGCAAAATCGTGCTCGGTAAATCGGATGAACATCACCTTGGGCAATTGCTGCAGTTACTTCTATTAATCAGCCAAGTCACCAAAACGTATTATGACATCGCAAAATAAAAGACAGAGATCTAAGCCACTTCGGCTAGTTTAGACTCCCTTGAGATCGCTATTCCGGTGAGCGAGTTTTACGTCGGAGTCGATTTTGATACGACAGTAATAATGTTGTAGACCGGAGACACTAAACGTCTAACGTACGTGCGCTTTTGAGACGCCGATCAGATAGTTCATGCTATCCATGAACGAAGCGTTTTTGCCGACGTAGCATTGGCACTTTTGGCAAACAACGGAATTATCGCTGATGATGGCCTTGCATCGTGTGCATGTTTTTTCTTTGCGACGTTGAGCGCTAAGAATCGCTTGCATGGGAACTGGCTGAGCGGTTGCCAAGTCCCCTTCGGTCAGGACACGCATCATTCCTGTTTCAGTCAGCGTCTTGCGAGGTGCGGGCTGGGATTGCAGCGGGATACTCACATCAAGCTTGCATTTTGGACAAGCGACCGTTGTGCCGCACAAACGAACAGCGGCCTTAAGTTTATGGCCATTACCGCAGCTAATTTGAATAAAATCCATTTTAAAAACTCCTGGACGATGACTTTGGTCTGATAAGTATCAAACGACTCTGAAGACAAGAAGTTTCGCAAGGAATCTGATTTATCTTGCCGCCGCATAAATTGTCTAATGTTCGCGGACATTAGAACCTATCCGATAAGGGGTCTGACCCTCTCCGCTGCTCCAAAGGGTCAGACCCCTTTTCGGATGCGCGCTTAATATCTACCGCGAGATATTGGATTGGTTGCGGTGTTGATCGGCGAAGATTGAGGTGGATTGGCTGGCTGGTTTGCCGAAGTTGGCGACGTACCGCTGTACTCGATCATCAGCAATGCGTCGGCGCGGTTGGATGGAGGGGTTGGAATTAACTTGCCTATCCCAAGAAAACCGGTTTTGTCACCGGAGTTCAAGATCGTCGCCCGAGTGTTCGCCGCTGGCGGGGCAACAACGCCGCAGGAAAGCACCAGCGTCTGGTCGGCTGGCCAATAAAAACGCTCTTCAAAACGCCAGGACATCATTTGAGGAATCGAGACCTTGACGCTCTGCAACGCGCCGGTCGGCGTTGGCAAATCGACGGCTACGGAGTTAAGCCGTTCGACTTGGTCGATCTTGCAGGAGAGCGTCATGTCAATCGAACGCTCGTCGATACTCATCAGCGGACTGAGCTCGATTCGATAGCCCTCGTTGATCGAGTCGCTGATGGGAACATAGCTGACTTGCGGCAGTTCGCGTCTCTCGTAGCCGCGAACGTAAGAAACCATGCGCATGCTTTCCAGACGCTGCAGTTGGCCGTTGTGCATCGCGATTTTAGGCGTAGCAATTTCTGTCAAGTCGCCTCGTCCTCGGAGTGTCGCAATGAGCAGTGCAGTTTGTTCTTTGTTCAGCAGCCAACCTTGAATGCCTGGCGAATTCACATCGACTGATCTCATCCAAGCCAACGTCGTCTGTCGCCACTCCGGCGAGCCAGCGGTCAGCAAACGGATCGTAAAGTTCTGCGGCTGCGTATTGCCATTGACGAATTTTTCGTAGACGCCTTTGACTATGTTGTGTACGCCTTCGTTGTGATAGACCGACAGTGTTTCACGATTGGCAGACAGTACGCCCATTGGTTCATGAAACCAAATGTCGGTCCCTGTTTCGCGAATGATCCAATCAACGATCGCTTGTTCGGGACGCGGGTATCCGGCAAGTTGCTGAGTGTAAGGCCGCAGATCGTAAGTAGCCCAGTATTGTCCGACCGACGCATCAAGCCCGCGTGCTCCGTTACGAGTGATACTGCTGAGCGACTTGCCGGCTTGTAGATTCGGCGCGGGTGCTGGCGATGTGGCCGCCTTGAAGCTCGGAGCCGGTTGGGAGCTTGGCGGCGTCGCAGCGAAATTATTGTTGGGTGCGGCAGGAGTGTTTTGGATGGGGGCCGGTAGCGATGGAACTTCTGCTGTCGCGACTGGTGAATTGGCTGGTGGCGCGGGGGCGACAGAGTTATTGCCAGCGACCGAGGGAAGCATCGCAGGCAGTGGAATACTGGCAGGTTGACTTACGCTACTGTTCTGAACGAAGCTCGGCGGCGGTACTAGGGCAGTCTGGCACCAGCAGTATGTGGAAGTTACGTTGAGGGCAATCCAAAAACCGACGCAGCAAACCGAAGCTAAATTTATCCGCATTTTTGATTCCATTCTCTTTTCAAGTCTCGACGAGACTCGGCTACTAAGTAGTTGCAAGCTGGAAAATAGGTCAAAACATTGATGCGGCGGAAGGCTGATCCAAGGGAATGCTGTTAGATCGCTAAAAATTGAAGAAGTCGCGAATTGCTGCTTAAAATTCTTGACGGGATGCCGCAATAGGTCGAGAATGCGGTGATCCTCTTCAGCAAAACTGACGTTTCAATCGCCAAAAGTCATCGGAATTAGTTTATGGCAACGTCGTCGACTGACGAACAATCGGATTTTAAAAAATCGCTGGTCCAACTGGGCCGAAACGCTCTGGATGTGTTAGAAATCCGCGAGAAGGCTGCCAAGTACGGTGCCGAAAGATTGGAATTGCAGGCATTGCTTTCGGCTGCCGAAGCGGGCAATCCAGAGGCATTGGAAGCTTGGCTAAAATCGCACCAAGAATACCAACCAGCAAATCACAACGCGCAGCTTCAACCCGAATCTTCAGGTGATGTTGATGCTAAGCTGCAACGAATTGATATCGTCCAATCGCAGCCGCACTCGAGCTTGATAGCGAACGAGATTGAGACTCTGACCGCACACGATGCGCTCGATGCAAATCTTGCGCAGGCAGTCAGGTCCGAACATAGCAAGATTGCTTCGTCGTTACTTGATAATCAAGCCATTGATGAAACGCCAGTTTTTAGTGCTTGGTCCGAACTGGTTTTAGCTTCGAAATCACGTCGGCAAACTGAGCTAGCGGGCGGTCAGCAAATGATTGGTCTCGCGAAAGTAGCGCTCGACGATTCTTTAAACGACGGCGTTGCGACCATCAAGCGAAAGTCGGCGTTAAAATCCGAGTCTCTTCCGGACGGCGTGGAGAAATCAAAGCCTGCCAGTTTATCTTCATCGCCCGAACTGGCTGCTGCGGCGAACGGTGCGGCCTCAGTTGCTAAACAGAGTTCGGGTTCGGCAATCGCCAGCCCGCCGAGTTGGCTGGAAGAGAGTTCTGCTGCGTTAAAGCCAGCGAAGAAGATTCGCTTCGATGTCCGCGCTGCTTTGAACAACGAAGAGGGCGACAAAGCCGACTTGAGAAAACGTGCAATCCGCTGGCTTAGCGGCAGTGTCGGCGTAAGCGTCGTGGCGCATGTAATTCTAACCGTAGCACTTGGCATCGCGGTCTTTCCAATTTTGCAGCAGCCGCAACCGTTGAAAATTGTGTCTTCGGCTACGGAATCTGTTGAGCAACTGGAGGCGCCACTTGAGATGCCGCCGATGGAAGAACTGGAGCTAACGGAAGTCTCCAATCAAATGCCTGCCCCAGCACTCAGCTCCGCCTTCGATGCCCCCGCGACCACATCGCTGGCGTTATCAGAATCGGCACTGGGTCCAATCAGCGCGCCGACAAGCAACCCACTTGGGTCTGCGGTCGGGCAAGCAACGGGGATGATTGGCGGTACTGGCGATATGACCGGCGCTGTCCAGTTTTTCGGTGCGAGTGCCTCGGGCAATACATTCGCATTTTTGGTGGATAACAGTCCAAGCATTAAAGGCGCTGTATTTGATTCTGCCAAAGCGGAATTGATGCGATCAGTTTCCAAATTAAAAGAGACCCAAAGGTTTTACGTTTGTTTCTTTGGTAAAGAAATAATGAAGATGCCCCTAGATAAAGGCAAAGTTAGCGACTTTCCCGTTTACGCCACACCTGACAATTTGCAAAAACTAGCTCGTTGGGTCGCGAGTATGTCGCTTCAAGATGGTGCTGACCCTAGTAAGGCGCTGGAATTCGTGATTGGGCTCGAGCCGGACGCAATTTTTCTGATGTTCGACGGTGATACGAAAGTTGATGTCGTTGAGCGAGTCAAGCGGTTCAACCGGGTCACCGATTTGATTGGCGGTACGCGGCCGAAAGCGCCCATCCATACCATCCGCTTCCCACCCAGCAAATATCAATCATCTGAGGAACCAACATTCGATGCGATGATGAAGAAACTGGCAGCGGACAATGGTGGTACATCGCGATTTGTCGGCAAGTAAGCTGCAAGGCAAAACTCGTCGCAGCTTAGCGAGCGACATTGATGTGAACAGAAGGATTTCGGAAAGCTAGCGACTTAGAAATCGTTAGATGCTATTCAAGACGTCATTACTGTCACCGAAGCTCGTCAGGTCTTCAACGCCCAGTCGCTGGGCCAATCCTAGGTAGAGGTTGGTCATCGGGCCCATCGTATTTTTGACATATCGCCCAGGTCTCAATGTCCCACCGCCACCGCCTGCCAAGACGACGGGTAAATCGCTGTGCGTGTGTCGATTGCCGTCAGCATTGCCTGATCCATAGACGATCATGCTGTTATCCAGGAGCGAATTTCCATCGACGTCTTCGGTCTCTTTCATCCGTTTCAGGAAGTTCGCAAGACGACGGGTATACCACAAGTCGATCTCAGCAACTTTGGCGACGCGATCTTCTTTGTTCTGGTGGTGAGACAAATCGTGGTGGCCTTCTACGACGCCAATATCACTGAAACTTCGGTTGCTGCCGTCGTGGGCGAGCATAAGGGTGGAGATTCGCGTTGAATCGGTTTGAAATGCCAAAGCCAACATTTCGAACATCAAATCAACATGATCAGCGTACGATAGTGGCGTCATTGTTGGAGTTGCTACACCAGGGTCTTGGACTTCGCCAAATTTTTCTGCGCGGTCAAGCCGCAACTCAAGATCGCGAAGGCCGCTGAGATATTGATCTAATTTGAGCTGATCGTTTACGGAGAGTCGACGATTCATATCTCGCGCGTCTTCCATTACGAAGTCGAGGATCGAACGCTGTTGCTGTCGTCGCATTTGCATGTTTGACCAACGTTCGCCTGGATTGCCTTCGCCAAAAAGTCGCTCGAAAACCAATCGTGGACTTGCTTCTGGAGCTACCGGCGTCGTCGGTGACGACCATGCAAGATTGAACTGATAAGCGCAAGCGTAGCCTGAATCGCATTCACCACTTTGTCGGATGGCGTCGCAAGTAAGTTCTAGCGAGGCAAAACGAGTTTGATCACCAACGCGTTTGGCAAGGACTTGGTCAATTGAAGTACCAGCATGCAAATCCGTAGCTGACTTTTTTAAGCGAACGCCGGTAAGAAATGTACCATTCCCGCGGGCATGATCGCCGCCGCCGTCGGGACCGCCTTCAGCCGACTTGTGTTCCAAGCCTTTCAAGATTTGAATATCATCTCGAAAGCTTTGCAAAGGTGCTAATGTTTGACCAAATTGAAACGACTGCTCGTCGCCTTCGGGCCACCACGCCGCAGGTATCGCACCATTGGGAAAATAGACAAAAGCGGTTCGCAGTGGCGCGCCGGTTTTGGTAATGGCGAGCGGTCTTGCCGCGTTTGCGGCCGTCACTGGTCGCAAAGATACCAGACTTGGCAGAGCAATTGATGCACCTAAACCACGGAGGAATGTTCGTCGGGCGAATGTCATGGGTCGGATCTCTTTGTGCGGGCAACTTGTAAGTTTTTGACAATACCAATCAATAGGTGCAAACGGTTCTACGAGTCTGGAGCATCGGTACGCGTGTAACCAAACGGCGCAGATTCAACGATAGCGTAAATCAACTCTTTGGATGCGCCGTTGGCCTGTTCTAATCGTTCAACGATTCTGTCTACGGTTTCGATGTCGTAGGGTTCAAGGCCACGACCTAGAGCATAAGTCAGCATCTTCTCGCTGACAGTGCTGAAAAACTGTTCGCGGCGATCTTCTTTGAGAATCGATTTCAGTTGTTGGACGGTCGCGAAAGATTCGCCGGTAATAAGTGTCCCTTCCGGCTGAATCACATCCGATCGTTCTTTTTCCCGCCACATTCCTAGCGCATTGAAGTTTTCCAAACCCAGCCCCAGCGGATCCATGCGATTGTGGCATCCAGCACACGCCGCGTCTTGACGGTGAATCTCCAGTGTTTCGCGTAGCGAAAGCGATTTTGGATCTCGCCCGTCGAGTGAATCTTCCAGCGAAGGAATATTCGGCGGTGGCGGTGGCGGAGGGGTTCCGAGTAAGTTCTCTAAGACAAATAGCCCGCGCTTGACCGGCGATGTTCGGTCTGGGTTGGACGTTACGATCAAAAAAGTTCCCTGCGTCAAGATTCCGCCGCGTGGCGAGTCTTCAGCAAGTTCTACGCGGCGCATTTCCCGCCCCTGGACTCCGTCAATATTGTAATGCCTAGCAAGCCGTTCGTTTAAGAACGTGTAATCGGCGTCAATGAGTTCGAGCAAACTACGATTCTCGTCAATGACGTAATCAAACATCATCTCAGTCTCCTGCCGCATCGCGTTGCGCAATGAATAATCGAGTTCGAATTCGCGAAATCGCCGAAAGCCATTTAAAAATTTAGCTCTCATCGCATCCATCTCTGTTTTTTCTTCGGCAGATAATTCATCCGGGTTTTTGCGACGTAGCTCGCGGAAGCGATCTCTTGCACGCTCCGCGTCTGGGTCGGGTTCTGCATCGCGTGCCAAGGTTGCAGACGCATTGACATTCGCTGTCTCTATATCTCGCGACCTTAGCCACTGCCCGACAAAGTTCTTATTGAAGGCATCCGAACGCCAATCTTTTAGCATTCGGTCAACCTGGGGCACAAGATTTGACCGCAGTTTGCCTTCAGAAGCCAATCGGATTAATTGATCGTCAGGCATTGATGACCAGAGGAAATATGACAGTCGCGACGCCAGGGCATAATCGTCCAATGCTTTAATTTCTTGCTCGGGTGCTGCCGAATGGTTAGCCTCTAAAACAACTTCCGAGGGCTGCTCTTCAAGAAAAAGAAAACGGGGAGACGAAAGAATTGCTACCAGTCCGGCGGCATATCCTGATTCAAAATTGGCGTTTGGTTGCAGGCTATTCGCGATTGCAAATTCGACTAGACGGTCCAAGTATGCCGAATCGACTGGACGTCGAAAAGCTCGACTTGCAAATGGTTCGAGCAGTCTTCGCATGTACGCCCGTTGTTCATCCGGAGATTCCGGAATTGATTCAGCAAACACAACTTCATAGCCTTTAGGATGGACCAAGTACTCATCACCAAATGGCCCAGTGATCTGTACACGTCTAACTTCCAGCCGTAGATCGCGGACTTTGTCTTCGCTGGTTGTTGGCTTAACCAATACTTCAATTTTGTGTTCGCCTGCTTCGAGCCAACGGTCGAATTCAATCTGGCGTTTTTTGTCGTTTTCTCGTGAAAACTCTTCCTTGGAAATGATTTCCCCATCGAGCAAGCATGTGAACTCGCACTTGTTGTAATCGAATACATTGTCAACGTATTGCTCTCCCAGCGAGAGTTGAATCGCGAGGCGATAATTGCCCGAAATGTCAATCAGATGGACCGCTGACGCCCTAGCGGTGTCATAATAAGACATGCGAAGGGAATCATCGCTAGCCTTGGCCGAACCTTCGTTGACTGTAAAGCTCTTACCAGCGATGATCGTTTGTGGTTCGATCCATCGAATCTTGGGAACGACTTGATCGACAATAGTACTTGCGGCAGCGATATATTTTTCTAGCAAGATGGGCGACAACGTCTGGACATTGGCGATGTTGTCAAATCCGTGTCCAGAATCGTCAACCGGGAAGTTTTCTTCGACCTTGAAATCAAAGTTCAAAAGATCGCGGATTGTGTTGCGATATTCAGAACGATTCAGCCGTCGAATGGTCACTGAGCCGGGATCTAGCGAGTCCGGCGATAGGTCTAGAATGTCGCGTTTGACAAACCCAGCGAGCAGCAATTTCTCCTCCCGATTCAAACTCTCACCATCGGGAGGCATCATGTCGGCGCGTACCATCCGAAGCATGCGGGCCCAAAGTTTCTGATCGGATAGCAAGTGTTCGGTATCGATTTCATCCAGCGATACGCCGCCTTCATGCGAGCCATTCGCATGACAATCGTAACATCGAGCTTGCAACAATGGCTTGATCTCTGAAGCAAACTGCGATTCCGCACGTACGATGCGATCTGATTCCGCCGCATCGACTTGTGAAATGAGCCGTAGGCTATCCGCAACGTAAAATATGCCTAAAAAAAGCACGCAACTGCGCAGAAGTAAATTGGCAGGAAGCATAGGCGTCAATCGATAAAGAAGCGGGGAAGGCAGGCAAGGGCGGGCAATTGGGCCAAGTCGTAACCGTTAGACTGTCTGGACAACTAACTTAGCGACACTGAATATACATCGTCGTCAGTCGGTCCAAAAGTTTTGACAATCGATTAGGACCGCAGTTTTCTTCAGTTTCGCTCTAAACAAACAGCTAGCGATGACTCTGAAGCATACAACAGTTGCGATCAAGAATCTAGGATTCGTGGCAAACGAAGAGCTTTTACTTCTTTGCACTCACAAATTAACGATTGAAAACGAGGGCCTCGTTGTTAAATTCGCCCTGTTTGGCCACGGTGCATCAAAAAATGATCCGCGATAGCACAAGCCACCATTGCCTCGCCAATAGGAACGGCTCGAATTCCGACGCAAGGGTCGTGTCTTCCCTTGGTCATAACATCGACTTCCTCTGGTTTTGAGTTGATCGACTTTTTCGGGGTTAAGATCGACGAAGTTGGCTTGACGGCAAAACGGGCAACAATGGGTTGGCCTGTTGAGATACCGCCTAGAATTCCACCTGCGTGGTTGGATAGAAATATCGGTTTACCGTCGGCATCTAAACGCATTTCATCAGCGTTCTGCTCGCCAGTCATGGTTGCAGTTAAAAAACCATCGCCAATTTCTACCGCTTTGACCGCATTGATGCTCATCAGATGACCAGCAATATCCTGATCCAACTTGGCGTAGATTGGCGCTCCCAAGCCAGGCGGAACGCCTTCGGCAACGACCTCGATGATTCCGCCAATAGAAGAGCCTGACTTGCGAATCTTTGCCAAGTACTCTGCCCATGCCAATGCCGCGATCGGGTCTGGGCAAAAAAAGTCGTTGCGTTCAACCTCGGCCCAATCCCAACGCGAACGGTCGATTTTCTGGTCACCAATTTGAATTAGCGCGGCTCTGACAATCAATCCATCGATTACTTTGCGAGCCAGCGCACCAGCGGCGACGCGGGCCGCGGTTTCTCTTGCCGATGATCGGCCACCGCCACGGTAGTCGCGTATGCCGTACTTTACGTCGTACGTGTAATCGGCATGTCCAGGGCGATACCGATCTTTGATGTCAGAGTAATCTTTTGAGCGTTGATCGGTGTTCTGAATCAACATCGAAATCGGAGTTCCAGTGGTGACATGTTTGTCGCCATTCTCCGACAACGGCATTGTGCCCGAAAGAATTTCAACGGCATCGGGCTCGTTCCGCTGCGTTGTAAACTTTGATTGTCCGGGGCGGCGTTTATCAAGCTGGCTCTGGATTTCTGAAACGCTGAATTCGATTCCTGGTGGACAGCCATCGACGACACAGCCCAATGACGGGCCGTGACTCTCGCCCCAGGTCGTGACGCGAAACATGTGTCCAAAAGTGTTGTATGACATCGCACGAATCGCTTCAGGAAGGTGGAATATGCTTCCAGTTCGTCAATGGAATCTTTGACAGCCTGGCAGCCGATTCCAGTTGATCATTACATTCCAAACAAATTGGAACGACAAATTCTTATCCGTTGTACTTGGAGCAAATGATCGTAGCGTTGTGACCACCGAAGCCGAAACTGTTATTCATCGCAACTTTGACCGTGCGCTCTTTGGGCTTGAGCGGCGTATAGTCGAGATCGCAATCAGGATCGGGCGTATCCAAGTTGATCGTCGGTGGAATTAGATCATGATGACAAGCTAAGATTGAGAGGATCATCTCAATGCTTCCGCTTGCGCCAAGCGCATGGCCGAGATGACCTTTGGTGCTGGAAATTGCAACGCGTCTGGCATGATCACCAAACACTGATTTCACAGCCACTGTCTCAGCTTTATCGCCCAACGGCGTACTGGTTCCATGGGCATTGATGTAATCGACTTCCGATGCATCCATCTTGGCATCGTGAAGCGCATTGGACATCGCTCGGGCAGCTCCGCGACCCTCTGCATCAGGTGCGGTAATGTGGCCAGCGTCACATGAACCTCCGTAACCCAATATCTCGGCGTAAATTACTGCGCCGCGGCGTTTGGCATGCTCAAGTTCTTCAAACACCAGCACTCCGCAACCTTCACTAAGAACAAACCCGTCGCGGCCGGCATCGAATGGACGCGAGGCTTTCTCAGGTGCTTCATTGCGAGTTGAAAGTGCCTTCATATTGGCGAATCCAGCGACACCCATCGCAGTAATCGCCGCTT
Source organism: Pirellulaceae bacterium (assembly GCA_041740995.1). GTDB lineage: Bacteria > Planctomycetota > Planctomycetia > Pirellulales > Pirellulaceae > JBGSKY01. Next base: position 52,099 of record JBGSKY010000249.1, read on the forward strand.
CGGTTCCGCCAGTGAGCATCACATCCGCTTCGTCATAACGGATCGCCTTGAGAGCATCACCCATTGCGTTATTGCTAGACGCACAAGCCGTCGCGACGGCAAAGTTTGGACCACGCAAACCATGCGCGATGCTCAAGTTGCCGCCGGCCGCATTGAGCATCATTTTCGGGATCGTGAAGGGGCTGACGCGGTCAGGGCCTTTCGAGAACATACGGAACATCTGTTCCTCGATTTCATTGAGTCCACCGATGCCAGAGCCGAGGATGGCTCCGCAGCGATAGGAATCGGCCGCTGAGAAATCAATTCCGGATTGCTTGATTGCATCCGATGCGGCGAACATGGCAAACTGAACGAATCGGTCCAGCCGTTTAAGATCTTTCGCGTCGACGGTCGTGCCTGGGTCAAAATCGGCGCAATCGCCGCCGAACTTCACCTTCTGAACCGAGGGATCAACCACGCTCAAAAGGTGAATTCCGCTGCGTCCAGCCAGGATCGCCTGCCACAAGTCTGCAACACTGTTTGATAACGGCGTAACGCAGCCCATGCCGGTCACGACAACCCGACGCTTCATGCTGACTAGCTACCTTGATTTTTTTCGATGTAGTCCACAGCCTCGCCAACGCGCTGGATTTTTTCAGCGGCATCTTCGGGAATGCTAATATCGAATTCTTCTTCTAGTTCCATGACCAATTCGACGGTATCCAGAGAGTCAGCTCCCAGGTCGTTGACGAAGTGCGTCTCGCGGCTAATTTTATCTTTGTCGACTCCGAGCTGCTCGGCAACAATATCGACAACTCGTTCTTCAACAGTTGCCATAATAGGGTGGTTCCCTTTCAAACGTAATTAACAAAGCAAAAAAACAGTTTTCACATATTTTTGCGGTCCTGGACTAACATAATCCAATAAATAACCGCTGCTATATCTTGACCGCGTCACGTGTGCCTGAAGCGTTTCGTTTCATCACAGATGCAAACTTGTCTCATCAGGTATCGTGCAAGCTAATTAAGAACGCGGACAAAGATAGAGGATTCTAACAAAATTGGTCAAGCCTTGAAGAAGGGGAAAGAATACCGTTTCGCATTCTGTTACACGCCTCTTTTCGAGCCAGCTTTTCCCGATTAGCCGGTCATTCCACCGTCAACGACAAGGACTTGACCAGTCACATAACTGGCCGCCGAACTGCATAAAAACAGCACGCAAGCAGCCACATCGTTGGCGTTTCCCAACCGATTGGCAGGAATCCGCGATTTGACTTCTTTCAAAATGTCATCGCCGAGAGCTTTCGTCATGTCGCTCTCGATAAAGCCAGGGGCGACCGCATTGACGGTCACTTTTCGTTTGGCTAACTCTTTGGAAAGAGAACGAGTAATTCCGATCATGCCTGCTTTTGTGGCCGAATAATTTGTCTGCCCCGCGTTGCCAATAATGCCACTGACGCTCGACATGTTGATGATACGTCCGTATCGCTTACGCATCATCAGCTTTGATGCGGCACGACAACACAAAAAACAACTAGTTAAATTCGCGGCGATAATTTCATCCCAATGTTCGTCAGTCATGATCGGCATCAAAGTGTCACGCGTAATGCCAGCGTTATTGACCAAAATGTCAAGCTTTTCGTGTTTCGCTTCCCAATCACTGAACAGTTTTTCCACTTCGTCGCGTTTGGTCATATCACAGGAGATCGCTTCGGCTTTGCCACCGCCAGCCTCGATTTCAGCGACTGTCTCAGCCAGTTTGGCTGCGTTGCGAGCCACGCAACCGACCATTGCTCTGTTGGCCGCCAATCGAACAGCGATTGATTTGCCCAGCCCTTGCGATGCACCGGTCACAATCGCCAACTGCCCGCTCAAATCAGCGGATAAACCAAATGAATCGTTGCTCATGATGATAAAATAGTGAGAGGCAATTAAGCGTTACGAGGACCAAAGGAAAGCGGCTTAGTCGGAAATGCATTCGCACGCGATTTTACGATCGATCCGCTTCAAAGTACCGGACAGTACACGGCCAGCTCCAATTTCGTAGAACTGGTCAACACCTGCAGCGATTAAATTTCGCAGCGATTGTTCCCACAGCACCGGCGAGACGACTTGCTTGGTCAGCAAAGCACGAAAATCCGCAGGATCCAGGTGCGCCGCTGCGTCAACATTAGAGTAAACCGGAACATTCGGCCTCTGAAAAGCTACTTGATCAATCGCAGTACCCAGCGCTTCAACCGCTGAGTCCATGAGCGAGGTATGGAAGGCGCCTGCAACGGAGAGTCGGATATATTTCATTGCACCAGCGTCACTGGCCGCTTTCTCAGCGGCCTGAAGCGATCCAGCATGGCCGGAGATTGCAATATTGCCCGGACAGAGCAAGTTTGCCACCTGCAGAATCTCACCAGGTTGTCTGGCCACGTCGCACAGGCAAGCAACTTTTTCTGCAGCCAATCCAAGCACGCTTGCCATCCCGCTGGCGACTTTATCTGAGGAAGCCTGCATCGCTGCCCCGCGAGCTTGAACAATCCGGACACCATCTTCGAAATTAATAGCTCCAGCGGCAGCTAGCGCGCTATATTCGCCCAGGCTTAATCCGGCCACCGCTTGAACGTCCGAAAAAATTTCAGGTCGATCCGTTTTAAGTGTCTCAAGGGCCGCAATCGAGTGGACGAAGAGAGCCGGTTGGCAACATTCAGTCGAATTTAAACGTTCGGTTGGGCCGTTGACGCAAATATCCAGCAAGTCGTAACCGAGTGTTTCGGAGGCGCGAGCGAACAATTCCGCAGCGATTGGACTGCGTTGTACTAGAGCCTGTCCCATACCAAGCACCTGTGCGCCCTGGCCGGGAAATAAGAGAGCAACCGCCGTCACCGCCGGATATCATTTCGATCGAAAGGATTGAACAACTGAAGCCTTGTCAACTACGCTTTGTCGTCCATCTCGACCACAATGCGACCGTTGTAAAAACCGCACTTGGGGCAAACAACGTGGGTCGGAACAACGCTCGAGCAACGTGGGCAAGTACCGACCTGACGCGGCGTTTTGTGGTCATGCGACCGACGTTTGTTGGTTCGCGAATTCGAGTGACGACGCTTTGGAACTGCCATGGCTAGAACTTAGTAAAAAAACGGTTGCTCAGCCTGCGAAGTGCGGGACGAGTGTGCAACAGGATTAAGGCTCGTAATGTTTCGGAAACGGGCCTCACAAATTAAATAGGCTCACTGAGCCTGTCAAGGCTCAATCAGGCCTTTGAGCTGCAGGCGATTGAAATATTGCAGCCACAGCCGATTTCGAGATTGTTTGACTTTTGGCGACACACTTTTGCGAAAGCTCGCGCTGATAAGGATGTCAAGAAGATGTTTAATCAGCAAATTTAACAATCGAGGCAAGTGTGGCACAGGTAACCAATTTAACGTCGCTGGGCACTAGACCGATCTGGATGTATGACGTCACCGCGCGCGTCGGACCAGGACTGGGAAATCAACGCGATGATGTGGCGTTAGTTCAGCTTGCAATTAATGCCATTATGCGATCGAAAAATCTTAGAGATTCAAGAGCGCGTTTTGATCCCAGGCCGACCAATCCACTATCAAATATCAGCCATGGCTATCCGCTCCTGAGTTTCCTCGTTGTCGACGGTTATTTTGGTCCTGAGACATCCAATGCTGTAATAACTTATCAACGAGCCAACGGAAACGTTTGCGATGGCATCATCGACCCGGTCTATCCGCTGATTGGTAAAGGAAATCATCTCGTAATACGGATGCGGACAATATACGGTCTCAATGTAGATACGCTTCTTTATACCGGTCGGATGCTCGACGAACACAAGTTTCCACCCTTTCTGAAATTGTAACCTGCAAGATTTTAGAGTTACAGCGACGAAAGCCTAATTTAGAAATCAAGTCTGCTCTATCGAATTGACTTGTTTTGCGCAAGCTGAGAGCCTATCCGAAAAGGGGTCTGACCCTTTGGAGGAACAGCGAGGGTCAGACCCCTTTTCGATAGGCTCTAAGACCCATCTAAGAAACCAACCGAAGCGTCTGGACGGGCCCCAGCACACTCGAAGATCGAAATTAGGCATGGCGTAAGCTCGCGCGAAGCTGGTTTGGCTCGCTTTCAATGCTGAATAGGCTTGCGATTTCTGGGTAGTGCGACCTGAAAAATGGCTGATACTTAGCAAAAATTCGATTTGCCGTGCTTTCGGGGACCCGATCGACCCAATTAAACATGTCAATACACGTCCCTGGTTTCGTTTTTTCCACGTCATTGGGGGCCTGAGACTCGATTGAAGCGAAACGCTGGGCTGCGTGAGAGAGCCATCGACGCCGCGGCGCGGCATCGGCTTTGACGAAGGACCGAAGCATCTCGATCTCGATATTACGATCAAGAAAGTGACAAATTCTCCGCAATGTTACCGCTGGATAGGTCATAAAGTCTTCGATCCGAACGGTCAAAATCGATGACTCCATCAAGACTTCTTCAAAACAATCGAGCTCGCCGAGAATTCGTTCGGCTGGTTCCCAACTGGCTGACCCGTTTGCCGAAGCGGCAGGAACTTGACTATCAGCCAAAACAGAAAGCGGGTTGCGAATGACGCTGACCGCTGGAAATCGTAAGGTTTCTCGCCAATGCCGAGATGTTTTTGGCAGAACGTAAATACTTTGGTCTTGAGGAGCAAAGAACTCCGGCGATTGGTCAAGCACCACTAATCGGCTGGTGCTATGCTCGCTGTGAAAGGCCTTGAGTCGCTCTACGATCCAATGTTCGCCAGCGTACGGTTGAGTTAAAAAGATCACGATTCATCAGCATTATTAGGACGGATTCGAACACGCCAGTGCTCTGACGCTCTGCCGACCAATAACACAACCACCGCAGTCGAATCAACCGTATCTCTACGATCAAAATCCGAATTTTCCAAAGCAAAATTGCGACTAACCGTCAAATTTGCCGATCGCAACCGCTGCCGCCTGACCCTGCGGCGAACAGGCTACGTGGAAGAATGCCGCACCCGCGTCCTGAAAATCATTGGATACAGCGATGTCGCAAGCGGGATCCTTTTGCGAGCAATTAAGCGTCGGGAAAAGCTGGCCATTTTCAAGTGCTAAGCAGCTTGCAACGATCTCAACCGCTGCTGAACCGGCACCGAGGTTTCCAAAATAACTTTTCGCGGCCACCACCGGCGGCATCTTTGCTCGGTCAAAGACGTCGTTCAATGCCAGCGACTCAGAACGGTCCGAAGCGACGTCCCCGCGACCGGCAGCGTGGATATGAAAGCTTTTCGGCAGCGCTGCTTGGCTCCTCTGGTAGACGCTGTCCAGCACGTTGCGGGTCGCAATTCGCATGTGGTCGCGACCAGCTTTGGGTCCGACTGCCGACGAACTGGTCGCTAGCACTTCAGCATATATTCGGGCTCCCCGTCGTTTTGCGTTAGACAGTGATTCCAAGACGAACGCCGCTGCTCCCTCACCCAGCACAATTCCGTCTCGGTCGGCAGCAAAGGGGCGTGACATTTCCGACGGGTTGTCACGATCGCTGGCCAACGTTTCCTGGCCCCTAACATGCAAGAAACGCAACGGCTCGATCCGCGAACCGGTTGCGCCGACGACCATAACGTCGGCCGAACCACGACGAATCGCTGATACAGCTTCGCCAAAACAGAGGCTATTGCTCGCTTCTCGGACTGTGATTGAGTTGCTTGGGCCACGCAGGTCATTGAAGATCGCCACATGACTGGCGGGCATGTTGGGCAAAAATTTCAGCAGCCAAAGCGGATTGACTTGCGGTCGACCAATTGTTGGCCAGCGATCCATGTGGAAGCTGTCTTGCTCGTCTTTGCAAGCACGAATTCCGTCGGCGAACTCCTCCGGTCGCGTCAAAATATAATCGCATCCATAAGTGATTCCGCTGCGATCGGGATCCATTTTTCCAACAGCAAGACTGGCATCATGTAAAGCCAATTGACAGGCCGCCACGCCCATTTCAATTTCGCGGCACATCAGCTTTTGGCTCTTCTTGATCGATCGTTGTAGGCTCTTTTCCAACGGCCCGAATTGCTCGATATTGCCGACGAAATCCCATGCTTCGGCCGCGCAAAGCGGGCCTTCAGTCTGGGTTGGCAGCGATTTAAGCACGCCAATGCCTGACTTTTGCTCGGCCAGCGAAGTCCAAAAGCGCGCTAAATCGCAGCCTAGCGGAGAAATCACGCCTAACCCAGTGATGACAATTTTTTCCGAATTAGAATCCATAAGTATTCAGGCCAATTGGTGCAGGTCGGCTACGTTTTCCATCGCCCGGCATTTTAAGTGAGTCTGTTAGAATTTGTTACGCCGATTGTATCCGGTCCAGTCTTATTGCGAAGCGTAGTAACGGCAATGCACAAATCTCCTGCTCTGAGCAAGTTTTACGAGAACTGTCGTCGACTTTTTCGACCAAAAAATGGCCTGATATCGAATTCAGAAATCTTGGCCAGCGACTTCGGGCCACGCGGTGAAAAACTGGCAGCAAATTATTTGCACAAACAAGGTTTCCGAGTCATCGCCAGAAACGAACGTAATACCGCCGGTGAAATCGATCTGATCGCCGTTGAAAGATCAAACAGTCAACGAACCATCGTTTTTGTAGAGGTCAAAACATGGCAGTATCCTCGAAAATCGGGCACACCCGCCGAAGCCGTCGATGCAAATAAACAACAGATGCTCTCACGAGCGGCTCTAGTTTTCTTGCGCAGTCGCCGTTTGTTGGAGTATCGCGTGCGGTTCGATGTAATCTCGGTAATCTTGCAGGGAGAAAATAACGCACCAGAAATTCGCCACATTCAAAACGCCTTTGAAGCCATCGGAAAGTTTCAGATGTTCAGCTAGGCGATCGGTCGGAATGCGAAATGCAGAATCTGTTCGAGATTTTCAGTCCTCACTTGATCCCAGCCTTCTTTTTGGCTTTTTGAATCGCTTTCTGCCACGCTTTGTCTTCGGCCAGCGTTGGTGAAAAAACGAAGATCTCTTCATAGGTTGCGACGGCTTCGGCGAACTGTTTATTTGACTCCAGCACGGGCAGCATCTGAACCAAAATAGGCAACCGAACAGCCGGATCGCTGGTTCGCTTTAAGGCCGCCGTATATGCTCCGATCGCCTCAGCGCGTCGCTTTTGAACAACCAATAAATGCGCCGCCTGCTGAAGAGGCTTTGTCGAACTCGGATCGCTGGTTGCCGCCGACTGATAGCTGTCGATCGCCAAATCCAATTTGCCTGACATCGAGCAAGCGAACGCATTAAGCAACTGCTTGGCATTCAGACATCGATCGCCGGCAAGCTGGTCGACTAAATCAAAACAGAAAGCGCCTTCGCCGGCCGCATACAACCATTCGAAGGCCTCTCGCAAAAAGGCAATACAATCTTCGGGCTGATGTTCCGCTGCAAGAGCTTGACCATCGGTCGTCGGAATAAAAGTACGATCGCCATTTTGCAACGCGACAATCGCATCGGCAGACTGTTCCTTGACGATTGCAGTTCGGTTCGCATGGTCCGCGATATCCCAGCTTTGAGATTTCTTGCATTTAGGACACAATCGATGATGGCGTAGCCGACGTGAGAGTGGAATAAGCGGTACGTAGTAAAAGTGGAAAAAATTGATCGCATTAAAGCTCTTCAGCTTTGCGAACTCATCGCAGTTTCCACAAAAACTGTGAATCTGATTTTTCTTCGTCCGGAAATATAACTGCGTTCCGAAATAAATAATCATGTCTAGATGGTTCTGGTCAGAATAACAAAGATTCGCTGGCGGAATGGTCAGCTCTACACGCGCGCGATGATCTGCCAAGGATACGCGCTTTCAGTGAGCGTTGCTTGCTGATCAGCCAATTTTTAACTTGAACTACAAGTTTGTACCGCGCGACTGAACCAATTTTAAGAGTCGTCCCGCGTCGGCTTTATCAAGATGTTCTGACAAAGGCAAAATGAGTGGTAATCGCGAGGTTACACGGTGCAGCGTTCGATCGTCAATCACCATCAGCGATTCAAGCCAGTCTTCAAGGTAATCGAAATCGAATTGGAGCAATTCCGCAACACGGAGTGCTTCGTCAACATTGCGATCTGAGTTGTTCATCTCGCGCAGCAGACGTATCCGCGACGCAACCCCTGGCAATCTCATACGTTGTAATACAATGGCCGCTCGCAGCTTTGCTTGGCCACTCATCTGGCTAAAAGATTGAGAGATCGCGTCAAGTGCCGCCATGTTTCGACAACGGCTCAGCGTGATCGCGATCGCGTCGGCGATCATTGCATCGCGATGCCCAAGGAGCTTGGCCAGTTCGTATTCGAAGCCAGCAGCGCCACGGCGCGACATGACCTCTAAGCTGGCTTGTGTCAAAGGCTGAGCCGTTGCCGTCTCAGCCTCGATCTCGTTGATGGCCTTGTGCCAGTAGTGTTCCGCAACCCCGCGAGAATGAAGCTCATCCAAGGCCGACTTAACGCCTCGCATAATGTCGTTTGATACTTCGGCATTTTGCGGAATTGATATTATCTCGATTAGCTGCTCATTACTAAGGCGCATCATGCCAGCTCTTTGACACATGGCTTCCGTATCGACACGAAAAAAGATTTTCGATTCGCTCTTGAGCTTCGAAAGTTCGGACAGACACGCTTGATAAGCGGTCGGCAGTGCGACCGAATAGGCTTCGATCAGCTTACCTGCAAACCGGCACTCAAGTTCGGTGAGCTTGCGTCCGGCGACCATTTGACTCGCTCGTTTTATTGAAACGTCACACCATTGTTCGCTGACCGGTAAATGGCTCAGGAGGGCAAATTCCGGGTAGGCTTCGGCTATACCAAAGCGATCCCAAGCTTCGAAAACTTTCGGCAAAACGTTAGGCGAATCGGCGAAGCTAGCGGCCAAGCTTTCCAAAGCTGCGGTACGTATCGCAACATGCTTATGATCGAGTAATTCAACGAGCGATTGATCCGATAATTCCATATTTTTTACAGAACCATTATTTTAGAACCGATCCGAAAAGGGGTTTGACCCTTTGGAGGAACGGAGAAGGTCAGAACCCTTTTCGGATAGGCTCTTACTATGACAACATTTATTCCACGATCTCGAAATGTTATCCGGAACGAAATGATTTTTGAATAATCCAATCGCCCCAGCGAGGTGAAATCGCAATGATGGCTGCCAGAAGCCGAACTTTTCGGGGCAGGACGAGCTCAGCTTTTCCTGTGGCGCCCGCGTGTAAAATTTGAGCAACAAGTCGATCGACTTTTAATGCTCGAAGTTTCACGCCCGCACCAGCCTGCTTCATCGTTTCGGTAAGATTGCGACTTTCGACACTTTCGTCGTAACGGTGGCCTGCGTCTTGGCGAGCAATCGGTCCAGTGCATACCAACGTGACATTGATGAAGTGTTCAGCGAGCTCTTGACGCAATTGCCGTGTCATGGCAACTAAAGCCGATTTCGAAAGGCTGTAGGCGCCAAGCCCTTTTGCCGTCGTTAGTCCGGCGATCGATGCAATAGCAATGTAGCTGCCCTTAGAACGTTTCAAACTTGATAGAGCAAGCTGACTGATCTGAAACGCCGATATGACGTTGATATTAATTGCCGATTGAATGTCAGCCACGTTTAAGTCGCTTAGCAACCCTCGTTCGGATTTACCGACCGCTGCAACGCATAATAAAATGTCTTCGTCGTTGCAAAACGTTTGCAGTCGATTTGTCTCCGCGTCGTTGAATTGCAGTGGCTCAGCCAAGTCCAGGGCGAAGGTTTGTACCTGCGGTGCTCCCAAGCGAATCAAATCTTCACGAACAATTCGCAACTGCTCTTGATCGCGAGCAACAATTGCAAGCTTCGCCCCGCATGTAGCCAGTTGCTCGGAAATCGCTAAACCTAGGCCTCGTGAGCCACCGCTAACCAGCGCCCATCGACCTTTCCATTCCAACTTTTGCGGCATTACAGACCTGTCGCTCTCCCGTCACTGTGCAGTACACGCTTCGTGCATTAAAACCAAGGCACATTTGAACCACTTTTGTCTTCTTGCAACAGGCCAGCTTGCGTATGTCGTCATCGCCCACCAAAAATAGTCCGCAAGCTCGAACGAAGATCGTTGCGACCATTGGTCCAGCTTGCGAGACGATTGAACAGCTTTCAGACCTTGTTCGGCATGGCGTCGACGTATTTCGAATCAATACCGCACACGGAAAAATCCCCGATTTTGAACGCATCTTAGCCAAGCTCCAAACCGTCAGGGCGCAAACCAATTTTCCCGTCGGCGTCTTGCTTGATCTGGCCGGCCCAAAGATTCGGCTGGGCCAACTTTCTCAAGATCCTTTGAATCTTGAAGTTGGTGCGATAGTGCAGTTTGTTCGAGGCGAAATTACGACAAATGCGTATTCGCTGACCAGTAACTACGCGAAACTCATCGACGAACTAAATATCGGCGATAGCGTTATGTTGACCGATGGCACGATCTCGATGGTCGTAACCGAAAAATCAAATGACACCGTTGCCTGTCGCGTTCTGGTCGGCGGAGTAGTTCGCTCGCGGCAGGGAATCAACTTGCCCGGAGTTTCGCTGAGCGTATCGGCTATGCGACCCGAAGATGTCGAGAACGCGCTGTGGGCTGCAAAAAACGACATCGACTTTATCTCGTTGTCGTTTGTGCGTTCTGCTCAAGACGTTTACGCGCTCAAGAATCTACTAGCCTCTCTCGACTGTACGGCGATGGTCATCGCAAAGATTGAAAAGCGAGAAGCGATGTTGCAACTTGAATCGATTGTCGAAGCTGCTGACGCGGTGATGGTCGCTCGCGGTGATTTGGGCGTCGAAATCGATGTCGCTGAAACTCCTGTCGCTCAGAAGCGAATCATACGTATTTGCCGAGAAAGAATGAAGCCAGTGATCGTAGCGACTCAGATGTTAGAGAGCATGCACCACAATCGCCGCCCAACTCGTGCTGAAGCTAGCGACGTGGCGAACGCAATTCTTGATGGGGCTGACGCTTGTATGCTCAGCGGCGAGACAGCGATCGGTGACTTTCCGGTCGATGCGGTCGATATGATGAATCGTATTCTCTATTGCACTGAAGAAATGCTAAAAGATGCCCACGACGGCACGACGCATGTCCAACGACCCGAACACGCGGTTGATCGCGTAAATTTGATCACTTCAGCCGTTACCTACAATGCCGCAAACATTGCTGACACGATCGGAGCGAAACTGGTTGTCGTCGCTTCACGCAGCGGTGGTACAGCTTGGGTGAAATCCAAACAGCGGAACTACATTCCGACATTAGGAGTTAGCGATGTCGATGCGACGCTCCGGCGTATGTGTTTGTTCTGGGGAATTACACCGCACAAGGTTCCGCAGCTTGGTAACCCGCAGTCGCTTTTTGAACAAGTTAGCCGTTGGGGTATTGAAAACGGTTCTTTGAAGCCCGGAGATAGCGTTGTCTACGTTACAGGAACGGGCGTGATGGATAACACGCATAACTTGCTGGTCGTTCAGCAAGTCGCTGCACCAACGGAGAGCTGATTTCTCAACAATAGCGACTATTAAAAAAGATTTTGGCTAATGAAAAATTTTCGATAAGTTTGGCGGACGCGAAGCGACGGATGACCTCTTCTACTTTGGTGTTTGTTGTACTTTCGGCCCGCTCAGTTTGGGCCAAGAAAAATTTGGAGATTAGTTGATGAAATCAAGAATTCCTAAGACGCGTCGTTTGAAACTTGAGGCGCTCGAAAGCAGAAAAATGATGGCCGGCGATGTGTCTGTCGCTCTTGAAGGGCAGTTGCTAACGGTTCGGGGAGACAACTTGGGCAATCAGGTCGTATTGTCGCAGAACGCTTTTGGAGCAATGACCATCGTTGGGCGAAACGGAACAACGATCAATGGATTAGGTTCGCTTCGGCTTGTTAACCCGCAGCTAAACCAGTTGGATATCCGCATGGAAGGTGGGGATGATGCGGTATCACTGAACGGCGTAAGGGTAGCTAACGATCTGTTTGTTGACATGGGTCGGGGTAACGACGTGCTCGTAACCACATTTGCCGCTCCGTCAACCGTTGGGGCAAACGCAACCATTGAGGGCGGCGCCGGCAGCGACACGATTCAACTGAACGGTCTGATTGTTGGAGAAGACTTGAAGGTGGAAGGTGGCCCAGGCTTTCTCAATCTACGTCTCAATGCTGTCACGGTGGACAAGGCGTTGACCATCATCAGTGACGACGCGAACGATTCCGTTGCGGTGGTAAACTCAATCGTGGGCGGCTCTTTATCGATCGAGACGAAGGGTGGTGCAGACGCTGTTTCTCTCAACAACGTCTCAGCCTTCAGCGTAGCGGTAAACACTGACGCAAATGGTGCCGGAGTTGATCGTGTCGTCATGAATCGTGTAACTGCGGGCGAAGATATTGGGGTCTTCACAGGTGCCGAAAATGATATTGTTGTGATGACTGATGTGACGAGCGGCAAGTCACTGACAGTCAGCCTTGACTCCGGAAACGATAGCTACACCGGTACTCGCGTTTCGGTTGCCGAAGACGCAGTGTTCGAAGGTGGAGCTGGGGTTGACGTGTTCACCGATCGCGGCATTTTCGGCGGAATCAAGAAGGACGTAAAAGAATTCGAGATTCTGCGTTAATTCGTCGGCTCTATGCCCACCCATGAATAGGGCGACATGCAGACGTGTGAAGAAAGCAACAAGTATGCACGAGGACCGGAATCACCGGTCTTCGTTTTTGTTTTCAATGCGGGAATTCTAGCTACAATAGGTCGGATGAGATTAAAATTACATCTGAGTAACGTTGCTCTCTCATTTCGTCCTCCGTTAGTAGCTCATCATTATGGATTTGAAATTGTCCTCGGATCAATCACTGGTTGAGCTTATTCGCAATGGTGACGACGATGCGGCTACGACACTCTATGAGCGTTACTCAGAACGTGTAAAATGGTTTGTTAAAAGTCGAGCATCGGAGAGGTTGAAGCGTCAAGTTGACCCCGAGGATATAGTCCAGAGCATTTTTAAAAGTGTGTTCAAAGGCATGGAAAGTCGAGGATATGACGCGCCAGAGGGTGGGACGTTGTGGCACTTGATTGCCGTTGTTGCAATTCATAAAGTTCGGAGAAATGCGTCATGTCGTAATGCGGCGATGCGAGATTCCCGTCGGACGGAATCATTGGGTTCATACGAAGCAGACCTAAGTAGCGAGACGGGATCTACACAGGAGATGGAATTCGCAGTTCGCGAAGCGATCGAAAGCCTCTCACCACAGGAGCAATCCGTTGTCAACCTTCGACTACAGAATTATTCTGTCGCGGAGATTGCTAACCAGATCGGATGTTCGCCTCGAACGGTTGAACGTCGATTGCAACAGGTTCGGGCAGCCTTGTCAGGGTCGCTTGACCTTATCTAAACCTGTTTGGTTTAGTCTAAATGAAGAACCGTCTAAATGAACAATCAATCAAGAAATGCTTGTAGTTTTCGCCAAGCGTGTTCGACCCCACGATTGGCATACTGACTCACAAGACTGGGGTAACGCGAGACAGAGTTACGAAGTGAGCGACTGGTTGCCCGTAAACACGTTTCTCGAAATTGCTCCGGTCTTCGCGGGTCCAAGTTTACACCCCACCCCTCCGTTTGAATCCGTACAGCCGTGACTCGCTGTTCAAGAAACAATGGAATCGCGAGGACCGGAAGCCCTTGAGCTAACGAAGTGGCGGTCGTACCGTGATTGCCGTTACAAATCATCAAATCGCACTTCGGGGGCAATGCCGATAGGCTCAATGGCATGTCACATAATTTCAGTAGCGGATTGCGAACTTGTCTGAACATCGCCTCGGAAATTCCGTCGCCATAAAGTATGGTCTCAATGGCCAAACTGTGGAGCGAAGCGAGTAGTTGAGTCAGATGGGGAAACGGTTTGAGGTAAGCAACGGCTTGATGTTTGGCGAGTCCCTGCCAACTCGGTTGAACTTGCCCGTCAAAGTCCCATGTCCCAGAGTACTCGTCTGTCGTACGGTGTTCAGAATACGGATCAAGCGTTGGCAAGGAAGCAAGTAAAGTTCTGTGTGGCGGAAGCAATACGTCGTTCCACGATGGGTTAAAGTCCAAGCGTAGCCGTCGCATCGCCGACGTCACCGTTGCAAGTATCGAATCGGCAGTACGCGACGGCGCGGCTGAATTAACGAGAAACGACGTCGATTCCGCACCCTGCGGCGGACAACTATATCCTGTTCCTATCCGGACCGTTGGAATCCCCATGGCGGTGGCCACCCATAGACAGGCGACTCCAAAATCTGAGATCACCAGATTTGGACGCTGTTGTCTTAGGATTTTCTGCCAAGCAGCAAAAACAGCAAAGACGTTGTCTTCGTTATCGAAACCAAGATTGTAAGCGACGTCCGCGAACGAGCATGCATTCGATACAACATCCATTGCCCTACCCGCGTCCGGTGCCTGTATCCAGCAATCATCCCGAGACGAAAAAAGTCGTGGGAGACGGCGAAGTTCCCTGGCGACAATTGTTAGATGATGTCCAGAGCTGTTCAGCCGAAGAAACATTGGAACAAAGCGGCGCAAATGACCAGCACCCGCACCCCATTCCCATGCGAAGAGTATCTTCAATCAGGCCTCCAGCTTGCCAATGCGTTTTCTAATCATCCGTATTGCCATTCATCCTGATAATAGTCGTAGTATGGATCGTCGTACCAGGGATTGTATTGTTCCGGCTGATCATAACCGGGCGGGGCGGGTTGATCGGGAGTCGGATCAGGAAATGGAAATGGCGAACCGCCGCCATGGGGATCGGGATAGGGGGAGATGTAGGGGTCGGGGCCGCCGTACGGATCGCTGGGTGACGGATAATAACCGCCGTACGGATCGCTTGGCAGTGGGCCTAGGTCGTCTGAGATTCCGATCGCTGATAGCGAATAACCGACTGGAGAGGATGCGATGCCGTTCCGACCTAATGCCTCAATTAGGACGGCGTATCGCCCCTGTTGCAGCAGGACAAAAGCGACTTCTGGCGACCCAGCAGCCGTCGCCATTGAAAACACAACGTTCGCACGCCGAGCGTCATAAACTGTCATCCGAACACCCGAGTTACTCGATGTTGCATTAGCGGTCAGATCGAAGCGAAATAGCTGAGTCTTGTACACCTCGATCAACGACCATACGGGTTGCCCCCTGGGCGCGATCCCGATAGCAATCTGTTCGGCGGTCGTGGCCACGTTTGCAGATTGAATTGCGAAGTCAACGGTCGCGACGTAGTTTCCAGTTGCTACCGACTGATTCTTCGCCCGGACTCGAAGGAAGTAGTCACTACCGGCGGATGGGGCATTGACAAGAAATGACACTGAACCGTCGGCTGTCGGCGTTGCCGTAGCTCGTACTCGCTTTCCAAGTTGATCGAAAACATCTGCATGAATCGTGGCTTTGGACAGGCCAAGGGATTCGATGCGAATGGACATCGTTGACGCTGCTTGTACTGGGCTCCGGAAGACTAAAAAATCTGTGTCCGCATTGGTGAGCGACCCAATCGTTTCATATCTGGTATTTTGATTGAAACCGATGGCAGTTTGGAGACGTGTCGCCGTGCTAAACGTTTCGTTAACGCCTCGCTCACGATCGATCAGACCCGCCGAAGCAAAAATCTGATCAACAGATTCTCCAGCAAGATAAGGTGGGTTAGAATCGTCGTCTACTGCATCAGCGTCGTAGACCAGTGGTGTGATGATCGGCTGTTGATCTTTCGGTCGGTAGTCAATCTCCAGAGCATAATCGCCGACGGTAAAAACGTCGGTCCCATTGCCGGACACACGAACGAATAGTTGTCGATGATGCTTAAGCGATCCGATCTCCAGTTTCAGGTCGTTGTCGAATATAGAATCAGCCTTTGCGCTGGCAATCACGTTGCCTCTAGCATCAGTAACGGAAAGTTGAGATTTCAGCAGGCTGATGCCGTTAGCACGTAAACGGACGGTCACCTTTTCCTGGTTGCTGACGGGAGCAAAACGATAAAAATCAATGTCCCTAGGCGTATTCAAGCTGCCTTTGCGAATAATAGGCAATCGCCCGCCATTGGAGGGGCGTTGGTCGATAATGGTTGCTGTTGAACGGGTGTTATTCGAGCCAATTTCAAATATGTCTCTTCGCGCTCCACCGTAAATCGCTCGAATTGCATTTCGGTCGGTGGGGGCAATCGCCCCGATGGGGCGCGTGTAGCTCTGATGCATGACCGTACCAGGACGATTAACGTCCGCTAGGCCGAGCGCGTTACCTGCTTCATGCAAAGCTACTGAAAACAACTCGATGGCCGGTCCTCGCTCGTTGGCGCTTGGGGTTTGCACGGATGTACCGAGCTTCCACTCGTCCAAGAAGAAGTTTGATTGTGTATTGAAAAGCAAGTCGCCTGCCCATGTGCCCGCGTTAGTTTGGAACGGTGTGGCGTTGGCAAGTACGCCTGTTTGCGGCAGACCGCCGATACGGAAATCACCAAACCGTGGATCGTTCTGGGTTAATCCGACAGCACCGAAATTGTCGCCTCGGTCGGTCGCAAGTCCGACGTTAATATTCGACTCGACTGCCCACGTCTGAAAGGCTCGCAGAACCGCTTCTTGCCATTCTTTACGGTCAGCGACTTGGTCAAGGACCGAACGTAGCGAATTTTGATACCCACCAATTTCCGCATCGTCACTTGGAAAACTGACCGTCAGCGAACGGGCATCTGGCCAAGGGGTACCGAAAGTCGTCATAAGGTCGCGGCGATCCAATGACTCCAATCGCATGCTCCGCAAGCGTCGTCTCTTCTTGCATCTGTTTTCTATGTTGTTTCTATGTTTCATGATTTAGACCCCTTTTCGGATAGGCTATTAATAATGTTTTTCTGGGAAACTTTGTCCAGCGCGTATAATGGCAACCGCGTTTTGGAACCGTTCATCCTGTCTCAATGGAGCCAAATCTGGGTCTGACTCAAAAACATTTGCGCCGAATCCTTGTTGAAGGGCCGCGGATAAGTAGCCGAAAGCATTATTTTTCCAACGGTCGATCTCTTCGACTTCTTCGGAATGATTCAAGAATTGAGCAAAAACGCAACTCGCTTGGTATAGAGATGACGGCATTAGTTTTCCTTTTGCATCGGTTGCGTCATCCAAATCTTCCAGGGCCGCGTAGACGTGTCCGCATCGAGCATGCAGCACAGCTCGTCCGACCAAAGCGAGTTCAAATTCAGGGTTGATTTCAAGCAATCGATTCAGGGTTGTGATCGCTTCATTCGGGTTGTCGAGGTGATCGGAGTACACGTGCGCAAGGTTTTGAAGAACCTCAATCGAGTCAGGTGAAAGGCGCTGGGCATGAAGTAAATCTCGTAGCGCTCCGTGCTTGTCTGCGGGAAGTCTAGCAAGCGCGCGGCTAATCCAGCCCGCTACGGTGCTGGGACGGCTGCGAAGAGCAGCTTCCAATGCCTGTTCTGAACGCAATTGATCATTCTGCTTTAGGTAAACTCTTGATTGAATGACCAAGGCCTGGCAGTCCCCAGGGCTGTATTCCATTAATTCCTTAAGGTCTTTTGCGGCCCCTTTAAAGTCACCTAAAGCCTCGCGTGCTATCGCACGACATGTCAACGACTCGAAGGCATCAGGTTGACGCTCAAGCGCCGAAGTGAAATCCGCTACCGCTTTCCGCGAGTCACTTTCGTTACGAAGTCTCATTCGGCAATCACCTCGATAGTGAAATGCTACCGACGAAGATGGGTAACTTTCGATGGCTAGTGAGAAACTCAGCTCCGCTCCTCTCAGGTCAGACATCAACATCTGAGCACGGCCCAGAGTGATCCAATAAGTATACTCATCGATCTGGTGAAGGAGATTCGCCGAAAGCAATTCCAAGGCGTTCTCGCCATTGCCCCGCTCGATATACCTTGTCGCAAGTCCTATCCGATCCAAGGCTGATAACGAAGATTTTTGAATCGCCTGAGGATCGAACTTCAGAGGAGCAGAATGAAAGGAAGCCGGCTGATGAATAGCCTGGCTCAATAGACTGATCGCCACAGGTGCTTGCGAAACGAATGGCTCTTGAGTGAGCACCTTTATCGAGCGAATCGCGTCCTCAGACGTCAGATTCTTCGCCTGCAAATTCTCCGCTGTAGTAGAATTGGCATTTTGAATACGATTCCACGAAAGTCTTAACATAAGGTTTGCCATCAGTGCCAGTGCCGTCTGCTTGTCCCGTGCGGCAAGTCGATTCCAACTGCCAGTATCCTGCCAGCTTTCACCATCGAATATTCCGTAGGTGTCAAGGCAGAGCTTCGCATTTTCCATCGCCTCCGCTTTCCCGGTCCGACCGATGGACAGCAGTCCGGCCAACGAGCTTCTGGCATTTACTTCAAAGCGTTGGAACTTTTGCTCCGCTGCCAACTGCTCCCTGCTCTCGGCGACCCTCCAAATGATCAATGTCATCGCTGCGATGATTACCATGGCTGCCGCTAGGACCGAAGCCGCAGAAGTGACTCGCGGATGCCGAGCAATCCACTTGCTAATGCGATGGCGCAGCGACCGTTCGCGTATGTGCTTGAGTGGTAAGTTCAAACGTTCGCATTCCAAATCATCAAGAAGTTGCCGGGCTGATTGGTAGCGTTGCGAGATGGAAGGGGCAAGGCACTTTTCGATAATCGCCCGAATCCCGAGAGAGACTTTGTCGATATCGTTCCACCCGATGCATCCTTCTCGCTGGGCAATCGCGACTTCCAGATCGATTGGTGCGGCTGACCGCGGCGGAGGGTAGGCAAGACGACCAGTCAGGAATTGGTAGAAGACTAAACCGACGCTATAAATGTCTGACTCGACTGAGATGGGCGAGCATGAGCCCATCAATGATCGCAAACTCTCGGGAGACATGTACGGCAGTGTTCCACCGATCGCGGCGAGATCCGCGTTATCAAATTTCTGAGACAAATTGAAATCAAGCAGAGCCGGCTCGCCGTCGTTTCGAATCAACAAATTGGCAGGCTTTATGTCTCCGTGGAGGATGCCGCGTACATGAGCATGATTCAATGCGTCGACAATGCGGTCAAAAAACCAGAACGCCAATGCGTCGCGATGCAATGCTGTTAAAGAATTCGATACCGCTTCATATCGCTGCCGAGTGTCGTCGTCGACTTCGGATTGCTGGCCGAGTAAGGGTTGCAACGGCTCTGATCGATGCAGCGTGCCCTCACGCGCGCACTGGATCGTCGAAACGATTGATTGTCCGCTGCGAAGATTGGAGTGTGGGATCGCATCAAAATAATCGGCTAGAGTAACCAAGCCCGCGTAGGGCATGCACAATAGCGACCATTGACCCTGCCGGTGAAAAGAGTAGATCGGAACAATGTTGGTGTGTTGAAGTTCCGCTAACCGCTCAGCTTCGTCAAAGCAACGCTGGACAGCTTTGATGACGACGTAACGGTTGGCAAGTGACTCCTGTCGAGCTAGGAAAACGCGGCTGAAAGCTCCTTGCCCTATCTGCCTAATGGGCGTAAAGCCAAGGCTGCGAATGACTGATTCAACGGCGGGCTTAGGCAAATGTAGCTGTTCGCAATCAACAGGTGCCGGAGCGTGATCTAAGCCCCCGGTTGGGCTGTCGAATGCTTGGCTATCAACCAGCTTTTGAAACCATGATTTCGCTTCCACTCCGCGAACTCCTGCCCAACGCTCTGGCGTGCAGGGCTGATCGAATGCTTGCCGTGTGCGGAAATCTTCGTACGCGATAGTGCAATTCACCTCCGTCGGGTCATTTGTCTGCGGCACCAGATTTGAATACTGCAAGAAGTCGACCGGTAAGTTTGCCGCATACCGACGTTGGATATCGATCCGCGCCAACTCCGCAGTGGCGTTTGGGTCCGCACCCAGACCACCTTGAGCGAGTAAGTGAGATATTTGCCCGAGCGATGATTCGCTCCAGTTCTGCTCGAACTGATCTACCACCTGTTCAAAGAGAGAATGGGTATCGACAGCCATTATGTCAACTCAAGCTTTTTTTGGGAACCATGGTAGCATCGTGGTTAATAGGTCGAATCAGCGGCCCCGCCCGCCAGGATTATTCAAAAATTTTTGACTCTGCCTGGAAACATGAGACGCCCTTCACGTTTGCGGCATTTCCCAAAACTCCCCAAAAGTTATTTCCCGCCCTTGGATGTCTTTGCTAAATCGTATCATGATCCTATCCAGAATACGATCGCAGGGCAAATTTGAATAGTAATTCGGACAACGAAGCCCGAAACTAGGAATCCGTTTTTTCCTTGCAAAACAAGAAACGCTCGATTTTGATACCGGGCCAATCAGGCGATACGCGAATTGCAATAATCTTTTTCGTTCGCGTGCTCATCGGCGAGATAGCGATCAGCGACTTTCCAAGCTTCAGAAACTGGCAATCCGATTAGTGCGGAGTTGGTTGTCGTCGCTTCGCGCAGTGATTGCGCAGCTTGGCTTAAATCCAAATATCGAAATTGTATTCTTGCACTGAAGAACTGTCCTGATTTATGTTCCGCATCAACCGCAACGCGTTGGCGTACGGTTCTCAGGACAACCGGATGCTTACGCGCTTCGGCTGACATACAACTCGGTAATTTGTTTCGGGACAATTCTTAACAGTAAGCCATGCCGGGACGTAAGGTTCCGGCGTACTTAATTGTTTTGTGGCATTACACCGCACCACTGGATAAATGACGCATCAACAATGGTTCCAAACCGAGTCATTGTGTGAGTTTTTGGAGCACTTCGATGACGACGTTTCCCGGAACTCGATCGACGACTTGTTTTCCAACCTTGACGAAAGCAATTTTACCCCCTTTTTCAATGATGATTGTCGTGGGATAAGCCGTTTCATTGGGACTGTTC
Organism: Pirellulaceae bacterium; assembly: GCA_041740995.1. Lineage (GTDB taxonomy): Bacteria > Planctomycetota > Planctomycetia > Pirellulales > Pirellulaceae > JBGSKY01. The sequence goes on from JBGSKY010000249.1 coordinate 72,939, forward strand.
CATCGCAATTGATACGCGTTGACCAAACGCATCTTTGGATCAAGCAACAAATTGAAATTTTTGGGCAGCGTTCTTGATTCCATAAACTCTTCAGCATAACCGCTTAAGTTACTCGCCTCGCCGGGGTAAACGAGCGCAACTTGGGCATCGCTGGCAGCCAATTGCTCGCTGACGTTCATTAGGTCGGCAACTTGCTGTGAGCATATCGGGCATTGGTACCCGGGATAGCCTCTTAAAACGACCAAAACGACGGCCGAATTTTTGACTGCATCGGCCAATTCAAAGCGTTCCCCACCGAGCGTCATTAACTCAAAATTTCCTGCCACTTGGCCAACGATTGGTGCCTTCGGCTGCGGCATCTTTGTCGGCGCCGAGCAACCAAAGACGATCAGCCCAACGCAAAACGTTAGTGAGAGAAGAATCGGTCTGCGTGCCATAATATTCACCTGGAAGCAATACTACGTTATTGAAGGTGAGCCGCTTGGAGAAGCGAGAAAACTAGCCTTCCCACACTACACTAATCCAAACCACGTCGAAACTGATGCCCCATTGAATTTCAAAGACCTACTTGCAGTGAGAGTGACTCAGATAACAGAGCTGAAGATTTGTTCAACTTAATGCTTTGGCTTCAGAATTAGGCCTTCAATAAATTTGCAAAGGCGACGTTGACTTTGGATGGCGGGATCTTTTCTTGCTCGATGCGAGTGTTCGTTTCAAGACAATAGTGAAATGCGCGAAACTCGGGCGCTGTTAGCAAAGATTCGATAAACGTATTTGGATCTTCTTTTTTGATCTGTTCAAACTCAGGATCTCGCCCTGGTCCGGCTTCCGCGAGATTCGATTGCAGCGATGTCCAATCCATTAAGACACTTTGGACATTAGGGATCAAATGCCTGAGCCTGGCGAGTATGTGATAGCCGTCAATATCCATGTCGCCCCAATAGTAGACGCAATTGTTGGCAAGCCACCGTAATTTTTGCAACCGAGTTACCGCCATCCCTTGGCCGCGAATCGCAAGTCCGCGTTTCACCAATGGTAGTGTCAGAAGGTTCAGATCGTTTTCAACGATCACTACATTCACTCCGTTGGGCGACAGTTTTGAAATCACTGACAGTGGTAAAGATAGCTCGTCAAAGGGCACCCCAATCTCAGCTTGCACAGACGCATCTAAAAAGCGAAGTGCCACATGATTGTCTTTATCGCGCAGGCCAAAGCGACGATAGAAATCGCTTTCATTGGCGTCGATACCATCGGGCGAAAGTAGAAGGTCAAGCCACTGATGCAAAACCGTTCTGTTGCGTTCGATAAATTTGGTATCGACGGGCACTGGAATCTGACGCGCAAAGCAATTGGGCGATGGGTTGGCTATGAAAAATTGTGTGACGGCGATCAACCCTCCAACTATGTCTGCATATCGATAGAGCGTTTGCAAATTGCTCTTAATCCAACTTTCAAGTCCCGGGAAGTGGCAGCGAATTGTATTGATCATTTTGACAGACTCAGCAAACTCCTCAGACTTACCGGCGAGGCTTAGCAAGTCAAATTCTGTGTCAATCGTCACACCGCAGATAAAATCATTGCTACCGAGAATGCGTTTCGTCTTTCGCTCGCGATGCACCGTATAACCCCACCCGCGATTCAATTTTTCCATCGCACCGAGCGCTTGGTCCGACGCAATGAATCGTTTTAAATCGTCCGCGTTACCATCAAAGAAGCCGCGAATTGCATATGGAAAAAAGGCTTCATGCGTGCCATCGAACCACTGGCGAAGATACTTTGGGTACGCTTTCGCAGCCTTGAGTTCAATTTCTCGCGGAGAAATATAGGCCATGTCAAACCATTCAAAACGGCAAAACAAATCGCTGGGTCGGCTGAGACAATCGATCTGCATCGGTCATCATTTCGCCACAGCCTTCATCTTAGTTTTCATTTTCTCGACCGGTTCTAACTCGCGAACGACTTCTTCGTATTCTTGAGCGGTCATGCTGTAAAGCCGCGAGATGTGGGTTTTGGAATCTTTGACGACCTGCAAGTATCGATCGACGTACGGTTCCGTAATTCGAGCTTTGGCATCTAACGGCGCGACGATCAACAACTGCAAGCCAAATTGCTTGAAGAGTTCTAACGCGTATTTCGCATTTTGATCATCGACCTTAGAAAACATTTCATCGACGACAACGAACTGGAAGCGACCTGGCGTTTGGCCGCTAGGGTCGATGTCGAATTGGTAGGCTAACGCAGCAACCAAAATGGTAAAAGCGAGCTTGGCTTTTTCGCCGCCGGATTGCCCCGAACTGCCGTCGTAGCAACTGAGCGTCTTGTTTGATTCTTTCTCGATTTCAGTAGCTGTGAAATCGAACCAGTTTCGGACATCAATGACCTTGTTTCGCCAAGCTGTTTTATCTTTGTCGCTCAACCGTTCAACCAGTTTTTGGATACGTAAAAATCGTGCTTCATTGGCTTCGTCGGATTGTTCTAAAGACTCGTCTAAACATTCACGCAGCGAACGGCGAAAGTCATCGATCTCGCGATCTTTGACCGCTTTGGGATCCAGCCGCATGAAAGTGCCGCTGCTGTATTCGACTTTTTCCAGAGCGTTGTTGAGCTGCTGGATTTTCTCTTCGATCTTCTTTCGTTCACTTCTCAGTTCGGTATTGAAGACGGCGACTTCTTGGCTGACCTGATCGTTTAATCGATCTTTGAACTTGCGTTCGTGCCGTGGCAAGTCTTCCTTGCGGATTTGTTTCAGTAAATCTAAGAAACTGTCCAGCGATTCAACCGAGGCGACGAGGTCGTTTTTTTCTTCTGTGAATTCACTTAAGAATGAGACCATCAAGCGGACCAACCGGCTAGCGAGCTCTTGCAATGGTCTTCGTTGTTCGGCAATTGCGTGGCCGATTTGCTTTTCCCATGCCTGAATGGTCGGCACGATATTCGTCGCCGAGAGCTCGATCTTACCAAGTGATCTTGCGATCAATTCAAAGCACTTTTCGTGCATCGAAAATTCGTCGCTTTGTTGCGATCGCTTGACTCGTTCGCTGGCAGACGAAAGGATGTTTTCGGCTTGTTGCACGCTTGAATTCAAGAGCGCTTTATCGCCATGGCGTTCACCAATCTGTCCAAGAATGTCCTGTTCATCTTGTTCAGCAACGGAAAGCTGTTCTTTTAATCTTTGGATGTCGTCGCTTGATTCTTCAAGCTGTTTCAACTCCAGCTTTAGAGCGTCAATGCGGCCTTTGTGACGCTGTACGTTGATCAAATCGAAGTCGGTGATCTTCGCGGCCTCTTGAATCGCATGTCTAACTGCCGACAAGTCATCACGAACTTGTGAGAGACGCAAAATAGATTGATCGATCGACGCGATATCGTTCTGCAAGTTGCGAATGTGCTCAGCGATTCGGCGTTTTTTCTCAGTGTTGTCCCAACCCAAAACGAAAAATCGAGGGTCGACAGTTTTCGAACGGTCATCTTTAGAGTGACGTTCGTTGGCAAATTTGATATGTCGATTGGAGGTCATTGACCACTGTCGAGAGTCTTGGAATTCCTCGATCGTCGCGCAACAACGAACATCAAAACGACTTTGGATCTGGCCTCTAACCCATGGCGTAAATTCATGTCGAGGCTTGAAGTCTAGCTTACGGAAAAGCGACTGCGGATGCTGACGGTCACCACTTGGAGCTGTTGGTTTCTCGCTGTCTTGTGCGACGCAAATATAGTCCAGACGTTGGCCTTCACCGTAGTTGTCGGTGATGCGATTGTCTTCAACAAAGCGACGGACTCGTGTGTGGTATCGTTCGGGAACCAGCAAACTCAGCGCGAACGATTTGAGGACCATTTCAATTGACGCTTCCCACATTCGCTCTTCTGATTGAACGGCCATTAGTTCAGCAGCGAATGGCAATTCGCTTTCGTCAAGGTTCAGCGCTTTGCAAATATTATTACGAACCGCGGTAAATCGCGCAGGCAGGTTTGTCTTGCGTCGCTCCAAAATGCGAAGCTCCTCGAGCTCCATATCGAGTTGCGCTTTCAGGCTGCCTCGAGCGCCCACCTCTTGTTCGTAGGTTTGTGTTACGTCTCCAAGTTTCTTGGTCGTGTTTTCACTAACAGTTGTTAGGTGTTCGATTGCCTTAGCAAATAGCTTTTCATTGCTTACCCGTCCGTTGATTTTGCAGACGGCTAAGTATCGATGATACGAATCGAAATTGTGCTCTTTTTGCTTCAGCTTTTCTTCCTCGATCATGATCTCCGAAGGAATCTGTTTAAGTCGATCGCCCGACTTGTTTGAAATTTCGTTTTGGATCTCTCGGATTTTTTTGCTGGCCATCGTTCGATCGCTTTGAAGTCGAGCTATTTGTGCCAGAACGTTGTCGAGCTTCAGTTTTTGTCGTGCAATCTCGGGCGTGAAAAGCCGAACGATCTCGACTGACTGGAAAATTGCGCTCGCTGCCAATTGACGCTCCAGTGCATCCAATTGTTCGGCTTGTTGGCGATACTTTAAGCCATGTTTTTCAATCGGATCTAGCAACGATTCCGCTTTTCTAGCCCGAACCAATTCCTGATGAGCGAGGCTCAAATCGTTGAAGTGCGTGAGTAACTTTTGAACCTTGTCTTTCCAGTCATGGCCTTCAAGCATGTGTGATCGAATAAACTCATTTAAACTCTGGATGTTCTTTACCGCGACGGTTTGGTTGAACATGTCCATCGCTTTGCTTTGCATCTTCGTTCGATGCGTCAGCCAACCATGATATTCAACGTAAGTCTTTGTCGTCTGATAGCCCAGCGATTGAAGGTGATCGCGAACTTCGTCCGACTTGCGAATACCAGCCAATGCGTCGCGCATGTCCCGACTGCCATCGGCAATCGCAAAGACCTTGTCATCGGTTCCATCGGCGGCCAGATAAAGCACCTGGCAGAGCGTAAAGGATTTGTCGAGCGCTTCATCGTGGAAGACCGCCATGATGCATGAAAGGTGCGTACCTTTGGGGCGTAAATATTGCGCAACGCTGACTTGATTCGCGTCAGCAGTTCGATCATAGGCACCACGAATGTAGCTCTTCGGGGTCCGTTCGGTTTTCTTCGCCCCGGCTGCAACATTGTAGTTTCGCGTTCTTGCAGGAATTAACAGGGTTGTGATCGCGTCAACCAAAGTCGACTTGCCGGACCCATTGTGACCGACTAACAACGAGGTCCGACCGTTGGGTTCAAAGCGGAAAATCTGTCCGTCTTGGCTATCGAAGGTGCCCCAATTGAAGATTTCCAATTGATGCAATCGATAGCCTGGTCGTTCGATTGTCTTATCAAAAAAGTGTTCCATTTTCCTTGTCTAATCCTGCTTTTGAATCGAACTGACTTGGTCAGTATTCCTTCGTTCGCGTAAACTTTCGAGTTCTTCGAGCGGTAAACGAGCCTTCAAAATTTTTCGAACCTCCCACATTGCGCCGTCGCCTTGTACGGCACGAACGAACTTCAGTTTTTCAAGTTGTCCAAGGACTGTGACAAGCTTCTTTCGCAGTCCAATTTCATCGCTCTGGGCTGGGAAAAACGTCTTCCAGATGTCTAGCAACTGATCGACATCCACGACGCAACGTTCGTTATCGAGGTCCTCTTCTTCAAACTTGCGGAACTCATCTCGTAGCAAGACGCACAGCAAGGTTGCCTCGTAACCCAATCCCGTTTTTCGAAACAACTTGGGCAGTCTTTCGTAGCCATCCGTTCGTTCGCTTTCATCGAACTGGCGCAAATACGCAAGTCCTTCGGAGCGGTCGATCACTAGCACCAATCCGATTTCCACAAAGTAATCCGTCAGGTCTGACTCATTGCTAAGCAGAATTGACCATGCTTGTTCATCATCCTCGTACAAAACCCCTTGCAACAAACGCACAGCGGCAATTCCACGTTCGCGAAAGTCAGGCATCTCGCTCATGGTTTAAGCCCTCGGTTTTGGGCAGCAATCCGTCTGGTGAAAGTCACTTTTGGAATCTCATAGGACTGAAGAATAGGTCTGCCATCGGACTGGACTGCTTCCAATGTAATGTTATCGAATTGTTTTTCGTCGACGCAGTGCCCATCGTCGTGAGCGAGTTGGATATAGCCTAAAACTTCAACGGCGCCGCTACTGGGCGGATGAATGTCGAGCAGGTCCGGTAGTGAGGTCTGATCGCATGTCTTGAGCACCGCACTGATGTTCGATCGCATCGATTCCCAATTGAGCAATTGCAATTGAGCGAGATCGCGGAAGGCGAGCAATCGATCGTCTTCGTCCGGTTGCTTGTTGTTCAACATGATCGTTTCAAATTGTACGGGTGACTCCCAGAACGTTCGCGAAGCAGCATTTTGAAGATCGAGATCGGTATAGATGTCAACGCCGATATCGAGTGGATCGTCAGCCCGCTGAGCTGCTGCGGTTTGGATTGCACGCAAGACTTCGGCCAAACGTTGTCGACCGCCACTGGCGCGACTATCGAGCAGGCGACGTAGCGTGTTGCTGAGCCGTCGAGTCGTTCGCAATACTTTTTCAGCTTCAGCGGCTAGGCTGTCGATCATTCCTTTGAGTCTCAATTTGCCTTCGGTCTGTTCGGCTAGCTCCTCAATCTGGTCGAGCATTCCAATGATCTTTTCCAGCTCGTCTTGTTTGTTTTGCGACAAAATCAATCGCACAAACTCGTGAAAGCTGACGCCCTGGTCCTCCGACTTCAATCGCTCTTCCGCCTCCAAAGCGAAACCGAGAATTACGCCGCGCGAGTCGGTCGATTGCGATTGTTGTTTCTGAACATCACGTGTGATGTTTTTGAACGACTCTTCAACGGCTCGAAAATCACCTTGCAACGATTTTAGGTCCGAGACGGCGTCGGAAAAACGCTCACGAATTGCCGTCGGAGTATATTTCGAGATGACTTTGCCAGAACGTATCGCTTCTATTTCTTCGTCGATCTTTTTTCGTTCGGCTTTGAGGTATTCCAAACGGCGTGACGGGTCGTCAGAACCGCGAACCATCAAGTCGGAAAGTGTTTCGATGATTCGTTTCAGCCGTGATTCGGTTCCGACAAAATTGATGTCGCGATCGAGTAATTCAGTGAGAAATTTCAGCACGCTTTCCGTCGCTGCTGCTAACTGATAAACCGGCTCTGAATGCTGGATGTCGAAGGTCCGATTGAGCCAACGCTGGTCACCGGTTGACCATTGCGTCAGGTAAGCGTCGGGCTTGTCTCGCATGACGTCAGGCAAGTTTTCGTGCAAGTTTTCGAGAAACTCAGCCAAACGTTGCTGGAGTATTGCTTGCGGGGAAGCAAGATTTCCGGCGACTTTGAAATGCGAGTTTAGGAAATAGGCAATGTACGGCGCGTGTGGCGATCGCAGCAATTTTGCTGAAGGGTGGTTTGCAAAGAACGAAACTAAGCGATCCAGTTTCACTGCGAAAAATAGTCCTTTTTGCTGACAAAACCTTGGTAATATGCGCCCCTCTATGATAGTTAGTCGCTGGACTAGATTGGTCAATGGCAACCAAAGTTTTTCCATTACCCAGCGATAGAACTTGTATTGGGCAAAATATTCGAAATTGCTGAAATATGCTTGCTTTTTCGCCAAGGTTTTTCTGCTGATCAATTCCGCTATCCTAGACGGGCGGTGACAAATTTACGTCCTGGCAAATCGGTGTTATGATCGCGGATTGTTCGGAATTCCAGTAACCTCGCTGCATCGATTAACAAAGCCTAGCAACGACTGATTAGCTTGATGGTTCGTGAAAAAATAGTCGGTGGAGATGACCCAATTCCGCCAGATCCGCCAGCGGAATTCGACGGCGTGCTTCGGCCTAAACGAATGGCCGAAATGATTGGTCAGCGCGACGTGATGGAAGTGCTCAATATTGCGATCGACGCAGCGACGAAGCGAGGCGAACCGCTGGGGCACATTTTATTGGATGGACCACCAGGATTAGGCAAGACAACTTTCGCAACTTGCATTCCAGCCGAGATGGGCGTAAGTGTCCAAACGGCCAGCGGACCTGGATTGAAAGCACCGAAGGAGTTGTTGCCCTATCTGACAAATCTAGAGCACGGTTCAGTTCTATTCATTGACGAGATTCATCGTCTGCCCAAGCCAGTTGAAGAATACCTTTACACGGCGATGGAAGATTTCAAAGTGGACATCGTATTGGGGGAGGGCGTCAACGCGCGGACGCTGAATCTGGCCATCAAACCGTTCACCTTAATTGGTGCGACGACGCGAGCGGGGATGCTCAGCGGACCACTTCGTGACCGTTTTCAAATCCGGGAGCATTTGGGGTACTACTCCGTTGAAGATTTGGTCAGCATTCTGAATCGCAATTCAAAAAAACTGAATGTCCCATTGGATGAAAACGCAGCGATTGAAATCGCCAAACGTTCACGCGGTACGCCGCGGGTTGCAAACAATCGACTGCTCTGGGTTCGCGATTTCGCGCAGAGCAGAGCGGATGGAAAAATCGACATGGATGTTGCCACGCGGGCTTTGAAGATGACAGGCATCGACGAGATCGGACTCGACCGACAAGATCGTCGCTATCTAGAGACGATTATCCGAGTTTTTGGTGGCGGACCGGCAGGTATCGAAGCGATTGCACACACGATGAGCGTCTCAGCCGATACGCTTGAAGACGAAGTGGAGCCGTTCTTGTTGCGAAGCGAGTTTATTGTGCGAACCTCGCGCGGACGCTGCGTATCGAGTAAGGGCTTCGGGCATTTAAAGATCCCAATGATCCCACGCGACGACTCCGCGGACAGTTAATGCTGACCTGGAGTGTGTTACAATCCTTCGTGTAGCCGAATCGATTGGGTAGCAGTCGCAATTTTTGCAGCACATACAGAGGGGGACAAGCAACAATGTGGTTACTGATTTTTCTCTCGAGTTTGCTCGGTTTTGTTGTGCTCTTTGTCAGTATTTGGTGCTTTGTCTGTTGGCTGATTTCGACGATTAGTGGATGGAACAGAATCGCCGATGCGTTTCCGGATCGCTCGCAAGAAAGGCTTCATCGCAAAACCATTTCAGGCTATGTAGGAATTGCACGATACAAGAACTGTCTTCTAATCTCGTGCAGCGAAGAAGGATTTCATTTGTCGGTCTGGCCGATTTTTCGTTTGGCTCACCCGCCAATGTTTGTTCCGTGGAACGCCATTCACGATGCGCAAATCAAGAAGGATTTCTTTCGGCACAATGTTTGGATGCAGATCGGAATGCCAGTCGTTGGCACCATGCAATTGCCATCAGCCATCTTGGAAGGCCAGCCTATCCAGGTTCTAGGCGAATCGTTCGCAAAAAATCGGTAGCTACCGCAGCTTACTATTTCGTTCTGGAAATCTTACCAATCGTTGCCCATTGCCGATCCAGACAAGTCTAATGGGCTGGCCCGAAATAGCTTCTCGATTTGCATGGCATGTCAATCTAAAACTGAGCACTATTGGTTATTGTACTAAATCTGCATTTGGACCCCCATGAGCTTGTCTCATGGGTTAAACAGTTTCTTAAGCTAACACCACGACGCCAACCAAAAGACCCCAACGGGTTCATCCGCTTTGGTGGCAGTTTGCTTCGATAAACTTTCGCTCCGGTGGGATGAACCCGAATGTCGCAAGGCTAAGAAGTAAGTGCGGCTTTTGCTTGGGCCCACGGTGCTTTCAGCTTTTCGTATTTGCAATTTCGCCGCTTGATGGCCCTTGGCTCCTGTCGGCCTTCGCGTTTGCGAAGGTGGCGTCGGAGATCAACCAAAGCGGCCAGGCGTAGTCATTTTGCCGCATATCCGCTTGGCTAATTGCGAGCCAACTAGTTGCCGCGTTCTTGAAGCTCAAGCTGCGCAACTCCTGGCTGCTTAACATTGCCACGTCGTACATCGTGATGCGAATTATGTTGTACGCCAAGATGTAAACTAGCAACTCGCGATGGAGCATCGCCGGGGTGTGGTAACTGAACCAATTTCGGCTTATCAACGGAAAAGAGAAATCCAATACAGTGAAGCTAGTTCGATGGATTTCCCTTCGCTACGTTTGTCGCC
>JBGSKY010000250.1:0-35643 GCA_041740995.1 Pirellulaceae bacterium
AGATATTCCGCTTGAGAGATGAACGATTCTTCCTCGGCATATTCTGTTGCAACCTGCTCGGCGGTCTCGATTGCTGCCGCCGCCCGAACGGTTCCGCGTCGGCTAGAATTCTTGCTCGCGGTTCCTTTAATGGGCGACAAACGCAGCGGCAAATCTTCCAGTGCGCTCGGTGGTTGTTTGAATTCGATCCGCTCCGGAACCAACTCGCTCTCAATCGACTTGGGCGGCAATTGGAAGTCTAGCTCGTTGTCGTCGAACGGCTGATCGAGTGATTTAGGCGTCGACGGTTTCGGCGGACTGGCTGGAGGACCTTCCTTTGGACTGGCTCTCAAATCAGGCGCCGGCGTTGCTCGTCGCTCCGCGTTTGCAGCGGGTGGCGGCGCGTACAAAGGCTCAGCGAGCGAACCGCGAGCTGATTGGCTATTTGGAACCGGTAACAAACGCGTTTGTTTTTGGTCAAGCTGAGCACGAAGTCGTTCGTTGTCACGTTGCAGCAACATGACTTCGTTCTCTAATGACTGATATGCTGAATCATAATCCCAGATGCGATCCTCGAGCATTCGGTTTTCGGAATTCAAATGTTCGACGTAAATTTCGTTATACGCCGATTGACGGCAACCGCTGGCAAGCGCTAACGACGCCAGCCAGAAGGCAGCGATTATCGTTAGTCGGTTTATCGCCTGAATGGGCATTTGGATAGCAATAGAACCTGCTGTAACACGTCTGAACCCCGAACCCAGCGGCCGGTGATTTTTTCAAATTCTGAAAAATTCAGCTAAAGATAAGCCGATACCCAATTTCGAACGGTCAAGTCAAGCCAACTCGAAGGCAGATCCGAAAATGAAACTGAGCTCAATCGAAATGAACGACAAGTCCGTCGCTCAGCGATAAAACAAGTTGTCGAACAAACAATTGGGGAATCGCTGGGTCGGCGAAATCCTCTTGCGCAATCAATCAAGTTAACCCGAATTTAAAAACCCCGACCTTATGAGATTTCGCGAATTGATGCGGAGTCATTTCCACGTGTTTTCGAAAATGCTTGGTAAAACTGCTCTGGTCATAAAATCCTAACTCGCTTGAAATGGCGAGCAACGAAATCTTACTCTCGCGAATACGGTCACATGCCGCTCGAATTCGTAACTTTATCCAATAGGTTTGCGGACTGAAACCGAACAGTTTGGTGAACGTCCGTTGAAAGTTCCTGGGCGACATTTTGCTGCAAGCGGCCAAAAACGTTACGCCAGGAAAACACTCAAGCTGATTGCTGATCAGCAGACGTGCGGTTTCGAGTTGGCCACGCTGGGGATCGTTGGTTTCATGGATGCTTGCCAATTGAAACGTGCCCATTATCCCAATGACCTCGCCAGTACGACTTTTGATAGGATATTTGCAGGTGCGATACCAATTGGGCAGCCCAACGTGGTCGAGGCAGACTTCGATCACCGGCGGCAAGGGCTCACCGGTGCGATAGATCTCGGCATCGTCGGCGATATACTTCTCAGCCAGCGGGCCTGGAGTCAGATCAAAATCGGTCTTGCCCAACATCTCCGATTCGTCGCTCAGACCATGATTGTGCGGGAGGTTTGAACTGCAGAACAAAGTCTGACCGGCACGGTTTTTTGCAAAAAATAGACTCCCGGCAGCCCATCCCTTGCGCGGTAGAAATGGCTTTCCGGGCCAATATTCGCCAGGAATTCGTCGCGCTTTTTTGCCCAATCTTTTCGACTCATGGCGGAAACGTACCAAAAAATGGCAGGATCATCCAAGACATTTTGATAATCTTCGTCAAATTTAAAGGCGTAAGATTTTACGCATCCACCACTGGAGTGATCCGATGAAACCTATAGTCCAAATCTCGCTTGACTTGACCAACATCACTGAAGCGATCGAAACGGCGCATTTGGCTCTTCGAGCTGGTGTCGATTGGCTCGAAGCGGGCACGCCGCTAATCTTGGCGGAAGGGCTGCATGGCGTTCGCGCATTGCGGTCGGAGTTCCCGGGTGTGCCGATCGTTGCCGACTTCAAAACGATGGACGGCGGATATCTCGAAGCCGAGATGATGGCCGGTGCTGGGGCGACGCATGTTGTCGTGATGGCACGGGCACATGAAGAAACCGTTCGCTGCGTCGTCAAAGCCGGTCGTGACTTTGGCGTCAAAGTCATGGGCGACAACATGATCTCACCCAATATGATTGACGGTGCGAAGTGGCTCGAAGATCTTGGCTGCGACTACGTCATTCATCACATCGGCTACGACGAACGACGTGGCATCGCGGCCCGTGGTCAGCGGATGCCAAGCCCGCTCGACCAGCTCCGCGAAGTCTGCCAAGCCGTGAAGGTTCCTGTCCAGGCCGTCGGTGGTCTCTCGATTGAACAAGCGATTCAGTGTCCGTCGTATGGAGCACCGCTCGTTGTACTCGGCGCACCGCTGACCATCGACGCCGACTCGTTCAAAACCGCCGACGGCGACCTCGAGTCATCACTACGAATGATCTGCGATGCAATCCACCAACAATCTTAGGTAGGCACATTAGGGGTAGGAAAATGAATTCTGAATGGTTCACCTATCCCATTTTCTTACCCCTAATTTTCCTACCTGAAAGTCGAGCATGAAATCAGCTGCTGTTGTTAATTTCGCCCCCGAAAAAGGCTCCGTCGAAATCCGTGAAATCGAGCGTCCGTCGATCGGTCCCGATGATGTTTTGCTAGAAGTCGCCAACGTCGGCGTTTGTGGCAGCGACTTGCACCAATGGACCGCCGATCACTCTTGGCCGGTCAACTATCCGGTCGTGCTCGGTCACGAGTTCGGTGGCGTGATCGCGGAACTCGGTGCGAACGTAGACGGATGGAAAGAAGGCGACCGAGTCGTCAGCGAAACCGCCGCGATCATCGATCCCACGAATCCGATGTCACGTCGCGGACTCTACAACCTCGACCCGACTCGCAAAGGTTTTGGCTACGGCGTCAACGGTGCAATGACCAAGTATGTAAAAGTGCCGTCTCGAATTTTACATGCGGTACCAGATGCGTTGCCGTTTGAACACGCGTGCCTGACGGAACCGTGCTGCGTCGCTTACAACGCAGTCGTCAAAAACGCGCGGATCGAACCGGGCGACCGAATCGTTGTGCTGGGTCCAGGCACGATCGGGATCTTGTGCGCCGCAATGGCTCGGCTTTGCGGAGCCGAAGTCGCTTTGGTGGGACTCGAATCTGACAAGCATCGCCTGGAGATCGCCAAGCAATACGGCTGCGAAGTGATCATCGGTGACGCCAAGCCTTGGGCACTTCAGCGTGATGGACTCGGTTGCGATGGCGTGATCGACGCAGCGGGCGCGAGCATAACGCTTAAGATTGCGATCGACATTGTTCGCCCGGCAGGCTGGATATCAAAGGTCGGCTGGGGACGTGATCCGCTCGGCTTCAGTCTCGATCCGATGGTGCAAAAGAACGTCACGCTGCAAGGCAGCTTCAGCCACAACTGGCCGATCTGGGAACGCGTCATCGCGCTGCTCGCCAGCGGTCAACTTCACGTCGCGCCGATCATCGGCGGCGTGTGGCCGATCACGGATTGGCACGAAGCGTTTGAGAGGATGCACAAGGGTGAAGTCGTGAAATCCGTGTTGAAGCCGGTGTGAAGTCAAGGTAGGAAAATTAGGGGGGAGGAAAACTGAAATGCCGGTTGTCTGTGAAATTCAATTTAAGTCATTGGATACGGGTCAGTTTGCAACACTGGATTACGCGGTCATGGCACATGCTTTTGCAACACACCGCGATCTCGGCAGTTTGGCGGACGAAGGCGTTTATCAATCGGACTTTGCTTTACGTCTTACCGACGTTGGGTTCCGTGTTAAACGAGAAGTCAAGGTAGAAATATCTTATGATTCGTTTGTGAAAGAGTATTTCCTGGACTTGGTGGTCAATGAGATGGCGGTTTACGAATTAAAGACAGTTGCAAAACTGCTCACTACGCATCGTGCGCAACTTGTGAACTATCTTCTCATGCTTGATTTGTCACGTGGCAAAATAGTCAACTTTCGCCCAATGTCCGTTGAGAGCGAGTTCGTCAATGCACCGCTGTCAGGCGCGGACCGCAGAAGTTTTGCAATCGATACAAGCAAATGGTCAGGCCCAGGGAAACTGATTCGCCTCACAAAAGCATTGCTCGATGATTGGGGAACTGGCTTAGAGCTTCCGTTATATCAACAGGCGCTCATCCACCTGCTTGGCGGCGAAGATGCTGCGACCAAAATGCTTCCCATGAAGCGAGACAGCAAGCAGATCGGCAATCAACGCTTCCAACTCGTCGATGAAGACTCCGCTTTTCGACTCACAGCCTTTCAAACTTCACCAAGCGGTTACGCATCCCAAATCTCACGACTTTTAAACCGAAGTCCTTTGAACGCCATCCACTGGATCCAGCTCGCCTCTCACCAAGTAACCTGCACTACAATCAAGAAATAGGTAGGAAAATTAGGGGGAGGAATATTAATAATCCAGCCCCTAGAAATTTTACTACCCCTAATCTTCCTACCTTCCCATCCGACATCACCCTGCCAAAACTCGCCGCCTTTCCCAAAGCCTACATGAATGCCCTCTGCAAAGACGGCACGATGTCTGTGTCCGATTGGATCCAACTCGCCTCCACGCTCCATGTTCAAGGACTCGAGTGGTACGCAGGTTTCCTAGAGATGGCAGACCGATCCAATTGGCTTCGCTTCAAAACCGAGGTCGAAGACATCGGCATGGTGATCCCCATGATGTGTTGCTCGCCCGAATTCACTCATTCCGACGCCGCATTTCGCGATAAGGAAATCGCAAAGCAAAAGAACTGGATCGACATGACGCACGTTCTCGGCGGCAGTTATTGCCGAGTGCTCAGCGGTCAACGCCGCCCTGAACTTTCGATCGACGAGGGCGTGAAGCTCGCGTCGGAGTCGATTCAAGCCTGTTTGTTATACGCGCAAGAACGCGGCATCACTCTGATCATCGAGAATCACTACAAGGATGACTTTTGGGAGTACCCCGAATTCGCTCAGAAAGCTGACGTGTTCTGCCAGCTTGTCGAATCGATAAACCACCCGAACTTTGGCGTCAACTATGACCCCAGCAACACGTATCTCGCTGGCGAAGACCCGGTCGAATTGCTGAAGCGAGTTTCGCACCGCGTCGTCACGATGCACGCGAGTGATCGGTACTTGAAAGAAGGCACAATCGAAGACTTGCGCCGAGAAGAAGGCGGTGCGACCGGATACGCCAAACGGCTCAGCCACGGCGAGATCGGCAAAGGGCTGAACGACTACGACGCGATCTTTACCGAGCTAATGCGAGTCGGGTTCGATGGCTGGATCAGTATTGAAGACGGTGTGGATGGCATGGATCAACTGGCTCGCAGTGTTGAGTTCCTGAAACGTAAGATTGCTCAATATTGGAATTAAGCCGCGGAAATTTGGCATGAAGATGGAGGCAAGAAGATGAAACACAGAATGCGTACTCGCCGAGCATTGTTGAAAAATGTTCACTGTTTGGCTTTGGTTTGTTTAAGTTCCGTTGCACATGCGCAGAGCGATGTCGTCGTTGTTGGTGCGACTCCTGCGGGCGTGATGGCGTCCGTTGCGGCGGCCCGTGCTGGCGCGGCAATCGAGTTGAAGAATGTTACGGTTAAACAAGACGACAAGAAGGTAGGAATATTAGGGGTAGGAAAATGAATAAATTCAGACTTGAGATTTTCCTACCCTCAATCTTCCTACCTATAAACCGCGCTGTCGTCGCACTTCTTGTCGTGACAACATGTTTCTGTACCGATCTACGAGCCGACGACACTTTGCAAATCAGCAATCAGCTCGTCTCGCGACATGCCCGTACAGGCTGGGACATTGGCTAGAATAGGGTTGATCTCTACTTTGTCCACGCAAGGACACGATTGACTTGCTGGCAACTCCATCATCAGTTGGATGAAATTCTATGAGTCATATATTGAGTCGTTATTTATTTCTTGGGCTGGCGATTGTCGGACTTCTTTGCACCATGACGCCTGCAAGGTTGACGGCTCAACAACCTCCTTTCGATATCTTTCCGGAAGCTAGACCACCATACTATCGCGTACGTTATGAGGCTTCGGAAAAGCCTGGTGAGTTGGTTTATCCGGTGAACTACACCATTTGGATTCCAAAGAGTGTCGATCGGATTCGTGGCGTTGTTGTTCACCAGCATGGTTGCGGTGAGGGGTCGTGCAAGTCCGGCTTAACGGGAGCATATGATTTGCATTGGCAAGCTCTCGCACGGAAACACGATTGTGCTTTGCTCTCGCCTGCTTACGAGCAACCTGACAAGTCAGAATGTCAGATGTGGTGTGACCCGAGAAATGGTTCTGACGCTGCGTTTCAAAGATGCCTTCGAGATCTAGGCGATCTTTCAGGACATCCCGAATTGTCGATCGTACCATGGGCGTTGTGGGGTCACAGTGGCGGTGGTCATTGGGCAGGAGGAATGACGCTGCTTCATCCCGAGAGAATTGTTGCAACATGGTTGCGATCAGGAGTCCCGCTCTTTGAAGCAAATGCTGAACGTCAGAGTATTGTCGCTTACCAATTAAACGAACGCGCGTTGCAAGTGCCGATCATGTGCAATCTTGGAACCCAAGAAGGCGTGAGTGTTACGGATGGACGGTTCGCTGGCGTGTGGCCGGCCAATCAAGAATTCTTTCAAACGATTCGAAAGCAAGGTGGATTGATTGGAATCGCTATTGATCCGCTGACCGCTCACGAATGCGGTAATCAACGCTATCTTGCAATTCCATGGCTCGACTGCTGTTTAACCGCAAGGTTGCCCACAGAAAGTCGCGAGAGTTTGGCAGCCATGCCGATTGATCGAGCATGGCTCGCCGCGTTGGGTGCTGGCCAACAACCACTTGTAGAAGCAAAACCAATTGCAAGTTTTGACGGTAATGCTCTGGATTCAATCTGGCTGCCGGACGAATCGATCGCGAAGGCTTGGATGCAATTTGTTGCTGACACCGAAGTCAAAGACGAGACGCCGCCACCAGCGCCTACCAACGTTAAAATCATCGACAAAGAATTGACCTGGGATGTTGATGCAGATTTGGAAAGCGGCCTAGCGAGTTTCGTTATCCAGCGCGATGGAGTCTTCTTAGCAAGGCTACCCGAACAAGGCAAAAACCCATTCGGCCGCCCCGTTTTTCAAAACCTGCAATACAGCGACACACCTACTCAACCGCTTGTTACGAAGGCCTACATCGATCGAACCGCTCTGCCGGGAGTTCGTCACAGCTATCAAATTGCCGCCATCAACACGGTCAATTTAAAGTCACAATTCGTCGAAGCTATCGTATCAGAGTGATCGCGTGACTACTCAAAGGCGATCAACCTCACAACTAGCGGTCGCTGAGTTGATTGCGGTTCTTGTTCTGCGGGGGCGGGTTGGGCGCTTGCCAGCCCTTTGGCGAGTTCGCGGTGACGACGGGTTTGCTGGTGTTGCCGCCGATGCGTAGGTTGTCTTCGATCACGCCGCCGGCCGAATGTCGCCAGCAATGGATTGCTTGTCCGCCGCTCTTGATGACGTTGTCGATCACTTCGTAGCCTTTAAGACGGAAGTCGGTTCGATCGAGGTGGTAGCGGTTTCCATTTAGTTGTGATCGCAGCGGACGCAACCGACATCGGTGAAGGGGGCGAAGACATGACCTGCATCGCCGCACCCGTATTCGATTTCCAATCAGCTCCGGTAGCCGCCGTTTGGATCACGGGACCCGACATGCGTCTGCCTAAGAAACGTGTTCCCGAGCTTGGTACGATCGTTGCCAATCACGCGTTAGAACTTTCACGACGCTTGGGCTGCAGCGCGACGGAAAAAAATGAATTCGCTGAAAGGCAAAATTGCAATCGTCACGGGAGGTTCTCGTGGCTACGGCGCGGGAATCGTGGAATCGCTGGCAAGAGCCGGAGCCATCGTCTGGTTTACCGGCCGCAACCCACAACGATTGGACGAGATCGCGGGACGACTGGTTGACTTGTCAGTGAGAGCTTTTCAAGCAGATGCCAGTTCATCCGAGGACTGGGATCGTTTGATGGCCGCAGCCATCGACGAACACGGGCAACTCGACTTGCTAGTCAACAACGCTGGCGAGGGCGTCCGAATCGCACCCGCGACGCAGCAGACGGATATTGCGATTGGGAAGTCGATTGCCAGTAATCTCACCGGCGCGATTCTCGGCAGTTGCCGCGCTGCCGCGATCATGAAGCGACAGCAAAGTGGTCTGATCATTAACGTTGGCAGTGTTTGTGCAAAACATGCTTGGCCGGGTTGGTCCGTGTATTCGGCAGCGAAAGCGGGTTTGTTGCAATTCAGTCGCTGCCTGCTGACAGAGATGCGTCCCCACAACGTTCGCGTCACTTCGCTGATTCCGTCGTGGGGGCAAACCGAGTTCACCGATGTGGCGGGGTTAGACGCTCACGCCGACAACGTGCGCAGGCAATGCATTTCACCAAATGACCTCGGGCGACATCGTGGTGCAAATCGCAAGCCTACCGTCGCACTTGGTCACCGAAGAAACCACGCTCTGGCCCATGATCCAACCGATCAGTCAACTCTAAATGGGTAAAGCAAAGTTCGTCGGAGTCTAGGCCCTTTTCAACGAGGTATGGATGACTTGCTTGAATAGCTCTGAATTCGAGGATAAGCTTCTAGCAAGTGTCGACAGTCGCTGGCATCTTGAGATTTTCTCAGGCTAGATAGGCATGGCGTTCGTGAGAATTCGATTTCGATGGACTCAACCTCAGCAAATTTGCTTCGCCGCCTCCGGACTTCCGATGCCGAATCGGCTTGGGAGCGTTTCATCGAGCTGTATACGCCGCTGATTTTTTTCTGGGCACGAAAACGCGGCCTCAATGCGAACGACGCTTCGGACTTGGTTCAAGACGTTTTGCTCACTCTGGTCCAGCGCATCGGCGACTTTGATCCCGACGGTCAGGGTCGATTTCGCGGTTGGCTGCGAACCATCACTGTCAATCGGGCCATCGATTTTCATCGTCGACGAAACAAACGGCTCGAGAATGGCGCGGCTTCGACTCTCTCGGCTTTAGCGATCGAATCCGAAATTGAACTGTGGGATGACGTCGATTATCGGCAGCAACTGGTCAGCCGAGAGCTTGAACTGTTGCGAACAGAATTTCAAGCTTCGACCTGGGATGCCGCTCAAGGCCAACTGATCGATGGTAAGTCCGCGATGGAGATCGCCCAATCGCTTGGCATAACCTTGAACGCGGCATATGTCGCTAAATCGCGTGTGCTGGCGCGGTTGCGGGAGGAACTGGACGGGCTTCTCGACTAACAAAATTTTCCTCGGCGTCTCAGACAATTTTTGATTTTTCTGAAAGGTTTGCATTCGTCGAACGTTGTACTTCATTGACGCAAGCGTCGATTGAAACGACGACAACCCAATTTGATGAAGTCCATCATGAAAACTGAATTGTGCCCCGATCCTCAATCGCTTAAAAATTTTCTCTTGGGCAGGGTCGTAGGCTCTAATCGCGACGTGCTCCAAGAACATCTGCTGCACTGCGACCGCTGTGTTGCAATCGCGCATTCGCTTCCTCAAACGGACGAGTTAACGGAATTAACACGTGGCGCCAACCCAATCCAAAATGAAGATTCCGACGTGATTGCCGCACTGATCGATCGAATCAAACTCGCACGATTTGAAGCGGAAACCGTTCGTGTGGACGAGACTTTGCCGCTGATTGCATCCGGCCCCCAATCTTTGTTAACTGAAACTTCGTTACAGGGCCTCAGTTTTCTCAAGCCTCCCGAACAGCCCGACGAAATCGGAAGACTTGGTGATTATCGAGTCATACAGGTCATCGGCTCTGGCGGCATGGGCATGGTGTTGCGTGCCGAAGACATCCGGCTCCGTCGCCAAGTTGCAATCAAGACGATGAAGCCCTCGATTGCGGAAAGTGTTGACGCCAAACGACGCTTCTTGCGCGAAGCCCAAGCCACTGCAGCTCTGGAACACGACAACATTGTTCCGATCTATCAAGTCGGCGAGGACAACGGTGTGCCATTCATCGCGATGCAGTATCTAAAGGGCGAATCGCTCAAGACGCGGCTGGATCGCTTGGGCAAACTGCCGACAGCCGAAATCGTTCGGATTGGCAAGGAGGTCGCCTCAGGCCTCGCCGCCGCCCACGAACATGGCCTGATCCATCGCGACATTAAGCCAGACAATATTTGGATCGAAGACAAAACCAACCGCGCCAAGATCCTCGACTTCGGTCTGGTCAGTGCGGCGACCGATGACGACGGCTTGACCCATTCGGGGACCGTCTTGGGGACGCCGCGCTACATGTCCCCGGAGCAAGCGCTCGCGCAACCGGTCGATCACCGGGCGGACCTTTTCAGTCTCGGCAGTGTGCTGTACCACGCCGCCACGGGAAAACCGCCATTCATTGCCAATGGCTTCACTGCGACGCTCATCGCGGTTGCGAACACGCCGCCAAAACCGCTGCGGGAGTCAGCGTCGCAGCTACCCGCGAGTGTCGCAAGCCTCATCATGCAGATGCTCGAAAAGAAACCTGAACAGCGACCTCAAACTGCGGGCGAAGTGGCCGAACGATTTACAGGGTTCGAGCAAAAGCTTCGCGTTAATCGAGCGAAGCAACCAACCGACGAATCACTTTACAAAACCAGCCATGATCGCAATGTCCTTGTTGCCAAAGCCGTACCGCCCGCCAAGCCACCGAGATACCGTGGCATGATGATCGCTGCCGCTGGTGGTTTCGCTGCACTGGTCCTGGGTGTCATCATCATCACGATCACAAACAAAGACGGCATAGAAACCGTCATCCGCGTACCTTCGAATACCGCGACCGAAATCGACGCTCAACCGGGCAGCAAAGTTAGCATACGCGAAGACTCCGATGGGGGCGTCGCTGCAAAGGTCGCTCAGCCGAACACGAGCTCAACCGTGATTGAAAATCCGGTTCGCGACGGCGATCGCGTGCCGACCGGACCGATCGTTTCCGTCGCGCCGATTGTGCCTTTAGATTTGACACCGGCCGAGCCCCTGGGCACTTGGGAAATGGGGCCGGAACCGCCGTGGTTCGCTCAGGATTTTCATACCTATTCCCTCAAAGATGCCGCAGTCCTACCTGGAATCATCGATCGACCGGCGATCATTCCAGGCATCAAGCGCTGGAACGTCGATACGGTCTGGCCACGTGGCAGGCCAAAGAAAATCGCTTACAGTCCCGATGGACAATGGATCGGATTGCTCGATATGAATTTGGCGATCTACGACGCAAAGACGCTGAAGCAATATTGCGTTCTTCCCGGATTCACAAGGCAAATTGGTGCTTCGGACTTTGTGTGGCACCCGGATAGCCATCGGGTGCTGATTGCAGCAGATCACGACGGTTCAATCTCGCGAATATTCGACATAGAAGGCCAACTTCTTCACGAAGAAAGTGTACCCGGGGGAGCACGCGCGGTTGCTTGGCATCGCAAGTCGCGAAAAATTGCCAAAGGCATTACCAGGCCAAGTCAGAACGGAAGCTGCATCGAAATACTCGACGAAGATCACCACCTGTTAAAAACACTCCCCGAAGATACGGCAGGCGATGAACTGGGAGTAGTCGGCGGAGGCTATCTTGCGTGGAGTAGCGACGGTGAAAGCGTGATTGCCCTCCACTTCGATGGCAAACTTCGACACTGGAATTTGCAAACATCGGCGGCTGAGATAATTGACGAGATCGAGGGCAGTCACCAGCTCGGTTGCAGTCTTGATTGGCACGAATCGGGCTGGTTGACAGTTAGCAATCGAAAAGAAATCCGCGTCTACTCACCAGATCTGAAGCTAGACCACGCCTTCCCAGCAAGTGGCCTGTATGTACGCTGGCATCCCGACGGCAAGTACTTACTATTTTCCGATGAGGGCTTGCGGGTTTGGGATCGGGTCCAACGAAAACAAGTCGCCTCAAACCAAGCGCGTTTTGGAGGAGATTTGTTTGACTGGAGTCCGGATGGCAAGGAGCTGGCCACCGGTAGCGAAGTGCAATCGTTGATTGTCTCACCCGCCAACTTGAAAACGCCACGTCTGCAAAGTCCAACGGATGTGATGAAAAATATGGCACAATTGGCTTGGTCTCCCGACGGCAATTTGCTTGCTTCCGCCCAGCTAAATTCGAAACCACCACAATTCTGGAGTGCGGGCGGCAACGCGATTCGTGTCTTCCAAGAGTCGTCCGCAAGAGCGACCAATAGCTTGGCGTGGAGTACTGACGGCAACGAGTTATTTGGAATCAACCAGAGCGGGAATCTTTGGTCCACAACAGTGGACGGAAATTCCCGAGACCTCTTCCAATCATCGGACCTTTGGAGTTTTCGTGTTGCAAATAGTCCCGATGGACAAACGATCGTCGCGGGCCGAAAAACTGGTCGAATTCAGATCCTCAGTCGCGACGGCAAAGAAATCAAAGAAGTTGTCACCGGCGGCAACCAGTTTCCTTTCGTCGCTTGGTGTCACGCGACGAATCAGATTGCGGTATGTGAAGCCGAACAGCCGCTGAAGTTTCTTGAGCCGGAAAACAACTGGAATCTGCGCGTTGTGGACGACACGATTCTTCGCGATCTTTCGCAACAGCCGACTTGGAGTCCCGACGGCAAACTGCTCTCAATCAATACACAAATTTCATTTGACACTTCGACCAACTCGATCGTGCCTCGTCCCTTTGCGTTGGCGTGGCGTCCTGACAGCCAGCGATTTATCTCAGGAATAAACGGCTGGCTTGCCACTTACCGAGCTAATGCGGCGACGTTGGTGCGACGAGGTCAACAAGGGCTGATTATCGGTGACGCCTCCTGGCATCCGCGAGGCCATTTATTTGCCATCGCGACGGAGCAATCAAGGTTCACCGTTTGGAACGAATCGAACTATCAACCCCATTGGCACGGCGTGCTGCTGCCTGACAACAAGTCTGTCACCTTCTCTGCCGCAGGAGAAGTCCTCGATGGCAACCCGGAGCAAATCGATCAGTTCCTCGTCTACTACCTCGATCGCGGTGACGGACGCATCGAAACGTTGACGCCCGCAGAATTCCGCATGTTGCCTATCGCGACAAGCCTCACGCCGCTCCGCTGACAATGCAAGATCGCATTGCTTG
Source organism: Pirellulaceae bacterium (assembly GCA_041740995.1). GTDB lineage: Bacteria > Planctomycetota > Planctomycetia > Pirellulales > Pirellulaceae > JBGSKY01. Next base: position 13,173 of record JBGSKY010000250.1, read on the forward strand.
GCCCGTACCCAAAATATCCAAACTCATTACAACGCTCCTGTGTATCGATTGGATAGATTTAATTGCGCTCGGTCACTCTCCTCCCAGCTCAAGTTCGTTCCTTTTAGGAATCATTCAAAAACTGTTCAAAAGGTATTACCTATATCTCCGAACGAAACAGTATTTCTGCAGTTTTCCGAAGGCCTCAAAAAGAACAAAAAGCCGCTAAGCTCCACATTTAAAAATAGCCAAAATGGCAAATCCTCTGGGGAAAGTAATGTCGAAAACGCCCTCGCTGTCGCCGCACTGGAAACGCTGTTGAAACGAGGGTTAAGCGTTAAGAAATCGATTCCTGCGGTCAAAGACAAATCAACTCCGACCGCTCTTGGTTCTTCAATCGCGATCTCTGACTGACTGTTTTGTTAGGCATGCGACTGGCGATCGATCTTGTGAATTGTAGATGACATGCCTAACGAGGAATTAGTTACGGCCAGGCTGAATACCTCATAACCGTCCGTCACGCTAGTGCGATTGAGTTGGCAATGGCTTGTCGGATGGACTTGGTGTGTCTCTTGCCGGGCGGGAAGCTAAGTCCATTGTCGCCGCATACTTTTCCGGTTGATCGGTGATGATTCGAATGTTTTTCAACCGAACTGCATCCATCGTGGAATCCGGATTGTTGCCCAATGAGTGGATCTTGAAAGCGATGTACCCGTCCGAATACTTTTGATCAATCAAGTGACATGTGGGAACACCATTAATCCATACTTTGATTGTTGATCCGAGACATTCAATCCGGAAATGCGCCCACTCATCCAGCTTGAATGCCGATCGCGCCGCGGGATCATCGGCCAAATCGAACATCCATGTCCATCCCGCGCCGAAATCATCGAATATGCCACCAGTCCATGAACGCGGCGTATTGTCGATCTTGACCTGATAGCCATGCAATCGGACTTTCGCTTCCGGCGGAGCATCGATACAGCGAAGTAGAATACCGCTATTGAAGTGTGGATCGTCCTTGAGATCGAGTTCCAAAATGAAATCTCGGTACTTCTTCTCCGATGCCACGAAAGTGTGCTCACTGGTATTGATTCGTTGTCGCAATACCATCGCTCCGTCTTCGACGACTGCCGGAGCGGGGTCTGATCGAGCTACAATCTTCCATCCTTCCAAATCTTTACCATTAAAAAGATTCACCCAAGGTGCCTCTTGCCCACTGACGTACGAACCAGAAGAAATGATCGAGTAGGCGACGATCATAGACAAGCAGCGGAAGATTTGATGCATGATTATTTTGCGGACTTAGTTGTTGGATGAAGGTGTCGTATTCGATTGCGGATAGACGGAATCAGTTAGATCGATGTGATAAATTGTTCCCTTGTAAGTTACCAGATAAATCTCGCCTTGTTGGTCGATACCGAAGGACGCGATACCATTAGGTGCGATGCCGATCCGATAGACATCGATTAACTTTCCATCGACTTGTCGCAAGCCCCAAATCAACCGCGTATTGAAATCACCAAACACGTAGACGCCTTGGAACGATGAACTTTGCTTGCCGCGATAAACGTAGCCACCGGTAATAGAGAATCCGAGACCGTGCGGGTAAGCAAAGACGGGATCGACGTATTTTTCATCTGGCCGGCTGTATTCATCTGAAAACGGGATGAAAGATTCGCGCACGTTCCAGCCGTGATTGTCTCCGCGATTGACGATCGCAACTTCTTCAAACTTATTGTGTCCCACATCCCTAACATAAAATTCGCCGGTTTTAGAATCGAAACTGAACCTCCATGGCTCGCGAAAACCGATCGCCCAAGTTTCTGCGCGAACTTCAGGATCTTCGCGATGAGCGTCCCAGTAGGGATTGTCGAGTGGAATCGCGTAATGCAAACCCTCGTCTTGATGATCGACGTCAATACGGACCATTGATCCAAGTAAGATTCTTGGATTTTGCGAATAACCATTGGGATCTTTTTGAGGACCACCATCTCCAAAGCCAGCGTACAGCATTCCATCTGGTCCAAAATCGATGCAGCCACCATTGTGATTGCCAGCTGGCTGAAAAGTTTCCAACAATCGAATCGACGGCACCCCTGAATCCTTCAAACCATCTTCGCTTGCCCTGCGTTCGACAACCGTGGTTTTGACTTGGCCGTCCTCTTCGACTTCGTGTTCCAAAAAATAGCGTCGGTTGTGAACGTAGTCGGGGTGAAAGGTCATACACATGATGCCATGATTGGCTCCCGTATGGACCTCTTTCCCGAGCTGTAAGAAAAGCTCTTTGCGAATCGGTCCGTCGTCGCGAATCAATCGCCAAATGCGACGCGTCATGTGTTCCACGACGAGTAAATCACTCGATGTTCCCGGCAAGGCCCCGCACCGCACCGGGTTTTCGAAATTTAGTTCCGGTGGATGGATCGGCTCGACTTTGACAGACTTGGGAAGCGATTGGATGGCAACCTTTTGGCCGCCATGGGCGTATCCATCTTGCAGAGAAAACGTCAGTGTCCGCATGTAAGCTACTAAGTCGGCAAATTCGGCATGCGTCAACGTTTTGTGCAAATCGGCAGGCATGAAGGAAGTCGATACTTCGCGAAGATCTTCGATGTCTGTTCGTTTAATCCCATTGATCTTGCCTTTTGCATCGACCAATTTGACTTCGAACTGATTAGATCGCTCCATTCGCCCTGCCAGCACTTCTCCGCTGTTAGTCAGAATGTTGATTTGTTCGAATCCGTGGGCAATGAATTCACTGGGATAGAGAATCTGACGGGCAAGTTGCTCACCGGGATACTTGTCCGCAATTCCGTCAAGATTAGGGCCACTTCTTTCCATGCCCGTCAGCAAGTGGCAATTGCTGCATCCCGCTTTTTTCGAATCATTAAACAGTTCTTTTCCACGCTCCGCATCACCAACATGCTGGATCGCGTAATCCAAATACTGAGGCCTAGCATCTGGTTCTCCTCCGAAACAATTCAGAGCAGACGAACTAATGAGAGTCCAAGCAGCGAACAACATTCGCCCTAGAAAGCGATCGGACCAAGCGAATAAATCATTTTGAAAACACGAAGGGGTGGACGGATTAAAAAATGATCGGTGAATCAACGGGAGACCTCAGGTGGGTTTTTCAAGGTTGGATTGCAGGAGGGCGACCTACCAATTCTAATCTTTCGCGCAACCGTTCGCGCCTCTACTAACTTCAAAAGATAGCGTCGTATCAAAATCAAGTAGAAATTTCGAGTAAATGTAGTGCGTCGTAAAACTCAGAAACATGCAATGCGGCTCCAACCGCGAACTATGTTGCCGTCGCAAGAGCCGCTTGCAGCAGGCGAGCAGATGGTTGCTCGGTATTGCCCAATTCATCATGCCTATGCGTCGTGATCGCGTCATGTTTTGTCAGTTGAATTGCAACGTTGCGGGCAAGCGTTTCGCCTAGCTCACGATGAACATAGATTTGTGTCAGATCAGACAACTCGCCATTTGGATCGTCAATCAGCACTTGTTCTTCGCGTGCTCTGTCCGCATTTTCCGTATCCGCTTGAGAACTTACAGAAACATACTCTCCCGCCGCCATCGACATCGCGCCCGCGGTCAGTCCGGCGACTCCAGCAAGCAGAATTGATTTGTGTTCCGCATGCGCTGCAGCAACTCCGACCACCATACTGCCCACCGAGAGGATGCCGTCGTTGGCACCAAGCACTGCAGCTCGCAGCCAACCGATTCGATAACTGCGATGTTTTTCGAGGTGACTAAATTTGGAATGCATGACGGCCTTCTTGCACTGTGAACAATAATTGAGAGCTCGAAAATCCGACAAAGCGATGTCGTGGGCAGAATGTCCAAATGGCAATAGAATGAACTCGCGAGACGCGCATTCGCATGAAAATTCTTCTTTCAACAATGGTGACTTTTGCTAACCACAATTTTCCAGATAACCGTCATTGGACAACTTAGAACCGCAAGATTGCTGCTGACATTGATCTACACCCTGCCGTTCATGACGCTCTTCTATAGCAACTCCGCATGTTCACAAGAGTCTTCTGCGCAGCCGCTAGTCATGGCGCATTATATGCCTTGGTATGTTGCCAAACCGACTAGCGAAGTTTGGGGATGGCATTGGACGATGAACCACTTCAATCCAGAGAATGTGATCGATGGGCGACGAGAGATTGCATCGCATTTCCATACAGTGATCGGCCTATACGACTCGAGCGACCCGAGTGTGATCGAATACCATCTACTGCTAATGAAACTCGCGGGTATCGACGGCGTGATTGTGGATTGGTACGGACTTTCCGACTTCCGAGACTATGCGGTGCTTCAGAAAAACACCCAAGCAATTGTCGACCAGGTACGACGGCTAGGAATGAAGTTGATAATTTGTTACGAAGATCAGACGATCACCGCGCTGGTGGACGCAGGTAAACTTCCTGCGGCAGATCGAGTCAGCCATGCAAAACGTGAGCTAAGTTGGCTGCAAGAGCATTGGTTTGCGCTAGATTGTTATGTTCGAATTGACGAGAAGCCTGTGTTGCTTTCCTTTGGTAACGCTGGCCTAACAAACGTGGAATGGAGTGAGTGCTTGAGCGAGTTTCCAGTACCATTGGCGTACTTCAGCGAGCACACGCGGCGGGATGCAGCAGTTGGCGGATTCGATTGGCCGATACCCTCGGAAGGTTTGGCTGCTGTTAATCGCTTTCAAGAACCAGCACGCAATTGGAAACACGCGATCCCAGTCGTCTATCCTCGCTTTGTGGATATCTATGCAGAGGCCGGGCTACATGCCAGCTACGGGACAATACAAGATTCCGAAGGCCGAACGCTTCGTGAAACACTTCGACAAGTCGTTACGAATCAACCCTCCATCATACAAATTGCCACTTGGAATGATTGGGGAGAGGGAACTCAGATCGAGCCGAGCGTCGAATTTGGAACTCGCGATCTTGAGATCATTCAAAAATTCCGACGTATCACATTTGATAAACAGTTTTCAACGCAACCAGCGGATCTAAGTCTACCGCTCAAGCTCTACCAATTGCGCAGCGTGAAAAAGGAAGTAAGATCTCCAGATGAACAGCTCGACAAAATCGCGATCCTGATTGCAGCTGGTAACATCGCTGCCGCGCGAGAACGACTGAATAAAATCTCGATTGCGGATTAAAGCGGGCACCAATTGAAAGCTACCCTAGAGTTTCTCGGGGGGCGATCGGTTTGCCGTCAGATGTGTACGTGTCGCTCGACAAGCTGAAAAAGTGTTCTAACTCGATCGCAGTGTCAGCTGTTGATCGAAGCGTTATAATGTTTTGCTCATGCGTTGATCGCGTCAGTATTGAAACAACAGTTTGTAAATCCCCTTGAATACAAAGACCGAACATGTGCGACCAAGATCATTTTGATGAAGATAGTAAAAAGTACACGCGACGCGATATGGGTGTATTCGCGGCTGGCATCGGCGCGGCGTTTTTGCTGCCTCGAACGGCCAATGCAGCCGAGGTTATTGAGAAGGACGTGATCATCAAGACGCCTGATGGTGAGTGCGACGCGTACTTTGTAACTCCCGAGGGCGGAGCACATGCTGCTGTGTTGGTGTGGCCGGATATCTTTGGGCTCAGGCCCGCGTTTCGCGATATGGGCAAGCGACTGGCCGAGTCGGGTTACAGCGTTTTAGTCGTGAATCCATTTTATCGCGCTAAGAAAGCTCCGACTGCCGCGGAAGGGACAAACACTCCGATCCAAGAAGTGTTCCCACTGGCACGCGCACTGAATGCAGAAACCAATGCGACCGATGCTAAGGCGTTTGTCGCATGGCTGGACGAACAGCCACAAGTCGACAAGGACAAGAAGATTGGCACAATTGGATACTGCATGGGCGGTCCAATTGTGATGCGAACCGCAGCCGCAGTGCCTGAGCGCATCGGAGCGGCATGTACGTTCCATGGCGGGGGGCTGCTTTCCGACGCTCCAGATAGTCCGCACCTTTTGATACCGAAGATGGACGCTCAGTTCTTGGTTGCGATCGCAGAGAATGACGACGAGCGCGATCCGCAAGCGAAAGACAAACTCAAGGCGGCGTTCAGCGAAGCAGATCAAAAAGCGGAAATCGAAGTCTATCCTGCTGGGCACGGTTGGTGCCCGCCCGACACGAAAGTCTACAACGAGGAGCAAGCTGAAAAGGCTTGGGCTAAGATGCTGGCCGTGTTCGAAAAAGCTCTCGCTTAAACGTTCGCGTGCAGTGCCAATAATTGACAGGCACTGCACTAAATGGATGTTAGACTCGAACTTTTGCTGCTATCGTGGCTCCGTCAGAATGTTTAGATAAACCCAGACGCGATGACGATCGACTTTTCTATTCGGCAGCCTTTGGCGTATCTGCTTTAGTTTCGACTTTCGATCCTTTGACATCAATGTTGTTCTCTTCGCCGTTCACTTCAAACGAAGCTTTGCCAGTGATCTTGTCACCCTCTGGCTTCGTGTCGTAATCGATGTCCATTGAGAAGTCGTTATTGGAAAACTCGACACCGAACAACAGCCTGTCACCTTCGATCTTGACATCTTTGAGCTTGCTGTCGCCGAAGAAACTGCTGTGGAAGACGCCCGCCAATTCGTCGCCATCCATGGTGAAGCTCAATTTTTCTTCGATCTCGCCATTTGGAGTATTGATCAAGATTTTCCAATCGCCTACCACTTCAGCCGCAGTTAAACCAGCACGCTTTGCGATCCATTCGGATTCACGATCGTCGCCACCGAAATTTGCGGTCCTTGTTCCAACAATTTGATCGCCCTTGAGTGTGCCCGCGAAACGGGTGGCGAATTCGTTACCGTTGAAACTGCGGATAACTTTAAACGTAATCTTATCGCCGTCGTATTTGCCATCTTCAATTTTGACAGGCTCACTCATCCCGGCCGGGAAGTTTTCAGGTGGATTCGGGAAGATTGATTTAAAGGTGCCTGTTAGTGCATCGTCTTTTTTGGCCAGCACCAATTCAAACGATAACTTGTTCCCGCGCATATCCTGAGTCCAAGTCCACTTCCCCGAGGGATCGGAACTTTTGGAAGTCGTTGCAGCAACTTCTTGGGTTCCTTCTTGAGCGTACATTATCGACGACAAAACCAACCCGCATATTCCGGCAAGCAAAACCTTCATTACAGTCTCCGATGCAAACGATGAGTGTTCGAACAAATATCTCGCCGATTGTAACGGGTGTTTCGTCACCTGTGTGTTGCGCGCAATGTCGTTTAATCACACATTTAATAGAAAAATATCAGTTACGCCAAAGATGCGGAAGAAATTCGGTGTACAAAAGATGCCGCCAAGTGGCCCAATCGTGTCCGCCATGGCCCCCAACATAGTAGTCGTGCTTGATGCCATGATTTTTTAGCGCTTCGTGCAAGGCGGCAGCGCGAGCTCCGAGTGGCCCCCGATTTTCTTCAGTGCCTTGCCCAACAAACAGATAGTCAATTTTACTGTTAACCTCCGGGTCGTTTAGGAACTCAGCGAGCGTCTGATCTGCATTCGTATCACCAGCACTCAACACGCCAAACGATCCAAACAAGTCCAGCGAATTAAAACCAACAAACATTGTGTGCCGCCCTCCCATGGAAAGTCCCGACAGGGCACGACCCTTAGAAGTTTTCTGGACAGAGTAACTTTTCTCTACAAGCGGAACGACCTGAGTGCGCAATTCCTCGCCAAACAATTTGAATGTCAATTCGACGTGCTGCGGATGATTGCGGTGTAAAACTTGGTTGTTTGGTATCGCGATCAGCATCGGAACCGCTTTGTCATCAGCGAGCAGATTGTCCATGATGAAATTGACACGTCCGTCGTAGATCCAGTTTGACGGAAGCTCGCCGCTGCCCCCAACCAGATAGAGCACTGGATACTCTTTGTCGGCTGTGTATCCGGGGGGAGCGTAGACATAGAGTTCTCTTTCACCATTGGTCACATCGGAGTGGTAAATGTGTCGAGTCACAGTTCCATGCGGCACATTCTTCGCATCGTAGTATTCTGGTCCGTCGCCGTGGACGATCAACTCGCTATAGGGCGGCATTGCAGTAAACGCTGCATACGTGTTGTTAGGATCCGCCATGCGAACGCCATCGACGTCCAAATGGTATGCATACATATCCGCGGGTATTGGCCCGACCGTGAGAGTCCAAATACCATCTTCGCCTTTTTCAAAAGGTACCAGTTCCCGAGTGTTGCCCAGTGCTGTGAGAAGTGCGACTCCCGCTAAGCGAACTTGTTTCGCTTCAGGAGCTTTCAAGCGAAAAGTTACGGTTCGATCGTCATGTACATCTGGAGAATTCAGCGGTGCGCTGAATGGGACGAGATTCTCTGTATCCTTCTGCGGGTTATAGTCGAGATTGACGTTCGCTTGTTGACCGAACGCTGATTTTGGAAGCAGTAGACAAAATATGGCAACGATGAAGAGTGATCGCATTTGTAACTCGATTGGAGAGAATGGAAATGAGACGAAACATTTAAAATTCTAACTTAATGCGAGATGATAACGTACGACCGCATCCGAATGAAACTTTGGCGGTTAGACTTTTAAGAAGCAAACTCGTCAGAATTGGTAACTCACTGGAATGGAAGTTTACCTCAACAAAAAACGACAGGAGTCGCCAGGATCGACGACCATCTGGAGGAGCCTGGGCAAACTTCAAGCCGACCGCGACTCCATTCTCGCCTTCGAAATACGCGAATCAGTTGTATTGGATTGAGAGGCCAGAATACTGGTAACAATACACGTCGAGAAATCGCAAAAGCTGATCGGCCAGCGATGCTCTGTTTCCAAAGTGATGTTTAACACGAGTTCGGTTCTGAGTTCGCAGCAGTTGTGAAATTTATCATCTCCTGGAACAACTGGGATCGGTTCAAGCGACCACTGGCCTCGCCGCTGGATCATTCACCTGAACCGCTACGATGTACTATTGCGTTTCGCTCGCGCTGGGAACTCAGCTTGGAACTGTCGATGTTGATCAAATTTCGATCGAGAATCGATATTTTGAGCGGGACCTTTACCGGACACAACCATTTTGGCCTATCTCGCAAAACTGGTACGATATACGCATGAATCAGTACCATCAAAACAACCGCGATTTTTACGACCGTATCAGTCAGGTCTATGATGCGATCGCAGATTCCAGTGAGCATGCGGCAAGAGAGGCTGGGCAAAAGCTGCTGGATGTTCAGCTCGGCCAAAGGGTGCTGGAAATCGGATTCGGCACCGGAAATAGCTTTGTGGAAATCGCAAAGCAGGTCGGTGCCCAGGGGAGGGTAAGCGGTGTCGATGTATCGCAGGGGATGTTGAACGTGACCGCTGCGAAGGTTCAGGAGGCGGGGCTAGGTGATCGCGCTGAGTTGAAGTTGGGAGATGGTGTTGAACTTGAATGGGCGGACCAGTCGTTTGATTCAGTGTTCATGAGTTTTACGTTGGAACTGTTTTCCGAAGACGATTTGCCGCGAGTGTTGGCAGAGGTTAAACGTGTGCTGGTTCCAGGAGGACGCTTTGCAAACGTGTCGATGGCAACGGTGAAGCCAGATGAGCGTGAGAGTGTGCTAGAACTGACGTATCAATGGATGCATCGACACTTCCCACACATCGTTGATTGTCGGCCCATTGATGTGCGTGAATTGCTTACCGAGGCAGGCCTGACGGTCGAAACCGAAGATCGAATTGCAATCTGGTCGATGCCCGTTTCCATCACGCTGTCACGGACGTGTTCTTGATGCCAGTACCCATGTCTGTGCATCTTCTCGCCGTTTCATATTCTTCTCCTGTGTTTAACAGCGTTCTGGTCATCGCGGCCACGGCGATCGCGGCCTTGGTTCTCTTTCATCCTCGTTTGGTGAACAGCATCGACTACCGAGCCTGTGTCACTCCGCTGGCTTCAATCATCGGCAGCGGGTTCTTGGTGCTCGGCCCAATTTTGAAAACCAGCTTTGGCGTCTACGCGATCCTTGTGATGGCAGGATTGTGCTTGGTTGCCTATGCACTCGGCGGTGTAATTCGGTTCAATATCGCTCGATACGCAGAACTTAAATCTCGCGACCAATCGCCGACTCTTTTAACCTTGCGTCTGGAACGCGCTGCATCGGTTGCGTTGATGCTCGCTTATGTTGTTTCGATCACCTATTACCTGAATCTTTTCGGAGCATTTGCGGTCAGCCTAACGCCTGTTGATGATCCGTTTTACGGACGGATCGTAACGTCCATCGTGCTTGGCTTTGTTGCCATCTTCGGTTGGGCACGAGGATTCAAGGCACTAGAGAGGATCGAGGAGGGGACTGTTGGTATCAAGTTGACTGTGATCGCGGGGTTAGTCATTGGCCTGATTGCTTACGCGGTTGCGACCGTTTCAGGTGCAGGGTTTGACTACTCCAGGCCAGATTCGCTTGGCTGGGAATCCGTCGCCATTGCATTGGGGCTGGTCATCACCGCGCAGGGGTTTGAGACGTCACGATACTTGGGGAACGAGTTCGATCCGCAAACACGGATTCACACTATGAGATTTGCGCAGTGGACAAGCAGTTGAGAACCGAGTTCAAGGACGCCAAGGCAGTCATGCTTAGCACCTCCGACTTGGAGGAAGAAGTGGCGTTGTCAATCGAGGCTGGTGCGATCGGCTATGTGACCAAATCGGCAGGCCCAGCTTGTATATTCCAGGCCATTCGCAATGCCATTTCTGGCGATCGGCAATTTTCCGAAGCCGAACTCGAGCGAGTCAAGGAGCGCGAGCAACTGACGCCCCGCGAGTTAGAAGTACTGACAGGAATGGCTCGCGGATGCAGCAACAAGCAAATCGCCGAAGAGCTTCACCTGAGCATCCACACGGTGAAAACGTACGTCAAGAGTCTGCTTGCCAAGCTCGGCGTCGATGAACGCGCTGGGGCGGTTGCTGAAGGATTCGCAAGAGGGATTTTAAAGCTTTAATATTCGCTAAATGATCGGCTTTGATTTTGTTTGAACTGCTCTTGGCTTGGGCATTGGCCAGCGCGGCTGATGATTCGCATTTGAACATCGCCTCTCAATAACGAAGTCTTCAAAATTTCTGACTTGTGAGCAATTGCGACGATCGGAACCTCGCTCGGGATTGAAAGCACCGCATTGCAGGCGAACTCGAAGAACGTTTGTTCGTGACGTTGGTCAACGGTTACGCTAGCCACAAAAGAACGCACGACGCTAGCCATGGACTGTCAGTCTCGTCATTGATCATTGCGCAATCGTTTGATCGAAGCCAGATGAGTTTACTGTCTTTACGTCGGTGCTTCGAGAAGCTCCAGGTCTTGGCTCAGCGCCGGTTAGATCCGTTGCGATTGCGGACCGCGACGCCGTTGTACCGAAAGTATTTTGGCCAGCAACGGTAGTCGCCATCTCGCGTTCATGTCTCCCCCACCACCCATCGGCTTCATCAGCCGTCCAAATCGTCGTGACCGAACTGGCATGTAGCTGTTTCGCTAAGTCCCTGGCGGTCTGTGGACGTCGAGCACGATTTTTTTCTAGGCATGCCATCAATGCACTTTCAAGTCCAGTGGCGACAGGCTGGCCAAGCCGGCTCGATGGTGTTTCAGGTATCGCGGCAATTTGTTGCTTGCAAAGCTGGTCGAGTGAGTCCGCTTGAAAAACGGTTTGCCCCGTCAAGAGGAAGTATCCGACGGCACCGACAGCGTACAGATCACTTCTTCCATCCACAGTTTCAGGCGCTTGAATCGACTCAGGAGACATGTACAACGGCGTGCCCGATATTCCCGAGGCATCGGATGATTGCCCGTCATCAAGAGCTTTGACTAAGCCGAAGTCTAGAACCTTGACTACGTCTGGCTTTCCGCCTCGACGATTCAACATGATGTTGGCTGGCTTGATGTCGCGGTGAACTAAGCCCATCGAGTGCGCCTCGAATAGTGATCCGCAAACCTGTTCGAGTATTTGAATCACACGGCCATCAGGCTGTGGCCCGTAACGTTCAACGAGCGTTTGCAAATCAATGCCATCGAGATATTCCATTGCATAGTAAAAAACACCTTCTGGAGTTCTACCGTAGTCGTAAATTGCAATCGTACTGGGATGATTGAGCTTGCAAGTAATTTGCACCTCACGTTCGAACCGACAGATAGTTGCTTCATTAACCTTGTCGACTTGCAGCATCTTGATGGCGGTTGGGCGCCTGAGCATCGCATGATGACCTTTGTACACGATCCCCATGGCACCAGCACCTAGACGAGTTTCTAAACGGTATTGGCCAAGCTGCTTTGCTTCGATGGCTGCCTTTTGAGCTTCGCGTTGCAATCGCGAAACGACGAGGGTGAAAATAAAGATCGCGATAGCGCTTGCGACCAACATTGCGTACAACGAATAAAACGACCACTTGAGAATCGTCAGCGGACGGAATGCTTCTGCCGCATCGATCTCAGTAATCAGGCCGATGTCATACTTAGGTAGCCATGTCCAAGCACCTACTGAAAGTGCGCCACGATAGTCTCGATAGCCTTCGATGTTTACGCCCGATGAGCCATTGATTACCGCAGTGCAGATCTCAGTGAGCGGCAGTTCAGCACGTCGGACCATCGGCCTAAATCCTTCCAACAAGTCTCCACCTGGATCTCGCACATGAATGTTTAGAATGGATGCCGAATCTTCTTGATCGGGCAAGACGCCCAAGAGCATCAACTTCTCGTCGAATCGACTGTTGGAAACTAGCAGACCTTGCTTATCCACGGCAAACGTTTCGCCGGATTCTCCGAGTCGACCAAGCTGAAGTATCTCTGTAAATTCTCGCTCGGGACGGATTCGCAAGGCAAGCACTGCGACGACTTGGAAATTGTCGTCGCGAACTGGAGCACAGACAAACATGGTCGGCGTTCCGGTCCGCATTCGACCGGTATTGTCCTTGAGCAGGGCAAGACTCTTAAACGGGACGCTGACGCATGGTTCGCCTTCGAGAGTCTTCGTCAGCACCGGTTCAAACTGTTTGATAGTTTGACCGACTAATTCCGGTGTTCTAGCTGAGATAATTCGTTGCTGCTTGTCAGCAAGTTCATAGCCGACAAAATCATGGGAAGACAAACTGGCTTCCAGTTCACGCTTCAATTTGGCATGCAGACTCGACAAGCTGATCGAATCTTGACTGTCGCTAGAACTGACGGCGTCGCTCTGAGCTGCCAATAGTTCGAGCACTATTTGTCGGACTCCGGCGTCATTGGCAAGTGCGATCGCACTGGACTCTTGCACCTTAAACCATTTTTCTAGCATGGCGCGCTCGACGCTAAGCAAGGTCGTGAGTTCCGACTGCAGACTATTCTTCATCGTCCGATCGATTGCATTGCTGACAGCGTAACCGGCGATCGACAACACGCCCACAGCGATGATTGGCCAAACCCAAAGCTGTTTTTTGAAAAACATTCGGGTCCGGGCGACCGTTCTACCTACAGACGTTTGTCCAAACGTCATATGCGCGTCGGCTTTTTTTACTTTTGATCGGTCAGTACGCAGCCACTGCAAAAGCCAATTGAGCATCAACATGAATCCACAGTCTAAGGACTAACTGCCTAAAATATATCAAGCAATATTCTAGTTGGAGAGAATCCGTTGTGGACACATTCCTAACATAGTCAATTCGCTTTTCCTACAGGATTATCTTTCAACAATTTCAATGCCCAGGAAAAAGGTAAACCTACGAGTACTCCAAGTTGGCCTTCACCAGAACGAAAATTTGAAGCTTCATTCGTACATTGTTCTGCCGCGACGAATTCCACAGATTTATGGAGAAGCGTTTCAATCTTCCGGACTTCGAATAACTGGGATCGGGTCGACCTTTTTTCGCTCCAATTTGAAGAGCATATTCTTGCTCCCTTCGGGCGATTCAAATTTTTCGGGGCGTTCACTTCCAGGCAATGCGTAGCAAAGTACCCAACTGCTCTCTCCGTCAAATTTCAAGATTCCTAGGGCCGTATTCTTGTCTAATTGCGCTGCGGTTATCGGTTTAGTTGATGAATCTTTATCTACCGTTTGCATTGTGATCATCGCTTTTTCGTTTTTATCTTTCAGTTGCTCGCTGATGGTGAAAACCGCTTGATATCTCGCTTGACTTTCCCGATCGTAAGTCACAATCGAATTGGCTGTGATCGTTACGTAAGTTCCATCGACCTCTATTTCCGACAATTCACGGCCTTGGTTTACTCCCCGCACAATTTCCCAGCGCCCCTGCAACGCCTTCTCAATAGTCGGGCTTTCAGGAGCTTCCGACCTGGCATAATTTGGAACAACTGCGGCCAACGCCAGCATGCAAAAAGTTAGTGTGAAATAGCGCATAATTGATCTCCAGCAAGAAGTAGTTTACAGACATCAGTCTGACTACAAAGCAACTCCTATGCCGCCAACTTCGATTGATAGTACTCTCGCCAATTGACCAATTGGCCGCAAGTTTGGCCGATGAGTCAGCAATGTTGGAGTGCGCAGGTCGACATTATTGGCTAAGAGTTTTCATCTAGTTTTGCGCGCAGCAATTGGGCGCGCTCAGCTCGCAATCGCAACAATTCTTGTCGAGTGATGACTTGCGTATACTTTGCGACCATGCTGACCAATTTGCGATGGTCAATCGGCTTGGACAAGTAGTCATCGCAGCCACCGTTGAGGCAGCGGTCGCGATCGCCTTTCATCGCGTCAGCGGTCAGTGCGATAATGGGCCAATCAATACCGACGGAGCGCAAAATTGCGGTCGCTTGCAATCCGTCAATTTTTGGCATTTGCATATCCATCAGAATTAGATCAAATGCTTGCCCCGTATCGACCGCCGCCTGAGCCGCGTTGATCCCTTTCTGGCCATCGTCGGCGGTGACGACTTTGGCGCCTGCTTTTTGTAAAAAGTGTTGACTGATGTGGCGCACGTCGCGGCGATCGTCGACGATTAGTACGCGACAGGCAAGTGTAGGCGTTTGCGCTAATTCAACTTCGGGTTCTAATTCTCGAAGCGTCAGACTGGGGTTGACCAATTCGATGCTGTCAAACGAGGCCACTGGCAAGCGAACGTAAAACGTCGAACCCTTTCCAAGCCGGCTTTCTAGATCCATCTCGCCGTTCATCATTTGAACTAAACGTTGGCTGATTGCGAGCCCCAATCCGCTTCCGCCGTATTGCCGAGTTACCGAAGAATCGGCTTGCGAAAACGGTTTGAATAAGCGTTCAATCTGCTCATCGGTCATGCCAATTCCGGAGTCTTGAATTGCAAATTCGATCATCGGTGGATTTGCACCCTCGATAAATTTGACTTTCAATAAGACTTGTCCTTCATCTGTAAACTTTATCGCGTTACCAATTAAATTGATTAGTACTTGTCGCAATCGTTTCGCATCGGTTTCGATTGTACGGGGCACTTTGCCTTCAAAAGCGATATCAAATTTGACCTTTTTCTCGTCAGCCCGAACTGCCATCAAAGACTGAATATCGGCAACAAGCTGTGGAAGTGGAATGGGTTCGATTTCTACATCTAATTTGCCAGCTTCGATTCTTGATAGATCGAGAATATCATTAATTAGTTCAAGCAAATGTTCTCCATTGCGTTTCATGATCAGCACGCAATTGCGATTTTCAGTGTCTGTTAATTGACCCAACAACACGTCGGAATAGCCAAGAATTGCGGCCATCGGCGTACGTATTTCGTGACTCATGTTCGCCAGAAACTCGCTCTTTGAACGATTTGCCGCGAGAGCCATCTGTTCACTTGTTCGCAATCGTTCCTCTTGACGTTTTCGTTCGGTGATATCTTGAACGATAGCGCTGACTGCGGTCACTGGCGAGTCTTTCGCATTCTCCAACTTCAATGGGAAATAGCTTGCCAGCCATGTCCTCGGTTCATCGGTGGCTGGGGTTTTACCAACAATTTCGACGTTTAGTACAGGTGCACTAGTTTCGAACACTCGATTGTAAATTGGTACCAATTGGTCGTTGAGTCCCGAGAGCAACTCATCAGCCCGACGACCAATATGTTGCTCTCGAGAATATCCATTGATCGTTGCTAATGTGTCATTAATACGAAGGAATCGAAATTCGCGATCGATCAGAGACATACCTACCGGGGCCGCTTCGTAAATAAGCTCCAGCTCACGTTTCTGTTTTGCTATTTCGGATTGAGCGATGCCAAGGTTGGCTTCAGCTTGATGCTGTTCTTCGATATCGCTAACAGTGCCGACCCATTCACGAATGGACCCATCTGCGTTCCGAACTGGAACGGCTTCGGCGACAAATGTATGAAATGTGTGGGTGTTTTGATTCCAAATCCGACCAGAAACTTGGTGTTTACTACCGCTGGTTACCGACTCATTCCATCGTCGACGTATACTCGCCCGGTCTTCTTCGTGGATGGCATTTACCCAACCCATGCCCTGATGTTCTTCCCACGTCTGGCCTGTGAATCGTTCCCATGATTTTTGAGGCGTAGAGAATAGCCCGTTCGAATCCGTGGTCCAAACAATACTGCGCGTACCAGCGAGAATAGCATCCAATCGTTGTGTGGATTCCCGTAGAGCGGTTTCAGTGAGGATACGCTGAGCGATCTCCGACTTCAATAAGTCGTTGGTTTCCGCCATCGAGGGCAAGCTCAAGATTTGTGGCATAAACCGAACAAGCGCGATAACCGCCGACCAAGAAATCACCGCGGTTATAAACTTCATAGCGCCAGACACACGATATATCGGATGCCAAAAAATGATCGCTTCAATCAAATGGACTGTACCGCAAGCCAAAATGAAGCCGGCAAATAACCAGAACAACTTTGTAAACGGAAAATCGTTCCGCTTGTGCGCGAAATAGATCAGGACAATCGGAATTGCAAAGTATGCAGCGAACGTCCCCAGGTCGCTTAGAATATGAAGCCAACCGAGAAAGTCGGACCATCGACCACAGTACCATCGCGCCGGAAAGTCGGACGTGTCAAAGAACTTTACAAAGTACTCAAGCATCACTGATGCACCCCGGAACGGCAGATTCTAAACAAACACTTGCTTATGCTGGCGTTAAGTTTGGTCGTTCCGCGCGAATGTTTCAACCTCGATACCGCACGAATTTGCTAACCGTGAGTTATCCTAATAAAGAATGCCGCTCCATCAGTAACTTACCTGTTAACGGTCGAACCGGCGATGGTGATTTCGACGGTTGAGTTTAGCCCAATTCGATGTGGGACTTTCGATACTCGCCGGGTGCCAATCCGATCTCTCGTTTAAAGGCCGCGCCCAAATATTCAGAGTGCTCAAAGCCCATGCGTTCAGCAATCTGTTGTAATGTCAGTTCCGTATCGCGTAGCAATTCTTTGACGCGGTTCATCCTAACTCGCTGGATTTCCTCGTGCGGAGTATGTCCAACCCACTTACTAAATCGATGCTCTAGCGCTCGGCGAGAAAGTTCCACATGTTGCAAAATGTCCGTGACTCGAATATTGGATGAAGCATGACGGCGGATGTATTGAAGCGCCTTGGCAACTTCTTCATCACTGATCGCAACGGTGTCCGTTGACTCGCGAACTTTTATGCCTAACGGCTGCGTAATTAGTTGAGTATCGACCGCGAGAACCTCGCCCGACATCATGCGGTCTAACAGATTCGCCGCTTCGTAACCGGTTCGTTTTGTGTCGGGAATAATGCTGGTAAGAGTAGGTTCTGACAACTCGCAAATCAAATGATCGTTGTCCACGCCAAGAACGGCAACCTCTGTCGGAACGTCAACTTTCAACTCGCGGCATGCATCGAGAACTTCGTGTGCTTTAAAGTCGTAGCAACCCATGATCGCAATTGGAGTAGGCAGACCTTCAATCCAGTCCATGATTCGTCTCTTTTCTACAACGGCGTTGTAGAATTGGTCGTAGCGAGCCACAGATTGGTGCTCGAAAAAATCGCATCCTGCGGCCAACGCAAAGTTTCGGAAATGCTCAAGTCGTTTTAAAGACCACTTAAAACCGATATCACCGCAGTAGGCAAGATTTCGGAAGCCCCGTTCCGTAAAGTGTTCGACGGCCAACTGTGCAATAACTTTATCTTGTGTTTCCGCCCAAGGTACGCCTTTAAGCTGCCGAGCCGCGCTCAGATCAATAATCGGTACGCCGCAACGCTTCAGCTCTCGACCGATGGCGTCCGTTTCGATTCTTGCAATGATCCCATCGCCACCCCAGCTCTTTAACCATGTCGGCGGCGGCGCACCCCTTTCTTGCTCGGTTAGATATACCGACCAATTGCCCTTTTCTTTAGTGTAAGCAATGACACCCTCAAGCAGCCCACGACTGTACCCGTTGGAAGTTTCGATCAGAAGTGCAACGGAACGGCGCGACATTTGGCTTTGTAAAGTTGATTGGATTTGATTTGTAACAGGCCGCTGTCAATGTACGAAATTTTCATCCAAGCAATGGTCGCCTGCGTTTCGAAATCAAATTGTCTCAATAGCATTGCAACCGATCTTTTTAATCGACTGGAGTTACTTACTCGGCACTATAATCAATAAATTTGAAAATCAATTTCCGTAGAGATGCTTTTCGAAAAACGTCCGCATCTTCGCGGCATAAGGAACACCGTATTTTGCAAAGGTCACTTTGACGTCGTCATTGGGTTTCCAATCAAAGAATGCGTGTCCAGCACCGTCGACTTGATCGTAAATAGCGACCTGCCCTTTGTCCTGCAGGGCCTGGACGAAAGAAGCAACTGCCTCATCGCGAATTAAAGTATCGTTCGTACCGCGAATCAAATACTGTGGAGCTGAACGCTGAGCGGCTTCCGGAATGTGGCTTTGCGGCGCGACAGCTTGTGCGGCTGCTTGGAGCGTGCCACGTTGGAAGTTTCCAAGTGACTCGGCGGAAAATACTCCGTAGCTCGGTGCTGCCGCTTTGATTGAAGTAAGCATCGCTGCTCGCAAATCTTCGGCCGACTTGCCCTTAGGCAAATACGTCGGCTCAAATTCGTAAACGCCATCGGTAATGCCAAAACCGCCAGAACCAATCTTTTCGATTAGTAGCGAAGCAGATGCTGACAGGTGACCACCTGCGCTGTCGCCTGTTACTCCGATTCGATTCGCATCGCCACCGTATTCACTTGCATGTTCCATAATGTGAGCGATCGCGCCGAAAACGTCTTCGATTAGATTGGCCATCGTATTGGGTTGCTCGTCTCCATCTTGCTGGCCGATCCAGCGATAGTCGATGCTACAGACGACAAACTTGCCGTCTTTGGCCAGTTCACGTGCGAGCCCGCGCATCACGTCTTCGTCGTTCGTCGACCATCCGCCACCGTGGATGATGACAATAATCGGAAGGGCTTTAGCGCTGTTTGGCGAATAGACATCATACTTCAGTTCCTTAACGCCAGGTTTTGCATAAACGACGTTATGTTTGACGTTAATATTTGCGATCTCCTCGGACTTGATGAAGGAAGCCCCAATATGTTTGTCTTGATCGATCGTAACGTTAAACTCCGGAACTAACGACTCGTGATACATTGCACCCCAGCGGCCTGGGATGGAATAATAAATCGAATCAACCGCATAGCCGGCCTCCGGGTTGGCACGCACATTTACAACGGTTCCTTGCTTGTACTTACCGTCGTTGGGCAACGGAGGATTGAGTTCAAGGGAGCCGTGTTCGATCGGGTCCAAAGTCGCGTTAAATTTTACGTCTGAAGCTTGGGTTTGATTTGAATCTGACCGCTGAAATAGCAACGGGGCGAACTGAAGCAGGCTGCGTCGCCAAGTCTGGAATTCGTGCGCAGTGTCTGGCGAAATGTAGGCTATGTTTTCGATTCCAGCTTCGGTAAGAGCTTTGTGATTATCTTTGATTCGCTCCGGATTCTCTTTGCTACCGCAACTAAAAAAGACGACTTTCACATGATCCTGAAAGCCTTCGGTCTTTTCGACGTCCTCTGATGTGATTACACCGCCGCTGAATAATCCGATGTGTGAGAATTTGTCGAGATGGCGCAGGGTAATTGCTTTGGTCTCCATGCCGCCCATTGAGAGGCCGGCCATCGCTCGATTGGGTTGGTCTGACAATGTACGGAAATGTGAGTCGATGTATGGAACGAGTTCGTCGACGAGAACCGTTTCGAATCCTTCGATTTTGAAATCACGCAAGCCACCAACGCGAGGTACGTTCGTCATTCCATATGTCATAACGATAATGAAAGGTTCGATTTCCTTCGCCGCGATCAAGTTGTCCATAATTAAGTTGGCATGGCCTTGATTGCTCCAAGCTGTTTCGTCTTCGCCCCAACCGTGTTGCAGATAGAGAACGGGATATCGCTGCTCATCTCCCTTTTCATAACCAGGGGGCGTGTAAACGAAAGCGCGGCGAACTGTTTCCGTACTTTTGGACGCGAACATCACCTGCTGGACATTCCCATGCGGAACATCTTTCAGTGCATAAAATTCCATGTCATGCGCTGGCACTTCAATACCACTCTCCCACCGAGTACTACCATAAAAATTCAGGGTGCCTGGGTCATTAAAATTGCCGCCATCGACCGTCAAATGGTAGTAGTGAAAACCTTCGTCGAGTGATTTTTGTGTTACGCCCGTCCAGACTCCGTCGTCGCCCTTGATCAGTTCAAATCCGCCTCGCTCGAGGCCGCCGATTCCAACTCGCACTGTTTTTGCATCGGGCGCTTTGACACTGAATCGAGCAAATCCTTGCGAATTTACTTGGGGAAATTGCTCGCCCGGCTGATTCAAAGAAGATGGTTTGAAATCGTCTTTCAGCTTATCATCTGCGTGTGCCATGGCTGGTATCGCCATGATCAATGCCATGCCTAGAAATGTAGCTTTCACAATTTTTTCTCTTTCAAAAAGTTCGAACCGAATAGGTTGGCCGTCCAAGTGAATTTACTCATTAAAACTTTAACAGCGATTCGCAAATCCTATTTGCCAAGGTCTTGAAATCGCTCGTATGTTTGCTTCAGCGGATGAGCGTCCTTGCGGCCGTCGATCATGCAAGCAGTCCATTCTGCCAACCGCAAGCCGATACGGCGACAGGCTTCCTGAACGCGATGCTCATCGGGCGCTCCAGCCGAAATTGCGCCGTAGTGGGCTGAGAATTTGACGCCGGAGTAGTCGGTCAATCCAAATACAAGAAATCCGTAGTTGATCAAGATGGACATCAATGCCATGCAAGTCCACTCTTGACCACCGCCCCAAGCGCCAGCAGAAGAAAAGACGCAACCAATTTTGCCATCACGCTGCCCCCAGTTCTCAATCGGCTGTTGATCCCACCACTGCTTCATCTGCCAACTGACTGAACCATAGTTAGTTGGTGAGCCAAGCGCAATGCCGTCGCACCATTCGAGGTCAACGTGATTGGCTTCGTCAATGCTTTTCAATCTGACTTCAGTTCCGTCGAGTTGTCTTGCGCCGGAAGCAACCAACTCTGCCATGCGTTTGGTGTTTTGTGTATTGGAATGGTAAAGAACAAGTACTTTCGACATCGCCTACATCATCTGTTTTGAGGAAGACAAACCCAAATTTTTGCGATCTAAATTTCGCAAATCAAAACTGACCAAGTCAATTTAAGCTTTGTTGAGTTGAAGCCGGTACTCACACGAGCGCCTTTTCTTCAGTTAGGGCGTCGGTCAACTTGTATAGTAGCGCTACCAGATGGCTTGCATCTTCGGCAGTCATGCTGCCGTACATTTCGTCACGTATCGATTGACCTGCAGACCAAAGCTTCTTCAATTTGCGTTTACCCGCTGCAGTGAGCGAAACAGTTTTTGCACGTAGGTCTGTAGGATGGCTGTCTCGTTTGACGAGTCCATTTCCTTCCAGCAAAACCAACATGGCGCGGATAGTACTGGGGTCTGAAGAGATGCGGTCTGACAATTCACGCTGCGTCAAAGCATCATTTTCCGAAAGCGCAGCCAAAAGCACAAATTGATCTGCAGTGACATCAAATTCCGCAAATCGAGCGTCACTTCTTCTGTGCAGCACGAGGTAAGCAGCTCGGATTGCTATAGGCAATTCTCTATTAACTTCCATCGTTTTTTCTGGTTGCTGAAGACGAATTGATGACTTTCGGAACCAACAGCAATTCGTGAGTTGATCGATTATTTTGCGACCGAAGGCATTCAGGTTTGCACATTGACTGAACTAGCCAAAGGTGATTCTGCAATTTGCAAATTAAGGCGAATACAAGGCCGAGCTACGCGGATTCTTCGCGTGAAATTCCTCTACGCCAACTCAGTGTAATCGTTCCCCGTTAGAAATCGTAGCCCCAGAAAAATCACCTGCGTCAGACAGGCAACACTACTTCGGTACAATCAGCTTGCCGAGTAAGACATTAAATTTTTTTAGAAAACCTCAATTTTGCTATCAATTGAACGCGTGCAGCTTCAAGAATTTATAGCGACTTCAGTTGCTAGTAAAATTACTTTAGTGGCTCGTAAGATAACTTACGGTCAAATTCCGCACTGCTTTTTTGATTTGAGGAAAAGTGTTATCGTGAGGTTGCGGCAATTTTGACCAAG
>JBGSKY010000251.1:0-6653 GCA_041740995.1 Pirellulaceae bacterium
TCGACTTTATCGCCCATCAGCACACGGAACATCTCATCAGCAGCACCAGCGTCGTGCAAGGTGACTTTGATCATCGATCGATTTCTTGGGTCAAGCGTCGTTTCACGCAACTCTTCTGGGTTCATTTCACCCAACCCTTTGAAGCGAGTGATTTGCAAACCACGCTCGCCCGCTTGTCGAATCGTCGGCAACAATTCACGCAAGTCAGCGATGCCTGTTTCGTTGTCTTCGCGAGCCACTAGGAAACGCGACTCCGTACTGCCGGTTTTTTCTCGAGGAATCAAATCGGAAAGCGCATAACCCATCGTCGCTAGCTCTTTCAAACCGGCGTTGATCGTTCGAACTTCAAACAGCTCGATCACGTGATAATGAGGCACTTCGGTTTCTGGCTTGTCGGATAAATCGTCCGGACTTAGACTTGGATCGGCGGTTGCTGATGAATTGTCTTCGTCAACAATGTCCGCCGCGGTGTCGAGCAAATTTCGCGAGCTGAGGAAATCGTCAAGCTGGTCACGGGTGACGAACCAGTGATCTTCGACGCCGAGATCCAAGTGGAATATCGGCAAGCGATTGGAGTCTTTCTCCATTCGCTGAGCATGAACTTTCAGTGGAATACCGCGACGCTCCAGCGACAGCAGGCCGTCTTCCATACCCGCCAGGATCTGACACAACTTGCGCATGTCGTCGCCTGATATGCGGCGTTTGCTTTCATCGATAAAGGTCGAATCAGCGAGCCCCTTTTCAAGTAGCTGCGATTTCATTTCCTCTTCGGTTTGCACATAGTATCGTTCGCGTTTGCCTCGGACCACTCGGAACAGCGGCGGCTGCGCGACGTAAACGTGACCGCCGGCAACAAGCTGATACATCTGGCGATAGAAGAAGCAGAGCAGCAACGTTCGAATGTGTGAACCATCGACGTCGGCGTCAGTCATGATGATGATGCGGTTGTAACGTCGTTTGGCCGTGTCCTGATCCATGCCGATACCACTGCCGATCGCTTGGATCATGCTGAGCACTTCTTCATTGGCTAAAACCTTATCGTCGCGGCTTTTGTAGGCGTTGATAATTTTACCGCGCAGAGGCAGGACCGCTTGGGTTTCGCGGAAGCGTCCACCTTCGGCTGAACCACCAGCCGAATCACCTTCCACTAGGTACAGCTCGCACTCTTCCATCTTGTTGCTGATGCAGTCGCGGAGTTTGCCGGGCAAACCACCACCGCCGAGAACGTCCTTGCGTTTGCGGAGCGCATCCTTGGCTTTCTTGGCCGCTTCGCGTGCTTCGGCAGCCAGCATTCCTTTTTTCAGCATCAATTTGGCGGTTTTTGGATTCTCCTCCATGTACTTCGCCAAACCTTCGCCGACGACCGTGTTGACCAGCCCTTCGATCTCGCTGTTACCTAGCTTCGTTTTCGTCTGGCCTTCAAATTGTGGTTGGCCAACCTTCATGCTAATGACCGTCGTCAGGCCTTCGCGGAAATCTTCGCCGGTCGGGACAATGTCTTTGAAGACGTTTTCTTTCTTGCCGTACGTGTTCATCGTTCGTGTCAGTGCCGCCCGAAATCCGCTGACGTGCGTTCCACCTTCGATCGTATGAATATTGTTTACGTACGATTGCAAGTTTTCGGTGTACTCGGTGCTGTATTGAAACGCGATCTGATAGCTCGCATCGTCACGTTTGCCTTCGATCAAGATCACATCGTTGTGAATCACGTCGCTGGCACGGTTAAGATGTTCGACAAATTCGATGATGCCGCGTTCGTAACAGTAATCGTCGCTTTGTTTGGTTCGATCGTCGCGGACTTTGATGCGGACGCCGCTGTTGAGGAAGGCTAATTCCTGCAAACGTTTGGCAAGCACCTCGTAAGTGAATTTCGTATTGGGAAAAATCTGGCTGTCCGGCTTGAACGTAGTCTTCGTGCCGCGTTTGTTCGTTGCACCCGACTCGTGAACCGGCGCCGCTGGAACGCCTCGTTCGTAAGATTGGGTGTACAGCCGACCGTTGCGATGGACTTCGACCTCGCACCATTGCGATAGAAAATTGACGACGGTAACGCCAACGCCGTGAAGTCCGCCAGATGTCTGATAGGCTTTCTTTTCGAATTTCCCGCCGAACTTTAGGACCGTCATAACACCTTCGAGCGTGCTGACTTCGCGTTGCAGCAGTTCGGAAAGCTGGCTGTGACGCTCGATCGGAATCCCGCGGCCATCATCTTCGACGGTAACCGAAGCGTCAGCATTGATGATGACAGTCACCGCTTTGGCATGGCCGGCCATCGCTTCGTCGATCGAGTTATCGACCACTTCGTAGACCAAATGGTGCAGCCCCTTGAGCGTTGTGTCGCCGATGTACATCCCCGGTCGCTCGCGGACGTGTTCAAGGTCGCTGAGGTGCTTCAAGTCATCGGAGTTGTAATCGCCTTTGTCGAAGTGGATATCGTCGGGCGTGCCACCTCCACCGCCATCGGTCGCAAAGGAGAGAAGGGCTGGTTCGAATCGGCGACTTGATAGATTCATTCGATGCAATCGTGAACGGTTTGGGGAAAAGCTGGGAAAGCGATGCCAAGTTCGGCATGCCCAAGGGCCTATCCGAAAAGGGGGCCGACCCTCTTGGCGACTCGAAAGGGTCGCCCCCTTTTCGGACAGACTCTAAATCCCTACGTGGCTGGAACTTCCGGCAGGAAGCCGACACGCGAATTTACAGCCCTAAATATAGCCAATTTTCGCACTTTGCCCCAGGTGACTTGGCTCTATTCGCGCCCCGAAGAGTCGCTTTTTTCCGACTTTGTCGGCTGTATCGATCATTCCGCGTTTTTTGAGCGAACTTTCTTTGACGGTTCTGCCGATATGTCGTTTAGTTCGGAATATTCCGCCGCGGACTAGCGACCCTTTAACCGGTCGGGAGGCGCGTAAACGGGAATTTTCGGATGCTTTTGCCACCGATTCGCTGCCTGTGCGGCTGCAATCATGGGGGGTGGCCAATGGAAGCGAAATACATCGCGAATTGTGCCGGTACTGCATGCCGCTGGAGATAGATCGATGACGTTGTTCTGCGGTTCAAAAAGAAAATTATCGTTGGGTTTAGCTTTCCTATCCTGTGCGAGCACAGCGATGGCGGCAGGCCCATTCAAGCCTGCGAGCTACGGTCAGCTTAAGGAATCCGCTAGCGAATCCGAGCAGTCCTCGCAAATGGGCTACTCGATGCCGTCAGGCCCCATGATGTACGGCTCGCCCGAATACGCCATGGCCGCTGGACCAATGCCTGGTGGGATGATGCCCGGCGGACAGATGCCCGGTGGACAGATGCCCGGTGGACCAATGGGCGGGATGCCTATGATGAACATGCCCGGCGGTGTCGGCGGTCCAATGATTCCAGGCTCCCCAATGGGTGGAATGCCGATGGGACCAGGCGGACCAATGTCGATGGCCAGTATGCAAATGGGCCCCGAAATGTTCCCTGGACAATACATGGAAGCCAGCACGCAAGGCGAATATGTCTATGCCGATGGCTGCGACACCAGCGGAAGCTGTGGCGGTTGCGGATGCGGCGGCATGGGCTGTGGCGGCTGCGGTTATCAGTTCGGTGACGGGTTGGGTTGCGGTCCAGTTTGCGGACCTCACGGACGCTGTGTCGGTGATGGCCGAAACTTGAATTACTTGTGCAGCTCGATGACGGGACTGGCAAACCGAGTCCTGATGCGACTACTACCTTACGGCGAGGGCGGCGTGGCAACCCAACGCTGGTACGACGTATCGGTCGAAGCGATGGTGCTGCAACGCGACAAAGATGTCCGCGACACAGTGCTCGCCACTCGAGGAATCGCTGGCCCACCGGCCTTGAGCACCAGTGACGTTTACCTGAATGAATTGCAACCGGGATTGGCGATTCAATTGAACGTGCAAACCGGACCGGGTTCAAATCTTGAAGTCGTCTACTTTGGTCTCAATCGCTGGCACGAGAGTGCACGAGCGACCGGAAACAACGACCTGTATAGTGTCTTCAGCAACTTTGGCCAAACGCCAAATGGTGGCTTCGACGATACTGATAGATCGAGCTTGCAAACCATCGATTACATCTCGACGATCCACAACGGCGAAGTCAACTTGCGACGTCGCTGGGTCGAGCCAACTGGCTTCCTTCAAGGCTCGTTCCTGGGTGGCTTGCGATACTTTGACCTCGATGAAAACTTCACTTATCGAACTCGTGGTGACAACACGAACAGCACCAATGCAAGCCTGCGATTCTCCGATTACAACGTCGAAACTCGCAACCAAATGGTCGGCTTTCAGTTGGGTGCGGACTTGTGGGTCAACGTTGTTCCAGGCGTGAAGCTCGGCACAGAAGTCAAATCAGGGATCTACGGCAACAACTCGACACAATCAACCTTGCTTAATGGTAACAGCGTCGTGCTGCTAAACCCGACGGGCATCATCAACGAAGTTGCATCCGATGGCCGCGCCGCTTACCTGACTCAGTGGTCAGTGTCGGCTTGGTATCGACTCTCATATGCGATCGCGATCAAGTCTTCGTTCCAAATGATGTACGTGGACAACGTTGCCTTGGCAACCGAAAACGTCAACACGGTTCCGCTAGCTCAATTGCCTGATCGCCTGGCCGCAGTTCGTGTCAACAACGACGGCGAGCTACTCTACACCGGCTATACAATCGGTGCCGAGTACACTTGGTAAACGATATCGGACACGTCTGATCAAAACAAAAAACGCCGAGCGAAGCAATTCACTCGGCGTTTTTTCGTTTAGGGGCTGGCACGAAATAACTTCCCGAATTGCACGGCACGTCAATCCGAAACTGCGCACTAGTAGTTATTGTCCTACAACCTGCGTTTGGACCCCCATGAGCTTGTCTCATGGGTGAACCAGTTTCGTAGGCTAACACCATGACTCTAACCAAAAGACCCCAGCGGGTTCATCCCGTTTGGTGAATCAGTTTGCTTGCAGCGTCAAGGAACTTTCGCTCCGGTGGGATGAACCCACACGGGGGCGGGATGCGCGAATGCGTCCAGCTTAGCCGACGAAACTGCGCTCCGGTGGGATGAACCCACGCGGGGGCGGGAAAGATGCCACTGGACGCTTTCGGAGCGTTGAACGGCGCAGTTTTGATCTGCTATTAAACAGCGAAACACGGCAGTTAACTTAGGACAATGCGATACGGACAACGCGGCATTACTCCGTCAGAATGCAGACCATGCGGCGAAGCGGTTCGGCGGCACCCCACAGCAATTGGTCGCCGACTGTAAATGCGGTCAAGAAACGTCCCGAAGTATCCAGGTCAAGCTTCCGCAAGCGACCTACCGGAACCTCCAAAGTACCGCTGACTTTGGTCGGTGTTAAATGCTGCAACGAATCGGTCTTTGTGTTAGGAACTACTTTGACCCAATCGTTGGCCGCTGCCAGCATCGCGTTGATCTCGTCCAGCGGCAAATCTTGCTTGAGCCGAATCGTTAGGCCTTGGCTGTGGCAGCGCATCGCTCCTATTCGAACACAGACTCCGTCGACGCCGATCGTATTTGGCACCTTGCCTAAGATCTTGTTCGTCTCGACACGGGCCTTCCACTCCTCGCGGCTCTGACCATTGCCCAAGTCGGAATCGATCCACGGAATGAGCGAGCCAGCCAACGGGACCAAAAAATTGTCGGTCGCAATCTGGTCGCTGCGAAGATGTTCTGTGACGCTGCGATCGATCTCTAGGATTGCTGCCGACGGATCAGCTTGCAAATGCTCAACGCTGCTGGAGATACTCGCCATTTGGGTCAGCAGCTCGCGCATGTTCTTGGCACCCGCCCCCGAGGCAGCTTGATACGTCATGCTAGTAATCCATTCGATCGCGTCAGCCTTGAACAGCCCATGTAACGCCATCAACATCAACGAAACTGTACAATTCCCGCCAACGAAAGTTTGAACGCCTTTTGTCAAAGCATCACGAATGAGTTGGTCGTTGACCGGATCCAAGATGATCACTGCATCGTCTTGCATTCGCAGCGTTGAAGCGGCGTCGATCCAGGCACCTTTCCAACCGACTTTTTTGAGCGCCGGATAGATCGATTTGGTGTATTCGCCTCCTTGGCACGAGACGATTGCGTCCATCGACCGCAACGCATCTATCGCATTGGCATCGATCAGCGTGCCCGTCGCTTGACCGTCAATCAGCGGGCCTTGCTGGCCAGCGGCAGAGGTCGAAAAAAAAGTCGACTCGAACCGCTGGAAATCGTTTTCCGTTTGCATGCGTTGCATCAGGACTGATCCGACCATGCCACGCCAACCAACAAATCCAATTTTTTTCACGAGTGACTCAAAGCGATAATAATTTGAAGGAATTCAAGGCCGCTTCCGGGCGACCGATCTGGCCAAGTCGGGCTTGCCGTTTTAGCGTTGCCAGCTTAGTCGCTGCGCCGCTCTCGTCCAGCCACTCACCACAGAAACAGAGCGCAGGGAAGGCTTTCAAATCAACCTTAGACTGGTCGGCTGGGCACGCACCATTGCTCAACGACATTGGAAATCTCTTCAGGTTCGCGGAAAACCTGAAACGGAATCGATCCCAAACGATCGCGAATCGATTTCGTTCGTTCCAATCTCAGTGGACACGCAGCCAGCTCACGGATCGCGATTCCTTTTACGGCCGCCGGAAATTTCTCGGCC
>JBGSKY010000252.1:0-13429 GCA_041740995.1 Pirellulaceae bacterium
TCGGTGAACGGAAGTATCAACGTACTTGGCATTGGCGGCGGAGTTGCAGGCGCTGCGGGAAGCATTGGCGGTATTGGCGTCGTAGTGAGTGCTGCTGCATCGATTGAATCCACGGGAACAGGGAACGTCACGGTCGAAGGACGCGGCGGCGTTGGATCAGGTGGCTTCAACGGTGGAATCGAAATCACAGGCGCGGGATCGCAATTCAAAACAAACAACGGAAACCTGGAGCTCAACGGCGTCGCCGGAACGGGCACAACAAGCACACCCCTGCGGATTTTTCAATCTTCGTCCGTGATCAGTAACAGCGGCAACATCGTCTTGACCGGCGACGATGCGATCATTGATCCCAACGTAACGATTGTGGCCAGCAATGGTACGGTGACGCTCCAGCCAAGAACAGCAGGACGCGCAATTACCTTAGGTTCCAATGTCATTGATACGCTCGGCCTTACCGATGCCGAACTCGATCGAGTCTCTACAGGTACGCTTCGAGTCGGATCTGCCACCGCAGGTCAAATCACGATTTCTAATAACATCACCCGAATTTCGCAGACGGCGATTGAGCTTCTTTCAAACGACAACATCCTGTTTGAAAACGGTTCAATCAATTCAACCGGCGGTAGTATCCTATTAAGCTCTCCGGATGAAATCGTTGCTAATACCCAAGGCGTCGATCTCACCACCGGTCTCAGCAGCGTTGGCTTTACGCTACTCCCCAAACTCGCCGTCACAATCAATGGCACGACGCCAGATTCGCAGTATCAGCAACTGAGTGTGAATGGTGCGGTCAATCTGACTGGCCTGCGTCTGCAAGTCGCGGGCACCTACGTGCCATCCGTAGGCGACTCTTTCATCTTGATCAGTGCGACCGGAGGAATCTCTGGTGCATTGGATAGTGTTACGTTGCCGTTACCACCAACCGGCAGCGATTGGGACCTTATCGTCTCTGCAAACGAAGTCCGATTGAACTTAGTAGCGACTATCATACCGGCTACGATCGCTGGTCGCCATATTTTCTACAACAACTCGGCCTATGACTTTGATTCCAATCCGCTGGCCGCGCCTTTTGGAACGGGAAGTATAAACGCGGACGCGAATGATGATTTCGCAATCGCTTCAGACAAGACACCTCTGCTGCCTGGGGGAACGGCCACGTTTGCCAACTACTCCAGCTTCAGCAAGGGCATCAACGGCATCATGATCGATATCAACAATCTGTCGGGTACTCCAACGATCGATGATTTCCAGTTCCGAATTGGTAACAACAATACCCCTGATTCATGGGTAGCCGCACCGACGCCATTGGCCATCGTCGTTCGACGAAACGCCGGCGTCGGTGGTTCCGATCGCGTGACGATCACTTGGTCCAATAATGCGATCCAAAAGACTTGGCTGCAGGTGACGGCCTTGCCGACGCCCAATACCGGACTCAGCGTTGCGGACGTGTTCTACTTTGGCAACGCCATCGGTGAGACCGGGGATGCCGCCAACGCTTTTGTCAACGCAACGGATCGCACGCGAATGTTGAATAACCCTCGAAACTTTCTTAATCGTGCACCGATCACAAACTTGTACGATGTCAACCGAGACAGTCTGGTCGATGCCACCGATCGCACGATTGCCCTCAATAACAGCACGACATTCATCAACGATTTGAACTTGATCACCGTGCCTTCGACCGGCGGTAGCGCAGTCGTCAGTGCTCGACTGATTACCAGTAGCGGGACGTCCAATCAGTTATCCTCAGCAGCGGTCCCCGCCTTGAACCAGGCCAGCCCACTAATTTTAGCGACGGTGGATTCAAGTGCCTTGACTGCTAACACGATCAAACTGATTGATGCCCCTGCCAAGTCAAGGGCAACGACTTTCGATTTGGCATTAGCGTCAACTCCATCGACATCATCGAAATCCAAGCCTATCAGCAGCCAGTGGTCACCGGAGGCTGAGCAGCCATCGGACCCTGCCGCAGTGAAAAAGCGGCTTGGCACGCAAGCCGAATTGAGTCTGAAAGAAGTCGATGCATTCTTCTCTGACCTCTACAAACTGTCCGTCGATAGCAAGTAACAAGTTCTTATAACAAGGAAAATCAGATGATCGTACGTTTTTGCGCCGTGTTAGCTGTGGTATTGCTTTCAGTGGTGAGTTCGCCGCTTCACGCGGCGATTATCTTGCAGATAGAAAATACAGGCCTGCAGGCGAACACGCCGAACCAATTGGTCAGAATCTTAGGTACCTATGACGGCACGTTGCCTGCGGTCGACGGGATATTGCTGAATGTCTTGATCGGCCTGGGCGGTCCAGACGCCTCTCTGGGACCATTGCCCGGCAATGTAGACGGCCCGAACATTACGAGCATCAATCTGAAGCCCGCGGCGGGAGCGTTGAGCGCCTTCACAAGCAGCCAAGTGCTTAACCTGCAAACTGATCAACTGATCCAAGTAGAACTTCTTCGGGCAGACGCGAATGCGCCAATAAGCGCACCATTCACTAATCAACTGGTAGCTGAGTTGCTTGTTGACACGACCGGAGTGGCTGCTGGAGCTTATCAGGTTGACTTGGCGAATGGAAGCTTGGGAATTTCTTCCAACTTCTTAGGCGGCGTCGGAGGCGCGATCGCGACCACACTGAATTCTGGGACGCTGAATGTTGCTGCAGTTCCCGAGCCAGGAAGTCTACTACTGCTATCGATCGTGGGAATTGCGGTTGTGGCTCACCGCTGGAGAGCGATTCGCCGCGCTGTTTTCGAGTACGGATCTCGGCAATTATGAGCTACATGGTCCATTGTTGACGAATCGGTTGTTCCTCCCCGTACAGACCCTGAAATTGAACATTTTCTGAGAAGTCGGTTTTGCAGGTTTTTCTACAACAAGTACTTAATGAGTTGGCTCGGTCGTGCTGACTGTGCCGCGTGACGGAAAAAGAGGTTAACAGCCCGACGGAGCGAACTGACCTCGGAAATTGTTGCTCTGTTTAATAGTCTACCTACGCAAACCGCACGAAATGGCCTCAATCAAGTTCCTTCGGCAGGCGGCGCTGCGATTCGATCGACGTGGAGAAGTCAATCGGAAGCAAATTATGCCCGCGCTTCAACCTCGAGTCAGCGACACGAGGTTGATTTGGCCTCAGCGATCGTATCGCGCATATGCCTCGTCATGCTCTACTAACTCGCAGGCATTAAATAACCATGCATTCCTAACCAGCGGACATAGGCGTCAAACCAGCCTGTACTGGTAGTCGCTTTTTGATACATGCCGAAGCCGTGACCACCTTGTTCATAATAATGTAATTCGACAGGGCGATTTGCTTTGCGCCAGCTCTCAATCAATCCAAAGCCAACTTGGAAAAGCGGGTCATCGGCTGCGATCGCTACGAAGAGGGGAGGCGCGTCGGCGGGTACTTCGACCGCGGTCATGCCTCCGTAAATGCTGCCGATGAACGCGGGTTTCGCGTCGCCTCCGCTAAGCGTTGTAGTCATGGTGAGCATCGCGCCGGCCGAGAAGCCGATCATGCCGATGCGGTCTGGATCCACGTGCCATTTTTCAGCATTCGCGCGGATGAGAGCAAAAGCTGCGTTCGCGTCGGCAACTTGCGGAGCGATTCGAGCGGCCATCTCAGCGGGTGCCGAACGCGATGCAGGCGAGCCACTCCGAGGCCTTGGGGCGGTCGGGTTAGCGAACTCATTGAGATCGGGCGCAGTCTGATTAAGACGATACTTTAGCACGAATGCTGCTACGCCTTTATCGGCTAGAGCTTTGGCGACATGCCAACCCTCATTTTCCATGGACAACGTTCGGAAACCACCTCCTGGTGCAACTATTACAGCCGCGCCAGTCGCCTTCGAAGGTTCAGGTAGAAAGGGTGTTAACGTAGCCACAGTAACGTTGCGAGCGAACTTGTTTCCGTACTGACAGTGCCAAGACTCAGGTGTTTTGGCGTCGGGCAATGGACCTGTCCCCAGTTCGATGGCATCGGGCTGCGCGGGGACTTCGATCGACTTCATAACGTCATTTGAGGCACTCACAATCGCTGCGCTTTCACTTGCCGCTTGCTGAGCTAATGCTGGTGTAAGCATCAAGAGAACGCAAACTGAAAACAATGTCACGCACACGGACGTCGTGTTGGCATCTTGAATCAAGCGGGCAATTATTTCTCTTCGGTATCTTTTTTTCACGGAAGGCTCCAGCAGTAAATGGTTTAGTCGTGCGAATGACTTCTTCTGAAATCGGAACGTACAATTAGATCATGGAGTGTGTATTTCGTCGACTGGATTAGCTTCAGGGGCTTCGAGAGCGGAAACGACATCGGTAGCATGAATGCTTGGTGATGACGCGGCTAAAGAATCCAAGCAAGTCCGTGGTTTGGGGCGGAGTCGTTTAAAATGCTCGACTCTAGCGCGAGGATTTGTAGTCGCAAGCCTCAAGGACTACCACAATTGCACCAGCTATTTCGGCGATTCAAAAAGTTCCATTCTCGCACTCGGTCTCGGTCTCGGTAAATACAACTCAATGGCCTGCACTATTAGTCTCAAGTCTCAAGACGTTATGGTTTGAGCTTGTTCATCTCCGCCCAACCGCCGGATGCGGAGCCGCATGTCCGGTGGTGTAGGGAGGACGGCCCGCCTTACCCGATTTCCGTCGTATTTGGTCAGCGAAAACGGTTTCTAGCAAGCGACGAGCAGCCCATCCGTGACGATTGGTTTCGTGGTTTCAACCTTGGGTTGCTTCGGCTGTAATTCGCCACGCAAGATTTTGACATCGGCTGGAGCTACCACTCCCAGCGTAATTCGATTGCCCTGTATTCTGACTATTTCGACAGTGACATTGCCATCGATAACTAGTCTCTCACCAACTTTGCGAGTTAGAACTAACATTTGAATTCTTCCATGATTTTGACTTTGGCGGCGAAGTGTTGGTGTTGGATTGCCGTGTCCCAACAACTCTATTTATCAACAGGGCTGTGACTAGTTAGGTCACGCTCAGGCTATATTCGACAAAATTTCTTTTTTGCTAGGCAATCGCTGGTTCGCTATTTGGCTAAATTGCGTTACAAAACAGGCCGTTTTTTTACCGAACCCAATGTTTTCGTATGACTGCGAAGATGAGCAACCAGCAACCGAATAATCCGCTACATGGCGTTACGCTGGAGGCGATGCTTGCGCACTTGGTGGCCGAGTACGGATGGCGCGAACTTGGTTATCGGAACAACATCCGTTGCTTCAACGAAGACCCAAGCATCAAGTCTAGTCTTAAATTTCTGCGAACCACTGACTGGGCCCGCACCAAAGTTGAAGAGCTCTACATCAACTCGCTTCGAAAGCGAAAAGAGGAGTGTTGCGACGTGCCAAAGTGCTAAAAATCAGCGGCACTGCTGCGACTTTTTTTAGACAAGCATCCACTTACAAAACTTAGTTCAACGCCGCGGCGATAATCGAGCCAATTCACTTTTTTGCGTAATCGATTTTGTTCAATTGACAATTGCCAATGTGATTTTTCGTGCATCTGCCGAATGAGTTGTTAGGATCGTTGGTATTACACGGAGCGTCAGAGCTCGCAAACCATTAGAGCATAAACCTGGTTTGCACTAAAGAGCATACGTACCGCTGCAGAGCATGAATGACAAAAGATGGCGTGAGCTTGGATATTGGATCAACATCCGTTTCTTCACCGACGTCCCAAGCTTCAGGTCCAATCTGAATTTTCTCAAACCAAAAATTGTTCACGAGTGATATTCGAAGAGGTTTACATCAAGTTGATTTGAAAGCGGAAGAATTATTTTCTCTTTGTTCGGCTTGGCACGTTCCTTTCCTAGCTTGAAAGTGAATAACATCGTTGTTTGAATTGAATACCTCGCCGGATGACAATCCATTGGCACAGCGTCTAAAAGCGTTGCCTATTTTCGCACAATTGCTTGTCGCTTGCCGATTTGTCCAACGCAGCGCGATGACAATGCTTGAAGGTGTTGACCAAGTCAAGGCACTAAGTGCGTGCAGCGTAGTAGAAACAATCTGCAGGTTGGGCCATGAGCAGAAGTGTGAGACGCAATCACTCATCGCAATTTCACGTATTCACGAGACAAATGACAATCGATCGTGCCTAAAAGCACTGAGCCTTTTGGTACAAAGCGTCAACGCGTACGATTCTCTGAATTCAGCGCAGGCGACAAGTTATGCAGTACAAATTATCGACGCGATCTGGGCCGATCCTCGAATTGCAAAAATGCAAGTCGCTATCCTGATCAACAGCGACATCGAACAAATTGAGACCGTCTGTATCGAAGCGGGCATCAGCGCGTACAATGCGTTGTCGGACTATGTGCTTGGTCGCATTACTGCTTGCCATGAACTGACGTTGTTGGAACCGCGAAGGTCCCTTGAGGATGAATATCGATGAGTTGGGCGATTTCGTTTCTGGCGTGCATCATGGGGCTGTTGCTTGGCAGTGCTGGAATGTTTGCAATCGCCAATGCGTCCGTTAAGTGGTACAAGATCTCGAGCTTTGAAGGCAGTTCCGGTTACTTTATCATCGGACTAACACTGGTCGGAGCGATCGTAGGTTCTGTTCTATCTGTCGTGGCTGCCCGCGTGTCCCTCGCATTGATAGGACCGCACTGGTACAGCCAGTTGTTGGGGGCCCTAGCCGCTGTTTCTATCGCATTGTCACTCGTGTTGGCCGTGTCGTACTTGGGCGTCGATCGGATTCCTGAAAAAGACGGAAAGCAAATAGTTACGGTTTGGGAAGTTCGACTTCCAGCGGCTGGAACTGACGAATTCGCTTCGTCGGTAGATCCGAATATCTGGCCGGACAAAGAGCTGCGACTGGAGCTAGTCAGCGTGTCCAATTACAAGCCGCTGGGTTCCTGCCAAGCCGTATTTGATCGCGGCGCATTTCGCCAGGAAAACGGGCAATGGATTCTCGTCGCCAGTGTTCCGCTCTTTACAAGCAAGGGGGAATTTTGCGTCAACTTAACTTTGGGAGGCCGCGATGACGGATTTTGGCCAGCCCTGCGTCCCACGCCGAACGCTGGCTATTTTCAATGGAGCGATTGGACTCGCACGAATAAGAGTCTCGAAAAACCGGATGACCAACAGGCAATCATGTATCGCTTCAAGTTCGAGCAATCACACGACTAAAACCGCAGTTCCAATCGACTTGCCGATGGTCGTGGTGTTTCAAGGATCGCTATAAAGTCGTTGAGCGAACTGGATTGGGAGATAGACGAACGCAAGTCATCATCGAGCAAGAGACCGTTTTCCACCAACTGCTTTCGACTTGCCCGCGTCACTTTCTCCGGTTTATCACTCCGAAAAACCAGTTCGAAATCGACATCGATTTGCCGAGGGCCAGTGACCAGCAAAATTAGCTCGCTTGTGCTTTTCATTCATATTCGAGGCCACGAGTTGATATATAGGACCGGGGCGTAGCTAACACATATCCTCGCCGGTCATCGGCGACCACTTGCAACACAAACAAAGCAGTTGATGTTATGTTGGATGATCCACATCAAGCTCTTTCCGCATTCTATTCATAACGCCCCACTCATGACGCCAAGCTTACGACGCTGCCTTTTTATTGCTCCCATTTTGACGTTTTTGTTCGCTAGCCAATCTGCATACGCGGAAGAGCCGTTCGCTGTTTCGATTGAAGTCGACGTGGCGGCTGATCAAGGTGAGCTACATCGCATTTGGCGATACTTTGGTGCTGATGAGCCGAACTATGCGTACATGAAAGATGGCCGCAAATTACTGGGCCAGCTCGGGGAACTCGCGCCCAAGCACGTCTTCTTTAGAACTCACAATCTGATGACGACTGGTCCAGGCGCGCCGGCGCTGAAGTGGGGAAGTACAAACCTTTACACCGAAGATGCCGATGGAAACCCTGTATACGATTATCGAATCGTCGATCTGATCTTCGATACCTACTTGAAGAACGATGTACGGCCCTATGTGCAACTCGGATTCATGCCACAGGCCATGTCGACTCATCCCGAACCGTACATGCACCAATGGCGACCGGGTCTTCCGTATGACGAGGTCTACACGGGTTGGACTTATCCACCCAAAAGTTTTGAGAAGTGGGGTGAGCTGGTTTATCAATGGACCAAGCATTGCGTCGATCGCTATGGTCGTGACGAGGTCGAGACGTGGTGGTGGGAGACGTGGAATGAGCCAAATATCGGATATTGGAAAGGGACGCCCGAAGAGTTTCAGAAGCTGCACGATTTTGCTATCGCAGGCGTGCTTCGAGCGCTGCCGACTGCTCGTGTCGGCGGTCCGGATGTTGCCGGTGATGGTGGTAATTTCTCGCGTAAGTTTTTAGAGCACTGCATCGCTGGCAAGAATTTTGCAACGGGCGAGATCGGGACACAGCTTGATTTTGTTTCGTTTCACGCCAAGGGCTCGCCCGCTTGGAAAGATGATCATATTCGCATGGGCATCGCTGCGCAATTAAAGACGATCGATACGGGCTTCGGAATAATCGCCAGCTTCCCTGAGCTCAAGAACAAACCGATCGTGATTGGCGAATCGGATCCCGAAGGTTGTGCCGCTTGCCAAGGTGATCGATATTCCTATCGCAATGGCACGATGTATTCAAGCTATACCGCCGCTAGTTTCGCTCGCAAGCACGACCTCGCTGACAAACATGGGGTTAACCTCGAAGGTGCATTGACTTGGGCGTTCACGTTTGAGGATCAACCGTACTTTGCTGGCTTCCGTCAACTTGCCAGCAATGGTCTTGCGATGCCGGTGCTGAATGTGTTTCGGATGATGAGCAAGATGAACGAAACAAGGATCCCCGCAGTCAGCTCGCACGCGATATCGCTTGAACAAATCGTGAATACTGGCGTGGTTGACGCGCCCGATGTAGCTGCCTTGGCCAGTCGATCGGAAAAGCAAATTGCGATCATGATCTGGCATTACCACGATGACGATCTAGTTGGTCCCGCCGCCGCCATTGAGCTGGCCGTTAGCGGGATTCCAGCTTCACTGAACCAAGTTGCAGTAACGCACTATCGAGTCGATGAATTTCACAGCAACGCTTACGATGCATGGCGACGAATGGGTTCGCCAGTGGCACCGAACCGAAAGCAATACTCCGAATTGGAATCCGCTTCTGAACTGGCCGCGATCGACGATGCCAAACGAATTGCTGTCCAAGATGGCTTTGTAAAATTAGCGTTTGAATTGCCTCGCCAAGGCGTCTCGCTTGTGGTGCTCGATTGCGAGTAGTTCGCTTGTTAAGTAAGCGAAAGTTGCAACAACTATTCCGCTTGGCGTTCGGGCGACTGGGCATCTCGGTTACGCTCGCCGTTGCCGCGTGAACGTCTTTCCGAACGCGGCGGCTGGCTGACAAACGCCTGTGTGTCTTGAGCTGCTTTAGTTTCGACACCTGGCTTTTGCAAGAAGCCTAGATCTTCGAACCAGTCGATGAATCGATTTTGCCAAGTGCCGTAGGGTATCCCATTTCGATGCGTCAGCCCACCGCTGGCGCCGTTGGAGCCTGGGTGGTATCCGTTTCCATAGATATGCATTTCGACGTTCGGGATACTTGCGTTGAGCATCGCAGTGAAATACTCGTTTGCCCAAATCGCATGGCCTCGATCTCCGGCACTGGCGCAGGTTATGAACGCTGGCGGCGTATTGCGAGGCACTTTCGTATTCGGATCACGTGCAAACGGCGACGGGCCTGGGTAGATGATGCCGACGAAGTCTGGGCGTGATGAGACACCAGCCAGTGGATCGGTCGCTTCATGGTTCGCAGCGTCGAATTCATCGAAGCCAACGGCGGCCGGGGCTGATAATTCGGCACCGGCAGAGAAGCCCATAATGCCGATCTTGTTTGGATCGATTCGCCAGTCTGCGGCATACTTACGCACCATTCGAATCGCTTGAAAGGCATCGTTGACAGCGTCGGTTTCGGCGACATAACCATCGCTTCGCAGACGATTCCGCAAGATGATTGTATTGACGCCGAAGTTGTAGAAGTAAGATACGAAATCAGCACTTTCGCCGCCGACATTTAACGTCCGATGCCCTCCGCCTGCGGCCAGAATAATTGCCGAACCCGTGTTGATACCGCCTTCGACCAGATGCACTTCAATTGATGGGTTATGAATGTTGACGATACTTGAAATTCGACCGGGAACATTCTTCGATAGATTGTATGTCTCTGCCTCTTTCAATCGCTCCTGATTGAGAACTGGGGAGTCCGGCGGATACAGCGGCACGACAATTCCGCCTTGCAAAATCGGCTGCGGAGCATACGGTTTGTCGGTAACTGGTCCGGGCGAAGGAACTCCGATAGGCTGAGGAATACTCGTCGTCGCTACTTCACCCGACGTATTGTCCTGCGCATGGAGAGTAATTCCAACCAAACAGAAACCACTTGCCAGCAGGTAATTGACATTACAAGCAAACCAATTCATTTTCAGCCAGTTCATCATTCGTTCCAAAGAGAATAGGGTTATCGAGATTTAACGCGTCTAAATTTGCGTAACATTCGGAAGTGAGAGCTTTGCCAAGATCGAGCGAAGAAAATTTTCGGCTTTAGAAAGTAGCATAGGCTTCTGGCCGGTCACTATCGGAAAGTCAGGCTGGAAGCCTATCCTACTTATTGATCGCTGGATTCGAAACATCCGCCTCGGATCCATTATTGTACACCGGACCCGATCATTTGGGCGTTAGCTTGACAGCCGATTGAACTGAGAGTGCTTACGATTCTTTGAGCGCAAATTGCGTCGGTTGCCAATTAGCGATGAGGCCACTTGGCATAGGTGTTGGCTAAACTTTCGCCCCAGCTTCCATACCACGTGTAGCCACCGCGGCGTTCGGGATCAAGTTGTTCCACATCATATTTGACAATGCCGTCGCGATCGCAGAAGAACGGACGGTTGGTATCGAGCTCATAAAACCGTGCCCACAAAGGCCGGGCGTAAACGTCAGCGGTCAGGTTGGTTTCCGTGCCACTTTTCTTGTAGCGAAAGCCATCGATCCGCACAGATCGAAACCATTCCATGCCATTATTTACGGCTTTGATCACTTCAGGATTCGGTCTTTCAAGGCTCATCAAAAAATTCAGAATGCCCGCGCTCTCGGCGCCACTGAGCGACGCCAATTCGTATGCGCGAGCTTTGGTGGGTGCTAGTGTGACTTCATCGTGTTGCGCACACCAAACGGTTGGTTTACCCTCCACGATCACTTGACACTTCAAGATACAGTCGATGGCACGATCGATCGATTTCGCTGCCGCGTCACGTCGATCGCTGTCAAGAAATGCAAAGTCGTCGGACGTTGCTGCTTCTCGCAAGAACTCTATTATGCGAACCATCGAGCCGTCGTTGAACGTGATGTGCCGATGATAACCTTTGCTGAGCGGAAAATACTGAGGCCAGCCGCCGTTGGAGTATTGAGCTTCGAGTACATGGTCGAAACCGGTCAGCACCGCCGCTTTGTAATGTTCGTCGCCAGTGAGCAGGTGCGCGCGAGCAAGTGCCCGCAACTCGCCAAGCGTCGCACCGTTGTCGAACGTCCCTCGCAGTTTCGCTCGATCACCGCTGTATGACGCACTCGTTGTGTCGATATTCTTAGGCCAGTCACCATGTTGGGACTGCCACGAAAGGATGCAATTCATCGCGTCGCGTCCCTCACCGCTGATGAACCAACTATCAGGTTTCTTCGTCAAGATCTCTGCCGGAGTGGCCGCAAGGATGGATGAAGCGACCCCCATAACAATTATGAAAATGGACCAGATGCGTTGAAACATGATTGCGAACCTTACACTAGAAATCCGTGTTGTGAGAAATGTGCATTCGTGGTCGAACGTAGTCCGCCGACTACCGAATATTGAAGAGGATACGCTGGTAACCGACAAGTGAAGGAGCGCCGTCGTCAGCAACTTCGAGAATGATATGAAGCTGCTTTCCTGGTTCGTTCGGAACGGCGAAGCTGGCTTGGTTTATCGATTCAGCTTGAGCGATTGCCACGATCGAAGTTGCCGAATCCGCCTCGGCGTATTGCCACCATTTATAAGTCAGCGCATTGCCGTCAGGATCGCTGGCTGATGCGTCGAGCTTAATATTCTCACCGGGGTTCACTTCAACCTTACGTGTTCCGTTGATGGTAGCTACCGGTGGGTGATTGGCGTGCTCAAAATCCTTCGTACACCAGTCAATTCGAGCGGCGAAGTCGTTTTGTGCTGCTGGAACCCAACGCCAATACATTTTGTTCGCGTTGCCGTCGTCAGCCAACATCTTGTCCGTGATGTGATTCGGAAAAGCGGGATCGTCGTACGCTGAGCGTCCGCCCCAACCGCCAAGGGTGTAATCGAGATCCGCAGCAAGACCGTTGTTAATCAGGTGAAGAAATGATGGCGTGTCTCCCTCGCTGATGTAGCTTTGCGGTGTCATCGCGCCGAGTATTCCGTGACCGCGTTTTACATTTTCGTTTAACCAAGCGGGTTTCATATACTCCTGAATCTCCGGTGGGTTAGCACTTGGCCTGTCCTGCTTCCTCGCTTGGTCATAGCTTTCATAGTCCCAGACGTTATCCCATTTGTAGGCCTCGTTAATGTACGCTTCCGGAATGTTGGTTTGGATCCAAGCTCCACCGCCGTCTTGATACCAGATGCAATAGATACGAATGCGAGAAACCGCGTACTCAAATCTATCCGTCGGGTATTCCGTCTTTAGTTTCCAAAGCGCATAAGCTGTTGTGTTCGCGCCGCCCCAGGATAGAACATGCACCGGACGAGGGTCATCGTCCAATAGCGTGTCGATAATTAGCTGAGCACCAGCCGTGTCCTTCGTTTGCATGTCGGGCGGAGCGGTCCAAAGGTCTGCCTCGGTCTCGTTGCCGATTCGCATTACGCTGCGCAACAAATCTGTTTCGGGATAGTCAGGATTGTGCTTTCGCAAGTTCGGTAGAACCTGTTCGTAGGCTTCGAGTTGTGCCTCAATCCATTTCTCGTCGCTGTGACCGTGTTTTTGAAACTTGGAATTAACTTGAACGATGCCGACCACATCAAAGTCGCATGTGTACAGCAGGAATCGGATCATCGAACTGCGATCATCTACCTCTCCGTCCGTAGTTGCAATCACACGAGGCTTTACTGTGGAGTTTGCATCGATCGCTGATGCACTGTGACAGGAAAATAGGCTGGCGATTGCGATAATCCCAGCAGAGAAATGGTTCGTCAGTCGAGAGAGGATATTCATTAGATTTCCATGTTAAAATTCGGGACACATTCTAGGATGATTTAAAATCATCGTTTTTCGCGCTACCGATGTAAAAGTTGATCGCACTCGATGACAACCTTTATTGAATACTGTTGATGTACATTTCCAGCATAGTATAGCCGTCCGCGCTTGTAGTATTGCCATCCAAGGCACTGTTTGGATTGAGTCCTTGCGATAATTCCCAAGCGTCAGGTAT
>JBGSKY010000253.1:0-5160 GCA_041740995.1 Pirellulaceae bacterium
GTGGCGAAGCGTAACAATCTGTTCATCCGTGACGTTGAGAGCTAGCATGTCGATTCCCTTCGACGGTGGACTTCGAATTAGGTGAAGACCTATTCTCTACAAACGATCGTTTTTGCTCAATACTAAAGCAGTTGCGGTATAACGGCGCAAAACAAACTGCACAAAATCGCATGTTGAGTCGTCGATGCG
Organism: Pirellulaceae bacterium; assembly: GCA_041740995.1. Taxonomy (GTDB): domain Bacteria; phylum Planctomycetota; class Planctomycetia; order Pirellulales; family Pirellulaceae; genus JBGSKY01. The sequence goes on from JBGSKY010000253.1 coordinate 190, forward strand.
AAAGTCGTGTCTTTCATAATCCACTTCCCAAGCTTGAGCGTGATGTACTTCTTATTTTACTCGGGAAATTTCTCGCTTTTTGGAAGCCAAAACCACGGAGATATCATTTGACGATTATCAGTCCAACAATTCTAAAGAATTACGAAGCAATCTGTGGTCTTTTTCGCAGCCCAAAAATATATACGACAAGATTTTAGAGCATCATAACTTGTAGACTGCAAGCATCCGCATCGTTTCAAAGTCGAAAAATCTGTTACGCACTAAAGAACTCATGCATCGAAACGTAACGAAGTCGTCAGGAAAATCACGCCGATTGGATGTTGAACCTCTGAAGGATCGACGACTAGTGACAAACATCCAAATTATCGCCGCCGGTACCGAAAACTCTGAGGCGATTGAGTTGGCAATTTTTTAAAGTCGGAATAACGACGATCGGAGCTGAATACACTTCACGCTGAACCAATACAGGCCACGGAATTGTTCGCAATATGAGTTTTAACGCGAGGACATTCGCCAATGTCCTAATCGTCGACGCGACAAGTACCGATGGAGCATTGCATGTCGAATCCAATCGCCGAGGTTCCAGCGAAATAGTACAAACCGATACACCGGGCATTAGATTTAGCCGAACCATAGTCGACCAAGCGACGACTTGTCGAGGAACTAGCGTCGCGGCCGATATTATGACTGCAACCGCAGCGACAGTTCTCGCCAAAAATCGAAGTCTATTTGCAGTCCAACTACGACAGTTTCTTGTCAGCACAGTATCGCCGGCTGGCTCAAAAAACCAAGGCATACGGGAGATTGGATAAAGAAGAAGGCAGCTCCATTGGTTGGGCAGGAGCATGGTGAGACGCGGTTAATTGCAATGCTGAAGGAGTCGCTTGTTGACCTAGCGTTCGGTGATTGGTCGATGTTTAACGAAACCAAAGACAAGTTGAAAATCTAATGCGTTGGGGCACTGATCACTCAGCTGTGTCCAGATACGGGTCTTGGCCCATTTCCTTTTGAACCTTAGTACGCTCTTTTTCGTGATGTAAGAGCGCCATTCGATCGCGAAAATGCTTCCGCTCGACCTTCCGTTGTGCTGCCCTAAGTAATGAACCGTAACGTTGCAACGAACCATTAGCTCGCTCACCGACGAGCTTAAGCTTTCCGCCACGTTTTAAGCCGTATGCGTTCTTGATAATGTCATCGTCGAGCGAAAGATACTGGCGGTAAGAACCCGGATCGCCTTGACGACCACAGCGGCCAATCAACTGTCGATCAATTCTGGCCGCGTCGTGCAGTTCGGTACAGATGACGAACATCCCTCCAAGCTCGGCTACACCTCGCTGCAGCTTGACGTCGGTCCCACGGCCAGCCATGTTCGTTGCGACCGTAATTTGGCCTCGTTGACCGGCCCGAGCAACAATGTCTGCTTCGCGAGCGATCTGATGCGCATTGAGAACCTCGACTTGCAAACCTTCTTTGATTAACATCTCGGCCAAAATCGCCGACTTATCGATTGACCGAGTTCCAATCAAAATCGGACGGCCAAGGTCATGTACCGATTTGACCTCTTCGACGATCGCTGCAAACTTGTCAAGCATTTGGCCATAAACGCGATCACCAAGCCGCTGACGTTGCGGCGGTCGATTGGTTGGAACTTGAATTACCGGCGTTCGATAAATTTTACGCAGCTCGCGAGCGCTCGTGGCAGCGGTCCCAGTCATACCAGCCAAGAATTGGTAACGCAGAAATAAATCTTGGACGGTAATCCGCGCTGCTTGTCCGGTGGGAACGCTAACTTCAATTTCCTCTTTCGCTTCAACCGCTTGATGAATCCCATCCCGCCACTTTCGACCTTCGGCAAGTCGGCCAGTAAACTCATCGACAATCACGATTTCACCATCGACAACGACGTATTGGCGATCCAGATGATAGTCGCGTGAAACTCGAATCGCGCGTTCAATGTATTCGTACAAATCGATTAGCGCACCAAGTCGCACGTCAGCTTCTTTGGGTAACGCACGCACCAATTGACGTCCACGCGAAGTGAGCTCGATTTTTCGCGTGTCAGAGTCAATCGTGTAATGCTCTTCGATTTCAAATTGCGACGCGTTCGCAGACGCCCAGCGGTACATGGCGATAACAATCTCGCGAGCTTCGTCGCCTAACGAGCCGATAATTAAAGGTGTTCGAGCTTCGTCAATTAAGATGCTGTCGGCCTCGTCAACCAGACAGTAATGCATGCCGCGTTGGACAGGTGAATCACCGCCCCGGCCGCTGCCCCAGCGTTCCTCGCTGCCTTGGCCAATGAATCCGTCAGCCAGCCGACCGGCCGCCCGCAGGAGCAATCGGTCTCGAAGGAAGTCAAATCCGAATTCTTTTGCGGTGCCATAAGTGACATCGCAGTTATAAGCTTTACGACGTTGATCTTGCTGGTCAGGTGTCAGCACGATCCCTACCGAAATCCCGAGCGTATCGAAAATTGGTCGCATCCATTCAGCGTCGCGATTGGCTAAATAATCGTTGACTGTTGCCAGATGCGCTCCCTTGCCTACCAAACTGTGCAAGATCAACGGTAGCGTCGCGGTCAGCGTCTTGCCTTCGCCAGTTTGCATTTCCGCAATACAGCCGTTGGCCAGCGCAATTCCACCCAAAATCTGCACATCATAATGACGCATCGAGAGCGATCGTCGCGCCGCTTCACGAATCAAAGCAAACGTTTCGGGCAACAGTGATTGAAAGGTTTCGCCCGAACGAGCCCGATACTGGAGTGATTTAGCCTCCTTGCGAATTTGTGCTGCGTCGAATTGCACCTGTTTATCTTCTAGCCGATTGACCGCCTTCAATTGGCTGATCCAAGAACTGATCTTGTATTGTGACACTCCAGGCACGCGCCAGCCGGCCGTAACCCGCGGCCGAGAGGGCAAACCCGGCTTGGGAATCGATGCGATCGCTGGCGAGGGTCTCTCGCTCGTTGAAGCCTGATGTTCGTTCGAATCGTCCAAGAGAGGCTCCGATTCAAGCTGGGGATTTGCTGACAAAACAATCTCCGGTGAAAAATTGGCTCAGTTCTCCGACCGCCGCCATCAATTTAATACGCTCAAATTGCAAATTTGGCCGACCAGCCCACATTCATTCTACCCAGAACTTCGAATCGACTGAAATGTTGATCGAAACAATGCCGCTCGCGTAAAGACTAGCTTGCCTGCCTTACCATCTCGGCAATTTGCGAGGTTTGCGTCAAATGTTACTCGCCTAACGTTTTTCTGGCAGGTAACGATTGAATTGGTCGATCCTCAAATGCGTATGGTAGCTGTGCTAACGCCTAGCAGGATCGCATGATATGAAGATGAATCGTTTATTTTTAGCCCTAGCTGTCGCTGGAGCCACCGGCCCATTTGCTGGACCAGCCTTTGGACAAGAACTCGGAGCGGCTTTGCCACTGCTGTCTAGTTCAAGCGTCGGGCGAATCGGTGATTCACCGCGTTCGATCAGCGACGGAATGCCGACACTCAACCGAGAAATCTCAACTCCAGATTTTCGACCGGACGAGTTTCGGAATAACACTATTGATCCGGCTCTTCAAGCCAAAAAGATCACCGACGATCACTGGGGCTCCATTTCCGACAAGACCGTCAGCTATGCAAGTCCAAGTGAGAGCGAATCTGACATGTTGGACGACGGGACCGGCACGTCATTCGATCCTATTCCAATGGAAACCTACCGTGTATCGACACCGTCGACTCGCAGCTATTCCACACCATCTAATTCAACCTGGTGGGCTGAAACTGAAGCCCTCTTATGGTTCGCACGACAAAGCAGCACGCCGCCTTTGGCCGTATCAGGTCCTCGCGGAACGTTTCCGACAAATGTCGTCGCAGGTGGCCCAGTGGCTGGCGGCGGCGAGCTTGCACCTGGGATGCGAGCCAACTTAGGCAAGTGGCTCAACGCGGAAAAATCGATCGGCATCGGCGGTCGAGTGTTCGGCATTTTCAACGGCGACAGCACTCAAACGATTACCAGCGATGGAAGTGTTTCGCTGGGCGTTCCCGTGTTTGATGTCTTCAGCGGAACCAATCAGACCATCTTGGTCGCTTTCGACACCGGGGCCCTCGGGCGTGATACTGGCTCGATCAGTGTGAGCGACAACAATAGTTTCTTCACTGCCGAAGCGTACGGTCGTTTGCTGCTTGCTGGCGAGGGTAAAAACCGTGCTGACCTGATCGGCGGCTACACCTTCACAAGATTTGACAACAGCACAACGTTACAGACAACGTCGATCGACGGAATCACTAACAGCACTCCTGACGGGACTGTTACAACAACGTTGGACTCGTTCGGCGCTCAAAATTCTTTTCACGGCGGTCACATCGGTATTCTCAGCGATATCAGCAGCGGGTTCTGCACGGTATCAACGATCGGAAAGATCGCACTTGGGAATATGCATTCGACGACCAACGTTTTCGGTTCGACTACCGAAGATGCACCTGGTCCATCGATCATCACATCACCGGGCGGACTCATCACCGGTCCGAACATCGCTGGCAGCCAGACAAGAGACAAGTTTACATTCTTGCCTGAACTCGGTGCCAAACTGCGTTTGGATCTGACCAGCAGCCTGCAATTTTCTGTCGGCTATACGCTGATCATCATCCCAGACACAGTGCTCTCGTCCGATCTGGTCAACACTATGACCGATCTCTCAGGATTTACCGGCCTGCCACCAACACCAGGTGGAGTCGTCCGAGACCAAGTCACTTACTTGCAAGGCGTGGACCTTGGCTTGTCGCTGAAGTTCTAACGGACGAACGGAATCATGCGAGCCAAATGAATCACTCGATTTCGTTTGGCTCGGCTAGGATGTCTGCGAGCAAATTCGAGAGCTTAATCTTAGTCGCAGCATGATCAACTTCGTCATGCTGCTGAACCGTCAAGTTTCGATAGATTGCACGCAAGTCACGCCTGCTCTTATGGCTGCCC